>CAZNPE010000002.1:0-214906 GCA_964575275.1 uncultured Candidatus Peribacteria bacterium | reverse complement strand
CCACATCACCTCAGCCCCAGAGCCTTGGCGAAGACTGGTGGGAGAGAGTGGGGTAGAATAATCTTTATGGATCACATCACACAAAAGCATGGGCAGTACAATAAAGAATCTGCGGGTCACCGTATGACATCAAAGGTGCCTACTGCACATGTGGATGACACCATTGGCGAGATTCATGACGCACTAAAAAAGAAGGGATCTGATTTTAAAACGATCAACTACATTTACGTCCTCGACTCAGCGAAGCATCTTGTTGGCGTTCTTTCTGTCCGCGATGTGTTCATGCATCCTTTTTCAGACAAGGCTGCGCGTGTCGCGAAAAAGTCGCCTCTTGTCTACATTCATCCGGAAACACACCAGGAACGCGCAGCGTATTTGGCTCTGCAGCACAACATAAAGGCAATCCCCGTTGTAGACAAAGAGCATGTGTTTCTCGGTGAAATTACAGCTGATTCCATTCTCACTATCCTGCATAAGGAAATGCATGAGGACTCGCTCAGGCGTGCGGGTATCGGCCACTCAGCAGAGATGAAGTCAGCGATTTTCACACTGCCGATTCATACATCCATCCGCCATCGCATCCCTTGGCTTATTCTTGGTCTGCTGGGAGGACTATTGGCTGCCAAGGTGATTGGGTTCTTCGAAGAAATCTTGTCTGAAAATTTGATTCTCGCTGCATTTATCCCACTGATTGTGTACATGAGCGATGCAGTTGGTACGCAGATGGAGGCGTACATTATTCGTGATTTGGCACTAGAAGGATCATTGCCATTTGGAAAGTACCTCGCTCGTCATCTACTCATTGTTTTTTGCATCGCAGCGATCATTGCTGCACTTCTCATGGGTGCCTACAGCCTGATGACGAGTCAGATTCACCTCGCAGCCGTGTTAAGCATCGCGCTCTTCATTGCGATTCTTTCTTCTGTCTGTACCGGCCTCATCATTCCATATCTGCTCAGTAAATTTGGGGTTGATCCTGCAGACTCTAGCGGACCAGTTGCAACGATCATTCAGGATATCTTAAGTATCGTGATTTACTTCAGTGTCGCCCAGCTACTTCTGTAACTGACGTTTCTTCGCAGTCACGCAATTTCTGATCAAGCTCGCGACCGTCAGAGGGCCAACACCACCTGGAACAGGCGTAATTGCCGATGCGACATCTTGGAGTGCTTCGAAGTCCGTATCTCCAACGAGCTTGCCATCGACTTTGGAAATGCCGATATCAATGACGACTGCGCCCTTCTTCACCATATCTTTTGTGATGAGGTGCGCCTTCCCGACTGCGACACAGAGAATGTCAGCTTGCTTCGTGTAGTGACCCAAATCTTTTGTGAACTTGTGGCAGACAGTCACTGTCGCATTGCGGTTGAGAAGCATCACTCCAAGCGGCTTTCCGACGATGTTGCTGTGACCAACGACAACTGCGTGCTTTCCTTCGACAGGAATTTTGTAGAACTCCAGCATCTCAATGACTCCCGATGGAGTTGCTGGTGGAAGATGTTCAAATTCTGGAGAAAGGAACATCTTTCCCAAGTTGTAGGCACCAAAACCATCGACATCTTTGCTTGGGCTAATGGCGCGGATGACTTGCGGCACGTGTGACTGCAAATGCTTTGGCAGTGGCAGCTGCACGATGAACCCTGTGACGTCAGCGTCTTTGTTCAGGTCGTCGATCAGCTTCATCAATTCTTCGAGCGTTGTCTTCTCGCTCAAGTGCTTGTGTTCATGACGCATGCCAACGTCGGCGCAGCTCTTCATCTTCTGCTTGATGTAACTCGCACTGGCAGGGTCGTCACCAACTTGTACCACGACTAACTTTGGGTCGAGTTTCTTCACTTCAGGCTTAAGACGCGCGAGCATGTGCTCTGCGACTGGTTTGCCTGCAAGGAGGGTGGCTGGCATGGCCGTATCGTAGCACTATTTCACCGCTTCTAGAACGAGAGATGCCACGGAATCACGGCTACCCGATGTATCGATGACTTTGATTGTGGAGTCATCATCGGCAGCCTTTCTGTAGAGCTCGTACACACGCTTCTGGAATGGGCTGTTTTCAAAGACATCGAGCTGCTTACGCATGTTGATGCGATCCAAACAGGTCTGGAGTGGTGGAAGCGCGATCATCATGATGTCTGGCTCCAGGAACGGAGTATTCACACGCACGAGCCACTCGGGGTCGAGGCCGAGTGCTTCACCGTACACGAGTGTAGAAATCACGTAGCGATCGGAAATGACAGTCTTCCCTGCAGCGAGTGCGGGCTTGATGACTTTTTCAATGTGAAGCGCTCTGTCTGCACAGAACAGAAGTTGCAGCGCAGAAGGCGAGGGGATTGCCTTATCTTTCAGTTGATCGCGAATGAATTTGCCAATCGGAGAATCGGTTGGCTCTGCAGTGAGAACGACATCTTCGCCACGCGCACGCAATGTGTCAGCCAAAAGTTTGCTGTGTGTTGTGGTTCCCGATCCATCGGGGCCTTCGAGAACAATGAAGCGACCAGGCATGTTGTGAGTATAGGATGAATCAAAAGGTGTAGTAAGGAGAAACCAAGGAATCCAACGGAACCAAAGAAACCAACGAAATCAGAGTAGGTTATCTCTCAGCATATTCCTTGGATTCATTGGTTACCTTGGTTTCCCTTAAATTCTTCCAATTAAGTCATTCAACGTATGCGTCAGGCCTTTGACAATGCCCTTCACAGGCATGTCCTTCATGGAGTAGACCATCTGCGTCTTCTCAGCCTCGGTCTGGAAACCGATGACGATGAAGCCGGGAACGCCAATACTCTTTAAGAATGTTTCACATTGCTTTTGAATTTCCGCAGTATTCATAGTAGTAAGAAGTAAGTAGTAAGGATTCGATTTCGTTTTCCATAGTATACATCCTTACTTCTTACTACTTACTACATACTGCAAAAAAAGAGGCTTTTCAGCCTCCTTTTCCGATAATTGCGTTAGATTACTAAAAGTCCATTCCTCCCATGCCTCCTGGCATCTGAGGCATTGCAGGCTGCTCCTTCTTTGGAGCGTCTACGATGCCGACTTCGATGGTGAGGAACATAGAGGCAACAGAGGCTGCGTTCTGGAGAGCGCTGCGGGTCACCTTCTTTGGGTCGATGACACCAGCAGCAACGAGGTCTTCTACCTTCTCTGTGACAACGTTGTAGCCCATCTTGCTGTCCTTGGACTGCTTCACCTGATCGACAATGACAGAACCCTCGAGACCAGCGTTCTTGGCGATGTTCTTGGTTGGGTAGATGAGCGCCATCTTTACGATGTCGATACCAATCTGCTCATCTTCGTTCGCCCCTTTAAGCTTCTCAAGAGACTTAAGTGCGTGGACGAGAGCGGCGCCACCACCAGCGACGATGCCTTCCTCGGCAGCGGCACGAGTGGCGGAGAGCGCGTCTTCTACACGGTGCTGAAGTTCTTTCTGTTCTACTTCTGTTGCTGCACCAACTTTGATGACAGCAACACCACCGCTGAGCTTGGCCATGCGTTCGGCGAGCTTCTCTTTGTCGAAGCTGCTTGTGGACTGATCGAGAGCTGCCTTGATCTCATCGATGCGAGACTCGATGTCCTTCTTGTCACCAGCACCATCGACGATGAGGGTGTTGTCCTTACCGATGACAACTTTGCCAGCGCGACCGAGATCCTCGAGCTTTGCGTTCTCCAATTTAAGACCAACTTCCTCGCTGATGACACGACCACCGGTGAGGATGGCGATGTCGCGCAGCATTTCCTTGCGGCGGTCACCGAAGGCTGGGGCTTTCACAGCGACAGCATTGAAGGAACCGCGGATCTTGTTGAGAACGAGTGTTGGGAGAGCCTCGCCTTCTACAGACTCAGCAATGATCACGATTTCCTTGCGACCCTTCTTTGCGAGCTCCTCGAGCACTGGAAGGATTTCCTGCACGGACGAAATCTTCTTATCTGTAATAAGAATGTGAGCGTCCTGGTACACAGCTTCCATGCGGTTCGTGTCTGTCACGAAGTACGCGGAGATGTATCCGGAGTCGAACTGCATTCCTTCCACGTATTCCTTTTCCATGCCCATAGTCTGACCAGCTTCGACAGTGACGACACCGTCGGAACCGACGTGCTCCATGACTTCGGCAATTGTCTTACCGACTTCTGGGTCTTGAGCGGAGATAGTTGCAACAGCAGCGAAGTCCTCCTTCTTGCTGATGACCTTCTTCTGCTTTTCGAGATCAGCAACGACTGCATCGACAGCTTTCATGATGCCGTTCTTCATGGAGATAGCGTTGGCACCAGCAGTGAGGAACTTGAGGCCTTCTGAAATCATGCCTTCTGCAAGGACAGTCGCAGTTGTTGTTCCATCACCGGCAGCGTCGTTTGTCTTGGTTGCTGCTTCTTTCACGAGCTGAGCGCCCATGTTCTCCCACGAATCTTCGAGCTCGATTTCCTTGGCAACAGTGACACCGTCCTTTGTGACAGTTGGTGCACCGTAGGCCTTGGCGATGAGCGCGTTGCGTCCGTTTGGACCCATCGTGACGCGAACAGCATCAGCGAGTTTGCGGATGCCTTTGACGATCTTCTGACGAGAATCATCTCCGAAGGTAAGAAGTTTTGCTGACATAAAATTGGTTGGAAAAAGGGAGAATCAAAAACTATTTAACAATTCCGAGAACAGAGTCGAGGTGGAGAACTTTGAGTTCTACGTCCTTGCCGCTCTTTGTTTTTACCTTGAGGTCATCACCGGCGTAGCGACCGAAGAGAACTGTGTCGCCGACTTTGAGGTACTTGTGTGGATCTGGAGAGAGAACACCTTTGTCATTCATAATGCCACCTTTTCCCATGGCGATAATGACGCCTTCCTGTGGCTTTTCCTTGCTGGATGTCTCTGCGATGACGATGCCGGAAGCAGATACAAACTCTTTCTCAAGAGGGTGAATGAGAACACGATCACTGAGTGGTTCGATTGTTGTTTGTAGTTCTTCGACTTTCGGAGCTTTCGTTGGCATAGGAAAAAGGTAAGAGTGAAATAGTTAGCAGTCCGGAGTTTAGAGTGCTAACTCTACATCGTCAAGGTTTGCACCTCCTCACCCAAAAGGTCCTGCAATGTAGGGATGATTTCTGCTTTTGCTGGCTCCTTTTCATACGCTCCTCGACGCTCTTCCCTCTGTAGAAATTCAGATGAAGCATTTCGTACAGTTTCTCTCTCATGGAGCTCTGGAACGGAGCGTGGAATAAGGCCGCCGACGTACTTTCGTGGATCGGAGAAGTCCAATGTACTCAGGCATTTTTCTACTGCAGGTAGTAAATCTGGTGCAAGCTCAGGATGCTCCTGCAGAATTTCTGCCAGTCGATGCATCGAACGAACGATTTCAGGCGAGAGCCTTGTTGCAATATCACTCAAGTGATCGGAGTGAGATTTTCCCTCTCCATTCTGATTTTTGATTTCCATGTACTTTGCGACAGCAATGTTGACTTCGGTCGTACCGCAATTTTCTATAATGGACGCTATAAGCTTGCGCATTTTGAGTCGTAGCTCATGGATTTCAATCATTCGCTGCTCATGGAATTCGTACGAGCGCCTACGTTCTCCTCCATTTGCTACATTTGGCATCGGCGCTGATGGGCCGCCGCGCTCTCCTGCATTCGCCATATTTGGCATCGGCACAGCGAGAGAAAAGTACTCATCACTATAAGTATCTTCGGCTGGAGGTGTAGGAAAAAGGCGCTCCAGACAGGCGCGTACTGTGAAAAACGCACTCGCAAATACAACGAGGGATGTTCCTAGCGTGCTCACCCTTCGTCTGCTGCGTTCAGGTTCTGTCTCGTGTGACAGTCTGGTTACATCGATTTTGTTCGATGCCCGCATGAGTGGATGCTACACACACGTATTTTCTTCGCAAGTAATTGCACGCAATATTTGCGATTTAGGCTTGAGCTTCACGCATTTCGTGACATGTTCTCTTCGTCATGCAGTGAGGGCAACAAGCATAATGAGAATAGGGACGAACGGGAGAAGAAGATTTTTTGCCATGTACATTGGGGGAGGGTAATACAGAGAGGACGTACGAGAGTCGCATCTATTACATCTTTTCGCGTAAGCGAGTACACTGAGGAGTGTTATGGATCCCATTGTTCACTTCGAAATTCCGGTTGATGATCTCGACCAAGCACGAAAGTTCTACGGCCCCATCTTCGGATGGAAGCTGAATGACTGGAACATGCCAGACGGCTCTACCTATGTTGGTGCACACACGACAGCGATCAATGAACAGACTCGCGAGCCGTTGAAGCCAGGCGCAATCAATGGTGGAATTATGTTGCGAAACGACAAAGCCAAAGCCCCGATCATGGCGATCCACGTATCGTCCATCGATGAAAAGCTGAAAGAGATCGTAAAGGCTGGTGGCAAAGTAACCATGCCAAAAGCAGACGTTCTTGGTATGGGCTTCTACGCGTACTTCACTGACCCAGCTGGAAACACGATGGGTTTGTGGGAAGACCCACCTTCGCCCCGCTGAGGCGAGGGCTTCGGATGGGCAGGTGCGCCCAAAAAGTAGTTGCTTTCGGACTTTTAGCTTTTTCAGTACACTCTCGCGGTGCTTGCCGTCGTGGCGGAATTGGTAGACGCGCACGCTTCAGGAGCGTGTAGGAGCAATCCTGTGAGAGTTCGATTCTCTCCGACGGCACCACATATTTATGTCTGAATTTAGCACCCCAGTTCTTAGGTATTTCTATTTAGCACTTGTCGAGTACATTCCTCTGCTAAAGAGTCTTCGTGCTTCTTCAAAGAATAAGGAACAGCAAGAAAGTTTAGATCAAAGAATTGAAATGTATGAGGATATTAAGAAGAACCTAAGTTCCAAAGGCATGGGAAGAGGTGATCCAAACCTTTTTCAAGAAGGAGAGCCTTATGAGATTGAATTCCAGCTCAGTAAAAGTTTGATAATAGAATTATCTAGCTTGGTAAGTCGTTTCTATACCGACAAGCAAAGGAGATATGAGAAATTAAAAAATAAAGAATACAAAACGACTGCTGACAAAACGGAAATGACAATGCTGAAAAAACTTCTGCCCCCTTTGCATGTACAGCTTCATAATCAAACCCTCCTAGGCATGAATGCGAGCAAAGAGCAATTTCAGTTCCCTGAAGAAAAAATGGCATTAGAGGAAGTTTCACAACCAGCTTCTGATCACTCACCAATTTTTCCTCAAGCTTTAATTGAGAATTTACCTAAAGATGTCGGTGTTCTTTGTGATGAATTTAATTTTTGTCGCAAAGAAAATAAGCCGCACGCAGCGTTGCTGCTTCTTAGGAGAATCTTACCATTGTCTATTGTCAGAAAGTTTCAGTCACTAAATGAAGAATCCAAAATTAGAAAAGATGACGGAGAATTTTTAGACACAAAAGCACTTCTCGGTAAGGTTGAAAGCAAAATTTCCGAAAAGAGAGCGTACAAAGAGGTTAGTGACTACAAGATTTTGGTAGATAGCTCCCAGCATTCCTACTCGCTCAAGATAGAAATGAGTGATGCTTCAGGGGTAGCAATAAAACTTAGAGTTTTCCTCGATGAATTATTTAGCTAAGACGCTTCATTCTGAGATTCCGGAATAAACCTCATCGACAATGAATTCACACAATGACGTGTGTTTTTCTTCGTGAGTCCTTCACCCAGGAACACATGACCCAAGTGCGCATTGCAGTTGTTGCAGACAATCTCCACACGTCGACCGTCAGCATCGGGCACTCGTTTCACTGCTCCCGGAAGTTCATCATCGAAGCTTGGCCAGCCGCACCCTGAGTCGAATTTGTCCTCTGACCGGTACAGTTCTGCATTGCAGCGACGACAGATGTAGGTGCCTGCGTCGAAGGTGTGGTCATACTCTCCGCTGAACGGAGCCTCAGTGCCTTTGTGCACAATGATTCGTTCTTCTTCGGGGCTTAGTGGGTTGAGCTTCATAGAGCTAGTGTGCTCCTTTCTGCAAAAGCTTCCAAGTCGCGGATATGCCCACAATACAATTCGTGTTTTTGCAAGCACCAATTGAAAGCGATGCATGCAGTAATCGTCTCATCTGCATACTTCCCCCCATTTGTTATGAGACACTCATCTGAAAGACCTGTGGCCATCACCCGCATGATCTTCGATGCTCTGCAGGCAGTACTTGCACTTCGTCTCGCATTCGTTTTCTTTGGAGCCAGTGGTACCGATGGCTTCTCTCAGCTGTTCTTCGGCATGACAGATGCACTTGTGCGACCGTTCCGTCTGATGTTGCCTCCAACAATCATGAATGGATTTATGGTGGAGTGGGCGACAGTCATTTCTATGATCGTCACTGCTGTTCTTGGCGCGCTCTTTGTGCAGCTCGTCCACGCGATGATGTCGCCAACTGAGGATCATATTGATGAGACTGTGTATCGCAGTGTTCGTCATCATCGAAATCATCCGCGCAGCGCGTAGTTTCTGTATCCTCATTCTCATGCGTTCTCGTGTGTCACTGTTCAGCGTGGTAGCCGGTTGCAGCATTCTCATGGGATGCAACCCCGCGCTCCATGAGCCAATTGCCGACTCGCTGCGTCGAGAGACCCCCTTGCACTTTGGTGTGCATGTCACGCCGCAGGACAATCCTATTCACCCTCCGGAAAGATTTGAGGGATACCACACTGCCATTGATTACGAAGTTACCGCAGACGAACTAGAGAAAGACGTGCCTGTGTATGCAGTGTGCAATGGGAAAGTTGTCTACAGCGGCTATGCAGATGGGTACGGCGGAGTGCTTGTGCACACGTGTCGCATCGATGGCGACGATGTCACCGTGCTGTATGGTCATCTTTCTATTCCAAGCATGGCGAAAATAGGACAGGTAGTTTCAGCTGGAGATCGGCTTGCTGTTCTTGGCGCTGCGCGAAGCTACGATAGCGGTGGCAACAGAAAGCATCTGCACTTTGCTATTCATCTGGGGAAGGAGCTGCAAATGCTTGGATATGTGCAGCAGGAAAAAGAGTTAGAAACGTACAGAGACCCCAGCACCATACTTCCGCATTTCTCACTGGGTGCCACGCTAGAGCCTGCGCTCACCGCGTACTGGCGTACCGAAGGTCAGTCATCGTCTGCTGCCCGCTAACGAATTGCAAACATCATCGACTTCTTGTGACGAATGATGCGGAAGCCTTTTGCTTCGAGGAACTTCTGCAGTGCATCGGAGTTGTGTGTCGGAGCATCGGAGAAGTGGTGGTATTCCATGCCGATGCAACGAATGCGTGGGAAATATTTTTCTGGAAGCGTGTAGAGCGCTTCGTATTCTGCCCCTTCGCAATCGAGTTTGAGGTAATCGCACATATCGATCGCGTGCTTCTCAAAGAGTTCTGCGAGCGAGACTGTATCGATCGTCACTGGCACACCTCCTTCTTTATTTCGATAGACAGAGTTGCCGCCGCGATCATTCGGGAATGTGTAGAGCGTAATCTTTTCGCCATTGCCCACACCCATGTTGTGGATCGACACACGATTCAGAAGATTGTTCCGCGTCACGTTGGTCGTGACCATAATGAAGTTACTTGGTTCCGGCTCTAGCGTAACGATTTGTGCCTGTGGGGCGTTGGCAGCCGCGAAGAGCGTAAATGTCCCAATGTGTCCTCCCGCATCGATGATGTACTTGGCATTCTTCCAATTAAACTGAATGCCAAATTCATTCGGGTCATAGCAGCGATCGAACCAAACTTCGTTGAGCGCTGAGCCATCGATAGCGTACGGACGAGATTCGATGACCATGCCATTCCATAGCTTGTACTTCACATTTCCAGGCATCATCGTGAAACGATTCAGGAAATACACAGGCCAGTTTTTGACAGTTCCAAGCAGCCGAAGAAGGAGAACCGAGTAGTTTTTAAGCAAGTGAAGAAAGGGGAAGCGAGGTGGATTCTAGCATCGATTTGTCGCTACCATGAGGGTATGTCCAAGTTAAAGCTCGCGATTCCATCGATTGTCCTGGCATTCGTAGCATATGCCATTGTCTGGCGCGGCGGGAAAGCACTGGATGCAGTATGGCTCCAGGCACTACTTGCGAGCGGCGTCACACTACATACTTTCTGGAAGAGAAAAGAAAGGAATCCTCTACCTATAGGTTTCCTTCTTCTCCTTGCAGCTCTCTGTGCGTGGACAGTCGTGAGTTTTGTTCTTTCTTCCACCAAAAATTACGGATTCGACGAGGTGTTGCAGACAGTGTCTCTACTACTTCTCGCTCTTTGGGCGGCACATGAGTCTCATGCCTCTCGAGAGTTTCCAGTGCGCTTTGCAAAAGTAGTGTCTGTGGCAGCTATCGTTGCGTGTGGCATAGGAGTCGTTGTCTATGCTCTTCAGCCAGTTTCCCGATTTGTCGGGACGTTTTTCGACTACCGTTTTCACACGGACTACTGGCCAAATGCATGGGCAGAATTTGTGCTCTTTGCCTGGCCACTGCTGGCATGGTCACTGTGGCACAAGCGAAGCATCGCAGTGCGACGCGTTGTGCTGAATGCCATTGTGCTTGGCTTTGTCTTTGGATGTTTGTTTCTCAGTTACTCGCGTGGAGGATTTATCGCATTCTTGGGTCAAGTTGTTCTGTTGCTCCTCCTCCTTATCTGGATTTGCCGGGATTCCATCGAATGGAAAAAGCTTCTCGGAGGGGTTGTGCTCTCTATCCTCATCGCTGCGGTGACATTTTTCTCGGTCAATCACCTCCGCTCCAACTTTCACACAGTTCAGTCAGTAGTCAGCAAAGCGACATTTTCATCGGACGAGGGAACGTCCTCGGTGAGCGAGCGAGCATTGTTTTGGCATCAGGCTTTAACACTTGCGAAAAAGAAGCCGCTGTTTGGCTGGGGTCCGTATAGCTTCCGTTTTGTGCAGACGCATGTACAGGATGGCATCCTGGCAACATCGGATCATGCGCATAATGTTTTCTTCAAGTATGCATCCGAGCGTGGGGCTATAGCGGCTCTTCTTCTATTCACGATACTGGTCTGGTCTGTTGCATCAGGATTTCTCACGCTGCAGAGAAGTGAGGAGAGTGGCGTCTCCCTTACCATTGCATTGATTGTTGGTATTGGTGGCGTGATTGCACACAATCTCATCGATTACAATTTGCAGTTCGTTGGCATTGCGCTCCCGCTGTGGATTGGAATAGGAATACTCATGTCCACTCCGCGGCCTGGTGTCATCCGCACAACAGAAAGGAGAGTCATTCTGTTCATTGCATGGCTGCTCCTCTTCTTCACACTCTTCGAGGGGGTCAATCTCGCACTTTCGTCTCTTGCACGAAGAGCAGAGGCACGTGGTGATTCTGTAGGATCTCTCACTTGGTACGAAAGGACGAATGTTTCCTTCTTTTCGCGAGATGGCTGGCTTGCTCGAGCATCGACACTTCTGTCACTGGACGAGCTTCCACAGGCGGAGACCGCCATCAATCACTACCTTGCACTCAACGAACAAGATGGGCGGGCATGGAGACTCCTTGGCGATATTTACGCCACGTGGAACGAGCCAGCCGAGGCAGTACGCGCGTACGAGAAGGCCTACGACTACGCGAGGCTGAATGATCTCGGTATTACGCGAGGTCTTGTGACACAGCTCAGTCTTGTCGATCGATCGGTACTCTTTGCTCGTCGCCACGAGTTCGACGAATTGCTGAACGACTTCGGTCTCGCGATTTCACAAAATTCCCACTTCATTGCACTTGGGTCTAACGTGGAGGAATTGCTGAAGCTTACCGAGGCTATGGCGACGCTCTTTCCCGATGATGCAGCACTATACCGAGGCTTGGCTCAGCGAGTTCAGCAGCACGCAAAGGAGGAAAGGGCAACATTCGGTGCAAGTCCTAAGGGAATCTTATGGTAAGACCTGTAACTTTCTGTCACTCTGAACGTAGAGACTTATCTACTCATACTTTCTTTATGAAGAAATACCTCGCTCTCGTACTTTCGCTTTCGGCCATGCTCACTTTGAGCGCGTGCGGAAATCAAGAGAAGGATAAAGTCTTGGAGATCAAAGATTTCACAACCGTCATGAAAACGGGTGATGAGCTCATCGATCCTGTTCATGGAAAGGAGGTGAACTTCTTGTATGGTGCACTGTCTGGCCAGAACGGAACCAATGCCAACGGCGTCGGTTACGTGCACACCTTTGCAGATGGATTCTCGGTCATTACAGGAAACCTGAATATCGAGCTTGCTGAGAAAGGCAAAAAATACACCGCATTTATCGAGGGCGAGTCGGGAGCGCCATCCATTGCACTTGGAGCAATGGAAAGCATCATTGGAGATGTACGTCACAGCGTGAAATTTGAGACAAGCCAAACACTGCCCTCCACGGTAAAAATCGTTGTTTATCGCGAGGGTAGTGGCGAGAAAAATGTCGTGGCGACAGGCGATCTACAACCGCCATCGCAGCCAGCTGGTCGTTAGCCATTCAGACTGACAGTTGGCAGAGTTGTCACCATGACAACTGTGACGAGAGTGATGAGCAGCAAGTGCATAAACATCACGGGAAGAGAGACGCTGTGACCGAGGGTTCGAAGTCGTTGCACCATAGAATCAAAGGGGGGAAAAATGGGGCAAAGGCGGGCATTCTACGGTGACAAGTTCCTTTGTCTAGAAAACATGTACACAAAATGTGTACATCAATTGAAACGACCGTCAATTCTCAAGCGTTTATTAACTGATATCTATGCAGAAAAGTCGCCTTTCAAGGCAAGGCGGTGATTTCTGAGTACCAGGGGTCTATACTTGCCGCATGCTCAGTATTGGCGACAAAGCACCGGATTTTGCAGCGATGGATCAAGACAATATTTCACGCTCGCTCAAGGACTACGTAGGGAAATGGTTACTTCTCTACTTTTACCCCCAGGACGATACTCCAGGCTGTACGATTGAGGCATGCGGCTTTCGTGATTCCTACGAGTCACTCTCTAAAAAAGTCGAGATTCTTGGAGTGAGCGCAGACTCCGCGGAGAGTCATCGTACGTTTATACAGAAGTACCAACTCCCTTTCCCACTTCTTGTCGATACAGAGCGAGTGCTCATTGGACTCTTTGGTGCAGACAAGAAATCGTATCCATCGCGTGTGACATTTCTCATAGATCCCGAGCACATCATTCGAAAGATCTACCACGGATTTGATGCCACGCACCATGCAAAAGAGATAGAGCAGGATTTGGTGCACCTTGGTCTATAGAAGAAGAAGTACGTAGCGATTGGTGACATGTGGTATACTCCTCATGTTTCTCCCACACTTCTCTTTATGAAAAAAATTTCACCTTGGTTCATTGTCCTCGGAGTCATTGTCATTGTCGGCATCTGGCTCGTGTCTAGCTATAACGGCTTTGTGACGTCAAAGGGAAATGTAGACAAGCAATGGGCACAGGTAGAGACGCAGTACCAGCGCCGCGTCGACCTTGTTCCGAACTTGGTAAGCACGGTAAAGGGTGCTGCAAATTTTGAACAGGAAACATTTACCCAGGTCACAGAAGCGCGCAGTGCATGGGCACAGGCCAAAACAGTTGGCGATCGCGGTCAGGAAATTGCCGCTGCCGGAAATTTTGACTCCGCACTCTCTCGGCTCCTCGTCACTGTCGAGGCGTATCCTCAATTGCAGGCGACTCAATCCTTCCGAGATCTCATGACTCAACTCGAGGGTACAGAGAACCGCATCGCTACCGCTCGGAAGGATTACAATGACGCAGTCTTCTCCTACAACGTCGATGTCCAACGCTTCCCCGGTGCGCTCGCAGCATCTCTCTTTGGATTTGCTCCAGAGAAGTCATTTGAAGCCGCACCAGGGAGTGAGAACGCTCCAGCAGTCGACTTCACGAAATAGCTCATGAAATTCCCACGCCTCTTTGCCAATATCGGCAGGGGACTGGTCGCAACAGCTTTTCTGTGGGGCTCGTGCGCTCCTGTCGTGTCCGCAGCGTTTACTGTTCCTGCTAATGATGGTTTCCTTACGGATGAGGCATCTATTATTTCCTCTACAGATGAAGCGGAAATAGAGCAGACGTTGCTGCAGTATCAAAAGCAGACGACAAATGAGATTGCGATCGTCATTCTGCCAAATCTCGGTGGATATGCCATTGAGGAAGCTGCACTCGAGATTGGACGAAAATGGGGCGTAGGTTCTGTGAAGAACAATGGCATTCTCATGCTTGTCGCGTATGAAGAGAGGGAAGTGAGAATAGAAGTAGGATATGGCTTGGAAGGCGCTGTGCCGGATCTTGTAGCGAAGGGCATTATTGATACAGATATCGTCCCTTTTTTCCGCGAAGGGCAGTACGCGAAAGGTATAGAAGCTGCAATCGATTCGCTGAAGAAACATATTGGAAATGAATACACGGCAGACCGTTATGCGAAGCCCGAAACCGACAGTCCTTTTCTTGGTACAGGTCTCATATTCGCCTTTGTCCTCTTTCAGTGGTTGCTTGTAATTTTAGGGAGAACAAAGTCGTGGTGGCTTGGTGGTGTGTTTGGAGCAGTTGCCGGAATTATTTTAGTCGTTCTATTTTCCTGGTGGATTTCGATACCAGTACTAGTCATTCTCGGACTGTTCCTGGATTTCGTTGTGTCACGAAATTACAAAAAAAGAGGTCCAACAAAATGGTGGGCCGGGGGTGGCTGGGGTCCAGGTGGTGGAGGTTTCGGCGGCGGAAGCGGCGGTGGATTTGGTGGATTCGGAGGAGGGAGCTTTGGTGGTGGCGGAGCATCTGGTCGCTGGTAGAGCGCCTTAATGAACTGGACGTGAAAAACCCAACAACTGCAGTGCGAATCTTTTTGCCTCTCACGAAGGCTCTTGTATTGTGAAGCCATGAAGATTGCGTCTGCTGTCCTCATCGGTTACATGCTGATGGACTTCTACCAGTTCCATCCTGCAGCTCAGCCCATTGCTCCTGCGCCTTTCACAAATGAGTCCGGGAACGGCGAGTTACTCGTTTCGCTCACGTCCGTACCGCTAGAGGGTGCAGTGGCAAAAGGTGCATCTCGAGTACCGCTTGCCACACTCAATCTCTCGGCCTCTTGCATTAGTGATGTGAAGATCGATTCCATCAAATTTACGCATACAGGCTTGGGTGATACGACTGATATAGAGCACGTGTATCTCATCGATGGGTTTCGACGTATTTCTCGTGCTGCGTCCTTCGATAGTCGCTCACGTACCGCTGAGGTACGCATTCCCGCGCTCAGCATTCCAAAGTGTGGGGCATCGCGTATCGATGTTGTAGTAGACATCAGTCCAGAGGCGACTGTCGCAGCAGAGCATGGTATTACCATCACTGAAGCAGGCGATGTTCACGCAACTGCGAAGACAATTTCTATTGAATACACTGACCCGACAGAGACCGTTGTGACATCGCCGGTTGAGGAGGGAAGTGTGACAGTGAACTTCTTACCGATCGATAAGAGATTTCGGTATGGCCGAGAGGAAACGGTGGCTCGTCTTCAAATCACTTCCGACAATGAAAACGCACATCTCCTGAAGAGCATTACGCTTACAAACCGAGGGAACGCGCGTGACATGAATTTCATTCGTTTCACGCTGCAAAAACGTGATGGCACAGTGCTCACTCCCTATGCGCATCGCATGGATGGACGAGTTGTACATCTGTATTTCGAGCCAAGTTACATTTTGGATAAAGGACAGACAATTGTCTTACTACTCAAGGCTCAGTCCAATGCGTCAATCTCAAAACAAGTCGACTTCACTCTCGAAGAAGAGTCTGATCTAGAGACAAAAGTCTACCGGCCACGCTAAGGTACCTTCCATGCGCATTTTTCTTCGCTTTTCGGCATGTGCTCTGCTCATACTCCTGAGTGGCTGCTCGTGGGGTGTGGCAGATTTGCCACCCAGTGAGGTGCTGACGAGAAGTGTCATCCGTAGTCACACAGTGAACTCCGTTTCTATTGCTGTTGCTTCCACATTTACATCAAACGGGAAAAGGACGCTATCGGGGAGCCTCATTATTCAGGGGGTTCTTCGGTCAGGAGGGAAAGTATGGTCTGCGGATACTGCGTTCGACATCGAGTCGAAAGAGCAAAAAGATGTGCAGTATCTCACAGGAAGAGCAGTACTTCTTTCACCGGGTAGCGGCCTCAAGTATCTGCGAATCGAAGCTCTCGAGGGGGATCTTGGCACAGTCATTCGTCGAGCACTTGGAGGAGCATCCCCCACGTGGTGGGTCACAGGAGCTCCAGCTGAAGACCCAGAAGGAGAGGTGCTTCGTGCGCCAGACCCTGCGATTTTGGAGGAGTATGTGAATGCTATTACAATTGTTGAAGACCTTGGCGTAGACCGCATGGACGACAAGACAAAGGCCTACCACTACAAGGTGACGTTGAAGCCGGACATTCTTGCGGCGCTGGAAAGGGAAGATTCGTCATCAGTTGGCGACTTTTCTGCAGAAGGTGAGCTTTGGATCAATGCGAAAGACTTTTCGCTTCGTCGTGCAATCTGGGGTCTAAAGAATGTAGAGAGCGAAATTGGCATGGTAGATCTCCATGCTGATATCAATTTTTCGAACTTCAATCGAGCTCCGCAAATAACAGAGCCCAATGGTTCTATCGAAACGCTACCTCTTGAGAGTATCTTCGCCATCTTTTCAGCTTCGTCGCTAGTTCCGCAGAACTGATCTTCCAGCGATACTGTGGGAAGACACCCATGCAAGATTTGCCAAACCCACCGCCGATTGACGGTATTGCTCCGCCTGAACCCGTGAGAGTTCAAGAGGAATTCGTTGCCCCAAAGCAGCAGCCTCTTGCTCCTGTCCCAGGGGCAGCCAAAAAAGGCATCAATGCTACATTGGTACTGTTTGCTGTTGCTTCAGTGATCTATCTCATGGGGGCCATGTTCCTTATGGCAACCCTGCCTACGCCAGATGGTACCATGAAGCAACTCGTCAGCATTGGCACCATGCTATACGCACTTGGTGCACTCGTATGGCTTGCGCTTCTCGTACTGGGATTGATGCGCATTTCAACATTCAAGGATCGCCCACGATTGCGTTTCTTCGGCATGATTCGACTTTTGGGAGTAACAGTACCAATGCTTCTCATCAGCATCGCAACTGCAGTAATTATCAATATCCCACCGCGTCTTCAACTAGAAGTCATTGAACCAACACAAGCGTCGCAGCTTGTAGCACCGCTCTCTGTAAAGTTCGGTATGGACACTGCTCTTCGTGTGTTTGATCAGCAGGGCCTTAAGCCGCTCAAGTACCAGTGGGACTACAACAACGATGGTGTCATTGACCAGGAAACATTTGATCCTGTTTCTACTTACCTCATTTCAAAGGCTGGCGTCTACAGTATTGTGAGTCGTGTGATTATGACAAACGGACAATCGAAAAATGTTGTCTATCGTCTAGTCATTCCACGTGCGAGCTTTGGCTTGCAGCCTGAGCAGCCTGTCATCGATGAGCAAGCATCTTTCTCGCTGGAACATTTGTTCCCTAAGGCTTCGGATACAAAGACTCCCAAACTCAAGAAGGCAACCTGGGATTTCGATGGTGATGGCCTCATCGATCTTGAGACCGATAAAATGACAGCAACGTATACGTACCACAAACTTGGTACCTTCAATGTTGCGGTCTCCATGACACTCGACAATCAATCGCAGTCCTCACTGCAGCGAGTCATTACAGTCGTTGAGCCACCGAGTCAGCCATTCCCCATCGAGCTTGAGACTGAGCCAACGGTATTGCTCGGACCTCCGCCCATGGGAGTACTCTTCTCACTCAAGACCGATGAGCCTGTTGCCAATGCAAGCTGGGAATTTGGAGACCAGAAGACTGGCGAGGGACTACGCGTAGCGCATGTCTACAGTGCAGTCGGCACATACAGCGTGAAGGCGACTGTCCGATCCGCAAGCGGCTCTGTCGCGATTCTAAACAAGATTGTCCGCGTCACGAATCCTCTGGAGATCCGAGATCTCGCATTTGAAGGTGAGCCACCTGTGAAAAGCTTTTCAGTCGAGGGACACGTGCCACTCACAGTTGATATCACACCTACCACTTTCCAGCCTCTGATTACATTCTCTTGGGATGCTCCAAGCGCAACGGAATCTCAAATTACTGATAAACATTTCCACGCAATTTATCGCGATACCGGAAAGTACTACGTCGACCTCATTGGTGTTGATCCAGATCAAAATGTTTTCCGTCGTCGAATCACTGTGAACGCACTTCCACCAGAATCAGTGGTTGCATTTAGCATGGATCCTGCAGCACCAACAGCACCAGCGACTGTGAAGTTCGATGCATCAGACTCGTTTGTTGCTGCCGGAGAGGAAATTACTGGCTTCGAGTGGGATTTTGGCGATGGACTTTCTGGCGATAAAACAAAATTTTCAGGATCGCGCATCGATCACCTATTCCAAAAACCCGGTTCATACACCATCACACTGACCGTTCGTACAACATCCGGCGAAGTGTATACAGGGAAGCAGACCCTCGTTGTTCGTACACCAATTATTGATGCATGTTTCCTACCAAGTCGTACAACAGGAAAGGCTCCGATGGGTGTTCGCTTCGATGCCGAATGTTCCACAGGAGCATTTGAGTCATGGCTCTGGGATTTTGGTGACACGTCACAGAGCGACATAAAGAGCCCCACACACGTTTTCGAGCGGCCAGGTGAGTACAATGTAACTCTTACTGCTACCACAAAGGACGGTCTTTCTAGCGTAAAGTCTGCTACTATCTCAGTATCTGAATAATCTATGAAATCTAAGAATCTTGTCCGTGGAATTGCGATTGCTGGCATTCTTGCCATTGTTCTTGGAGCCTTGCTTCCAACGCTCACTGCCTTTCAGTTCTAAAGTTTTTCTACGACAGTCGTAAGGTCTGCCGTCGCAGCAGTGGAAAACGCTCTTCCTAGGATTTGCGGCTGTTCTTGCACTGCGAAGTATCCTGCTGCAGCGATCATTGCTCCATTATCGGTACAGTACTTCAGTGACGTAGGCCAGCGGACAACGATTGAGTGCTTCTTTCCAAACTCCGAGACCATTGTGCGTAGTCGTGTATTTGCCGACACACCGCCCACAATGTGGATTTCCTTTGCATCAGGATACTGATCGATGGCGAGCGTGAGTCGATCGACGAGGTGCTTACAGATAGCAAGCTGATAGCTCGCTGCAATGTCTTCCCTGGATGCCGTAGCTCCAACCTCCTTCAAAAGATACTTGAGAGATGTTTTGAGTCCTGAAAAACTAAAATCGAGAGCTTTCTCTTTCTGTAACGGGAGGGGGAATGGATGTGTGCTCTCGTTACCTTTTTCTGCCAACGCTGCCAAAGCAGGGCCGCCAGGATAGGGGAGTCCGAGCTGCACTGCCCCTTTGTCAAATGCCTCGCCTGCAGCATCATCTCTCGTTGAACCAATAAGCTCACCCTTGGTATGCGAGGTGCGGTACCAGAGATCCGTGTGTCCTCCTGACACGGACAGTGTCAGAAGCGGGAATACTGGTGTGTCAGTTGGTGGTGAGTTGAGCCATGTCGAACTCAAATGACCGAGCGTATGGTGCACGGGGATGATGGGCTTACCCCATGCGAGTGCAATAGCGCGCGCAGTCGTTGTACCCACAAGTAGCGATCCGAGAAGTCCTGGACTGACAGTGACAGCAACAGCATGAATATCCGAGGGGGAAACACCTGCCTCCTTCAGAGCGAGATCCAGAATAGGGAGAATGCTTTCCAGTTGCCTGCGGGCTGCATCTTCTGGAATAACGCCGCCGAGCTTCTGAAAATCGTTTTTAGAGCTCGTAATGACACAGCTACGCACATTGGTGCCGTTTTCGACAACAGCAACAGATGTTTCATCGCACGATGTTTCAATGCCAAGAATACGCATGCGAGACGCAGAATACCGAAAAGTGGTCTGAGAATGTACTCTAGGGAGTGTATGATCGCACTTTTCCCATCCCGAGAGGTCGCACTGATGATAGGGCCGCTTGCTATTCACTGGTACGGCATCATGTATGCGCTTGGCTTTGTCATCGGAATTTGGCTTCTACCACGTCTTCAAAAATTTGCGGATCTTAGACTTACGGCAAAGCAGCGGGAATCATTAGTCCTCTACATTTTCCTTGGCGTTCTTCTGGGAGGGAGATTGGGATTTGTTCTCTTCTACGGAGGAAATTATTACATTGAGAACCCACTCAAAATCTTTGCAGTCTGGGAAGGAGGCATGGCATCTCATGGAGGATTTATCGGTGTCATTCTTGGTGTTTTTATTTTCTGCAGGAAGAACGCAATCAGCATCTTAGCATTGGGAGATGCAATCGTTGTACCAGTTGCTATTGGACTCTTTCTTGGACGGCTCGGAAATCTCATTAATGGTGAACTCTATGGAACAGTGTCGACTCTCCCGTGGGCTATGTCCTTCCCAGGTGCCGAAGGTCTCAGGCACCCAACACAGATCTACGCGATGATCAAAGACGCAATTATTGCATTTGCGTGTTTCTCGCATCTGAAATACTCATGGAGGAATGACGGAGCACTAGGACGAACAAGTGGATACTTTTTACTAACCTACGGCTGTTTCCGTTTCATCGTCGAGATCTTCCGCGAGCAACCATATGGATTCACAAACATTGCTGGAGTCCTGGTCAGCAGAGGGCAGCTCCTTACCGTCCCTGTCATCATCGCTGGTATCGCAATTCTTATCGTCCGGAGGCCAGTTCGCGCGTGACGATTTCTTTTTCGTTCCACGGAATCTGACCACTTTTCGTCATCATCGTGATGTCAGCGCCTTTACCGCACAGGAGCACAACGTCTCCGGGTTTCGCTTGCTTCAGAATAAACTGAATGGCTTCCATGCGATCAGAAAGTCGTAGGCAGTATTTTGCAGCATTTGCTGGAACGTCGTGTACCGATCGGTACAGAGGAACTTTTTCATCAATGCCCGAAAGTACTTCATCGATAATTTGTTCCGGGTCTTCCGTGTATGGATCTTCGTTTGTGACAACGGTGATATCGGCCATCGTCGTACAGATCTTTCCGATGACAGGGCGTTTTTCCTTCATCCGGTCGCCACAGCTTCCTGTAAGAACGAGTACACGATTATTCTTTGCAAACTCTCGAGCCGAGTGAAGAGTGCGTTCGTACGCGGCTGGTGTGACGGTGAAGTCGATGAACACTCCAAATGGCTGACCTACATCAATACGTTCCATGCGGCCGCCCGCACCTTGGAATGTGGAGAGGGCATCGACAGCCTTCTTCGCATCAATACCACATGCCTTGGCGCAGCCAATGGCAGCCAATGCGTTTTCTAAGTTAAAGAGACCAGGGACAGAAACGGTCAGCGGAAGTGTCGTTCCATCAATCGAAAAGTCTGCGGAAACGATATTACCTTCACTTTGAAGATTTGAGAGTTGTTGTCTTGGCGAGTACGTAATCGTCTGCTCGGATGGAATATGTTCGTAGGCGTGGAAGGTTTGGTCATCCTCGTTGAGAACTTTCGTGCCTTTACCTTTGAGCGTTCGGAAGAGAATTCCCTTCGCTGCGATGTATTCGTCCATTGTTCCGTGGTAATCCAAATGCTCCATCGAAATATTTGTGATGGCCGCAACCGACGGATGAATACCTGCGAGACGTCCTTGCATCAGTCCATGCGATGACGCTTCGATAACGACGTGTGTGTAGCCTTCATTTACTAATCGACGAAGAAATCGTTGAAGCGTTCCGGCATCAACCGACGTCTTCTGCGTTGGGTTTGGCTCACGCTTGCCACCGATTTGAAAGAACGCAGTCGAAACAGCCCCTACTTTAATGTCGCAAGAATGCAAAATGTGCGCAGTCATCGCGACTGTTGTTGTTTTGCCGTCCGTTCCCGTGACACAAATTACCGTCAGGTTCTTGGCAGGAAATCCTGCTTTCCATGCAACGAAAGAATTCTTCCACTGATGCGCGAGAAGGCGCACAGGGTGAGTGTCAGGGAAAAGCCGCTTGAGGAGCTTCTTCATGCGTCTATAAGCATACCACGGGTCTTCTCGATGTCTTCCTGGATTCTTGCGACCAAAGACTCAGCAGAATCGAAGTTTTCAACATCACGAATACGCCCCACGACCATTATATCAATAGCTTCAGGCTCCTTCTGTAGAACATTATCAATGATATGTACCTCTAAAGTCTCGGTGTCCTTAAAAGCCGGACGAGGGCCGTAGTGCATCGCTCCCTTATGCTTCTTATTTCCAATGACGACCCAGCAGGCATAGATGCCATGAATGAGCTTGTCTTGGAATGGAGCAAAATTGATGTTTAGTGTTGGTATGCCGATTGTGCGGCCTCGGCCTCGGCCTCGAATGACTTTTACCTGCTTCAAATATATTGGATACATAGTTGTATGTGTAATTCTACCAGATCAGTAGGCTTGGAAGCCTAGAAATGGATAGGGCGAATCAGAAAAATCATTTACAATCGATCGTGGAGAGGTGGCCGAGTGGTCTATGGCGACAGTCTTGAAAACTGTTTAACCCTCACGGGTTACGAGGGTTCGAATCCCTCCCTCTCCGCCACGCCAAAACTAGAGCAGGATTCTTCCTGCGGTGTGTATCGAACTGACGCCTCAATCCACTCAAGATAGTCCAAATGCCCTTCATCGATCTTCCAAGATACAACGCAGGGGCACTCGTACGTATGAAGGCTTAATACCTTCCGCTTTAGCGATTCAAAGGAGGACTGCAGTGTTTTTGCGAGAAGAATCACTTCAGTAGCAGACTCTACTTTTTCGTTCCATCGGTAGAATGATGAGACACCCGGCAGAATGTTTACACACGCTGCCATCCTGTCATCCACGAGGGCCTTGCCAATATCTGTCGCCATTTTCTTATGTGAACAGACGATTTCAACAATAATCGGGTAATCAGAAGTGCTCGCCATACCTCGGTATGGTACTCTTTTTTATGCTTTTTTCTCACATCTTCTTTTCATGTCCAACGACCTCAAGCCCGCGATCCTTCGGCAGCTCAACTCCTCCGATCAAGGACTCTCTGACACAGACGTCACCAGAATTCGCGAAAGCAGTGGGCTCAACGAAATACCAGAGAAAAAGGAGTCCATCTGGAAGTTGATCATCGGACAGTTCCAGGATGTGATGGTCTACATCCTTTTAGGCGCTGTTGCTGTGTCTGTTGTCGTGCCTTATTTCCACCATGGCAAAGTCGATCAGCATGAATTGATCAATGCGGTGGTGATCTTGGCAATTGTCATCATCAATGCACTGCTGGGCTTTTTTCAGGAATGGCGCGCTGAGAATGCCATTGCACTGCTCAAAAAGCTGAGTGCTCCGAACGTAAAGGTGCGCCGCAATGGCGTGACAACAATTATTGCAGCCAGAGATCTTGTACCCGGAGATGTCATGCTGGTAGAGGCGGGAGATCGCATTAGTGCCGATGCTCGTGTGATTCTCTCTTCCTCTTGTGAAGTCGACGAATCCAGCCTCACTGGCGAGTCTGTTCCTGTGCATAAATCTCCAGAGAAGTCCCCAAAGCCGGGAGAATTTAGCGCTGGCATTCTGTACTCTGGCACACTTGTCACACGCGGTTCTGCTGAAGCGATTGTTTTTTCAATCGGCCTTGCGACAGAAATCGGAAAGATTACAGCCATGGTCATGGAGCTGAAAGCTCCGCCAACTCCGCTGCAAGTTGAGCTGACGAAGACGGGGCAGAGTATCGGTGTGCTTGTTTTGATTCTCTGTGTCCTCATTTTCGTCATTGGTCTGATAAAGGGCATGGACCCTATAGAGCTCTTCTTTATTACCGTAAGCTTGGCTGTTGCTGCTGTGCCAGAGGGGCTCCCTGCGATTGTGACGATTTGTCTTGCGATCGGTGTTCAGCGCATGATTAAGAAGCATGCGCTCATTCGTCGCCTCGATGCAGTAGAGACGCTGGGGAATATCACCGTGATCTGTGCCGATAAGACTGGAACGATGACAGAAAATAAAATGAAAGTGACCGATGTGTGGGTTCCTCCGTTTGCGGATCGTAGTCTTCTCATTCAGGCTGCTGCATCCTGTAACCGTGCGGAACTCCCCGATATTGGCGATCCCACAGAAATCGCTTTGCTTGTGTACGCAAAGGATGAAGGCATAGAGCGCTTACCAATTGCACTGGAAGATGTGCCATTTACCTCTGAAGAGAAGTACATGGTCACGTCTCACATGAAGGATGGGAAGCAGATCAAGTTCTGGAAGGGGGCTCCAGAAGTCATCGCTCGCTTCATTCCAGGCGCCGATGCCGAAACACTGCTAAGGAACGCAGAAGATTTTTCGAAACAAGGTCTCCGTGTTCTTGGTGTTGCATCGCAGGAGGGTGACAAGCCGCAGTCTCTCGGTCTCATCTGCATGATGGACCCCCCACGAGTCGGCGTGCGAGAGGCAATTATTGAGGCCAGTGATGCCGGGATTCGTACCATCATGATCACTGGTGATCATCCTGCGACTGCGCTCAGTATTGGCAGTAAAGTCGGTATCAAGAGTGCCGGAGTCATCACCGGTGCAGAGATGGATACCATGGACGGCGACGATTTGAAGCACGTACTCAAAACGAATGCTGTTTTCGCTCGCGTACAGCCAACACATAAAGTTGCTATCTTGCAGGCTCTGCAGGACATGGGTGAAGTTGTCTCTATGAGTGGAGATGGTGTGAACGATGCCCCAGCCCTAAAACGCGCACACGTCGGTGTTGGCATGGGCATGAAAGGAACAGACGTTGCTCGTGAAGCAGCTGCCATGGTTTTGACTGACGACAACTACGCCACAATCGTGCATGCAATTGCGGAAGGAAGGCGTATCTACGACAATATTAAGAAGTTTGTCATCTTCCTCATGCGAAGCAACATTGGCGAGGTAATGACTGTGAGTGGGGCACTTCTCTTTGGAATGCCATTGCCACTTCTTCCCCTTCATATTCTGTGGGTGAACCTTGTGACCGATAGCTTCCCTGCACTTGCACTCGCCGCAGAAAACGGTGAGAAGGGCATCATGAAACGTCTGCCCCGCAAGCGTGGCGACAGTCTCTTCACAGGTGAGTGGTTCCTGCTGATTATTGCAGGCATTTTCAATGCTGTTCTGTCACTTGGCATGTACCTACTCGCAGACTTCCACTTCCCTGGTGACGTCATGCTCTCGCGGACCGCAGCTCTCACAACAACGATCTTCTTTCAGTTCTTCCTGGCCATCTCCACTCGTACTAAGAAGCCGGCGTTCCTCTCATCGCCATTTGGTAATCCGCTTCTCCTTCTCGCCATCGCTGTATCGGCAGGTTTGCACTTGGGTCTCCTCTATACACCGGCGGCTGCCTTCTTTTCCGTCAAAGCTATTCCCGCACTTCTCTGGGAAGAGCTGATTGGGTCATCTTTTATCGCATTCCTCATCTTTGAGTGTCTCAAGTGGGCACGCAAAGAGGAAAAACGAGCGTAGGCAATCTGGTGTTTTGGATAGGGTATTACGCTATACTCCCGCGCACGGAGAGGTGGCCGAGTGGCTGAAGGCACCACACTGCTAACGTGGCAGGCCGAAAGGCCTCGAGGGTTCGAATCCCTCCCTCTCCGCCACGAAATACTGAAAGGATACCTTGTCGGTTTCCTCTCATGAGCTCTCCTTCCCATTCAAGGTGGCGCTCCAGGCAAGCGGAGCTCGCCTTCGCGCGTTCGTTTTATGCGCTGAGGCGCAAGGATGAATTTTTGTTAATGACCCAGCGCAGGATGCTTCCTGCGAACCGCGGCGCAGCCGCGACAAAAACAATACACCTTCGCACGTACAAACAGATGCTCCCCGCGAGGAACATGAACGTCATCTGGAATGTTATTTAGATGTATTTCTCAACATGGCCGCGTAATCCACCTTGTCATCATCGAAACCGTATGTGGTCAGCACGTCGAGAGTGTTACCGTTCTTCGTGTACGTTTCCTCAATAATTTCAAGAACTTCATCGGAGACAAGGACACAGCCCATACTCTTATAGCGGTCTGTGGAAGCGAGGATTTTCCTGATGTAGGCATGAGAGTGGATACCGTACTTCGTCTCGCCATTCTCATCGAAGAGACGCAAGAACTTACCGTGGTCGCCAAAGGTGATCTTGTCTGTCTGAATATCCTTACGCTTTACCGTCCAACGGATGGTTGGAGTAGTCGCATCGTATTTCATACCTGCGTAGTACACGACTTTGCGCTGACCGGTAGCAACAACGAAAGAGGTATAGCCACCATCCTTATGAACAAGGTAACCAATATTTGCATCGGTATCGACAAGAAAGGCATCACCAGGCATCGTCTGCCACTGCTCAAGAGGAGTCGCAGGAAGTACGGTAGGAGCCATGGTAAATGGTGCCGCTTGCGTTGCCCCTGGGGACATCGCCATGGCGGCGGAAATGACCAGCCCGTGGATGAAGGTGGAGGCAGTCAAAGGAGTACTATTCTAACATAGTTCAAATTGCTGTCAATGATTGTTTCAGCCCTTGCAGAAGCGTTTTTGGTACGATTTAGGCACTTCAGAATCATGCAAAATCAGATGCCCTCAAAAGGCCGAAAAATAGGGATTCTTACCTATGATTTTTTGCCTCCAATCGGAGGTCTGGGAGTGCTTGCTTCGCTGTATGTGGAGCAGCTAAAAAAGCTGTTTTCCGAGGACTCGTTCACCGTTATTTCACCTGCAAAGGGAAGTGATGAAAAGGGTTCATTCCTTGGCCGTGTTCGCTACAAGAAATCTGCAGGTTGCCCACTCTTTTCCTTGGCACTTTCTTGGTCACTGGATGGCCTCATTAAAAAGCATCAGATCAGTCTCCTTCATGTGCACTCAGGATCCGGTGGTGTATTTCTCCTGAGGAAGCCCCGCTGCAAAGTCGTTGTTACTGCGCACCACACGTACAGTCAGGAAGTGAAGCATGTCTACGCAAACTCAGTGTGGAAGAAAAAATGGAAAACATTGATGGCAAGGCTTGAGAAGAAGACCTATGAGCTTGCCGATTCCATTACGTGTGTCTCTGCGGACACTGCAAATGCGCTGATGCACGACTATGGAATCAGGCGAGAGAAGATCATAGTCATTGAAAACCCTGTCCATGTTCCACAGTATTCAGCAATCGTTGAAAAGTCCGACAATACGATTCTTTTTGTCGGGCGATTGGAGCCCCGCAAAGGAGTCATGACGCTTCTCCATGCATTCAAAGCAGTGCATGAGAAGATTCCAAGCGCTCGTCTCCGTTTGATTGGCGCAAACCTCATGGGTAATCAGCTTCATGCAACGATTCGTTCCCTCAATATTCAAAACGAAGTGACGATACTTGGATATGTCGCAGATCCACTGCGATTCAGGGAAATGCAGTCAGCAACTTTGCTTGCAGTTCCTTCGACACTGGAAGGATTTGGACTCGTGGCAGCGGAGGCAATGAGCCTTGGAACCCTGGTCGTTGCGAGCGATGCTCCGGGACTTAAAAGTATCATCACAGATGGACATAATGGTCTCTCGTTCCCGCTCTCTGATATCAATGCGTGCGCACAAAAATTGGAACAGGCGCTGAAAGATGAAGACCTCCGAGACAAGCTCACTGCCCAAGCAATTCATGACGTTTCGAGCCGCTTCCATTTAGAAACTCAGGCAAAGAAGCTGCATCAAGTCTTTGCTGAAACTCTTGCAAGAGAATAAGAACAAGAATTGTGTACAAATAGAATGAAAAGTCCTAGAGTGCAGATGATGTCGCACATCCCTGTCCTTCTTGCAGAGTGCAAAGAGATCCTCGCCCCAAAGGCAGGGGAATCTGTACTCGATGTCACACTCGGGCTCGGAGGTCATAGCCGCATGTTTTTAGAAGAGACAAGTCCTAGTGGAGTACTCGTGGGGATAGACGCAGACGAGGTGAACATGCGTGTAGCGGCAGAGAATCTTGCACCATTTGGGTCTCGAGCCGTTCTTGTTCATGCAAATTTTGGAGAATTGCCAGAGTGTCTTCCGGCTGATCATCAGGTGTTCGACGTGATTTTGGCAGACCTAGGTTTGAGCTCGCCGCATATCGATGACTCCAGAAGGGGATTCATGTTTCGGGAAGACGCTCCGCTCGACATGCGTTTCGATCAGTCGAAAGGCATGACAGCTGCCATGCTTCTTGCATCCACTGATCGCAACAAGCTCCTAACCTACTTTACTGTCTACGGAGAGCTCCCATATGCTCACACATTTACAGATGCTCTTGTCACCAATCGCTCTGTAATGCAGATACAGACAAGTAGCGATTTAGTACAGATAGCGCGAGATGTGTATCGTCACAAGGCCGATCAGTACCTGCCACAAATCTTTCAGGCTTTGCGCATTGCAGTGAATGATGAGATGGGTGTGCTTGAGCACTTCCTTACGATTGCGCCAAGACTTCTTCATCCGAATGGACGTCTCGGCATTATCAGCTACCACTCACTCGAGGACCGCCTAGTGAAACAAGCATTCAAACAATTGTCTGAGGCGCCGAAGGACCCTGTCACAGGTGCGGATCTGCATGCACCGGAGTTCACTGTGCTTACCAAAAAAGCTATCAGCGCAGAGAAAGAAGAATTGTCGAGGAATCCTCGCGCAAGATCTGCAAAATTTCGTGCAATCGTACGAAGCTCTGGATATACTTCTCGCCGTTCTTAATCTATGAGTGTCGCACTGTCATCAACGTCGATGCCCAGTGTTTCGCCAGTGCGAAGACATTCACTTGGTCGCCTCATGACAAGTAGTACAGTGATGCTTCTTGTTGTTATTGGTGCGCTCATTATCGTTCTGGCGCTTCTGATTCTGTTTCACCATAACCTAAATGCAACCAAGGGCTATAGGCTTCGCACTCTAGAACGCGCCCGAGGCGAGCTCATGCTAGAACAAGAAATTCTCAACATGCAGATCGCAAAGTCTCAGTCGCTTCAGACACTCGAGAAAGACCCGCAAATTCAAGCGATGCTCAAGCCAAAGAATTTGAAATATGTGAAAGTTGAGGAAGTCGAAAGCGTTGATAAGGTAGCGCTCCAGCCGACATATGGAGATGTTGGTGGGCTGACATACAGCGAATAAAAAAGCGCAGTCCCGGCTAGAGACCGCGCCTTTCTTTGTAGTGCTCAGAATTAGTCGATCAAACGAATCTGAATTGTCATGATGCGGTCACCACCGGACTTCATGTCGGAAACGGCAACAATGCGCTGCCCCTTCTTGAGTACACCCTTCTTCTTGAGAAGAGCGATAGCAGAAGCAATTGTTGTCTCTGGGTTATCGGCGAACTTCACACAGTGTGGAGTAACGCCCCAGAGGAGCATCATGCGGCGCTGACATGCTTCGTCGTCAGTGAAGGCGTGAATTGGCGTCAGTGGGCGGCAGTTACTGACAGCCTTGGCTGTGTTGCCGTGCTTGCTCATGACGAGAATAGCGTCGGCATCGAGCTTGGTAGCGAGGATGCTTGCAGAGAGAGCCTGCTCCTGACGTGGCATATCGATATCCACCTTGGAGTGCTTGCTGTCTGCAATCACTGCAAAGGTTGGCTTTACTCGCTCGTTCTTCTTAAGGACCTTGTCCATTGCGGACACAGCCTTGAGTGGGTACATACCGCCAGCAGTCTCACCGGAAAGCATTGTGCTATCTGCCTGAGAGCGCGCAGCGTATGCAATGTCTGTGACCTCAGCACGAGTTGCTGTTGGGTTGGTGATCATGCTTTCCAGCATGTGTGTGGCAACAATGACTGGTTTGCCTGCACGGCGACACTTCATGACGATTTCATCCTGGATGTGTGGCACATCCTCGAATGGTACTTCGGAACCAAGGTCACCACGAGCGACCATGATACCGTCGGACTCAGCAATGATGTCGTCGATGTTGTCGACAGACTGTGGGGTCTCGATTTTAGCAATGATGTGTGCCTCGTTTTTGTGCTTCTTGAGGAACGCGCGGAGTTCGCGAATGTCATCACCCTCGCGGACGAACGATGTGGCATAGAAGTCCAAGTCCTGCTCGATACCGAACTTGATGTCCTTCCAGTCCTTATCTGTAAAGGATGGGAGGCTGATGTACGAACCTGGGAGGTTGACGTGGCGACGAGAGCTGATCTTGCCGCTATCAAGAGCCTTGGCAACAACTGTGTCCTTCTCGATCTTCACAACCTTCATCTCAATGGAACCATTGTCGATGACGATGCACTTTGCATCCTTACAGTCCTTCGCAAAGAGATCGTAGTTTACTTTGACCGTCTTCATACCTTCATTACCTGTGACTTCACGTGGAGTGAAGAGGACGAGGTCGCCCTTCTCGATCTTGAGAGGCTCTTTCACATCACCAGTGCGAACCTCAGGACCCTTCGTGTCGAGCATAATGCCGAGCGAGTAGCCCTTCTTGTTGATGGTGCGGATATTCTTAATAGTCTGGCCATGGAATTCATGGTCACCGTGAGAGAAGTTTAGTCGACAGATGTTCACGCCCATCTTGGCGAGTTCCTCGATCTTCTCGAGACTGTTAGTGGCTGGACCAATCGTCGCCACAATTCTTGTGAAGCGCATATGTATTGGAGAAAAAGGTTGCAAGCAGTCTAGCGATAAGGATCTGGCGATTCCAGAGGCAATGTCCAAGCACGGTACAAATGACTCAAAATGTCAAAGAAACGCTACCTACACCACTTTTGGCTAGTTTCTTGGCACTACAAGACCGCTGACTTTCTGGCAATCAACACATGTCAGCTCCCAGAGAGGGAGTATCGAACGACGTTGAAACGCATCATTCTTGATAGGCTCGTAGTACGAGAGTGGGCGATAGAAATGGAAGGCGCCAAAGATGAGAAGGCCAAGAACAGTCATGGCAATTGTCTTCCTGTGCTCATCTAACTTCCAGCCGCCTATCTGATCGATATTAATGAAAACAAGTCCAAACAGAATGAAGCTAAAGAGAAGCGGGACAAAATAGTGATAGAGGTACATCACACGATCGAGCTGCAAGATAGCGATCATGTAACTGCCGTACATTGCAGCGAAGACGAAGAGGAGGTAGCCGTGCTTCAAGCTCTTTCGTCGGCCTGGGATCAGGAAGATAGAGAGAAGAAGGAAGCCAGACATCACAACTGCAACTCCGCCAAGCGCCCACGCGATTGGGTTCGATTGCAAATAGAGGTAGCGGACAGCCCCATCGGCAGTCTTTTCCCAACGATAGTTGATAGAGCGGGCACCGAAGGGCCAGAAGTACGCAGGACTTCCGTTCTCATCTGGCTTACATAAGTCGAGACGAGGAACACCCTTGTTGTAGAACGTGATGTACTTGAGCGAGTCACTCATCATCACGCCAAACGATGAGATACGACCTGTCTTTCCTTCAGCTAATATTTTTTTGTACTCGTCGGATGCTTGGTAGTACCCGCTGTTATTCAGTTCTGGGACAATTTTCTTTCCCAATGAAAAGTGGATTTGCCACACAGCAGAGGCAGATACGATGAAGCCAAGGAGTGAGAGACCGATGAACATCACCATCTTTTGTCCGTCTGGAAACAGTCGCCACAGGATAGCTGGAGCAAACAATATGAAGATAAGACCAACAACCTTCGTAGTCATGATGAGTCCAAAGACAACGCCGAAGAGTGTTGCGAGAATTCCAAATTTCCATAGATCTTTCTGATGCCTCTGTCCTTGGAGGTGAATGAAGAGAAGCGAGATCAGCATTCCGAAGAAGGTGAGTGGTGCATCCACCATCGCTCCACGACTGTGCACAATTTCCGCGTTATCGAAGATGTAGAGGAAAGAGAGAAGTGCTGAGAGAACAGGATTTTTTGTGAAGTAGAAGAAGATGAAGAAGAGCACTGGTGCTGTCAGCCATGCAAGAAGAGTCGGGAACAATCGATACCCAGCAAAAGAGAATGAAGGCTCAATGCCTGTTGCGTAATCTGTATTGATGAACTGGCTGTCATTTTTATTCGCATTCACAATCTTCTCACCAAGTGCGATGAGAAGCTTTCCAAGTGGAGGGTGCTGCTCCATGAAGTACACACCATTCAAATACTTCTCCGCAGACGCGATGTGATACGGCTCATCCCAAAATACCGCTTGTGGTTGGTTGTAGCGGTAGAAGTAGGTGAAGAACGATGTGAGAAGAACGAATCCGAAGTAAATCCAGACCGAGTTCTTCAGTTTTGAGGATGAGTGTTTTGCAGGCATGGCGCGTATTGTACGCGAAAGCTGCGAGTGCAGGAAGATTGAGTTATGCATGGCGTGTCATGAAGTTGCGCGAATGCCCGGCTTCGTCAAAGACTACGCCGAGGCATCCTATTAGTTGTTCATGCTCGAATTAATCTCGGCGCAGCTCTTTCGAGGAGCGGAGACGGATGGTACCCCCGGCAGGAATCGAACCTGCGACCAAAAGGTTAGAAACCTTCTGCTCTATCCACTGAGCTACGGGGGCAAAAAGAACTTTTGCGCACATCATAGAGAAGTCGTATCCGATCGACTACTTCTTATGGATGTGTGGGCATCAAGAGGTGATCGATCGTTTAGCGATCGAGTCTTCTACCCTTTGATGGTGTGTGACTGGTATTCATGGGATGAGATATCTCACTATTATAGCATAACTCAGCGACTTTTTAAACATATGGTATAATCCATTCGATGGACAACAGCCTACCGCTTCCCGGTGAAACGGAAGAACAACGTGACATTCGCGTCAATAAAGACGTCGCTGCATTCAGCTATGTCTGGATTATGTCCCTCGTTATTTTCTATACCCGAAAGGATTCCCGATTCGTGCAATACCATGCCAAGCAGGGAATTGTTCTTTTTATTCTCAGCATAGTCGCCCCTCTAATTCCCGTAGCAGGAAAGTTTCTCCTTCTCATAGTTGTTGGCGGCATGCTTCTTGGGTTCGTTCATGCAGCTCAAGGAATGTACTCCGATGTACCAATCGCCGGAGAATTTGCGAAAGGAAAACTCAAGGTAGGTGATGTCATGCAATCGTTCTCTCAGCTCATTCAAAGGGGGATGGCCTTCTTCAAGAAACAGATGACCCCATCGGAACCGCCTACAACAGACAAAAAGCCAGTAGACAATCCGCCTCCGCCTCCGGTAGTCTAAGCCCGCCTTATGAACTACAAGCGCGTTCTCCTCAAGATCTCTGGTGAAGCACTCGCCAGTGGTTTCGGTTTCGATTACGACAAATTGCACGACATCGCCGCCCAAGTACACGCCGTCTGGAAGGAAGGAATCCAGGTGGTGATTGTCATTGGTGCAGGAAACATCTGGCGTTACCGCGACACAACAGAGAGCGGTATCGAGCGTACCGCGAGTGATGCGATGGGAATGCTTGCAACAATCATGAACGCGGTTGCTCTTCAGTCTGCACTCGAGAAACTTGGTGCAGTCACTCGTGTCTGCTCTGCCATCAACGTTCCTCAACTCGCTGAGCCATACCTCCGCCGTCGTGCAGAGCGTCACATGGAAAAGAAGCGTATCGTCATCTGTGCTGGTGGAACGGGTAACCCATACTTCACGACAGATTCTGCTGCTGCACTCCGCGCTCTCGAACTTGAGTGCGATGTGATTCTCAAAGCTTCCAACGTCGACGGTATTTACGATAAGGATCCAAATAAGCACAAAGATGCTAAGAAGTACGCACAGCTCACATTCCAGGAAGCGATCGAAAAGAATTTGAAAGTTCTGGATCAGTCGGCATTCAGCCTCTGCCGCGAGCAGAACCTGCCAATCGTAGTTTTCGATTTCAGTAAGAAGGGTGCCTTCCTTGAAGCAGCCAAGGGCAAAAAGATCGGAACATTGGTTAAGGACTAATCATTTTCAGTTCACATATTTCAATTTCATTTGGTGTGGTACTCTTTGAGTATGCACCCCTCACTCACTACTTTTGAACAAGGCGTCAAAAAGGCGCTCGATCATCTTCATGCTGAATTCAGTAAACTCCAAACTGGCCGAGCCAATGCTGCCCTCATCGAAAATATCGGAGTAGAGGCGTATGGCCAGCGTATGGAAATGAAGGGTGTTGCAAGTATCTCCGTGCAGGACGCTCGTTCCATTGTCATCCAGCCATGGGACAAGTCTGTGTTAAGTGACATCGAAAAAGCGATTCAGATTGCAAATATCGGAGTGAACCCAGTAAATGACGGTATCGTTGTTCGCCTGAATTTCCCGCCAATGACAGAAGAGCGTCGCAAGCAGATCGTGAAGGTTGTGCACCAGCTGGCAGAAGCTGCAAAGATCTCGATTCGTCAGGAACGTCAGAAGGCAAACGATGCGATTAAGACGATTGCCGATGAGAACGAAAAGGAACGTGCACAGAAAGACCTTCAGAAGATCACGGACGATGCGAACAAGAAGGTGGAAGACACTGCCAAGAAGAAAGAAGCTGAGATCATGACTGTCTAAAGCCCATGAAGAAGCCACTGATTGCCATCCCTAGTTTTCCTGGATCTAACGGAGAGGTCGACAATGTCCGCGTGCTCAAGCGCTGTGGATTCGATTGCTTCGTATTCCGTTGGAATGACTCACGCGAGAAGCTTGCCAATGTCGATGGCTATTTCTTCGGCGCTGGCTTTAGCTACGAGGACCGAGGTCGTTCTGGAATGGTTGCCGCGCGCGACCCACTCTTCGATTTCATGAGGCAAGAAGCAGAGAAGGGGAAGGTGATTGTCGGGAACTGTAACGGAGCACAGGTCCTTGTCGAGAGTGGTCTGATTCCACTCGGCAATGAGCTCCGCATGTGTCTCGCACGCAATGCCATCAAAGAGAAAGATGGGAACTGGAAGTCGCCAGGATTTTTGAATGAGTGGGTGTGGATCACACCAGCATGTAAGAAGGATCGCTGTGCGACGTCCAACTGGGAAGGTGCGATGCACATTCCTATTGCGCATGGTGAGGGCCGCTTCATCACTCGTGATTTGGATTTGATGAAAGAGCTTGAGAAGAATGATCAGATTGCGTTCCGCTACTGCGATGCAAATGGCAATGTCTCGCCAGATACCCCAGTCACACCAAACGGTTCGACTGGTGGCATTGCAGGTATCTGCAATAAAGAAGGAAATGTTGTTGCGATCATGCCGCACCCAGAGCGCACAGAACTTGGTGACAGGTACTTTCAGTCGATTCGTGTATGGATCGAGAATCGTAAGCGCACACCAAACACAATTCCTGCCAGGAAGTCAGGCTCACTCGACGTGCACGCACGCGATCCAATGCCTGTCGAAATCTTCATTGATACCATTATCACGAACAACGAGGAACGAACAGTGGAGCAGGCAGCGCGTCGCGCGGAGCCATCCATCACACTGAAGCAGTACAAGTACATCGGACTTCAGTCTGATCGATCGGCTGAACTTCTCTCTGCTCTCTCATTCTTCAATCCAAATAAAGAAGTTGCGTACGTCCGTCAGAAGGGCGAGTTCCTCAAGTGGAATTCAGACAAAAAGAAGTTAGAAAAGGCATCGCACCCACCACTGAAAGGCGTATCGCTTCTTCGCAGAGATGAGCCAGATACTGGTGGCGCTGCACTCGGGAAAGGCTCGGAAACAGGCGTCTGTTACGACTGTCGCAATATCGATGAAGCAAAGCTGCTTCGTACTGATGTGTGTGAGGTTTTCTGCAATCCACACTCCAGTATTCTTGAGCGAATGGCGAAATAGCGTATCGTGACCGTATGCACGCTCAGAAAAGGAACATCGTTGTCATTGCACATAACATTCGTTCACTCTGGAACATCGGAGCATTTTTCCGCAGTGCCGATGCATTTCAGATTTCGCACATTCATCTCACCGGCTATACCGCAGCTCCACCGCGTAAGGAGATTGGAAAGACAGCACTTGGTGCAGAGAGCACAATTTCGTGGTCGAAGGACAGTGATCCAATCGAGGTTATCAAGAGACGCAAGAGAGAAGGATATTCAATCGTTTCTTTGGAGCTCTCGGAGGACAGTGAGTCTCTGATGGAATACAAGCCAGAAGGCGATGTGTGCATCATCCTTGGCCATGAAATCCTGGGAGTTCCTGAAGAGATGCAGAAACTTTCGGATGCTGTCGTGCATATTCCAATGCTCGGCAAGAAGAATTCTTTGAACGTATCTGTCGCAGCTGGAGTTGCTTTTTATCACTTCCGATGTTGCTGTTGATTGTAAGGCGTTTCGTGCTACACTAAGCCAGTTTCCCCGAATTTTTATGTCCGACCAAGGCGCAAATCCTCCACGACCAGGCGATCCAGTACCACAGGATGGCTTGGATCCAACCCAGGTATTTGGTTCACCACCACCTCCACCACGTCAGCAAGCCGCTGGCGCAGGACAGGGTGACGGTGCTCAGCAGCCTCCACAGGACACAAGCCCACCACCTCCACCAGTTGGCACAGTTGCCACCAAGGAGATGGGGTATGACGATGAAGACATCAAAATTCTTGCCGAAGTCGGTAACTACCGTTTTGGTGCTATCTCAAGCGGTCTCAATAACGATAACGTTGTTATTCCAGAGCACCCAGAAACGCAGTTTGACGAACAGGTATTCCTTACATTGCTCCGCGGCTCTATCTCCCTCACACGTGATGAGAAGTGGCGCATTATCCAGGCAGTACCAAAGTTGAGCCAGTTCCAGATCGATGAGCTTCAGAAGATCTTGGACGAGGAGAAGTTCAAGTTCAGCCAGCTCTCACCAAAGCACCTCCGTCACCTCATGCAGCTTGAAAAGAAGCACACAGAAGACTGGAAGGACCTTCAGTCCATGTACGTGCAGACCCAGGCCAAGAAGGAAGAGGCCAATCAGGCTGACGAGATCCGTAAGCAGCTCGGACTGTAATTTAGAGGCTTAGACGAACTGCGAAGAACACCACAACTCCGACGATCGCCAGAAAGATTCCTGCGATGAGTCGACCCTGCATCATGCGGTGAATTTTGGAGAGCAAGAGAAACAGGAAGATGGCGACCGTAAAGCTAAAGATGAGTGGCGAAACGTAGAACGCACGGACGAATGGAATATCCCACGGTAAGGTGCGGACAGTTGCGTAGTAGCCAAACGCAACAAAGAAGCCATACCACGCTAAGAGCCATCCCGCATACAGACCAAGTGTCGATGTAATGGGGAGATAGGACTTTGTAGAAGTGCTAGTTGTAGTTGTTTGCTCCATCTTCTTTTCAGCAGATGCCAGAGCAGACGTATCCGAAGCAGTGAAGGCGAGCTTCACGGGTTTTACTGACACTGAAGCTACTTCCTCCTTCTTTGCCTGCCATTTTTCCAGGTCAGTATCGCGGAACTGGGGCATGACACCAACGGGTGAAAGCATACTCACCGAAAGCCCTTGATCGTCACGGAGGCGTTGAAATGCATCAAATTTAGACGGAGCCTGCACTGTGCCGCGATGCACGGCTCCTGTTTCATCTTTCCCTTCAAATGCAAAAGCAGCAGGCTGTCCTGGTGCCTCTGGATCTGTTTTCGTTGGCGGTTTAATGCGTGTTGCCTCCGTCACTTCTACGACTTCTACATGAATATCTTCCAGTGCTGTCTTTGCACTCTCCACATCCGGAGCTTCTATAGATCCGCGTACTTCCTTGTTGTCGTTATCGATTGCTCGATACGAGAAGAGAGGCATGAAAAAGGGGAGGAAACCTTACTGTGCTGGAGTGTACGATGTGATGTGATCCAGCATGTACTGAACAGCAGCCTTGAGGCGAGCATCGGCAATGATCTCGAAGTGTGTGCCGTCGCGCCAGTCGCGGAAACCAATCACCTCAGAGCCACGAGTCTGCACTGCGCCATCGGTAGCACTCATGGATGCAGATGTACCGCCAATGAGGTTCATGACAATTGGACCCTGGCCGAGTTCTGTGATGTCCATCATCGCAAATTCCACATGCCACTGGTTCGATGTTGTCGCACCAAACGACTTAAAGTACCAATTCTTGTGGACTGGAATACAGAAGGCGACATGACTTGTGCAGTACTGTTGTGTCCAAAGACTTGGAGTTGCATAGTCCTGCTTAGCCATCAGAGCGATCTGTGACTCAAGAGCACCAGATGTCACAGTAGAAGGACTACTAGCGACAGAGCTCTGGACAGAAGAAATACTTGAAACAGCTGCCTTTGAAGATGAACTCTTGACCGTACTCTGAACCGATGACGTAACTGAGGAAACAGAAGAAGCCTCGGCGACAGGAGCAGAGGAAGATGAAGCGGTGACACACATTCCACCGCAATCTGCACCGCCATTCATAGGATCGCAGCTGTCAGATGGATCATCGACACATTCTTCGCCAGCACCGCACTGAAAGCCAGCAATGCCCCCGCAGAACTTTTTGGAGGAAGCAACACTACTGCTTCGTCCAGCCTCAAGAATCGTAATTTCCTCAACGCGCATGAGTGTTCCACCTGCCTCTACTGTAGCCTGAACACTTCCACGAACTTCGACTTTCTTACCCAGGTACGCGTTTAAGTTCAGGTTCGCATCAGTGGAAGAGAGCAAAATAAACTGGCCACTCTCAAGTGAAAGCTTGTGAGTTCCTTCCTGATATATAGTGACACCAAGATCTTCCACAGTGCCCATGTAGCTGACATTGCGCGTAATAGGGGCAACAGAGGATTCGCTGGACTCAAGCGATGAGCTGGAAGAACTTGCCGTTCCTTCAGGGGTACCGGATTGGGTACATGCTGCGAGAATCAGCACTGAAACAAAGAATGCGGGAAGAGCACGTGTTCGCATGAAATCAGGGGGTGAATGAGTTAGAGAGAGTATACGCTAGTTAGACGGATGCGTCAGGCGGATATTGCTGCATATTTAGTGAAATTGTGTAGACTCACGCCCTATGTACACTCCAGATCAAAAAATACTGGCGAAATACGCAGATTTACTGATTAAATTCGCTCTCAATGGGGGGAAAGGTGCCAGAAAAGGAGAAGTTGTTCAAATCAACATCCCCGATGTCGCAAAGCCTCTCTATAAGGAGCTACTTCGAGCCACACTCCAGTCCGGCGCCTACCCTAAGACATACCTTATTCCGACAGAAACCGACAAAACGTTTTTTGAATACGCATCCGACGACCAGCTGATCTTCTTCCCGGAGGCTTTCAAGCGTGCCGAGGCAGATCTTGTTGATCACCAAGTGTCTATTATTGCTGAGACAAACCCAAGCGAGCTTAAGGATATTGACCCTGAGCGCATGTTCCGTGCTATGGATGCACGCCGAAAATACCGAGAGTGGCTAGATAAAAAGGAGCAGAAGGGAAAGTTTTCGTGGACTCTTGCACTCTATGCAACAGAGGCAATCGCCAAGGAGTCTAGTATGTCACTGAAGGAATACTGGGATGAAGTCATCAAGGCGTGCTACCTAGATGCCGATGACCCTATCGCTGAGTGGAAGAAAATTCAGGAAGAGCAAAATCGTGTGAAGCGCATTCTTGATGATCTCCAAATCGAGTGGCTCCATGTGAAGAGCGAGAGAATTGATCTCAATGTGAAGCTTGGTCCAAATCGTCGTTGGCTTGGTGGAAGTTGTCGCAATATCCCAAGCTTCGAGCTCTTCATCTCGCCAGACTGGCGCGGTACAAACGGCACGATTTACTTCAATCAACCTCTCTACCGATACGGAAATATTCTCAGAGATGTCACACTAGAATTTAAAGATGGACTCGTGACCAAGGCAGAGGCATCGGAAGGCCAGACTGTCCTCAGTACTATGATCAAGCGTAGGAATGCCAATCGTATTGGTGAGTATTCACTCACTGACAAGCGGTACTCACGCATTACGAAATTCATGGCCAATACATTGTTCGATGAAAACGTCGGCGGTGAGTTTGGCAATACTCACCTAGCACTTGGGAATGCATACAAGGATAGCTACACAGGTGATATGAGTCAGCCGACAGCTGACGACTGGCAAGCGTGGGGTTTCAACGAATCACCTGAACATACCGATATTATTTCCACAGAAGATCGTGTAGTGACAGCAACATTACCAGATGGGTCGAAAACGGTGATCTTCAAGGATGGAATGTTCACTGTCTAAAAGTATATTGGTGTACTGGTTATTAGTTATGAGTATAGTAGTTATTACTCAATCAGAGTCATGAAATTTCAGTAACTAATAACCAATATACTATTAACTGATATACAAAAATGGCAGATGGATTTCTCCGTCTACCATTTCTGATAATTATTCGGCGATTATTCCGCCATCACCTTGTCTGAGAACTTCCAGTATGCATCTGCACCCTTGAGCTTATTCACACACTCAGCACCAAGTGCGAGAGGCATAGCTTCTGGGTGGAAGCTGAGAGGGAAGTGACGGTACACCCACATGATTTTGCCATCGTAGTCCTTGAGGAGCTGTGTAAGGGTTGGGTGAACACGATGACAGAATGGACACTGGTAGTCGGAATACTCAATGAGTGCAATTTGTGCTGTCTTGCTGCCACGCACGTGGTCAACATTCACATCGACTGGAACGACTGGTCCGGCTGCTGTTGCCCCTGCTGTTGCAGCTGCTGACTTCGGATCCTTAAGCATGGCATCGATTGCCTTCTTGAAATTATCGAGAGGCTGTGCTCCAGAAACAATGATACCCGTCTTGGATTTCATATCGTAAATGATGTTGCCCGGTGTTCCGCTCACACCAGCGGTCTGACCATCGGACATTTGCTTGTTAATCTTTTCGGTAAACTCGTTGTTCGAGAGACACGAAGTGAAGTCGCCTTTGCTGATTCCGAGCTCGGCTGCGTAGGCGATCATTCTGTCCTGTACAGACGCCTGTGGCGCTGCTGGGGGCTGTGCTCCACCACTAGTACCACTTGGAGCTGTTGGAATCTTGGCATCACCCCCAAACGTGATTCCTGTAGAACCCGTAGCGAAAGTAACGACAACGCCAACAATAAGACCGATGAGAAACATGGCAACACCAAACCAAACATTTGTATCTTTCTCAGTAGGCATACGAAACGTGAGAGGAGAAAATAAAGTGACTTAGTATAGACATAGACAATATCAAAAAAAGAGTGCGTAAATCGCAAAACTGTTGCCAATTGCTGCATAAGCCAATTGTGCTAGTCTTTTCCTACTTTCGCCCCTTCCTACTTATCTATGAAAAAGATACCAGAGTTCTTCCGCTCGAAGAGTGGTCTTCTCACGAGCTCTATCGTGGTTATTCTACTGGTTGCCGCAGGTATAGGCTCGTACCTTACCCTCGGCCCATCGAGAGGATTCGACTTTGGATTGAATCAAAAAGTATCAGCGAGCTCGCTTCTCCGCTTATCCTTCCCCGAAGTCATGGATCAGGATTCCGTGGAACAGTATCTCACGCTGCCGAGCGGGCTAGAGGCAAAGAGGAACTGGGAAGATAACACCCTTGTGCTCCAGCCAATGCAGCCACTGGAGATGGGGAAAACGTACGTCGTGCGCGTGGATGGACGCGCGCAGAAGAAGGATGGAGGAGTGTTAGGCAGGGACCTAGAATTCGCATTCGCAGTGACGGGTGCACCCATGGTTTCAGCGCAGATCCCAGCACCAGAAACAAAGAATGTTGCGAAGAATTCGGAAATTACGATCGTCTTCGATCGCCCAATTATTCCGCTCACACAAGTACAGGGAGCGGAAAACTCTTCCCGTGCAGATCTACCGGTCACAATCACTCCACCTATAAAGGGAGTGTGGCGTTGGCTTGGGACAAGCACGGCAACATTTGTCCCAGATAAGGGGCTAGCCCATGCTACGTCGTATACCGTAACGGTTGCTGCAGGAGTGAAAACTGTCTCCGAGGATGTGACTGATAAAGAGTACACATGGTCATTTGAAACGGAGCGTCCACAAGTCGTCAGCAACTCGATCGGCGAAGCCATGCAACTTTCCGGTCCGACGACGCAACCTGAATTCACCTTCAATCAGGAGATGGATTTGGTAAGCGTCCGTGGAAGCGTCATCCTGACAGACATCACAGATGAAAAGAAGCCAAAGGATGTACCCATTGCGCGTGTGAATTACGGCACAATCGAACAGAATGGAAAGACAGTCACGGACAAGAAGACAATCGTTGTTGTTCCAGCAAAACATCTGTCATTGAACACAAAGTACCGTGTTTCTATCGAACAAGGTGCGAAGGGGATTGAAGGCAATCTTGGCCTTGAAACCCGCTTCCCAGTTGATTTTAAGACTGTTGGAGAATTCAAAGTATTAGAGGCACGGGAAGAGAGTGGATACATTTCGTTCGTGCTTTCATCGTCGTTGAGCGATAGTTTTGATTTCACGAAGAGTTTTGAGATTTCTCCAAAGCTTACCGATGAGGACAGCGTATCCTATAGCCACTACACCACATCATGGAATGATTCTGCGGAGATGGTAGAAAAGGTCGATCTTTTTGCTCCATTTGAGCCAAGCACGAAGTACACAGTCACAATCAAGGAGGGCACTGAAGATTCATTCGGTCAGAAGCTCAAGCAGCCATACACCTACACATTCACCACGAAGCCACTCGATCCCCAGGTCTTCATTCACCCGAAGTGGGAAAGCTTCAGCATCTTCGAGAAAGGAAAGCCGCCAATCTACTTCCTGAACGATGTGAACGTCAGCTCGCTCGACATCGAGTTTGGAAAGTTGAGCTTCGACTCTTTCCGACAAATTAGAGAAGAAAAGCTCAAGTACGATCAGTTTGCTCCAACGGATTTGAAAGCTCGTGTGCAGGAGTACCAGGAACGTCATATCAAACCGACAGGCAAGCAGAATGAATGGAAGTCGACCCCATTCGATCTTGAGAAAGAATTTGGAAAACTCTCTCCAGGTATCTACGCACTCTCGCTCAGAGCTCCAGAATGGAAAGACAAGTACAACAATCGTCAGCACGCTGATGAGCGTTACTTCGCCATCACGAACATGGCGATCACACTCAAACATTCGTTCGGAAAAGCTCTTGTATGGGTGACCGATCTCCAGACTGGAGAGCCTGTGAGTGGCGCGGCGGTCAAGTTCTACTCCGTCCTCGGTGGGGAAGAAGTCACTGGTCAGACAAACCGTGATGGATTCTTTGAGACGTCCCTCGCTATGAAGGATTTCAAGACTCTTGAGTGGGACTACCAACCAGAGTTCTGGGTCACTGCCGAAAAAGGCGATGATTTTGCCTTCATCAGCAACACATGGAACATGGGAATCCAACCGTACGATTTTGAAGGCGATATTTATAGCGATTACCGCTCGCCCGATAGTACGAAGTACCAAGCACAAGCGACTCTATACACTGAGCGTCCTCTGTATGGGGCGGGTGACACGGTGTATTTCAAAGGAATCTTCCGTCTGATTGATGAGAACGGAGGACTGTCCGTCCCTGATAGCTCTCGATCAGCAGCAGTATCTGTCACCGATGCAAATGGCACGCAAATCTACTCGAAGACCATCAAATTGAGTGAATTTGGTACATTCAACGATTCGTTCATCCTCGCAAAGGAGGCGCCACTTGGGTATTACAGCATGCAGGCGATCATTGTTCCGGAGGCTGACATCGAAGGTGGTGCCTATAGTAGTTTCAGCGTTCTTGCGTATCGAAAACCAGAGTACAAAGTGAGCATTAGCCCTAAGCAAGAGGAATATTTCAACGGACAGACGGCAACTGTGAATGTAAGTGCCCAGTACTACTTCGGTGCTCCCATGGCCAATGAGAAGGTCAGCTGGAGACTCGCATCTACTGACTACTTCTTCAATAAATACACAGAAGATTGGTACTCATTTGCACTGGAAGACAACTGGTGTTGGTATAGTTGCCAGCCAGGCGAATCGATTATCACAGAAGGCCAGGGGACAGTTGATGCATCTGGACGTCTCGATATTCAGCTTCCACTGAATATTGATGAAAAAGGTGTGAGTCAGGCCATGACGCTCTACGCCGACATTACTGATAAGAACAACCAAGTTGTGAGTGCCGCAGGTTCGTTCGCAGTCCACAAGTCGAATATCTACGTTGGCGTACGCAGCGATGACTACTCGGTGGCATCGGGTCAGAGCGCAACTGTGAAAGTAATCACATTGAAGCCAGATGGATCTGCTGCACCAAATACGAATGTCGACGTAAAACTCTACTCTCGAAAGTGGAACGTCATCCAAGAAAAGGGCGTTGATGGTGAGTACTACTACAACAGCGAACCAGAGGACACATTCATTCGTTCCACGAGTGTTCGTACTGATGCCGAAGGCAAAGGAGTTGCATCAGTAAAACTCGATGACAGTGGCGAGTACCGCGTCGTCGTCTCTGCTCGTGATAGTAGTGGACGTGAGTCGAAGTCTGGTTGGTCTCTCTATGCGTGGGGTACTGAGTACGTCAACTGGCCGCGTAGTAACAATGACCGAGTTGATGTCATTGCCGATAAGCCACAGTACAAAGTTGGTGATACAGCCAAGCTCCTTGTAAAAACACCATATCAAGGGAAGGGTGTAAAAGCCCTCGTTACTGTCGAGCGTGAAAGTGTGATGACCAAGAAAGTGATTGATGTCACATCGAGTGCACTTCCTATTGAAGTACCAATTACGGAAGATTTAGTTCCAGTTGCGTACGTGTCTGTTGTCATTATCAAACCTCGCCAGGGCGAGACATTCAACGAACACGGACTCGATACCGGTGCCCCATCGTTTAAGGTCGGCTATGTAAAACTTCCGATCAACACAGAATCGAAGAAGATGACTGTCACCATCTCTACCAATCAGGAGAAGTACGTTCCAGGTGAGAAAGTTGATGTCACAATTACTGCCAAGGATTGGAAGGGAAATCCTGTCCAAGGTGAGTTCTCTCTGGGGGTCGTGGATTTGAGCCTCCTGGATCTCATGGGCTTCTCCCTGCCAGATCTCGTATCCACTTTTTATTACCAGCGTGGACTCGGCGTCAACACTGCCAATATGCTCACATACTTGGTTGAACGCTTTAAGCCAGGCTCCAAAGGAGGTGGTGGTGACGGAGAAGAGAAAACTCGTGGTACCTTCAAGGACACTGCCTACTGGAACCCACGCATCGTTACTGATGCAACGGGTATTGCGAAAACTTCTTTCACACTGCCCGATAACCTGACAACGTGGCAGCTGCTTGCGCTTGGCTCCACGAAAGACAGCAAGTTTGGTGGTATCGCCAAGACAATCATCGAAACCAAGAAAGTGATTCTCCGCCCTGTTCGTCCGCGTTTCGCAGTCAATGGCGACAAGATTCGCCTGGGTGCCATCGTGCATAACTACCTCGATGAAGATCGAACATTCACCGTATCGTTGAACGGCGAAGGCTTCGCACTCACAGGTGCCAAGGAGCAGAGAGTTTCGATTCCGAAGCAGGGGAATGTGAAAGTCGAATTCCCTGTCACAGTGTCGAATGCAGCGTCATCAATCTCTCTGAATTTCCTTGCGACAGCCGATGGAGCCAAGGACAACATCGTCGAAACAATTCCTGTGCACCCATACGGCATTGAGCAGACGGTCGCGACCTCCGGTGTCACAGACACGCAGGTGACAGAAAAAGTATTCGTGCCATCCGCTGCTGAGGCACAGCACGGATCGGTGACGGTCAATGTCGCCCCATCTGTCGCTGTCTACCTACCAAAGGGCTTGGAATTCCTTGCGACCTTCCCCTACGGCTGCGCCGAACAGACAACGTCTAGCTTTGTCCCAAATATTGCACTGAAGCAGCTGCAAGGCTTCGAGCAATTCCAGATCGTGGATGACAAAACTCTTGAGAAAAACGTTCAAGCTGGTCTCCAGAAACTCTACACATTCCAGCGTGCGGATGGCGGCTTTGGATACTGGGAATCCAGTGCAGAGAGCTACCCCTATCTCACCGCCTACATCTTGCACGCACTGAAGCTCACGCGAGACGCGGGATACGCAGTTGATGCCCAGGTGATGGAGCGCGGATCAGCGTACCTCCGCACAGCACTGAAGGATGGCAACGCCTACACCGATCTCACCACACAGGCATACGGACTTTTCGTTCTCTCTGAAATCGGCTCTAGCGATGCAGCACTTCTCAATACTGTGTCGAAGAAGATCAACGACCTACCACTCTTCGCCCGGGCTTACGTTGCCATGGCATACAAAAAACAAGGTAATAACGCTAAAGCAAAGCAAGTAGTAGATGAGATTGTGTCACACGCGAGTGTCAGTACTCGTGGCACAACATTCGCCGAAACAAATCAGGACAACTGGTACTACTCCATGAATACGAACCAGCGCACGACAGCAATCGTTCTGCAAGCTCTCGTTCGTATCGATCGTACAAATCCGCTCGTGCCCACTGTGATCCGCGGCATGCTCGGCTCGCGTATCAATGGCCGTTGGGATACCACGCAATCAACAACGATGTCTGTGCTTTCTCTTGTGGAGTATCTCAAGGCCACAGATGAATTGAATTACTCATACACAGGAGCTGCAGATATCGGCGGAAAGAAGAAGCTCGACTTCACCTTCAAGGCTCCTGCTCTAGAACAGAAGGAAGTGAAAGCCGCTCTCGCGGACCTGGTTCGTGGGGAGTCGACAGATGTGAACGTAGGAAAGACTGGTCAGGGAAATCTCTACTATGACGTGGCCATGACGTACTACTACACTCCAGAAAATATAGAGCCAGCTGATGAGGGTATTGGCATTCTCCGTGAGACAAAGCCACTGACCAAGGCCGATGCATCGATGAAAGTAGGCACAACGCAGAAGGTCACACTCACGATCACAGTGCCGGAGACTCGTCACTTTGTCGCTGTCGAAAGCATGTTGCCTGCTGGTATGGAAGCAATAGATTTCAACTTTGCAACAAGTCAGCAGTACCTCTTCGACGATATCAATGGAAATGGAAATTGGATGGAGTACTACCGTAACCAGATGTGGCGATTCTCGCATATTGAATACCGCGACGATCGCGTATTCCTCTTCGCAGAAGAATTGCCAGCCGGTGTCTATCGCTACGAGTACTTAGTCCGCGCGACGACGCCAGGAAAATTCCGGCAGCGTCCTGCCAAGGTATGGGAAATGTACTTCCCAGAAACATTCGGTCAAACCGCTGGCGGATGGATGGAAATCAAAGAGTAATCAATCAGGGAAAGAGGGCATCCAATGGGGTGCCCTATTATCCCTGTGGTCGCTCAAGTACATCGCCTTGAAGGAATGCGTCCATGAGATGCTCGTCAGGTAATACTGCTCTGATCGCTGCTTGGACAAGTTCACCAGTTTCTTCCGGCACCCCTGAAGGGTGCCTTCGTTGATTCGCAGGCAACACATAGGGTTGCCTCAACCATTCCGCCGATGATTCTGTTACGTCTCGAATCATACGCAAACTCTAGGAAAAGTTGTTCGCAGGCACCATTTCAATGACATTTGAAGCGCCAGACTGCTTGCTTTTGCTTGAAAGGAAGCCATATCCTTTGTCCCTCCGATGCGGAAAAAGATCCTCATAGCCGGCTGCCTTTTACTTGGTGTCCTTGCTCTGTTATGGATTCTTCCAATGCCTGAGAAGTTAAATGAGACGAAAACCGATGTGACACGAATACTCGATAGAAATGGTGAACTTTTGTACGCTGCTCGTACAAAAGGATTTTCATCGACGATTCCGCTGGAGCGCATTCCACCCTTCATTGTGGACGCACTGCTCTCGACCGAGGATAGAACGTTCTACTCGCATCCAGGCGTCAGCTTGCGTGGTATCGCTCGTGCATTCGTCCATGACATTCGCACCATGAGCTTTGAGGAAGGAGGAAGTACCGTCACCCAGCAGCTTGTGCGCACCCTGCTTGAGCCAGAGAGAAGGGGAGTACTCTATAAAATCAGAGAAGCCTGGTTAGCACTCAAATACGACGCCTGGCATGACAAACGAGATATTCTCGACACATTTCTCAATACTGCGTATTTCGGCCAACAATCGTATGGCATTCAGGCGGCAGCGAAGACGTACTTCGACAAGGATGTCGGAAATCTCTCTCTTTCAGAGGCTTCACTCCTCATTGGGCTTCTCAATGCGCCAACATCTCTCAATCCATTTAAGAATGTCAATGCCGCAAAAGAGCGACGCGATCACGTATTGCGTGCAATGTACTCGACTGAAAAGATTTCCAGCACTGAGTATGACGAGGCAATAGCTGAGCCGCTGGAACTCTCTCATGGAAGGGTCACCATTCAGGCACCGCACTTTGTCATGTGGCTTCTCTCCCATAGGCCAGAGTTGCGCCAAAAAGAGAACGTGCGAACAACGCTCGATTCCCACCTTCAAGCCACCATAGAACGCATCGTGGATACACAGGTAGAGAAGCTAGAAGAGAAGAATGTCACTTCAGCAGCTGTGATTGTACTTGATGCTAAAAACGGCGATATCTTGAGTATGGTTGGTTCTCGGGATTACTTCGATGCAGAGCACGATGGAGCAGTGAACGTGACAACCTCTGCTCGTCAGCCAGGGTCGAGCGTAAAACCATTTACGTACGCACTCGCACTTTCTCAGGGCATGACAGCTGCGAGCACGGTTGCAGACATCGAAACACAGTTCTTCACACAAGAAGGAAACCCCTACATTCCGCGCAACTACGACTTTGGGTATCACGGTTTGGTTCGTCTACGTGAAGCCCTGGGAAACTCATACAATATTGCAGCAGTGAAAGTCCTTGAGCGTGTTGGCATTCCTCGTTTACTTGGACTTCTCAAGCAAGCAGGCATCACAACACTTTCAGAGTCGCCAGAGCACTACGGACTCGCGCTGACACTTGGCGATAGTGAGGTGAAGCCCATCGAGCTTGCGACAGCGTTCGGCATGTTTGCGCGCAAGGGAGTAACGATGAGACCTCGAGCCCTCCTCAATGATCCTATAGAAACGGGACAGCAAGTTCTCGATCCAAGAGTTGCGTGGCTCATCAGTGATATTCTTGATGATGAAGACGCGCGAACCGCAGAATTTGGCCGCGATGGACCGCTGACGTTTGAATATTCAGTCGCAGCAAAAACGGGCACAACTCGCAACTCTCGCGACAACTGGGTGATGGGCTACACGCCAGAGAGAATCGTCGGTGTATGGGTTGGGAATGCTGATAACACACCCATGCGTGGAACATCGGGAATCACTGGCGCAGGTCCTATCTTCCACGATGTCATGAACGAAGCAATGAAAGGAATACCGAAAACCACATTCACGAAGCCATCGGGAATTGTTGATGAAGTTGTCTGTCGTCTCTCAGGAAAACTGCAAAACGGTCTCTGTCCGGCGGTCATCAACGAACATTTTATTCAAGGCACCGTGCCGCGCGATCGCGATGATATCTACGTCGAGAAAGTTATCGACACACGAAATAATTTTCTCGTCTCCAGCTCATGCCCAGAACATGTGAAGAAGAAAGAAGTCTTCACTGCGTTCCCGGTCGAGCTCAAGAAGTGGGCGCGAGAAAATGGATGGAAAGAGCCACCCACGCAGTACTCACCGCTCTGTTCGTACGACGGAGGCGCTCAAGCATCTGCCTCGAATCAAGTTTCTACCCTCACAATTTCTCGTCCAGGAGAAAACGCGAGCTTCCGTCTGGATCCACTGATTCCCGACGAGAGCGAGCTTGTGGTGCTTGAGGCGCAAGCGACCGATGACGTTCAACATGTGGAATGGTTTATAGATTCTGTAAAAGTCGGAGAAGCAACTCGTCCAGATTTCCGGTTCAAATGGAAACCAGTGCTAGGAATACATGCTGTCGACGTGCGATCGGGGGAGAGTATTGATCGCATCAAGATCGAAATTACTGAGTGACTTTAGGCTTGTTTTTTGGTATAATGAGGAGATAGAACCTCATCACAAACATGCACAAGATTTTGATTGTCGGCGGAGGCTTTGGAGGCATCAAGGCTGCCCAGGAACTATCGAGGAGAGGACTTTCAGACGTTTCTATTCGTCTGATCGACCCAAAGTCCTACATGGAGTACCACGCAGCGGTGTATCGGCTCGTGACGGGTCGTTCCACGACTGAAGTCTGCATTCCGTATGCCGACCTCCTTGCGGGAACCTCTGTAGAAATCGTGCGCGATGCAGTCGTAGACATTGATATACTCGGAAAGGTAGCGAAGGGAAAATCCGGATCGCAGTACTCATTTGATACCCTCATTCTCGCAACTGGAAGTGAGACTTCCTATTTTGGAATCCAGGGGATCGCAGAAAATGCAGAAGGAATTAAAACTGTTGAGGAAGCTCTCCAACTCAAGGCGCGTCTCCATGATGCCTTCGAAGAGGCTCATCGCTCGACTGCAGAAAACAAAAGTCTAGCGCTGCGGTTCGTTGTCATTGGTGGCGGAGCGAGCGGAGTTGAACTCGCAGGAGAGCTCGCCGACTACGCACGGAAACTTGCTCGATGGCACAACGTCGACTCCTCACTCATCTCGATTGACCTACTCGAGGCAATGCCTCGAATTTTATCAACATTGCCGGAGGCAGTATCAAGACGTGCTGAAGCCAGACTCCGTGCTCTTGGTGTGAATGTGCATGTGAACCGCTCAGTCGTAAAAGAAGATGTGGATGCTGTCTACCTAAAGGATATGCACATGAACTCTAAGACAATTATTTGGACTGCAGGAATGAAGGGCAATTCACTTGCGCAGGCGATTCAAGGACTTCCTGTAGATAAGCGTGGTCGTGTTGAAGTTGATGCAGTACTCCGCGTTCCGGGCTACCAACACGTCTACGTCATTGGCGACGCTGCATCCACGAAGTACTCCGGCATGGCACAGACTGCACTCGCCGATGCCGCTTTCATTGCGAAGGCAATTGAAGCAACACTCACAGGAAAGCCAACTTCATCCTACACTCAGCCAGCACCTGCGTATGCTGTTCCAGTAGGCCCGAAATGGGCAGCAGTCGTATACCACGGCATGCGATTCTACGGATTGATTGGCTGGTTGCTACGCCGCGCTGCTGACTTCCGTGCTTTTCTTGCGCTCCTCCCGCTGCACGCAGCACTGAGGGCGCTGCGAGGAGGTGAAACAGAGTTGGAATGGTGCGAAATATGTGCCAAGCGCTCATCTGCACAGCACCTGAAGTAGTGCTATAGTTTCCCTATGGTGTTTCGTTCTGCGTCCCTCGTCTTTGCGCTCGGATTACTCGTGTCCACAGCACATGCTCATGCAGGAGGGCAAACATTTGAGCAACGCGTTGGAGAGATGTTTATTGACGCTGGCTATGACGTGCCGCTCACAGTAGGACAGTCGTCAATGTTTGATCTGCAATTATTTCAGATGAAGGGGAAAGACATCGCTACTCAGGCGACATACGATTCCGTTCGCATACAGCTCTTCTCTGGGTCAGTCGTGCAGTTAGAAGCCTCTACTCCAAAAGCAGAGTTCGGAAAAACAGTGATCAGCATCATGCCGACAATGAGCGGAAACTGGAATCTTCACATACAGTTCATGGGAAAGGAAATTACCTCTTCAACATTCGATGTATTCATTCTTGCTCAGACAAAGAAGGTGCATGCATGGCCTATTGTTCTCGGAGTCATTGTGATGGGCATACTTCTAGACGTGTTTTTTATTAAAGCATTTAAGTTTGTTCCTGGTGTTCGGCACTAAGCTCCCCTCCATTGGCACTCTTATCACACTCGCTACGATTGTTTTTGTGGCAGTTTTCTTCATTTTTGGTTCTGCGCTCCATAGCCCCTTTACTTCTTGGGATGACAATTTACTCGTGACCGAAAATGCAAATGTTCAGTCCATGAATGCAGAAACACTGAGGAATGTTTTCACCTCCTACGATCCAGAACTCTATATTCCTGCCACTCTTGTTTCATATCAGATCGATGACGCAATCGCAGGCCTGTCGCCGTGGATGTTTCATTTCACCAATCTCGTCCTGCACTCACTGAACACGCTCCTCGTGATGTGGCTTCTCTTTCTGCTTCTTGGGCACGGATGGCTTGCAGTAGGGCTTGGTCTTGTATTTGCGCTCCATCCCCTCAATACAGAGGCAGCTGTCTGGATTGCAGCAAGAAAAGATGTGCTCTCGACCTTCTTCTTTCTGTCGTCCGTTGTGTCCTACCTCTACTGGAGAGACGATGGTAGGAAGTGGAAGTACGTACTTTCGGTCGGACTATTCATCCTTGGACTACTCTCGAAAGTGATGGTCGTCACACTACCAGTTATACTGATTCTGCTGGACCTTTGGGAAAAGAAGAGTTTCGAGAAGAAGATGTTTTGGAATAAGGCCACGCACTTTCTTGCTGCACTTACGCTCGGCATCGTTGCGCTCTTTGGAAAGTCCAGCAACATTGCCTCTGTTTCGTTCGCGCAGGAAATACTCCTCTCTGCAAAAGCAACTGCCTTCTACATATGGAAGTTTGTTTGGCCAGAGAAACTGACCGCATTTTATCCAATAACTGACACAATCAGTGCAGTGAGCATGGATACTGCTTTTCCTATTCTCCTCACGATTCTGCTCGTGAGTTCAGTCTTCAGCCTATGGAATAAGGTTCGTCCTCTCTCCATCGGAATTGCATTTTTCCTCATCACGCTTGTCCCGACGTTTAGTAACTTTTCAAAGAACGGCGATATCTATCTAGCCTCCGATCGATATGCCTACATTCCTATGATTGGAATACTCCTCTGTCTTGGAGTGACCGCATCTCTCTGGCTTGAATCTGTCCAGAGCCAAAAACAGTACGAGTCTCGCATTAAGAGTATTTGCACTTTACTGATCATTGTCATTGTGTGTTTTGGCTGGAAGAGTGTTTCCCAAACGAAGACATGGAGCAGTAATGAGGCACTATATAGCCATGCTGTTGAGCTCTATCCCAATGCACGAGCAGCACAAAACAACCTGGGAATGGAGTACCTTGCAGTTGGCGAATATCAGAAAGCCATCGATGCTTTCAATGCATCGATACAGATACGACCTGACCCACTTGCACGCTCAAACCGTGCAGCTGCGTACGTCGCTATTGGGCGCATTGCCGATGCAAGAGCCGAATTCGAGGACATGGTGAAATCATCGGCCTCACTACCCGATCCATACTATGGCCTTGGAAATCTAGAGTACCGCGCTGGTAATAAGGAAAAGGCAATCGAATGGTACGAAGAAGCACTCACGTACGACCCTGCATTTGCCAATGCCCTTCTGAACCTTTCAGCCGTCTACATAGAGACACAACAGTGGGATAAAGCGATTGACGTCCTTCAGAGGACGGCGCAGAGCCGGCCGGATCTAGCATCGTCGCTGTACAATCTCGCTGTTGTCTACGAAAAAAAGGGCATGGATGCTCAGGCAGAGTCTACGTACAGAAAATACTTAGAGCGATCTCCTGGCGATGCAGACGCCATGGCGTCGCTTGCGACTCTTCTGTACAACCGTAGCCAGATAGACGACGCTGCGAGCTTGATCCAAAAGCTACTGCTTGTGGATTACGATAATCCAACTGCTCTTACGCTCATTGAGCGTATGAAAAAGGACGGTTTTGCGAGGTGAAAACAGCTTTATTTCCAATAGGAAATTGGTACTATACCCGCACGTACAAGGCCCGGTAGCTCATTGGTAGAGCGCTGCCCTGAAGAGGCAGGCGTAGGCAGTTCGATTCTGCCCTGGGCCACCAGTATAGTTCTTACGTCATGCAGATGTTGCTTCATCTGCTGATTCAGGTTTGAGCAAATAATCTTCGGCTCCAAAAATGTCGAGCCCCTGCTCTCGCCTTCGTTCCATTAGCCTCAGACGATTGTCGTGGTCAGGCGCCCTTGGGCCATCGACACCAGTCTTTCTTTCTCTCTTTCCCATAGGAACAGCTGGTGTAAGTGAGTGGCCATTACCCTTGTATGAAGGACTTCGGTTCCTCCCTTGCGACTTTCCTGCATACTCCTTCCATGGGCGGTTTCCAAATTGAGGAATTGCCTTACATCGAACACGTGCAAGTGCAGAACGCAATCTTTCAAGATCGCTCAATTTCTTCACTGTCTCGTTCATCTCTTTTGCTAAGTCTTCGTACGTTACTCCATTGAGTTCTGCAAATTCGCGCATGTAGTCCTCTGAAAGAACTGATTTCTTCCTTGCAATTGGGGGAAATTGTACACCAAACGATGCACGAATATCTCGCTGTGCATTAATAGTTGGAGGATAGTGTCCCGTTTCACTCGGCGTGAGCTCGTCAAATACACGACTACTTACATTGGTGAGATGCTCTCTGGAACGGAACTTTCCAGCTTTAAGAACGTCTTGTTCCCTTGCGACTGCCTTTGCACCAAGGAAGTACTGACCATCGACAAACTTTTGAGACTGACTCTGTGGATCAATTGAAAGATCGGGAGTGTATACGCCCCATGGCACCTGAGACACAGGAGCCGACTTTGCAAATCTCTGCACCATGACTGTCCCTCCATTCTTTTTTCTTGTGTGAAGCAAGCGCCCAATGATCCGACGCAAGTTTTCAGTGTTTAGATCGGCACCGACGTACAGTCCTGCGAGCTCAACAAAGTCGTAGGAATCGAGAATGGATCCCGGAGCAGTCACTAAACAAATGGGGGCTGCATTTGGATTATTCATTGCTGCCTGAATTGTTGCTGCAAACTGCTCGTCGGTATTGTCCTCATACGAGACACACTGAACACCGGTGTGGAGGTGTCTCTGCTGCATCAAAATCATCATGTAGGGGACGATGTTGCGATCGACAGCAACGATGTGGTGACCGAAGTTTGGCTGTTCTTGGCCGGAAGCCTTCAGTAGCGGAAGGCTTTCATCGTATGCCCTCAATAGTTGATCCGCTGACTCGAATGTGCCTGACCGATATAAAATTTGGCCGCGATGAGGAACGACTTTCATGCGCATGGGCTCTAAGATCGCAGGTTCTGTATTCACACCCATTTCTGCCTCGAAGTGAGATAGCTTTACATCGTATCCTAGCCCGCCATTTTTCTTTGGATCGTGCGCTGTTGATACAACGGCGATTGGTGGGTGCTTCTCATCATGAGAATATTTGGTCACCAGTCTTTGATGCTCACCTCCAGAACGGTTCATCGCTTCATCCATCAGAAGAATGCCAACATTGGAGAGAAATCCGCTGATAGCAGCTCTTGAAGATTCCTGCGTAAGTGAAGTCGCTGCCATCACCGCAATTCTTGTGTCGTTCGTCGGTCTCTCCTGTTTGCTTCCAAAATCCAAGCCTGATTGAACGAACACTTTTCCGGCATCAAACAACTGCTGATCGACAGCAAAGAGTAGATCTCGCCCACCCATGTCCTTCTTCGGACGTTTTCCAAGATTGAGGTACTGATGCTCAGCCCCCGAAATTTTGGAGAGGGGAGCTCGAATCACATCACCAGTTCCTGTAAGCATGGAAACAACTTGTTCCATCAGTTCTTCCGCATTTGGCATGGCCATGAATTGATCCAGTATTCCGTGGTTCTGTAGCAAAGATCTGAATCCTTCTTCAGCTGCCTTTTCGCTCGTGGTGCAACTGTGAAGTTGCATCCATGCATCGAGGCTTATTCCTGTTTTAGACACTGGCCACAGAATGTTTTGAATGTATCGGTGCTGAATTTTTACCGCTCGAGGCGCAGATGTAAGCTCTCGAACACTGTCAAAAATTGCAAGTTTTGTGGCTACCTGTTGAGCAATAATTGCTCGCCTACGAATGAGAGAGAGCAAACCTTCGTCACTCTCTTCACGAATAAGAGAGTCGCTATGGGCACCAACCAGTACCCCTCCTAATCTAGTTTTTCCTACGCCTGGTGCTTGATGCATCAAAATTGATGTATTTCTGAAGCCACCTGAATTTCTTCGAGAAACAAGGACAGGAACCTCCTCAGTGAGAAGTGCCTTTTGATGATCCCACAGCGGATCTCCGTTGACGATAAAGCCAGATTCTTGATACGAAAGTAAGCGAGAAATTAGCGAACGAGCGAAGATCTGCTGTCTCTGCGGAGCACTCAAATAATTTTGTTTAAACGCATCAAATTTCCACAGATCCGGATCTGCTTGCTTATCGCCAAACACTTCTCTGTGAAATGACCCCCATTCTTTAAAGGTTGCCTGGAACTGCTTGCTCGTAGGGTCTACCAGTTTTGGAATATTGTCCGTAGAAAATTCATGGGATTTGGTACTTCCGCGTCTATCAAGGGGCATAGGAGGCACAGTATGCCGTTCTCACCCAGGAGATCAAGAACGATCAGACTATGGAAAAATGCTCTGTCAAAGCACGTGCCTAGTCTCGGATATAGTCATCGACATTCACCTTTCCGATGTAGATCTCATCGCCAGGGCGAATCTCTTTTTCCAGGGCTTTCAGAAGCCCAATACGATCAACAACATCGCGGAAGCGGTTACGTCCGCTCATGTTCTTGAAATCAGTCATGACGGTGAACTGCTCGATACGCTTTCCGCGAACAATCACCTTTGTACCGTCACGTTCGACACGGAATGCACCCATCTTCTCAGATGAAAGGTGTGGCTTGAGTACTGGAAGGACTTTTGGCCGATCGAGTCCATCATCTTCTTCTGCAATACGACGCTGCTTCTCTTCCAAGACAATCGGGAGAAGTTCTTTCATCAATTCTTCTGTGCCCGCATGTGTCGCTGCAGAAATTTCTGCAAAGACTTTAATTTTGGCTTTCTTGAGCGCAGATGCCCATGGCTTTGCGTCACCATCGACTACATCAATCTTATTGAGCACGACGTACTCAGGCTTTTTTGCGAGAGCAGGGGAGTGAGCCTTCAATTCTTTTCGAATCGCTTTGTAATCAGCAATGACATCGTCGCGCGTGAGATCCAGAAGGTGAAGAAGAATGCCACAACGTTCGATGTGTTTGAGGAATTGATGACCGAGACCTTTGCCTTCGCTGGCACCCTCGATGAGTCCTGGTACATCGCACAAGACAAATTCACGATCGTACACGGTGACAACACCAAGGTTTGGAACGAGTGTTGTGAATGGGTAGTCTGCAATCTTTGGACGAGCACGAGAGACAGCGGCAATGAGTGAAGACTTTCCTACACTTGGATATCCGATGATTCCTACATCAGCCACAAGCTTGAGCTCCATGCGAATCTTCTTCTTTTCACCAGGCTCACCACGCTCTGCAAAATCCGGCGCCTGACGAGTGGAAGATTTGAAGTGTGTATTGCCAAAACCACCGCGTCCACCTTTTGCCACAATCACTTGGTCACCAGTATTCGCAAGATCCGCGATGAGTGTTTCCGTTCCATCTTCTGCAATGTCATAGAGCATCGTTCCTGGTGGTACACGCAGAACCATGTCTGGAGCATCGGCTCCGGCGCAGTTTTTTCCTGTTCCTTGCTCTCCAGCTTTTGCTGTGAAGCGCTTTTTACTCATGTAATCCGTAAGCGTGTCTGTATTCGGATCAGCAAGTGCAATGACGTCGGCGCCTTTTCCACCATCGCCGCCGTCCGGACCTCCGCGTGGCACGTACTTTTCTCGACGCCATGCAACAGCGCCATCACCGCCTTTGCCGGCAGCTGCATCGATGATTGCTTGGTCTAAAAACATGGAGGGTGAGGAAATCGTTGAATCGATGTGATTATTTCGTTATCCATTCTAGCAGAAGAACTAGATCTTGACGCGGCATTATTATCACTCTACACTCCTGAGTGCTAATTCATTAACCCAACTAGTATGAGCAAGATTATCGGTATCGACCTCGGTACAACTAACTCCTGTGTCGCCGTCATCGAAGGTGGCGAGCCACAGGTGATCCCAAACAGTGAAGGCGCGAATACAACGCCATCCGTTGTTGCGTTCAAGGACAGCGAAGTCCTTGTCGGTATTGCCGCCAAACGTCAGGCTGTGACTAATCCAAAAAATACAATTTTCTCAGCCAAGCGTTTCATTGGTCACCGCTTCGAGGAAGTCTCTAAAGATGCCTATCACGTTCCTTTCGAAGTCAAAGAAGGAAAGCAGGGACGTGCGGTTATTGCTGCGAATGGTAAAGACATGTTCCCTCAGGAAATTAGTGCAAAAGTTCTCATGAAGCTAAAGAAAGATGCAGAAAGCTTCCTTGGCACTACAGTGAGCAAGGCGGTGATCACAGTTCCTGCCTACTTCGACGACAACCAGCGTCAGGCAACGAAGGAAGCTGGAGAAATTGCTGGTCTCGAAGTCGTTCGTATTATCAATGAGCCAACCGCTGCAACACTCGCCTATGGTCTGGATAAGAAGAAGGAAGAGAAGGTGATCGTCTACGACCTTGGTGGCGGTACCTTTGACGTCACAGTCCTTGAAATCTCAGGCGATGGTCACTTCGAAGTGCTCTCCACAAACGGTGACACACACCTGGGTGGTGATGACTTCGACCAGACAATTGTAGAATGGCTCCTCTCTGAATTTAAGAAAGATCAGGGCATCGATCTTGGCAAAGATAAGATCGCTCTCCAGCGCATCCGCGAGGCTGCAGAAAAAGCGAAGATCGAGCTTTCATCGCAAACAGAAACGGAAATCAACCTCCCTTTCATCACTGCTGATGCAACTGGACCAAAGCACCTCAACGTCAAGCTTTCACGCTCCAAGATGGAGGCGCTCGTCTCGGAACTCATCGAGAAGACTGCGAAGCCATGTGAGCAGGCGCTCAAAGATGCGGGCCTGAAGAAATCAGACATCAACGAAGTAGTTCTCGTGGGAGGTATGACTCGCATGCCAGCGGTGCAGGCAAAGGTAAAAGATCTCTTCGGCAAAGAACCACACAAAGGTGTGAACCCCGATGAAGTGGTAGCCATTGGTGCTGCAATTCAGGCTGGTCAGATCGGCGGTGACATCAACCGCGACATCACGATCGTCGACGTTATTCCACTCTCTGTCGGTATCGAGACGCTTGGAGGTGTTGCAACCAAAGTCATCGAACGCAATACACGCATTCCAACGAGTAAGTCACAAGTATTTTCTACTGCAGCTGACAATCAGACATCGGTAGAGATCAACGTGGTACAGGGCGAACGCGAGATGGCGACTGACAACAAGTCTCTCGGCCGATTCATCCTCGATGGCATTTTGGCCGCTCCCCGTGGCATGCCACAGATCGAAGTGACTTTCGACATCGATACCAATGGTATTCTGCATGTGAAAGCGAAAGATAAAGGTACTGGCAAGGAGCAGCACATCACTATTCAAGGTTCGACAGGTTTGAGCAAGGAAGAAGTTGAGCGTATGAAGAAAGACGCGGAAGTAAACGCCGAAGCAGACAAGAAGAAGCGCGAACTCATCGATGCTCGTAACCAGGCCGATAGCCTTATCTTCAACCTTGAGAAGCAGATGCGGGAGTACGACAGCAAGATCAAGGACGATGTAAAAAAGAAAGTAAACGAGAAAATGAATACACTTCGCGATGTCCTGAAGAAGCAGGATGCGTCACTCGAAGAAATCAAGAAGGCAACGGAAGCACTGGCAACTGACGCTCAAGAAATCGGAAAGACAGTGTACGAAGAAGCGCAGAAGAAAGCTGCAGCTGAAGAAAAGGGCAAAGACGGCAAGAAAGAAGACGTCGTTGATGCCGAAGTTGTCGATAAGGACAAGAAAAAGAAGTAGTGCGCTATTTCTTCTTCTTTTCACCTTCACCGTTTCTAAAGTCGATCATCAGATGTGAACCATCTGGTGATTTGATGTCCATCTCATGACGCCCACCTGGAACAGTAACCGAAGAATGAATTTTCCCACGGATGACTTCACCTGTGGCCGTAATACGCACTGCAAGATCTTTGTTGAAAGCAAATTCACCCTCAATCAACTCAATATCTCTTGCATTCACTTTTACGTGTCGCGGCTCAGTTTTTGCACTTGATTCTTGAATCACTGTGTCGCTGCTAGCAGCGGCCACAACAGTCTCTGGAGCCACATCAACACCGCTTACTCCTTCTGGAGATAGAACATGGGTCTTACTCATCGGCATAAAAGCTCATGGTAAAAATAAGTTGACACATCTTTTAGAGGATCCCATGAAATAAATCAAGGGTCTCTTGGCTTACGACGGCCAAAAGTGACCTTTATTGCAGTTTTACTTTGCCGAAATAAAAGAGAGCCGCTTAGAGCTTCTTTCCGATGTATTCAGCCAGTTCTGCGAGGCGATTGCTGTATCCCCATTCGTTATCATACCAACCGAAGACTTTGGCAAGTTTTCCGCCGATCACATCCGTCATCGCGGCGTCGATAATGCAGCTGTGCGGATTGCCAACAAAATCTTTGAGAACCAGCGGTCGCTCTTCTACCTGAAGAATGCCTTTCATTTTTCCTTTCGCTGCTTTTTCAAATGCTTCATTGATCTGATCGACTGTCGCTTCTTTCTTCAAAATAACAGTGAGATCGGTGATACTTCCGGTCGGCGTTGGTACACGGAGTGATGTGCCATTGAGCTTGCCATTGAGTTCTGGGATCACAAGACCAATTGCTTTGGCAGCTCCTGTCGACGTTGGCACTATGTTCTGAGGAGCAGAACGTGCGCGGCGGTAATCTTTGTGAGGAAGATCGAGCAAGTTCTGATCGTTCGTGTAGCTGTGAATCGTATTCATCAAGCCACTTTCGATACCGAAAGCATCGTTCAACACTTTGGCCATCGGAGCCAAGCAGTTGGTTGTGCAGGATGCGTTGCTGATCACATGCATTGTCTTTGAGTCATACAGTTCATGGTTTACGCCAATGCAGAATGTGCCATCGGCTTTGTCCTTACATGGGGCAGAGATGATGACCTTCTTAGCACCTGCCTTGATGTGCATTGCAGCATCTTCACGCTTCGTGAAGAAACCTGTGCACTCGAGAACGACATCGACTTTAAGTTCTCTGTGTGGGAGCTGTGTCGGATCTTTCATTGCTGTCAGCTTGGCTTTACCATGCGCCGTGACGAGAGTATCGCCCTTGAGCTCTACCTTGCCTTGGAATGTGCCAAAAGTGGAATCGAACTCGAAGAGGTGAGCGAGCATCGCAGGCTCCGTGAGATCGTTAATGAGCACCACGTTTACGTCTGGGTGTTTTTCCAAAATGATGCGAAGTACCTGTCGTCCGATGCGGCCGAAGCCGTTGATAGCAATATTCATAGTGCTCCGGAGTATACGTTGGACTTCGCCGAAGAAAGACCAATGATTATTGACAATCAACCATCTCGATCTGCAGTACTATTATTTCAGCTTCGCGTAGGTCCTTTGCATCAACAGTGTGTCCTTCTCTAATAGTGGCGATTCACACACCAAGCTTCCTTCAACCTTTCGCTTCTTCAGGACTTTGAGGAAATCTTCCCACTTCGCGTCGCTTTCCTGGAGAGGAAGGTGATGCTTTTCGCCCTTGAGTCCGTACGCGATACCAGAGAAGTGCATGTGCACACACTTCAGTGCTGCTTTGCCAAGATACTTTTCGTATTCATCGAACATGTCATTCCACTCGGCAGTGGAGTTCACCTTTCCGTTGTAGCGAGCGTGGAGGTGGGCGGGGTCGAGCACAGGATAAATATCGAATTCCTTGCTAATCCTCAAGACTTCATCGAGCGTCCCAAATTGCGTTTGCTTACCCATTGTCTCAAGTCCAAGGTTCACACTGGGAAATAGTTTTGATTTGGAACTCATAATGTCATCGACTGCACGACGTACGTTTTCGTATGCCTTCTTTGGATCCATTCCTTGGTAGAAAGCCGCATGGACACACACAGATTTTATCCCAGCAATTTCTGACATGCGAAGTGCATCCAGAACACGCTTCTTACTGGCAGCAAGCTTCTCTGGCTCCTGCGAATTCAAATTCACGTAGTACGGTGCATGACATGTGAGACGCATGCCGAGCTTTTGAGCAGTCTCTCGGATTTCGATCATGCGATCTTCACTGGGTGGTACACGTTGTACCCATTCCAATTCCATCGCAGTAATGCCGAGCGAATGCGCGTGATGAAGACCTTTTACCGTTCCACCTGGCGGAGGTGTAGAAAGAGGAACGCCTGCGACAGCAAAATGAAGCATGGAAGCAGTGTACAGAAAAAGCGCTATACTTTCATTGCATGCCTCTCTCTAAAGAGATCATCGACCGCACCCTTGGAACAAAGCACGGTGAAGCGGCGTACAAAGTTGTTGAGAAACTAACAGATGCAGGCCATGAGTGTTATTGGATCGGTGGAGCAGTGCGCGACATGATGCTGGGGTCTGTGCCGAAGGAAATCGACATGGCGACCTCGGCACACCCAAAGGATACGGAAGCACTCTTCAAGAAAAGTGATGCTTCTGCGGCTAATCTTGGCACGATTGTTGTCTCTCAATCCGGCTTTACATTTGAAATCACAACATTTCGTGAAGACCACGATAGGGGAGATGGTCGTAGGCCAGAAAAAGTGATCTTTGGATCGAAAGAGAAAGATGCACTTCGTCGCGATGCAACAATGAATGCAATGTACTTCAATCCGGTGAGCCGTGAATTTTTCGACCCATGCTCTGGAGAGAAAGACAGTACAGAGAGGCTTGTTCGATTCATCGGAGAGCCACGTCTCCGCATACAACAAGATGCGCTACGTATCCTTCGTCTCGTTCGCCTTCGCGCGACAATTGATGGGCAATACGATCCGATAACGTACACGGCATTACGAGAAGGCGCCGCGCTCACAAAGATTCTCTCAGGAACACGTATTCTTCAAGAGCTTGAGAAGATACTTCAGTGCTCGCACCCGGCAAGGGCACTGGAAGATTTGTGGGAACTGGGAGTGCTCGAATTCATCATTCCAGAACTCCACATCTGCAAGGGTGTGGCACAGCCGAAGGAATACCATCACGAAGGTGACGTATGGAACCACTTACTCCAATGCACATCAAAATATCTAGACGATCATGGACCAGATGTTCGTCTCGCCGCACTCCTCCATGACATCGGAAAGCCGGAGACGTTCTCAATCAAGGAACGCATTCATTTCGATGAACATGCACAAGTATCCGCAAGAACTGCGGAGAAAATCCTAAGACGACTGCAGATGCCAGCGCAGCGTGTTCGCAAAATTTCGTGGCTCATAGAGCATCATATGATGATGGGGGCGTTTGAGAAATTATCCGACGAGCGAAAGGCGCACTGGTACTTCCATCCATGGTTTCAGGAACTTTTGCAGCTCTTCTGGCTCGACATTGCAGGCACCACACCGTCGAGTTTTGAGCTCTATGACAGTATTATCGATGACTACGACACGTTTTTGAACGAGCACCCGCGACCAGTGAAATCACTCCTCAGTGGTGATGAAATCATGGAAATGCTAAAACTCAAGCCAGGAGAGAAAGTTGGACAAATTCTACAGGCTCTACACGATGCGCAGATGCAAAAGGAGATTACGAACAAGTCTGATGCAAAGAAATTCATCGAGCGCTTCAAATAAATTGACTCCGGTCCTCAATTGACTACCGTGTATGCATGCTACGACTTGATGCAAAATCTTTCGCAGAGGAAGCGATGAACTCGGAAATAGATATGGCAAGAATCATGAAGCGAATTGCCCTGCAACAGTTTCGCGAGCGATTTCTTCTAGGCCGGCAGGAAGTTAGTCATTTGTCAGAAGAATTTCGATGTAAAGCTCAGCGATTTTTCGTACATCCGGCCACATCATTTCTAGTCGAAAATTGGCCAACGCTTCTACGAAGATACGGAATCAATGTTCGTGACCAGAGAGATGTTGAAAAACATGTGACAGATACCTGTCGACTCATTCGACATCTCTGCAGGAGGCTTCTTGCACTAACACAAGAAACAACGTCCCACGCTCGTGACGTGATTGATGCCAATACCGAAGATGATTCGGTATTTGAATACACACAAGACACGATCTGCATAGGGATGATTCAAGACGCTATCCTCGCCAGAATGAAAGCGAGGGGGATTTGTGAGTATTCATCGCTCTTCGTGCCACAATTTCTGAAAAATCCGTATGTTGATGAGGCAATAGACGACTGTCTCTGGGAAGCAACTGACCTCCTTCTTCCACAAGTATGCCGCGGCCTCTTTACTGAAACTTCACCGGGACCTTCAGACTTGCGTCATTTTCGGGTAATCCTGAGGGATTATCCTTCTTGATGACGATGTAGCCTGTCTTTTCTGTTGTGGTGAATGTTATTTCGGACTCAAACTTCACAAGATCAATAGTCATCCATCCACCCTCAACCACTCCGATCCCTGTTGCGATGATGTTGCCAGATGTATCGGTGATATCGATGGGAAGTGACCCCTCGAAGTACCAGTTCCCACGCGCCTTACCGGTAATTTTCACTGGGCTTGTAATGACGGAATTCTCTGCTGGAGTAAGGATCATGGCATCCGGCTCTGCGCTGGAAGACGATGACTCTTCCTTGGGCACCTCAACAAATGTGCGCTCTCCCACTTTGCACATACGTGGATAGCTCTCCATGACAGGATTGCCAGCCGCTGCACATTCCTCAAAGTTGGTGATTGGCTTTGGACTTAAGGAACAGGCTGTGAGTACAAGTGCTGTGATACAGAGTGCTGAAGTAGTACGCATAGGAGTAATAGTGAAGACGGTAAGCAGAAGAAATCTTTACAGAAGCTGGTGCGCCGGGGGGGATTTGAACCACCGACCGCGGGCTTATAAGTCCCGTGCTCTAACCAACTGAGCTACCGGCGCATACAGCAAGGGCATTGTAGCGAAAGAGCCGATGATTCTCACACATCGAAAGTAATCCACAGCAACGAAGAACCAGTCACTTTACGCAGCCTTTGTGGTTGCTGGTGTCACGTTCACGACTGTTTCAATCGTGCGGCGACCGTTGAACTTCTTGATTTTGCGCTGCTGAAAAGCAACCGTTCCGTCCACGTTGGAGTGGATCGTCCAGTCCTTACCCATGTACGCATTGAGACCTGGGCGATAGAGAGTGCCCTTCTGGCGAACGAGAATCTCGCCTGCGTTTACCTGCTGGCCACCGAAGCGCTTTACGCCTCTGCGTTTTGACCAACTATCTCTGCCGTTTTGGGTGGAACCACCCGCCTTTTTGGTTGCCATAGCTGCGGCATTATACGGACTTTAAAAGTAAGTTCAAGATCAATTTCAGGCTATTTATAGGATAAAAGAAGCAATTACATGATTGCCCGGCTTCGTCTAAAGACTCCGCCGAGGCATTCTTGGAGGAGTGCTTAAACAATCGAATTTCGGCGTAGTTCCATCAGGAACGAAGACGAATGGTTGCGGGGACAGGATTCGAACCTGCGACCTCCAGGTTATGAGCCTGGCGAGCTACCGGGCTGCTCCACCCCGCGTCAGAGGTCAAGAGTATGAGGGAGGCACGCAAAAAACGCAATGCTGAGAGTGAAGGAAAACATTCGTTACGCTCCACCCTTTAGGTTCTCCACTTGATCGCGATGAAACAGGTAGAGAGCCCAGTGATCGATGACGCGAATATTGCGCAAATTTTCTTCGTAGATTGCCTGTTTTTCCTCTGGCGTAAGGTCGACAGACCGTTTCACTGGCTCCATCTCTGCTGGCTCATTGAGAATGAGGACTTTTTCACCGGCTCGCAAAAGGCCGAAATTCTCCTTTGCGTACTTATCTTTGTATTGATCAGATTGATAGTACTCAAGCTGGTCATATCCTTTCTCAATTTCCTTTTGCAAATGGACATTTCTGTCCTGCATGGTGAGAAGTTGGCGATCGAACAGAATGTTCTTGTAGTACGACAAAGCAAGGCCAAAAGCCATAAGCCCTACAACACAAAGACCAATGACAATGGTCATTTGTTTTGGAATCGGCGCTACTTCATTGTATGGCACGGAAGAAAGTATAAAGTAGTACGTAGTAAGTAGTAAGTTTATAAGACAAAAAATAAAAGAATTATGAAGGAAGAATTCTGAATCAAGAGAACCCATAATTCATGATTCAAAACTCATCATTCTCTGCCTCTTCTCTGCTACTCTATATTCATGCGAATCTTTTGTAGTGGCATCGGCGGTATAGGACTCTCTGCATACGCCGCTCACATGAATGCCAATGGACATACGCTGAGCGGAAGTGATCGCAGTGATTCTGAGCTACTACGCGACCTTCGATCCCAAGGGATAGAAGTTTCTTTGCAGCAAGACGGTACAGCCGTGCCGAAGAACGCCGACCTTTTTGTGTATTCCGAAGCAATTCCTGCTACTGCACCAGAACGAATGAAGGCTGCCGAACACGGCATTCGACAAATCAGTTACTTCCAAGCTCTTGGAGAACTGACAAAGGGGAAAGACCTCATTGCAATCTGTGGCACACATGGAAAATCATCCACGACTGCCATGGCTGCAAAGGTATTCATCGACGCTGGACTGGATCCCAATGTTGTCATTGGCACCAAAATGAAAGAGCTCGGCGGTAGAAATTGGCGCAAGGGGCAGGGGAACTTGTGGATTGTAGAGGCATGCGAATACCGAAAGTCTTTTCATTTCCTCGAACCGTCACTCATCCTGGTTACTAATGTGGACGGTGATCATTTCGATGCATTCAAAGACATTCAGGAGTACGAAAACGCATTTATCGATTTTTTCCACAGACTACCAGCAAATGGAGTAGTGATCGGTCACAGTCATGACAGGCCTCTCATCGAACAATCGAAGAGAGCATGGATCGATGCAGATACGCAGCCATTGATAGACCTCGGGACCCCAGGAGTACATATGCAGCACAATGCTCAGCTCGTGCTTGCTCTTGCGGAAAGAAAGGGGATAGACGAGTCAGTAGTCCGCGCGTCACTTAAGGGATATGAGGGGTCGTGGCGTCGTATGGAACTCAAGGGTGAGACACAAAACGGAGTTCCTGTTATCGATGACTATGGCCATCACCCTCTTGAAATTCGAGCGACTCTACTCGCCATCAAGCAAAAGTATCCGAAGAACCGCCTTGTCTGTGTGTTTCAGCCACACACACACGACCGCACACTGAAAATGTGGAAGGAATTTACACAATCCTTCGAAGCAGCAGATATGGTGATCATTCCGAATGTCTATGACGCACGCCCCGATAGAGAGTCGGCAACCGTTGATATGACGAAATTTGTATCGGAAATTGCAAAGGAGAGTACGGTCGTCGCTATCGATGGATTAGGGTTGGGCGCAACAAAAAAACTCCTCACAACATCGCTGAAGGCGAACGATGTTCTCCTTATCATGGGAGCTGGCGATATCACAAATCTTGCAGGCGCAATGGTGCAAGAGTAGCTACTTTCTTTCTCCGAGTGGCTTGGACTCGCGCTCTTCAACGTACTGACGAATGGAGCGCTTGCTGATGCGAGAAGTATCGACATGCTCTTCCGTCTTTTCTTCACAGGTGAGAGTAACGTGAAGCACATTGCGTTCACCGGCTTTCACGACGACTGATTTTGGCGCGGGGCTAAAACAATCCTTCGTGGAAGAGAAGTACACTGTGTAGCGGCCGGCTGGGAGCTTCTCAAACCCTGCGGATGTTGTTCCGGAGCGCGTGCGGTCTGGACCCTTGAGACGAAAGCGAACATCGGATGGCTCACTCGTAATACCCAGTGACCCCTCACGAGAGACCGAGTACTGAACGACAAAGCGATAGTTGTCATTCACAAAAAGCGGGAAAGAGTACTGAGGAGAATTAATCTGCTTCAGAAGATCTCCACCTCGATACACACTGATTCTTGCTGACATTCCTGCAGGGGGAACAACCGAGAGAGTCGTTTGGCCAAATTCGGTAATGCCAACGGTATACGTATGCGCATCTACGCCTGGGTCTTTACTGGAAATGGAATCGCCGTTTTCAGAAAGGAGAGTCCATTCGCCTACGCTGCCTCCAGACAGCTGCTCAATGCGAATGCTTGCTTGTGTGCCTGCAATTGCTGGCAATGGAGCTACAGAAGACAGGAGAAGACAAAGAAGGGGCGAGACGGCGAGTGGAGAGAAGCGTTGCATAAGACATATGCAAGCAAAGAATGGCTTCCTCGTAAAGAAAACCGACTTGATGACTAGATAGATTGGAGGGCGCGTTCCACCGATTTCGACCATGGTTCCTGTAGCTGCTTGAGGGTCGAGTGCAAGATTTCTGCAGATCCACGCTTCAAAATGAATTCATCACTAGACAGTGTCTCACCAATTTTGTGGAGTACGCATTTGTGCTTCTTTGCGAGCTTTTCCATTTCCGCAGCCTTCGCTTCATCCACTTCCAACACGAATCCACCTGTCTCACTGAAAAGGAGAGTGTCCGTACGAAGATCGGCACCGAGAGATTCTAGATTCACCGAGAGTCCGATGTTTCCGCCAATCTTGCGTTGAGGTGTCGTCATCTCGAAGAGCGAGAGGAAGAGACCGCCATCGCTAATGTCGTGCGATGCAAGAAGCAATCTTTTTTCGATAGCATCGGAGAGGAAGTGAATCTGTTTCAGTGTGTCCGTCATGTCAGGAGAAGGAACATTGGCACCCAGAAGCTCATTGCGCTTGGCTCCTGCGAGTGTCTCCAAAATTTGGTAGTACGCACTGCCACCGCACTCATTTTTGCGATCACCGAGGAGGTAGATGATAGAACCAGCTTTTTTAAGGCGCATGTCGATCGCATTCCGGGCATCACTCATGACACCGATGACACATACGTTCGCTGTTGGGTCGATCGGCCCCTCCTTGGTTGCGTTGTACAAGCTGACGTTACCACTCACAACCGGAATTGCCTCACCGTCGATCTCCAATGCCTTTGCTGCATCGGCAATTCCTTTGACACCTTGCTCCAATGCCCAGAGTTGTTCTGGAATTTCTGGATTTCCGTAGTTAAGACAATCCGAGATGGCGCGAGGAAGAGCGCCAACTGCTGCAATGTTTCGCACATTCTCCACAAGTGCATTCACGCCTTGAAGGTACGGAGAAATACGTCCGTAGCGACCATTACCACCACACGCGAGAGCAACACCCACGAATTCATTACCCTTCTTGAGTGACTCCGTCCATCCTGGATGCTCGCCATCCATTTCGTAACTCTGAAGATCTGCGAGTGGCATGATGACTGTGGCATCGGCTTCACCTGGCTCGATGACGGTATTACCCAAAATGTTCTTGTCGTAATGCTTGAAGACACGTGACTTACTGGCATGTGTCGGGTGCGACACCATCGCCATGCAAATATCTTTGATCGTAAAGGACTTCTTGCCGACTGTGACCGAGGCACCGTCGGAACGAATCTCCGGCTCTTTCCAGTTCGTCTTTGGCTCCTTCGTTGGACGGACGTACTGAAGTCCGGAAGTAATATCACTAGAATTTGCCTGACACACTGGCTTTCCGTTGTGGAGGAGCGTGTAGGTCTCATCGGTCGTGACTTTTCCAACAACGCTCGCACGAGCGCCTTCGGCAACAGCTGGCAGATCCCATACTTCATTGTAGTGTTTCAGGATGTGATCGGTGAGCGATGGGTGACAGATCCAACACAGACGTTCCTGTGTTTCGGCACACGCTATGACTTGCGGCGGAAGACCTGGAATCGCGGTATGAATTTTGTCGAGGTCGACAATGGCACCCATCCCAACAGGAGCAACTTGCTCCACAGACGCGCACACATTTCCACCGGCACCGAGATCTTTGAAACTCACTTTATCGAGCTTACCCTCACGCACGAGCCAATCGAAGAGAGCGTAGCTGGAAGCCAAAAGGTGACGCTCCAAGAATGGGTTTGGTTCCTGCACTGCGCCTGCATTCTTCTCTTTATCTTCTTCTTCCATCACCACACTCGCGAAGGCAGCGCCACCAAATCCGCTGCGGTCGGTCGCCTTTCCAATAATGATGATGTCGTAGCCAATTTTGCCAGCTTCCTTCTGAGCGTAGCTGTGAATAATTTCGTCTTCGCGGATGATGCCGACAGAGACGACGTTCACGAGACAGCTCTTGTTGTAACCATCGTCGAAGACCGTGTCGCCACCGAGGTTGGGAATACCGAGCGCGTTGCCATAGCCAGCAACACCACGAATGACCTCGGAAGCGATCGCGCGAGTTTCGTCGGACTTCAAGTCTCCAAGGCGGAGTGAGTCTAAGGAGCCAATGACACGTGCACCCATACAGACAACGTCACGGACACATCCACCAACACCCGTTGCAGCGCCTTCGTACGGCACTACTTGCGATGGGTGATTGTGCGATTCGTGACTAATGACAATGCCCCATCTCTTTCCCTTCGGCCCCTCAGTGATAGCGACAATGCCGCTATCTTCCTTTGGGCCAAGGATGACGTGCTTCCCAGTCGTTGGGAATTGCTTGAGGAATCTGCGACTCGACTTGTAGCTACAGTGTTCACTTCCTTGAATGCCCCAGATTGTTGCCTCAGTCAATGTTGGAGCGCGACCAAGCATGGTCTCGACTTTTCTTGCCTCCTCTACCGTGAGACCAATCTGATTCTTTGACAAACATGCCTTCACTTCGTCGTCGGTCATTGTGGAGAAGGCGAGTGTGTTCTCTAACATGTTTGGGAAAGAAGTTAGGTACGTCGAAACGTACGAAGGAAAGTGATCCGATTCTCAAGCTCAGCTCACCAATTGTCAATCCGAGCGTTTAGTTTCCGAGCGTTGGTTCTACGACGTGATCAGGATTGTGTGCCGAAACAGTATCGAGTAATCCCTTTGCATATCCAGAGGCCGTTCCTGACCTCGCGACAGCTGCATTAAGTGCAGCTGTGGTGTAGTAGCCCTCTCTGTTATACGGACTTCCAAGATCACCTGGCCTAGTGAAATCTTGTGCCGAGTGGTCTGGTGAGTGTGGGTACGATTCGCGTGGAGAAGTTGTCATAGTGAATTGATCATAGGACTCGACCGGGGAAAATCAACCATGTAGGCTTTGAGCTACTCATTCGCCTCATCTGCATGCGCAAATTTCTCACGTCACTTCTTTCTGAAAAGAGAATCGCTGGCGGTGCTGCTGTCCTTGCATTCACGCAGCTCATCGCATCTGCGTGTGGCTTTCTTCGTGACCAGGCGTTCTCTGTCATGTTCCCGCTCCATAGTGATCCTCTTGGTGTTGCGTCCGTCTATATTGCTGCCTTCAGACCCAGCGACCTTCTGTTTCAAATAACGGTGATGTCGTGCCTGAGTGTCGTGGTCGTACCTTTCCTTGCGTCTCACTTGGCGCATGGGCGACATGGGGAAATGAACAAAATTCTCACGAGTACAATGCTCGCATTCGGATCAATATTTGGTGTACTTGCACTTGGACTCGCGCTGTTCTTCCCGCACGTCGCTCCCTACTTTGTGAAGTTCCAAGGAGAAACACTGGATCTGTATATCCGATTTGGACGAATCGCACTTCTTACGAACTTCCTCTTTGTTTTTGGCAATGCGCTCGGACAGTATCAAATTTCGGTGCAGCGCTACTGGATGTACGGCATCACCCCTATCCTGTGGTCGCTAGGAACTATTCTTGGCACATACTTCCTCACCCCATTCTTTGGACCTCTGGGGCCAATCGTTGGTACTGTGATAGGAACTGTTCTCTACGTTGGTCTCCGCTTCTGGAGCGTGTACATGGCCGGCTACAGACCACGCTGGGAATCAGGAAGCTTCCTCCACAATGAGTTGAAAGATATGGGCATACTCATTATTCCTCGTATGGCTGCACTGGGAGCACTCCAGCTACAACTCCTCCTGCTAGACAGGCTTGCGTCTGGCCTAGGCTCTGGAATGATCGCAGTGAATCAGTTTGCAAGTAATTTTGAGTCTGTCATCCCAGGAATTGTTGGCATCGCCATCGCACAATCCGCTTTTTCTGCCATGAGCCAGTCGGCAGCCCTACGAAAGGTGGATCGACTGCGAAACAGCATTCAGAAAAGCATTACCTACAACTTACTACTCGCTATTCCTGGAGCGGTAGGACTTGCCCTCTGTTCCAACATTGCTGCGTGGCTCATGCACCTTCAGCCACCAGTGTCCGGAATTTTTATCAAAGCGCTTCTCATTTACTCCATCGCTGTTCCGTTTGAGAGTACCAATCACATTATTTTGCGATCCTTCTACGCGTTGAAAAATACTGGATGGCCAGCGCTCAGTAGTGTCACCAGCGGGGCAGTGGCTGTCAGTACTGGCTTTGCGCTCATCGATAGTCTAGGTGTGTACGCACTTGCAGTTGCGTACATTGTTGGCCAGATAAGCCAAACAATCCTTCTAGGACTTGCCTTCAAAGGATTGGTTCGGCGAACGATGGTTGAGTGACACGCTCCTGCTACTGCTGCCTTCTGCCCAAGTCCACCGTCGTTGGTTTAAGAGTTCGGCTAGAGTCAGTATTCCCAGTAATACGAATAATGCGAGCGAGTGAGCGATCATCTGGATTGAGTGTCAGAAGTGTCTGCTTCCCGATGAGCGAGAGTCCTTCCTTCCCATAGAGGGTGTAGTTGATATTCACCTCAGTCTCATTCGTAATTGTGTAGGTGTGCACCTGTCCATCTGCTTCAAGGATAGAGACTGAGGCATCTGTCATAGACTGCAACGTTCCACTCGCAGCAAGGATTGGGTTCAACTCAATATTCTGAATAATGAACAAATTTGCGGTTAGCGCATCGGAGCCGACTCTCCATCCACGAACGCGCACCTTCATGCCCTCCTTAATGTTCACGGGCAAAAGAGATTTGCGGCTGAGACGACCTTCAGAAATGATCTGTGTTTCCTTATTCATGACAACGGTAACCGCCTGACCATTCGTTGCTCGGATCACAAATTCACCACCCTGTTCATCAAAAATCTGTTGCTCTGTCACGGTCGCTTTCTCCACAGTACCTGTCACTGTGACTCGTGGGCCAATGCCTTCAAGTGCGTACGCAGAAAGCGGAAGAAGTACCGACGTTGCAAGCGCAATCGGAAGAAGTTTGGACAGACGCATGAATCAGGGGGAAAAGTGCGCCAATTGTGAGAGCGCAGCAGGGGAATAATCAATGGAGCGATTGATGTTTTGTTTCGTAACGCATTAAGGAAAATTCGAAACTCGAAAAGCGAGGGATATCGAAATTATAAAACTCGGATTTCGAGTTTATTTCTTTCGTACTTGCGTGAAGTCCAATTCGACAGGTGTGTCACGGTCGAAGATGAGCACCAAGACAGTGAGCTTGCCCTTATCGACATCAACAGCATCGATTGTTCCTTCGTAGTTCTTGAATGGACCATCGATGATGATGACCAAGTCTCCCACCTGGAAGTCACTCTTGAACTTAGCTGTCTCCTCTCCCATACGGCGCTCCACAACACCAAACTCTTCTGGGGTGACAGGTACAGGAATATTTCCCGAACCAACGAAACCAGTCACGTTAGGTGTATTGCGCACCATGTACCAGCTTTCGTCCGTCACGATCATGTCTACAAGGACGTATCCGGGGAATAGCTTGCGCTCTTCCTCAACTGGCTCGCCTTTCTTAAACACGATTTGCTTCTCCTTAGGAACCACAACATTGAACACATAGTCCTTCATGCCGAAGGTCTCTGTACGCTGCTCGATGGACTTCTTCACGCTGTCCTCGTAACCGGAATACGTGTGCACCACGTACCAGTTTCTTCCTGCTGATGGGTCCTGTTTGGCCATGGGTATAGGGATTAGATGCGGATAGTGAGACGGATGAGTTCAGAGAAGAACGCATCAATAACACCAAAGAAGATTGACGATACGAGAATGAATACAACTGTGATCACAGTCAGGCGGATAGCCTGTTGCTGTGTAGGCCACTGGACGAGACGGAGCTCTTCCAAGCTTTCACGGAAATAGGTGAGAATTGCAGTCATGGAATACGCGAAAAAAGGGCGGAACAGAGATATGATACCGGTCTTCGGGCTCTACGGCAAGGGCTCCTGGGCTGTTTTGAGGCTACTATTTACCGTCATGCGAACCGGTTTTTGTGACTCGGCCGTTTGTTGCATGAACACCGCGTTTATATTTGAGGTCATGTAAATGTAGGGCAACACTGAGGACATCACTTTCATGTACGATGACCATCTTTCTTGCCTGCAGGTGGTCGCACACTTGGGTCAGCGTAATGGGCGTCTTGGACACAGCTCTCATCTCAAAAATTTGCTGAACTACTTTGTCAAAGACTGCTTCTACCTGTCTATGAAGAGATGGGACTTTTTCTGCTTCCTCCATATCTTCTTCACGTGTATCGGTTGTGTATGGCGCACTCTCAGCAAGCTCGAGCAACCACGAATATTGAATATGCTTCTGGCCGATAAATGATGGATGTGTTCCAAGTTTTCGAGTGATCTCCCTGATTATCTTTTCGCTATAGATTCGAGCTGGAAAAATCATTCGCAATTCGGCTGCCACAGCTCCTGCTGAAAGCTTGTTAAAATTAACAGGAATTGAGTTGCCAAATTCATCAAGTTCCTTGAGGACTACGATCAATTGATCGATTGCTGAAAGCTCCTGTGTCTTCACAAGATCTCGGAGCCTGCGCTGTACATGAGAGAGAAGTCTTCCTACGCACTCCTCAGTCATTTCCGGGAAGTTTGAGACTACCTCTTCTTTGATGAGTGCCCCGGGAAGCAGGCCGTTCACCAATGGTGGTTGATGCATCAAAAGCAATGTAGGACAACATTTTTCCTAGATCAACAAGCTTCTAGAGTCCTTCGTATTCTGGGGCTGCAAATGCATGAATTTTCGTAATCGGCAGAGCCACAAACCACACACTTCCCTTGATATTTTTCTCTGGAACGTACGCTGTTTGACCTGTGCCGACGTGGCCGAAACTACGTGAGTCCAAGCTTCCTTGGCGGTTATCTCCCAAGAGGAAGTACTCATTGTCTGGAACAGTGAAAACCTCTTCAGTGGTATCGCCACTCTGCACCGGGTAGCGGTATGTCTTTCCGCCATTCAAAGTGCCGAGGTACGGCTCATCGAGCTTGATCTCTTCGCCATTCTCACGAATGTAGATGTATCCATTGCGTACTACGACTGTCTCGCCTGGAAGTCCTATGACACGTTTGACGTAGTACTTACTAGGGTCAGATGGCGGACGGAATACGACAATATCGCCACGGCCTGGATGTCCAAAGAGATAGCGGAATTTGTTGATGACAATGTATTCCTTGTGTTCGAGCGTATCGATCATGGAGTTACCCTCGATCTGGAATGGCGAAACAACAAAAGTACGGATGAGCGCCACAATGGCCACAATAATGACAATGTTGAGCGTGACATCGAAGACGTGAAATAACAGACTTCGCTTTGTGATTTTTGCAGACATAGAGACAGTATAGCAGTTTCACGGACTCGGAATAGTTGAGAGCTCTTCACATCTTAATATCTCTGCCCCTTTGGCTTCGCAATGAATGGACGCATTGCGTCGGTGTCGCCTTTGCGTACAGCACTGTCTATTTTGTCCATATAATGTTTGAGGTCGTGCGCGTAGCGGAGTGAGGGGAAGAATGTCGATTCCTTGCCATCGGCAGTGCCGAAACGAATGACAAGTGGGCGACTACGAAAGAGGAGATCGAAGAATGTTGGGTGTCCCACGTAACTCTCCTGATACTGCGACCATTTGATCGTACGAGTAGGGGAATGAAACAGACGACCAGGGAATTCCAAAATAATACGATCGTTCGTGAGGCGGAAAAGAGCATGTTGCCACACGCGCCAACGAAGAAAGGAGAGAATAAGAAAAACAGGGAACAGGCTACTCAAAAAAAGCACCCACGCACCGGAGGCGTTCCCCAGAATGAGTGACACAATGACTGTAAAGAGCACTGCAACGATGAGTGACTCAAGAAGACCACGAAACAGCGATGAGAGGAGCGATGCAACAGTGGCATGCATCCCAAAGAGCAAGGTCTCACGATCGTGAAGATGTCTACGTTCATCCATAGCACTAGTGTAGAGGGTGGTAGTAGGCGAGTGCTAGGGGTACAATCAACACCGTGCTCCGCAAATTTTTCTTTAGCCGACACCTAGACGACGAAGAGAAGATCGTCCTCGTTGTGCAGAAACACTGGCTACTGGGAGTGAAGGCTCTCTACGCACCAACGCTTGTCTTCATTGCTGTCTGGAGCATGCTGTACTTCAGTCGTACAGACTATGTCTTGTACGGCGTCCTTCTTGCAGCGCTCGGTGTTGCTATTTGGTGGATTCGTAATTTCATGGACTACTATCTGGACGCTTGGCTCATCACCAATAAAGGAATCATCGATTTGGAATGGCACGGATGGTTTCATCGCACATCATCGCGTGTTCTGTACAGCGACCTTGAAGGAGTGGAATACGAGGTGAAAGGAATTTTCGGAACGCTGCTCAATTACGGTGAGATGACCATCGAAAAAATTTCAACCGGCGGTGGCATTACCATGCCCTATGTCAAAAGGCCTCGCCGCGTAGAGTCAGCAATTCTCGGTGCAATGGAAGCGTACATGCTCAAGAAAAATATGAAGGACGCAACGACAGTCCAAAATATCCTGGCCGAGTTCGTCGCATCGACAATGCAAAAGAGGGAGGTGGAACAAAATATTCAGAAATTGAAGCCAAAGAAACCACCGGTAAAACAATGAATTCACCCTTGATTGTCATTGGCGTGTTGGTTGTAATTGCAGTCGTAGTCGTGCTCGGGATGCTTGTGATTCTTGCAAAGAAAAAGCTGCAGGGCGAAGCACATGCGATTATTCAAGATGCGTGGCGGCATGCAGAGAAGCAGGACAATCCAACACTCAAAATTGTTGAGGCAGACAAGGTTCTCGATGAAGCTCTTAAGCTCCTTGGTTATTCTGGAACGCTCGGGGATAAATTGAAGAAGGCCGGACCACGATTCACGAATCTCAATGATGTGTGGAAAGCGCACAAACTTCGTAACACTCTCGTGCATGAACTGCAAAAGAAGCCACACGAATCGGAAGTGAAGTTCGCGATGAGTGCATTCAAAAAAGCGCTGCATGATCTTGGAATGAAATAGAATATAGAATTTGTAATTTGGAATGTAGAATAGAAAAAGTATGAAGCCTTCTTTGATCATTGTCGGGCTCGGAAATCCGGGAAAGCAGTATGAAAAGACGCGTCACAACGCAGGTTTTTTGGCACTCGATTTTTTGGCGAAGAAAACTGAGGCAGGTGAGTGGCAGGATAAGCAGAAATTCTTGGCGCTGATTGCCGAAGGCACACTCGATGGAAAAGCAGTGCTCTTGGTGAAACCAACGACGTACATGAATCTCTCGGGCCAGTGCATCAAGAAGCTTCTCGACTTCTACAAGCTCGATCCAGCCAAGCAACTTCTTGTGCTGAGCGACGATATCGATTTGCCGCTCGGCACACATCGCTTCCGTACAAGTGGCGGCCCAGGAACGCATAACGGACTCAAATCCATCGTAGAAATTTACGGTGAGAATTTCCCACGCCATCGCATCGGTCTTGGCACGCAACCAGAGAAGATGGACCTTGCTGCGTGGGTGCTTTCTGCAATGTCAGATGCAGATATCAAAGCAATGCAACCATCGATGGAAGCTGCGCTGGATTCGGCGAAGGAATTACTCAAATAGGTTGAAGAGCCTACCCATCGTCATGACGTGCAGGCTCTTAAGAGTTGTGCGAATCGCATCATGCGACACGAATGGGTGAATGTTTCGGAGAGATGGGTCGCCGCGGCAGTTCAGATCAATTTTCTGCAGATCGCCATGCGCAAGTCAGAACGTGCATCGGAATTGTGAGCAACTCCAATGTGCAAACGTCCGTCGCGAACTGTTAGGCACGCTTGCGTCAGCGATTCCTTGAGCTGTCCCTCGACACGGCACATCTTTCCTCTCATGAGATCCTTCCCTGTGCGAGCCAAATGAGACAGCACAAGTGTCAACGTGACATGCATAGGGGCTTGCTGCCATCCGTGAGGCATCAGTTTCCACGACTCAGCCACATCCTTGTTGTCACTCGCATCGAATCCGAGAACGACGCTGTAGTACCCAAAGGTTACCGTCTGCCAATCGTCGAGCGGCTCTACATGAGTTTCCTCAACGAGCTTTTCGGCAGCTGGCAATTCGAGGAGCGTGTCCGCACTCCGGCTGACGAAGACGATGTGCTCATCAGGCTCCCAAATTCGGTTGCGAGTCGGGGGGCTTTCATAAATTCCCAATGCCTCATCGACACGCTCTGCTGTGTACAGCCAATGTCTCCGACTAGTCATGACAAAACTTTCTCCCCTGTGACAGGGGAACGCGGAAAAGAAACCGACTGTTTCAAATGACTCATCTCCGTATGAGACAAGCGCGCTATTCATACAACATGCGCAGAGCACTTGTCTCACGTATTCACCCAATGCTCAGAAAGAACATCTGGCGTACTTTATAACTATTTTTTATTTAGTCAATTTTTGCAAAAACACGGTGTGGTAGGGGAAACGTCAGCTTGCTACCTACACTCAAAACCAAAACGCTTCAGGAGCCGAGAATTCAATCGACTCAGGGCACTTGTCTCTGTCACGAACCATCGAAGAACCCGACTACATATGCGCTGCTGAAATGGGTTCACCGACAGTGCTGGAGCAGCAGAATGCGAAGACGCACTACTGGAAGTTGCAGACGATGCAAGCGATGATGCAGAAGAGGATTGCATCGATAGTGATGACGCGCTGCTCGACGAAGACGCCTGGGATGCAGAGGACGAGGAGGATGCAGATGCAATCGTCCCATACGGCGTGAGATTATTCTGCTGTCGGAGATTGAGCAGCCAGACTGGCATGTTGGCTCCGCCACCAGCAGCCGAAGATGAGGCGCTAGAACTTGCAGCCACATCGGGGTTATCGGAGCCTGAAACAATGTTGCTCACCTGTGTAGAAGTAAGTGCGTAGTCATAGACACGGAAGTCGTCGATGATGCCGTTGATACCTTCATCCCCCGTACTTCTTACACCGATGTACATCGTTCCACTGAGGTCTCGTCCAGCCGACGTTCCAGAGTACTTTTGGTCACCGGACACATAGAGCTTCACGTTCGTTCCATCGTATGTGAATGCAATGTTGTACCAGGTATTCACCGTCATATCGTAGCCTGTGTCACGCCATGACCCATCGTAAAAAGCTAAGCGATGCACAGCAACATCTCCGTATGTTCCTGCAATTTCAAATGCATCGCTACTCCAGCTCATAATACGATCGAAATTTCCCGATGCACTTTCGCCATCCATGGTCGGCCTGTACCAAAATGAAAACGTACGTGGCTCAGTACCTGTGAAATTGAGGCCTGCCGGCCATGTGACCTGCACGCCATCACCAGTACCCTCAAACTTCAACGCGTAGGGGTTGGAAAAAGACACCGGTGCAACCGTAGTTGTCCAGGTTGGGTTGGGCGTCATGAATGCCGCCGTGATGTTGTTGGAACTACTATCATCGGGCGATGTGCCTGACCCATCATCAAACCGAAAATGAGCAATGGGATCAGTTGCTCCTAACGCTACTGGGACAGAGGCGGCAAACATCGCGATAGCGACAACTGTCGTGCACGTATTTTTTAAACGAGATGAAAGGGTGCGACGCCTCATTCTGTCATCCTATAATAGGATGGCGACACAAAAAATATATCGGACAATCTCACGGTTACAGAGAAAGACGATTCTAGAGAAACACTAGAACGACTGCACGTTGAGAAGCGGTTCAGGGAATGTATCTGGGTCGCCAGAGAAACCATCGGTACTCGCCTGCGGAGTGCCCGCGCCCACGAGTGCTGCCTTGACTGCATCAACACCAATAGCAGTTGTCGGCTTTGCATGTGTCGCAAGATACAAAGCAACCGCGCCGGCCACGTGCGGGCTTGCCATACTTGTTCCGCTGATCACTTTGTACCTTCCGTCTTTCCAGGTGGAGTTGATACAAACTCCTGGGGCAGCGATGTCCACCGGGGCACCATAGTTACTAAAATTTGCGAACGTATCATCGACATCCGAATAACATGTTGCTGGTGCGCCACCGCCTGGAACTCCGTTAAAGTCTGCAATCGCAGAAACAGCGATAACACCTGGGTGATTCGCCGGATTGAAGTTTGTGGAATCAGCAGCAGAATTTCCCGCTGCAACCGTGTAGACAACACCAGCGGCGATGGAGCGAGTCAATGCTGTGTCGAGTGCAGTGCTTGGACAATTGCATCCAAGACTCATGTTCGCCACCTCGATGGTGCTTGCGCGTGCAGTGACATAGTCGATGCCTTCAATCACATCGGAGAGGTAACCAGAACCGTTGTCTCCAAGAACTTTCACAGACCAAATTCTCGCACCGGGAGCAACACCCACGACGCCTTCGCCATTGTCCTTCGCTGCTGCTGTTCCCGCAGTGTGAGTACCATGACCATTGCGGTCATCCGCTGTAACAGAAGTACTGAAGTTCACTTGCGACACAACATTCAGATCTTTGTGACTCTTCAAGACACCGGTATCCAAAATAGCGATATCTGCTTGCACACGCTCGTCGACACTATTGATCTTCGCAGTAGGGCTCTTGTCCGCCTCGACTCTATTGACGCCTGTTGGAAGCGATTGGGCGACTGCAGTAACCTTCGGTGCTTTCTGAAAGGCACGCACAATGTAGTCAGGCTCTACCAGTACTACATCATCGTCCTTGGAGAGATCGTCAGCCTGCTTCTTCGTCAATTTTCCGGCAAATCCACCGAGTGATCCAAATTTCTTGTGACCAGCAAGACCATACTTTTTCATCACAGTGTCTGCGACTGCGTCCTTGTTCTTTTTGAGCATCACAATGTATTGCCCTGGCACAAGTTCAGTCTGAAGTGTTTCCGGTGCATTGATACCCTCCCACTCTTGCTCATTTGCAGATACAGAAGGAAGGAGGAACAACGCTGCAAGAACGAGTGCGGTGGTCACTGTCGCAGTGTGAATACTTTTCATAGCAGGGGAGGAAAGAAAGTGGGAACAGTTTATATGCTTCTGAAAGCCAGAAGACAATAGTGTGGCGCAAAAGAAAGTGATCCTCCGTCGGCGTGGCTACCTACTCGCAGCGTCTAGGTACGCTCGGATGAAATCCTTACACTCAACATCTGCCTCCGTCGTTGCTCCATGGCCACACGCATGAGGTGCGGGGTCTTGTCTGCCACAGAGTATTCCGTGGCAATGGTAGTAACCACAAGCATCGGGCTTGGAAAGATGCACGCTCGTCGGGAAATTTCTTCGACGTGCTTCATTCTCTTTTTGAATCTGACTCACACGTGCGGCGATCTTCGCATTGATATCCGCAAGCTCCTGTTCGAGCTGAGCTTTTTCCGCCTGACGCCGAGCAATGAGATTCTTATAGAAGGTGAGAGCAGCTTCGATCGATACTTTTCGTTCGGCACGGAGTGCGTTGAGTGCACCTTCGTACTGTGTCTTGGTGCTCTCTGGCGGAATGTACGTGTCGACATCGCGAAGATCGCGCTCCAGCGGACTCATACGCTCCTGTGCATTTTTGATGCCGTCCTGCACTGCCCGAATTTCTGTCGGAATGGCAGCAGCTCTCCTGCGGAGCACCATGAGTTCATAGTCCCACTCTGCATTGATCTCCTGGCAGTTCAGGATTTCAACAGGAACAACTCCGTCAGCCTGACCTCCTACGGAGACAGCTGGGTCAGTGAATTTCTCATTTCCTTTTGGAGGATTGCAGGCTTTCTCGCGCGCATCGAGAGCAGCCATTGCTGCCTTGAGTGCGCTTTTAAGTGCCTGTGTATTCTTCTCGAATGTATCGCGGATACTCGCGACAGATGCATCGTACGCATCGAAACACGCCTTCGTATCAGACTGTTCGTACGGAGTAATGGGCTTTGGAGGGTTAGCTGCACGACACTGATCGAGCGCGCCCTTCGCACTCTTGTACGCGTTGTATGCATCATCACGCTTCTTGAAGTAACTCTGGAATTCCTCATATGGTGCACTGTCTGCTGGAGAAGGAATGCGATTGAAGTCAGCAACTGCTTTGTCACGTGCTGCCTGCGCATCGGCGCAAGGATCTGTCGGAGATGCGCTTAAGCAGCGACTGAGTGTTGCATCGATCTCCGCCTTCTCTCCGGCATACACCTGCACACTTGCATTCACCCCATTCTCATATGTCGCCTGGAGACTTGCGCGAGCCGCGCCGATGTCCGGACAGGCAACTTTTCCTGCATCAAAATTCTGGAGTGAGAGAAGAGCGCCAACGACGATTGTCGCAGCGATGGCTGTTCCACCAACCAATGTAGATTTGTTCATAAGATTAAGAGGGAGATTAAGAAGAAGGCTACGCCTTTTGCAGGCGGCATTCAATATTGAGCAAGATTGGCTGGGGAGGAAGGTCTGCTACGCGAGCTTCGCAGACCTTGGGTTCTCTGCTTTGCGAAGCTCCGCAGAGCTATGCGACCAAAGGTGTCTTTTGGCAAAAGCATAGCCTGAACCGTGTTTTAAGTATTGCTCAAATTGCTCTGCTTTTTCGCGATCGCGAAATGTCACGACTACTTCCAAAGACCAAGGAATATGAGGGGAAGTAGTTCTTGTGAGACCTCTATTATGCCCTTCCATTCTTGTCCGAACATCCTTTGTCGTGAAACCAACATACGTCATTTGCGGATGCAAAATGCTTCGAAGAAGATAGACATGAAACATAGCCGTTTACTCTAGCCGATTCTGCGTAGCTTGCGAAGCAGAATGGCTGGGGAGGAAGGATTCGAACCTTCGAATGGCGGCTCCAAAGGCCGCTGCCTTACCACTTGGCGACTCCCCAATGTGCGGCCATGGTAGCAGAAAAACAATTTCGTAGAACCAAACTTCTATAAAAGCACCAGGATTCGCTACACTCACAGCATGAATCTCAAATCTTCACTCATTATTACATCATCAGTCCTCCTTGCAGCGTGCGGAAGCGCGACAAATTCACACGCAGGACACGACATGCAAATGCCGAGTGGTCAGCCAAAAGCACTCACGATGCAACTCGAACAATCGGTAGGTGATTCACTGGATTTTACTATTCGTGACGACTCTAAGATTTTCACAGACTTTGGAATGAGTCATACGAAGGAAATGCATCTCATCGTTATTCGTGACGACCTTCAACACTTCTCGCATGTGCATCCTACGCGAGATGAAAAAGGTGTATGGCATATCGACTACAAGCCCGAAGCAGGAGGAACGTACTGGATCTACGGCGACTTCGTCGACGCGAGTGCTGTTCCGTACACACTCCGAGTCACAAAACAATTTGCAGGTGACAAAGGAGTCCGAGGGGTAGCGGAAAATGAGGAAGTCAAAAAAACAGTCGGCGGATTCACCATCGCCTTCGCGCCACTGCGCACTGCGACATCGACCACACTCAACTACATCATCACCGATGCATCAGGAAATGCACCAATACTCGAAGACTATCTCGCGGCGAAAGCGCATATTGTTGTCTTGTCTTCCGCAGGGGATTTTTATCATCTCCATGGAAGCGAAGTACAACCTGGCGTCATAGAAGCGAGTGACAAAATTCCGCTCGCCAGCTTCCACCGCGCCTTTCTGCAATTCCAGGTACAGGGGAAGGTGCTCACTGTTCCATTCGACCTTACAGCGACACTGTAAGTCGTTCATCGATGAGGCAAAGAGCTGTTGAACTACATGTTAAATGCGTTCTGACAGACATACATTCGTGTATACTCTTGTTCGTGCGCAGATTTCTCTTCTCCTCTCTCGCGATAGCCCTCCTGGCAGGAACGAGTATTGTGGGTGCGCAAACGGTCCCATCATCTGCTGGGAACACTGGAGTGCAGGCAATCATCACAGGTCCGAAAGACATTGCCGTTGGTCGCACGATTATTTTGGATGCATCATCGAGCCGGGTAGATGGAGAGCGCACTGAGTATCGATGGACTATCGACGAGACGAAGCAGAACATTGGAAGAAATGTGGAAGCTGTCTACACTCCAGAGAAACCTGGCAAGCTCACATTCCGCTTGCAAGTCCGCTCCACAGGACTAGATGGAAAAGTGACACAGTCGGAAACAACATACGAAGTGACTGCCTACATTCGTAAAATTGTTGTCATTGCCGACGGCTCAGTCTCTCCGGATAAGTTGGCGCTTCACGCAACGGAAGCACTGAAGGAAGGTGTGTACATCAAGGCGTTCCAAACTCCACCAGATGCTCCGGCACTCATCATTGAAGACACACTCTTTGGACTTCTCACAGAGGAGCAAGGCTCGCTTGCAGGCGCAGATACCATCGTGCTCTGGACTGATGGCATTGCCGGTCTTCAGGCACTCATGCGAGCAGTGCAACAGAGTAGTGACCGTGACTCTACGCACCAGCAATCACTCGTTATCATTACTGAGCGCAGCCTTGCAACGGTTTCTCGTACCGCACGCGGCGCACTCACGCTACTCGAGCCTTCGCAAATTGTTGTCACGAGAAAAGAGTCCATTAATCCGCTGATTGCTGCGCGAACGATGGAAGAATTCCGCTCGGCTCTTGAGTCGCGCGATATCGACTTCAGTGCCATGGACGCAGCATCGGTTGCTATTCGACCATGGGATATTTTGTCCCTTCTTGTGAACTACCTCCTCTCACACGGTGTGTCTGGCCAGGCGGTAATCCTCCTACTCATTCTCCCGATTATCGCTACCATCTTTGCCTTCCTTCGCCAGGTGATCGGCATCTCTACTTTTGGCTTGTACACGCCATCTATCGTCGCTCTTAGCTTCCTAGCATTGGGGTGGAAGATTGGCGTGCTGTTCCTTATTTTCATCATCGTCACAGGATACTTGGCACGCTCCATGATGCGTCGTTGGCGCCTTCTGTACATTCCAAAGGTTGCCATCATCCTAACCGTTGTGAGCTTCACACTTCTCCTACTTGTTGCCATTGGTACATGGGCTGGTTTGTCATTCTCTCGTGATACCGTTTTCATTTTGCTTATCCTCTCTGCGCTCGCCGAAAATTTCCTGAGCGTCAAAACTGGTGAGGGATGGCGAGCCGCGATCCTCACGATTGGTGAAACTGTCATTGGTTCTATTATCTGTGTCTTCATTGTGCAGTCACAGTGGCTTCAGTCCCTTGTTCTTGCATACCCAGAACTCATTCTCTCCACTATCCTCATCAACGTTGTTCTCGGAAAGTGGACAGGACTCCGTCTCGTCGAGTACTTCCGTTTCCGCGAAGTATTCAAGCACCTCCAGAAGGAGGAATAGCCTTTCACCATGCGACTACCGTTTTTACAAAATCATGGGGTTCTCGGCCTGAATGCGAGGAATCTCCTCTACATCAAGCCCTTCAATCCGCGTAAGGCAGTCGCATTTGCAGATGATAAAATGAAGACGAAAGCCTTTCTGTCCGCTCGTGGTATTCCTACTGCACGACTCTTTGCACGAATCGAAAGTCGTAGGCAACTCAGCCAATTTGATTTCTCTACACTCCCTGAGGAATGTGTCCTCAAGCCAAACTATGGCTTCGGGGGTGAAGGCATTATTATCTTGAAGGGAAGGAGGAATGGCATGTTTTTGGAACAGGGGAAGAAGCCAGTGAGCGATCAGGAACTCCGCGAACATATCGAAGATATTTTGGATGGAAAATTCTCGGTAAACGGTCACGCCGACACGGCATTTTTTGAGCAGATTTTAGTAGCCGATGACTGCTTCATTCCGTTCCGCCCTGCGGGACTGCCAGACCTCCGCATAGTCGTCTTCAACCTAGTCCCCGTCATGGCGATGCTTCGCGTGCCAACGGCGCAGAGCGGGGGAAAGGCGAATGTGCACTTAGGTGGTCTTGGTATTGGCTTAGATATCGCAAAAGGTGTTACGACGCACGCAGCGCAGTACAACCGCATCATTCACGAGCTTCCGCACGGTTTCCCTGTCGCAGGAACAGCGCTTCCAAACTGGGAGGAAATTCTTTTGATCTCCTCGCGCATTCAGCAAATGACAAACATTGGCTACCTCGCTGTCGACCTCACCATCGATAAAGAACTCGGTCCGGTGCTCCTAGAAGTAAACGCTCGTGCAGGACTCATGGTGCAGGTTGCAAACTTGGCACCACTCCGTGCTCGTCTGGAACGTGTCGAAGGACTCAAGGTCAGTTCGCCAGAAAAGGGTGTACGCATCGCGCAGGAGCTCTTTGGCGAAAAAGTGAAACGTAGACAATCCGACATGGGCAATAAGCCAATTTTGGCACCACGAGAAATCGTAGAATTTTCTTTAGAAGACAGCACGATTGAAGAGCTCTCAGCAATTGCTCCAGAACAAGAACATACCGTGTTCGCGGAAGCACTCCTCAAAGAGCTGCAGGACGCCGATGGGCTGGAAACAGTCGACGGCTCACCCGGCAGCTACAAAGTGAAGTTCTCGCTCTCCGGCAAAAAGATCCAAACACTTGTCCATTCGGGTGACACAACCGCTGCCGGTGTGCGTGCTGTGATTGGTCGCCGCGATCTTGCCGGCTTCCTCATCGATCCATCGAGAAAGCCAAGTGCTGCGACTCCACGCACAACAGTGAAGGTAGAACTCCGCGCTGCCGATCGTTTGTTGTGTGAAATCGATAAGCAAATCCAGCTCCTCAAAGAGCTTCGTCCGGTAAATCTGATGGAAGAAATGGAGATACTCAAGAAGGATACATCGCACAATCCTGTCTTCTTGATGCCAAAAACCGGCCTCGATCTTGTACAGATGGAGAAGGAATTGCACGACATTGAGACCGATGATTCACCACTTGGCATTCTCTTGAAGAAGAAGAGACGCGAACTTTTAATGAAGATCGATCTCATTCGCGCTCGTGGCGACTCCCAGCGCTTTAGTTCGCTGAGTATGGCACTCTACGGTACACCGAGCCCGGCACTGCTCGCATTCGCCAACTCACATCTCAAATCTCGCCTCGCTTGTGAAATGCGTCCACGCGTGAAAGACATGCACACAGCAGAAGAAGCGAAGGAAATTTTCGACGGCATCCTCACCAATTACGGTCTTCATGATTGGCAGGTGGTCATTAAGAAGAACATGATTGCCGACTGTGCCGTGGGCGAAAAGAAACTCTTCGTCCGTGAATCTGCCGAATTCACGCGTCAACACATCGACTCGCTCATCGCACACGAGATTGAAACGCATATCATCACGGCGGAGAATGGATCGGTACAGCCATACGAACTCCTGCGCCGTGGCTTTGCCAACTACTTGGATACACAGGAAGGTCTCGCGATTTACAACCAGATGCGCGTGCTCTCGCCATTCCACGAGAAGCGCTACCTCCATGCCAAGAACGTCCTGGCTGTTGCCTACGCAATGGAACATTCCTTTGCAGATATTCGAAAATACTTAAAAGAGGAGCTGGGTTATACCGAAGACAAGGCACTCATGAAAACGATCGACCTGAAGCGCGGCTTCTCCCGCACGGTAGAGCCAGGCGCATTTACCAAGTCTCTGTGCTATTTCCGTGGCTACCGCGCCATCGACCAGTTCGTCCGCGAAGGAGGGGATATGCGCCGCCTCTATATAGGGAAAATCGCCATAGAAGATTTGGGGCTAATAGAACAAATCGAGGATCTGAAGCCTCTCCTGATCATTCCGGGCTTCTTGCGTGAAAAACCTCAAAATCAGAGGGGTGCAAAGCCAAAGGCTAAAAAGAAGTAGGTTCTAGGCATATAGGAGACCTCTTTAAATACATTTGACAAAGTATTTAAAAAGAGGTTTAATACTCTCCTTTATGTTTTTCCCCCTCTTCCCCGTGGCGAAGACTACCCTCTTTCAGAGCCGTGCAACTGCCAAAAAGGTGGCATCCGCACTCGTGCTCACTCTCGTTCTGAGCGTGGCTTTCACCACGCTTCTGGCTACGTATACGGAGCCAACCCTCGCGAACCACTCTCAGTGTTCGGATGGTCAGGACAACGATAACGACAATAAAAGGGACTACCCACAGGATGATGACTGTGCGTCCTTGGACGATGATTTTGAAGGCATTGGTCTCAATGGTAACTTCATCACCGTTACAGATGGGAAAGAGAAGGCGCAGCCAGGCGAAGGCCTCGTGTACGTCATCACTCTCAAGCAGCAGCGCCAGGATGCACGTGTGGTGAATCTCTCGCTCCACTTGCCTCACCAGGCAAACATTGTCTCCGCTAGCGATGGCGGTGATGTTCGCCCAGGCATGGTGACATGGACAAACGTCTCTGTGTACAAGAACGTCACACGCACGCTCACGGTGAACGTGAACGTCCGTCCAGACGCTTCTATCGGCCAGTACATCATTGGTCGTGCCATTGTAGAAGGTGTTGAGGCAACAGACACAACTCTTGTGGAGAACTACGCTCCAGTTGCCAACGACACATGGGACTTGAGCCTCACAGATAATAAGGACTACATCATGCCAGGCGAAGTACTCACATACGTTGCTCGTGTTCGTAACACTGCATCGGACACTCGTACAACAGATGTTCGTGCTGCCATGCCATACGTCACCAACTTCCTCTCCGCGAGCGAAGGTGGCAAGCGTGATAATTTCAACGTCACATGGAAGAACGTTTCATTTGCACCAAATGAGACAAAGACATTCACATTCTCCGTGCTCGTCGATCGCGATGCTGTCGACCGCTCCGGAATCCGTGCACGTGTCTACGCAGGAACATTGAGCGCTGGCGACACAACGACAATCCGCATTGGCCTGCCATACGATGCTGTGTCTGCCACCATTTCCGATGGCCGCAACACTGTCTCCGCTGGTCAGAACCTTACGTATAACATCCGTGTAACAAACGCTTCCGATGTCGTGGGTACAAACGTTGCTGTCGATGCTGGTATCCCAACATACGGTCAGTTCGTCTCTGCTAGTAACGGTGGTATCACCGACGGTACAAACGTCCGCTGGATCATCGTGCAGATGGCTCCGCGCGAGACTCGCACACTCTCCTACACAGTTCGTGTTCGCTCCGATGCCCCGCTGAACACAGTTATGACTGCGAGCGCAGTTGCCGACGGTGTACAGGGAAAGATCTCCTACGACTACACAACAGTTGTTGCAAACAGCACTGAGAGTAGTAATTACCCAGGTAACACTTCTCAGAGCGAGAACGTACTCTTCCGCAAGACTGCAGACCGCGCCGAGGCTGTCCCTGGTGGAAGCATCCGCTACACACTCTTCGTTCGCAACACACTCGACCATGCCATCACAGATGCTGTCATCACAGACCGCTACGACAGCAATTACCTCCGCTTCGTTCGTGCTGACGACGAATCTGGACTTGTGAAAACTCCAGGTGTTCTCCGCTGGACTGTTCCTACGCTGCAGCCAGGTCAGACATGGAGCACTAGCTATGTCCTCTCTATCTCCGACACTGCTCCAAACGGTCTTGAGCTCGACAACATAGCCACCATCTCTGGTTCTGACTTGGACAGCATCTCGCTCACAGAGCGCGTGCGCACAAGCAAGGCTGGTGTGATCAATGAGTTCCCTCAGACTGGCGCAGGTATGGACGCTGCATTCGCTCTCATCATGGGAGCTCTCGCCCTCGCTCCAGCTGGCCTCCAGCGCAAGCTTGCAGGTGACCTGATCTAATCTGATTCGCACTCAAAGAAAAAGGACTCTCCACGGAGAGTCCTTTTTATAATCAATGGGAAGGCCTACTGGAGCGAGTTGAACAGATCGCTCATGAGCTGAAGGATAGTTCCAAAAGAGAGATCGAATGGAATGTCGAGGAGCTTGGCGATCCAGGAGACTAAGAAGAACGCGAGGAAGCTGACAAAGAGTCCAATAATAGAGTAGCGGACAGTGTGGACAGCCTTCTTGATCTTCTCCTCGTTACCGGCAGAGAGGATGAATGTGATACCTCCAATGATGATGTAGAAGAGACTCAACACCGAAGCGATGACGAGTGCGAACGCAATAACCGTTGCAAGAATTTGCAGGACGGAACCGTTCTCAATAAGTTCTCGGATCATGGAAGGATGGGGAAAGAATTCTTTTTAAGCTGCGGCCGCGTTTGGCTCCAATACTTTTAAGTTTACACGCTGGTTACTGGCACCGCCAATCGTGCGGAGAAGCGTACGAATGGATTTGATGGTCTGACCACTTTTACCGATAAGCTTGCCCATATCGCGCTCGCTCACTTTGACAGTAATGAGCACGCCAAGTTCGTCCACGCGGGCATCGACATGGAGCTGATCTTTGTCTTCGACAAGCATCCCGAGGACGGTCTGAATGAACTCAAATCCAGGAAGTGCGGTCTGTGCAGTGTCTGACATATGCGGAAAGGGTACGAGAAACGAGCCAATTTGTCACGAGGATCAAGGGTGTGACCAGGATTGGGAACCTTTACGCCTTTGGAGCCTCTGCGGCTGGTGCTGCTGGCGCTGCAGCTGGAGCTGCCTCTGCTGGCTGCTCACTCTTAGACTTTTGCTTTGCGTAGCGAACGATGAACTTTTCCATGCCAGCTACGCCGTTCTTCTTCAGAAGACGAGCAACTGTGTCGCTTGGCTGTGCACCCTTGCTCACCCAATACTGAGCACGCTCCGTATTGCACTGGAAAACAGGAGTCTTCTGGCTTGGGAGGAAGTGGCCGAGGATTTCGTGAGCGCCCTTCTTGGCCGAACGAGCCTTTTCAGACACGACAATGCGGTATGCAGGGGTGTTTTCGCGGCCGGTTCTCTGAAGACGAATGACGAGCATAGGTACTTGAAAGCCCGAGGAGTGTAGAGGAGGGGGGACTGCCGTGCAAGCCAATTTAGCGGGCTCGCAGCAGGCGAATGCTAGAAATAGAAGCATTCCAGGGCAAATCCTGCAGAAAACGCTGCAAATCGGCCTTCTGAGCCTCACATTCGGCCAAAGCGATGGAATTGCGTGCCTCAATGAAAAGCACGCCCTGCTCGAATTTTGTGGGCTGTAGATCGGTGGTATGAGCTGGGAGTTTCTTCGCTATCCAGTTCTTGGCTTCCGCTGTCAGCACACTGGCAACAGCTTCATCGCCTAGACCACGCTGGCGGAGAACTTTGGGGAGGATAAAAGAGACGCGATCCATAGGAGGGGAGTATACCACCTACTCTTTGACGACCGTGGAGAGAACATCAGAAAACGTGTGAGCGACTTTCTCAGCAGCGACCTCCCACGAGTATTTTTCCACCCACTGTCGCGCCGCATCTAATTTTTTCTGGTCACGTATCGATCCATCAGCCACAAACAATTGCAGGCCTTTTGAGAATGCACTGACCGTTGGCTCCACGAGCATCGCGTGAGAACCGCACACTTCGGGAAGTGGCTCGACCGTCGTTGCGAGCACCGGACAGTTGCATGCCATCGCTTCGACCACTGGCAGACAGAATCCTTCCAACTTCGTCGCTGTCACACACCCGAGCGCTCCACTATAGAGAGCAGGCAGATCTTCGTGTGGGATCGCGGCGAGGAAGCGAACATTGGGACGACGTCCGAGTGACGCGCACTCACGACCACTCGCGACAACGACCAAATCAATCCCTGGAAGATTTGCTTTCGCAAACGCATCCAGAAGAACCGGAACATTCTTGTGCTCCTTACAGTTACCAACGTAGATGAGGTACGGACGCTCCAATTGATACTGCTTGCGCATTGCATCTTGTGCTTCTTTCGATTGAGGAACGAATGCTTTGTCGATCCCAGGATAAGCGACGACTGTCTTGCGTTCCGCGGAAGATCCGTAGAAATGTTGGATTTCATTCTTCGATGCTTCGCTCACCGTGATGATAGACGACGCACCTCGCACCGCACGGCCAAGGATCAATCGATACGCCATGCGCTTGAGGAAGCTTGCCTGGTTTGGGTATCGATGGAGGATGAAGTCGTGCACCGTGCACACGAAAGGAGTGGAGCAACTCAATGGCACATTGAAGTGCGGCGAGAAGAAGAGATCGGCTTTGCACTCCTGAATGAGATTGGGAAACGACACCTGCTCGCCAAACGAATAGTGGGGGAATGGCGCCTCTTCCATCGTGATACGCGGTGACGTGAGTGATTGCAGCCACGGCTCACTCTCCGATTTCACAAACAGGTGGTACGACCAATCATCATTGCGAGCGACAAGTGCACTCACGAGAAAACGAGTGAACGTCCCCAGGCCTCCCAGGTGCGACCCAAACCGGCAATCGATAGCGACTAGTGGCATCTTTAGAGTTAGTATAGTCGCATGACTATCCGCGATGCACGACGGAAAAGTGGCTTAGGCTTTCTCGATGCAGAAGTGCTTTTGGCTGCGATTCTCCGAAAGGATCGATCGTGGATCGTGTCGCACGATGAAGTGGAGCTAACGCCCGAGCAGGAAAAAGCGTGGCACTCACTAGAAGAAAGGAGGAAAGGTGGCGAGCCAGTTGCGTACATCATGGGCGAGAAAGAATTCTATGGCCGACTCTTCACAGTCACACACGCAACACTCATTCCACGTCCATCGACAGAAAAACTTGTCGAACACACGCTCGCATTTTTGAAGAACAAAAAAGAGGTGACTGAAGAAGTCGATACGAATATTTCCATCGTGACACGAAAACTTCGCGATGGGAGTCCAGCAATAATTGTCGATGTGGGAACAGGATCGGGAATTATTCCCATCACACTCGCGCTGGAAGGAAGGAAAGAAAAAATGATTGGTATCGATATCTCACACGATGCCGTCGATGCCGCAAAGAAAAATGCGCTGCATTACCACGTCGATGTCGAGTGTGTGCACGGCGATGGAATCGAATTCATCAAAAAAATGTCTGAACCTTTTTTCCTCGTTTCCAATCCTCCCTATATTCCAGACGGAACGACATTGATGAAGGATGTGTCGGATTTCGAGCCGCACACAGCGCTCTTTGCCGGGAGCGATGGCTTGAGTGTGATACAACCGCTTCTAGAAGCCGCAAAGTCCAATCCTCACTGCGTGGGATTTGCGCTGGAATTACAGACGGATCAAATCGAAAGCATTGAGGTATAACATCTGCTATTCTCCACTCGTGCAATCTCTCCTGAAAGATCTCGGCTCCTGTACCGCCATCATCGGCGCGCAGTGGGGCGACGAGGGGAAGGGGAAGGTCACCGACATCTTGGGTGAACATTTCGACGTGATCGCACGTGCGTGCGGTGGTGCGAACGCTGGTCACACCATCGTCGTGAAAGGAAAGAAGCACGTGTTCCATCTACTCCCAGCTGGATGTCTGCACGAAGGAAAGCCGGTCATCCTTGGCTCAGGCATGGTCATTCACTTGCCAACACTCCTTCAAGAAATCGACACCCTGAAAAAGGCAGGAATTGATCTCGTTCCGCGTCTCCATATTTCTGGCGGCGCACACATTCTCTTTGAGTATCACAAGGCCATCGACGCAGCTCTGGAAGAAAAGAGATCAAAGGCAGTCGGCACCACCAAGCGCGGCATTGGTCCGGCGTACATGGACAAGGCTGCGCGCACCGGCATTCGCATGGAGAGACTCAACGATGATCTCACTGCCGAACTCACTGAGCGCGCCAAGGCGGTAAAGGAAATGTACGGCATTACAGTCGATATTGCCGCTGAGCAGCGAGCCCTAGCCGAAGCTAAACAAGTGCTCTCCGGTCGCATTGTGTCGTCGCTCCCGGAACTCATGCAGAGCCTTGTAAAAAAAGGGAACACAATCCTCATCGAAGGAGCGCAAGCAACACTTCTGGATCTCGACCACGGTACGTATCCATTCGTCACCAGCAGTTTCACAACAGCTGCTGGCGCTCTCCAGGGTCTCGCACTTCCACCGTCGATACTGAAGTCATGCATCGGAGTTGCGAAGGCGTACTGCACACGTGTTGGCTCAGGCGATTTTCTCACCGAGATCGAAGGCGAACGCGGCGATAAACTCCGCGAGCGAGGAGGGGAGTACGGTTCTACCACTGGCCGTCCACGTCGTTGCGGATGGCTGCATATTCCAGATATCACACACAGTGCATTCATTAATGGCTTCACCGCAATCAACCTCACCAAGCTCGACGTTCTCGATGATGAAGACACAATTCCCATTGGTGTGGGAGTCGATGCAATGGGCAAAGCAAAGTACGAAAACCTCAAAGGATGGAAGACATCCACACGTGGGATCACGGATTTCAAGAAACTTCCAAAAGAAGCGCAACAGTACATCGAATTCATTGAAAAGAACTGCGGCGTACCAATTCGATTAATTGGTACTGGGCAGGGCAGAGAAGAAATGATCGCAAGATAATTGACACATTAAACAAATAAAGTATTTTGCATCTATGAAGGCGACTCTACGATCAGAGATGGACGACAGAAGGGATGATTACGCTCGCAGCTTCACCCAATCTGCGAAAGAGCTTGCGAAGCACAATGTGTACCACAAAATGGCCGGCATGCTTGGTATAGCGCAACGCTATCAACGAGCAAAGCATTCAATTCCCTACAACGAGCCTATCATGCACATCGACTATGGCTCCGGCACAGCTGATCTTCTTCGTGAACTTTCCAAATATCATGCTGAGACTCCACATATTTTCATTGGTGTCGAAGGGAATGAACGCCTCGCTAGTCAGTCGGCAAATGAAAGTGCAATGCAACGAATGAAAGTGGAGACACACATTGGTCGAGGGGTAGAAATTAAGAAGGAAAATGGAAACGATGTTGCTCATGTATCTTTTGAACCAGATCAAAAAATTATCGATGAAATGAATGTCACACCTGACGGTCGCATCATCATTGTTCGAGACGATGCGCGTAGTTCTATGAAAGTGCTTTGTGCGGTTTTGGACAAAATGAAACGACAAGGAATCCCTCGTGTATCATCGACATCCATCACTCTTTCTGGCCTCAGTGGCGACATGGCATATTGGGAAGAGCCTCGATGGAGACGCAAAAGTTACAATGATTTTCTCATTGAGAAAACGGAGCGAATGACAACTGAAATGGTTCAGAATGTCACAACTTTTACTCGAGAGCACTTGGATGAAACCGGTATCTTTTTTCTTGCTCAGCGCCTGAATCTCACTGCACTGAGAAAAATGTGGGAATCAATGCAAACAAATCCATTTCCTGAAGATGAGCAAGAAGCAAATGGAATTTTTATGGCCGGATCCCAGCAGTTGATTTTGGGTGAACAAGCAGATGCATTTAAGACACGAGTGTTCTCTGTTCTTGTACAAGATCTAGAAGCTATCGAAAGAAACACAATGGTAAACTATGGATTTTCTTCTTTCGGGCGCGGCCATATGCGCAATGCTCCTGAAGGAGCAGAGAGATCACTCGTTGCGATGGCACTCGTAAAAAAATAAAGATTACACACACTTTCTCGAAATTATCCAACACCCATTTTCGTTGGGACACCCTAGTTCCGTGGTATTCTTCCAATCGTGATTCCTCGGGTGAGTTCAGTACTGGAAACGCAGAAAAGACGCTCGTTTGAGCGACGTATTTTCGTGCTCCATGGTGTCCTCCTCTTCATCTGTCTCATCATCATCGGACGACTGATTGAGCTGCAAGTCGTCAATGGATCTGAATACCACCAACGAGCGCAGGAACAGCAGTTTGGCGGTGTCAAACTTTCGGCAAAACGTGGCGAAATTTTGAGTCGCAATAGTAAGACAGGGGAGACGAGCATCCTCGCCACGAACACAACACTGGAACTGCTGTACGTCGACCCACTCGTAATCCCCGGCGATCACGGAAAAGTTGCGGATGAACTTGCGAGTATTTTGGTGACGCCTGAGTTCGACGCTCTCTGTCGCCAGGGGCAATCCACATGTCCAACGGAACTTGTGCAGTTCTATCGTGCTGCGTTCGACCCCTTGAGTAAGGTGCAGATTGTCGAAAGTGGCTTCGGTTCGGGTTACACACTCTCGATCCTCACAGGCTCCAGCGTGAAGAGTGCCACCCCCACTCTCGTACCAGATATCACTGAAATTCGGCGACTCTTTGCGAGGAACATTCAAGATCGCATCAGTGAGAAAACTGTCACGTTTGTGCCGTTACTCTACAGCGCCAATAAGAAGCAGATTGCCGATGTCGAAAAGCTTGCGATACCAGGAGTATTTGTGAACAAGGAGCAAAAGCTTGTGTATGTGAATCCTGATCTCATTAGACAAGATGAAATCAGCGCTATTTCTCGTGCACTCTCGCCAATCCTCAAGGCCGACCCCAGTGTACTGAAAAGTCGTATGGTGCAGCGCCCGCTGCGCTACGTGCCCATCATGGGAAAATTGCCGCCAGAACTCTCGCAACAGATTCGTCAGCTGAAAGAGAAACACAACGAAGAAGCCGTCACTACGCTGATTGCGGAGCGAGCAACAAATAAGAAAGCAGAATTGTACGACCCATTCCGTGCTATCGCACTCATTCAGCAACATCTGCGCTTCTATCCGGACACACGTATTGCATCGCACGTGATTGGCTTCATCAATGCCATCCAGGAACCGCAGTACGGTATCGAGCGTGCGTTCGATGGAATTCTGCGAGGGCAGGAGGGTCTTATCGCTTCTGTCAGCGATCCATTTGGTGGTCAAATTGTGTCTTCGGATCAGAAATTTATCGACCCACACGATGGCTCCACTATTGTTCTGACCATCGATCGTTTCGTGCAATCGAAGGTTGAAGAACTACTCGATGCGATGATCAAGCGCGTCGACGCAGAAAGCGGACAAGTGCTCATCATGGATCCATACACCGGACGAATTATCACTATGGCAAATGCGCCGCTCTTCGACAATAACACGTATGCAGCAGTGTACGAGAAGGAGCCCATGACTATCGATGCAGAACGTGAGAAACAAATTGTTGTCGAAGTCTTCAACCCTGAAAACAATTCACGCGTTGTGAAGGCATACCTGCCCGACCTAAGCAATCGCACTGTCCTCACTCAAGAAACGCAGGACAAACTCAAAGAACTCGAACAACTGTACGATCTCCCGAGCATTACGCGCTATTACTACTACCTCGGCGATAATAACCGTCGTGAAATCTTCCCCACTGAACGAAAGGGTGTGTGGCTGAAATATAGAAACAACATCGGTGTTGGCTCGTACGTGAACCGTACTGTGCAAGAAGTGTACGAACCAGGCTCTGTCATGAAGCCAATTACCATGGCGATTGCCATCGATCAGGGCGAGGTATCTCCACTCGATATCTACAACGACACTGGTGCAGTAAAAGTGGATGTGTACACCATTAAGAATGCTCTCAATAAATACTACGGACAAGTCACGATGGTCGACTGCTTGGACTTCTCCATTAACACCTGCATGACAAGTGTGAGTACAAAGCTCGGTCGCAAGCTCTTCTACTCGGCACTCAACCAATTTGGATTTGGACGTATCACGGGCATTGAGCTGGATAACGAACTTCCTGGCGACCTCAAGCCATGGCGCGAATGGAGCCCCGCTCTCACCATGACCATGGCGTTCGGACAGGGTATTACCGTGACACCACTACAAATGATCACAACATTCTCGGCGATTGCGAACGGTGGAAAATTGATGAAACCTACGATCATCGATGAAATACGACACTCCGATGGAACGGTAGATAAAAAGCAGCCAGAGGTCATAGGCCAAGTGTTACGACCAGAGACATCGGCATCGCTGACATCTATACTGACGCATGGAGCGCAGTTTGGTTTCGCAAAAGCAGGAAAAGTAGACAAGCACCGTATCGCTGGCAAAACGGGAACATCGCAGATTGCTGGCCCGGGAGGAAAGTATGAAGTCGGCACTGGTTCCACGGTGGCATCGTACGCTGGTTTCGCTCCTATCGATCATCCAAAATTTGTCATCCTGGTGAAGCTGGATAGGCCAAAGAAAGACGACTTCGGTAGTAAGTCCGCTGCTCCGCTCTTCAAAGATATTGCGACCTTCCTCTTTAGCTATTACGGCCTGCCACCAGACGAGAAATAGCATGTCGAGAGCGATCGATACGTTCCTGACAGCTCGATGGATTTGGTGCTGGTTTCCAACGAGGTGAAAATGGATTGGGCTCGTGATTCGGATTTGCCTTGTCTGGCCAGATGGGCTCGTTTGGAAAACGTGGCCGACGTTTTTCGCGACGACCAGGGAGGGGAGTAGGAGTTGGCCGAGGTCTGCGAGGGCGCGGAATGGGCAGTGATGGTTCCGGTGATGTGAAACCGTTGAGACCCATGAGTGGATTGTAACATTGCTCAAAATTGGCAGTGTTCTTTTGCGGGCAGGAACACGATAGATGGCTTTTAGTAGCGGAGAATTAGCTGTTGGCCGTTGCCCCTTATAAATGGGGAGCGCGATGCTTCGCGCGTCAATTTAGGCTGATGGCATGTTTCAGAGACATCCTGTTCAGAATCAACGACTGATGTTTATCACCACCTGCACCGCAGACCGTGAACCTGTATTTGCAAACCCAGCCTATGCGCGCGAGGCTGTGCATAGCCTATACCGCGTACAATGTTTCAATCCATTTTTTCTCTATGCATTTGTCATCATGCCTGACCATTGCCATTTTCTGTTACAGGTTCCTGAACATGGATCGATTTCTAAAATTATGTACGCCTACAAACGAGCGGTTTGTTTTGAGGTGGGGAGAGCAATTTGGCAATCCCGATTTCATATTCGATTCATCCAACAGCCAGAGAAAATCATGGAATATATTCATCTCAATCCTGTCAGGAGGGGATTATGCATTGAACCAAATCATTACAAATGGTCATCGGCCTCTGGTCGATGGGATTTGTCACAGCTGCCTTGCCCATTTTAGTGGGACTCCACGCGGCAAGCATGCCGCTCCCTATTTTTAAATAAAAAAATTGTTATTTAGGGGGAGCGCGATGCTTCGCGCGTATGGCAATTTTTGCTTAATTTAAATTAGCGAAATCACCCCTTCCACACCGGTTGATGTGACACCAATCGAACATTGGTCGATCGAATCACTGCCTCTTCATCTTCATTGCGATGATGATGTCCAAATACCAATGTAATACCATTTTTTGGCTTGGCTCCAAGTTCTTCCTCAAACACATTGCTCCCGAGCATCTGCACTTTTCTATTCAATCGATGACGGAAATATTCAGGTGGACGGCCACCCATCTGCAATCCACCTTCTCGATCTCTTTCTGGATTGAAATACATACGACCTGGAAATCCTTCTGGAAGCTCTTCATGTGGATCAGCAACTCTCCATGTCGCAACTGCCGGCGTTGGCGGCACATGTGTGACGAGTGCATCGATATCTGGAAGAAGCGATGCAGCAAGAGTCTGTGTCATTTCACGATAGTACGAGACCGATCCTGACCCACGGAGTAAAAATTCTCCATCCGTCGTGGAGTCGAATACTTCTTTGAAATCTGCAGGACTCGACGATGCGCCATTCAGGAAATGTCCATCGTAAAAAATATTTCCGAGAAGCAGTCGTGCGTTACCAATTCTGATCACGATCGGATTCTCGGCACGTGGCATGATCACATTGCGCGGTGGATCGAGGTGTTCCCAGGGATTCTCTGTCGGTTGCAAACGACGAAGACAATGATTGCCAGGAACAAAGAGAACTCTTTGGTATTCGTGTGCCAACAGAGTCAGCAGTTCATGAATCGATGGCGTGACATCGATTGCCTCTCGCCAGTTATGCGCACTCTCTGCATGAAAAAGATCACCAGGAAGAATGATGTTTGCTGATTTCTGTTCACGAAGAATATGGAGAGCTAAGTGCTGCGCCACCCCGATGGGGGAGTCATACACACGTCGATGAAAATCCGATCCGACATCAAATGTCTCACCTGCGATGTCGACGGTGCGGAGGAGGTTGGAATTCATAGGGGAAGCATTCTAAATATTTAATTTATTTCTTAAAAGCTTTAATACTTATTTAAATTAGGCATTTGTTGATTTAGCTATATCAACTTATTTGAATTAGTAATTTAAGTTATTTGTTTTAATCTGTTTTATAAAGTCTGATCCTACTTTCCTCCCGTGTCTCGAGAGAGAAAGCAAGAACGATTGATGGGAGTACCCATCTTGCATCTCGAGATTCAGACACATGGCACCTAAACCTCTTAAAGTTCAGTCTACATCAAAATATATCGAAAGTACATTACTTCACAGTAACGCTCTTCGCCAAGTTGCGTGGCATATCTGGATCGCGGCCACGGAGAACAGCGAGAAGATACGCCAAAATCTGCACTGGGATAATGTTCACAATGGGCTGTGCTGGCCCAACGTCTGGCACCTTGATCCAGTGATCGAAGACATCGTGTTTCTTTGGCGCAATTCCAATGATCATGGCACCGCGAGCACGAAGCTCCATAATGTTACTGATCATGTCGGAGGTGAATTCATCATTCCCCATGAGAGCGATACAGGGCGTACCCTTTTCGATGAGCGCAATGGGGCCGTGCTTGAGTTCGCCAGCAGCAAATCCCTCGGCATGGATGTAGCTCACTTCCTGAATCTTGATAGCACTCTCTAGAGCCATGGGGTAGTTCCAGCCCTTTCCAATGATGTACATGTTCTCGTGGGTGTGCACTGCCTCTGCGATGGCTCGAATGTGTTCCACGTACCGAGGGTTCAACATGTCGTTAATCTGTCCGCCTGTTTCCTGTAGAAGGAGTCGACCGGCGTTGAGCTTACCTGCGACAGCATGTGCAATGAGGAGGAGAACGGCCATCTGACCTGTCGCAGCCTTTGTGGAAGCCACAGCTTTCTCGGGTCCAGCATTAATAAGGAGCGTGAAGTCTGCAGCACGAGCAATGGAAGAACCCTCGACGTTTACAATCGCGAGAACTTTGGAACCAGCTTTTTTTGCAACTTTGATGGCCTCCAGAACATCGGCCGTTTCTCCAGATTGGCTCACCACAACGATGAGGCTTTCTGGCTTGAGGAAGTGGTGATAGATGGGGAACTCACTTGCCGGAGCAAAATTGACGTGACGCTTGGCAACGACAGAGAAGAAGTAGTCAGCAGCCATGCACACTTTGCCAGCTGTACCACACGCGGTGAGGATGCAACCCAAACATGTCTCAATGGCCTTGGCGATTTTCTCAATCGCAGTGTCATCCTGGTGCACCGCACGAAGGATGGATTCCTTCTGATCCATGATTTCCTTGAGCATGTAGTGCGCGTACTCACCCTTCTCTGCATCCTTCACATCCCACTCGATCTCGACCAAACGCTTCTTCACCTCCTTGCCAGACTCAATGTCATAGAACTGAATCGATTTTCCATCGGACACAACCATCTCGCCATCGTCCAAGTACTGAACAGTGCGAGTGTGCTCAAGGAATGCTGGGATATCGGACGCGATGAAGTAGTCGCTCTTGCCAACACCCACGATGAGAGGGGAGCCCGTGCGTGCAGCAACAAGACCCTTCGACTGCTTATCCATCACGAGGATGGCGTAGCGACCATGGAAGCGCTTGCAGGCACTACGAACCGCATCCTGAAGCGATAATCCTTGTTTCAAGAATTCTTCGATGAGATGCGGAATGGTCTCGGTATCTGTCTCCGACTTGAAGGTGTGCCCCTTCGCTTTGAGTTCATCGCGAAGCTCCTGAAAGTTTTCGATAATACCGTTGTGCACAACAGCAATACGCTCGTCGCAACTGAAGTGTGGGTGCGCATTTTCCTTCGTCACACCACCGTGTGTTGCCCAGCGCGAGTGAGCGATCGCTAAATTCGATTCGTCAGCGTAGTCCTCTGGCTTCACACCACCAATCTTTCCAACATCTTTACCGCTACGAAGGGAGCCATCTGCCTTGCGGAGTGCAACACCCCACGAGTCGTAGCCGCGATACTCCAAATTTTTTAACCCCTTAATGACAACAGACCCCGCATCTGAGCGACTTCCGACATATCCGAAAATTCCACACATAGAAAAATTGAAGAAGGAAGGTAGAATAGCTCTGTATCGGATTCTACATTCAACAGTACCACATTCTCAATTCATCCATGAAGTATCGATTTGGCACGCTCATTGTCCTTGCAACAATCCTCACATCCTGTGGTGGCACTCCAGCCGATAAGGAATTGGAGCTCATTCATAGCGCCTACAAAAAACAGTTAGAGCAACACGCTCTCGCCACAGAAACACCTGCGGTCGCAGAGACGAAGACGAACATTCACCTCACAACATCACCCGATGAATCGCTCTTCGCAGGTTCCACTGACATCACGATCGCGAGCGTGATCACCCGTGATGTTCGACAGGAGAGAAATCCACTTCTCGACGCTCTCCTCTCTGTACACGCCAAGCTGACAGCGCCCAATGGCACGTTTGGACAGCCAAGTACTGGCAAGAATCCGCCAGATGAAAAAGCGGAACTGCAAGCGGAACTTCATCTTCGCACCGCAGAACGTACGGCGCTCGTGTCACTCAGCGGACTCGCGCTCACAGCTCCGACATTCATGCCTACACCATTCTCCCTCCCGCCAGAGATGATGACACGCTGGTACGGCATCACATTCGATGATCTCAATGCATCCATGGCCGAATCGTCGAAAGCAAATGGAAAGACACCAGAAAAGATTGAGGATCTCATCAGCCGCACATTCCACAGTCGACAGATGTCCAAGCAAACGCTGGTGGACATATTCGACAATCTCCATCTCTGGAATGGCATTGAGATTCTGACAGGAAAAGAAGATCAAAACCTGATCCAGATCAGAGTGGAATCCGATAAGAGAAAAATTCAGGCATCGGTGCGTTCGTTTGTGCAAGCAATTGCAAAAATGTCCGGAAACTCATGGAACGAGCAGGTGCAAAACAACGTAGAACTTCAGCAGGCGCTGAAAGAGTTGCAGAGCGACAATCCAGAATTTTTACGAGACATGGGCATGGTGAAAGGTATCCTCACCGCCGATGCCAAAACGCATCTAGTTGTAGGATTTTCTGGAGAGATCGAAGATACGAAGGGAGGAGTGACTGCAAAGGTTGACTACGCGAAGAAGGGCGAAGACGGATTTAGCGCCATCCTCTCCGACACGCAGTCCGGTGGACTTCTCACCGTGAAGAAAGAAGGAAAGAACGTTTCGGTCTCCTTCGATGATACAAAGGAAGACGGTGATGCCATTACGCTCCTCACCTTCACCATTAGCGACATGACGAAAGAGACTCTTCGTATTTCCAACCTTCACTTCCAAGCTGCACAAGAAAACATCCGCATCGATGCACCGAGCCTGTCTGTTACGCTGTCCAATGCATCAAAGGATATGACGACCTCTGCGGTAGTAAAAGGAACTCGTGCAGGAAAGGAAATCTTCACCTTCTCCTTTGACTCTATCCGCAAAGAATTGCCGTCTGTTTCCATCGGAAAGCCATCGTATTCGCCGCTGGAGACGCTCCAGGCCGATGTCATGCAGGCGTTGATGGGAAGTGCGCAATAGTGGGTAGTGGGTAGAAAATAGTGTGTAGTAGTGGCTAGCAAGGGTTTTGCTACTCACCACTATCCACTTTCTACCCCTTTACAAGCCCTTCCTCTTTCCCTACACTTTGCCAGCTTTATCTACCTATGCCACTCTTAAAAGCCTCCATCAAGCACGCCCGCCAGTCTAATGAGCGACGTCTCCGACGTCAGCCATACAAGACAAGCATGAAGACTCTTATGCGCAAGGTGCAGGATTTGGTAAAGGCAGGAAACACTGCGGAGGCGCAGAAGACATTGCCTCAGGCTTTCAAGGCAATCGACATGGCAGCCAAGCGCAAGATCGTTCACTGGAAGAACGCTGCAAACAAGAAGTCTCTCTTGAGCCGCTTGGTCAGCCCAAAGAAATAGGTCGCCTATGAGCGCACTCCTGGGACTCGATATCGGGAGAAGGAGAACGGGAGTCGCACTTGGAGATAGTATCTCCGGTTTTGTCGTGGCGCTCGATGTCATCCGTCACAAGTCTGATGACGAGTTGATCGAGCATGTCAAAAAAATTGTTGCCGCCAAAAAAATTTCAGAGATTTTTGTCGGTCTTCCCAAGCTCCCACAAGGTGGTGAAGGCGAGCAGGCAAATCACACACGATCGATTGGACAAAAGATCGAAAAAGAGACGAAATTACAGGTAACTTTTATCGATGAACGATACTCATCTTTGGGGGGAGCCCACGGAAGCGACTCAGATGCCAAGGCAGCGTGCGAAATCCTCTCTGTGGCCTTGGATCAAAGAAAAATTGGCTATTGACACTATATATAAATATTGTAAAATACTTTCCTTTTGGTTCGCCAAAATAGCTCCTTTTTCACCTCGGTTCGTTGACATCGTATGACGATCTCAGTCATGCGGTAGGAAAGAAAGTTTAACTTTATTTTCTGTCAACGTTCTGGTAGAACAAGACAGTTATCTTCTCCCAACGTTCATGCCTGCCTCCACTTCCTCCTCCGGTGCGACTCCAGCAGTCGCCCAAAAGTCGCAAATGACCTTGAACCTTCAAGAGTTACTTGGTGATTTGTTTTTGGTATTAACCCAGAAGGAGACGGAAGTGATTAAGCGTCGTTTTGCTCTCGCAGGCCAGAGCAAGCAAACACTCGAGAAGATTGGAAAGCATTTCAATGTCACACGTGAACGCATTCGTCAGATCGAAAGCATCGCCCTCTCTAAGCTCAAGCGCACAGTTCGCACTACGCGCTTGAATGACGTGAACGAAATGGCGAAGGGCATCCTCCGTGCACACGGTGGCATTATGCTCGGAAGCGAACTCGTGTCCTCTGTCCTCAAGCGTCTCCCAGGCAGTCAGCTTGTTGACGGATCTGTTCTCAAGCTTTCCTTCTCTATTGATAACGAGATTGTCTCCGGTGGTCGCACACACACCTACAAGCCTTTCTGGAGACTCTCCACACTCGCGATGGACGATATCTCTACGATTGTTGATATGGCAGTGAAGTTCCTGAACAAGCGCCACTCCTGTATGAAGAGCGTCGAACTCATCAGCTCCATCCAAGCAATGCCAGCCTTCCAGGGTCGCACTCCATCGTCCGAACTTATCCTGAGCTGTCTCGCAGTCGATGAGCGCCTCAAGGAAATCCCAGACGGTTGGGGATTAACAGAATGGAGATTCGTCCGCCCACGTTCTATCCGCGACAAGGTTGAAATCATCCTCAAGAAAGCAAACCACCCAATGCACTTCATGGAAATCGCCAACTCCATCAAGGAGGCGAGCTTCGACCATAAGAACGTCACAGTACAGGCTGTGCACAACGAGCTCATCCGCTACCCACAGTTCGTTCTCGTTGGCCGCGGTCTCTACGCACTCCGCGAATGGGGATACGAGCCAGGTACAGTGGCTGACGTTATCGAAAATATCCTCAAGAAGAAGGGTGCCTTGAGCAAGAAGCAGATCATCGAAGAAGTGAGCAAGCAGCGCACAGTGAAGGTTGGTACCATCTCCTTGAACCTTCAGAAGATGCCATACTTCGTTCGTGTTGGTCGTGCGGTGTATGACTTCGACGCAAGCAAGAAGAAATAGTCTTTCATTCCATTGATATGAAGAGCCGGGGAAACCCGGCTTTTTTGTGCTATACTTTGCCCCTATGCGATTCAAGCCCCACGCTCTCATGATGGTTGCGACTTTTGCAGTCGTCCTCAGCCTCACTGCATGCAAACAAGATACGCAGCCAATGGTGAAGTATGGGTCAACAACAGCAACGGGGACGCTCATTAGCGCCAATGTCGATCTTGTTCGCCGTGGCACGCATATTCTTATGGTGGATAACGTGAAGACGTACTACGTAGAGAGTCGCACACATAACCTCACGCAGCTGGAAGGTCAGATAATTTCTATCACCGGAAACTTGGAGCCAAACACGGTAAAGACCGAACTTCCTGTCCTTGTTGCAGAAACAATTACAGGCGGAGTCGGTGATGAAGATTTGCATCGATACGAAATTCCGTCGCTCAATATTCGTCTTGGCGCACCGAAGACGTGGACAGCAGAAATTGTGGGCACTGTCGCGACATTCCGCCTACCCAATGAATCTGACCCACTCCTCGCTATTCGTCGTCTGAGCGGCTCTACGCTCCCACCGGGCGGCGCACAAATCTACGTAAAAAACAGAAAAGGATCTCGATTCAATAACGGCAGCGGCATGATCGATACCTACATCCTAGAAAAAGACACGCTCATTCAATTCCATTTCGATCCCGCAACACAAAAAAAGGTGAAGACCCCAGAGCATGGTGCGCTCCTGGGCGCAGAGTTCGAACGTGTACTGTCGACAATTTCTTTTCTCACTGATAAAGAATTGGCGCCTACACAAACAGGAAGTGGCGCCACAACAATCTGTGGCGGAGCCGCTGGTCTTTTGTGTCCATCTGGCACTTTCTGCAACATTACGAATTTCGAAAGTCGTGAAGGAGTGTGTAAGAAAAGATAAGACGTAGAATTTGGAATTCAGAATATGGAATGTGGAATAAAAGGAAATTGCGCATGCATTTGCCACATTCCCATATTCCAAATTCGTATATTCCATATTCCTTTTCTTGGGTGTACTATTGTACACCGCAACACTTTGAATGGTTTTCAAGGTAGACTCATTGACCAGGCAGCGCTGCTCCGCGATAGTGCTGGTGAACGTTCATACACCTTACTTTTTCTTCTACTTCCATCATGACAAAGCAGACCACACAACAAACAACGGCCAAAACAGCAGGCAAGGATGCTCTCCAATCCGCAAAGACCGATGCTCTCAAAGCAGCAATTGCAGATATCGAAAAGCAATTCGGTAACGGAGCCATCATGCAGATGGGCGCCGCGAATCAGATGCAGATCGAAACGTTCCCGAGTGGCTCTCTCAGCCTAGACCTCGCTCTCGGTGGTGGTATCCCAAAGAGTCGCATCATTGAAGTCTTTGGCCCAGAGTCGTCCGGAAAGACGACCCTCGCGCTCCACGCGATCGCGCAGGTACAGAAGCGCGGTGGCAAAGCTGCTTTCATCGACGCTGAGCACGCACTCGACGTCCAGTACGCCAAGAAGATCGGTGTCGATATCGACAGTCTCTTGGTTTCGCAACCAGACGATGGTGAACAAGCGCTCGAAATTACAGAAACTCTCGTTCGCTCGGGTGGTCTGGAGATCATTGTCATCGACTCTGTGGCAGCGCTCACGCCACGCGCAGAAATCGAAGGAATGATGGGGGATAGCCACATGGGTCTCCAGGCACGCCTCATGAGCCAAGCGCTTCGCAAATTGACGTCCATCGTCAGCAAGACGAACTGCTCGGTCATCTTCATCAATCAAATGCGCATGAAGATTGGTGTGATGTTCGGTAATCCAGAAACGACAACAGGTGGTAACGCTCTCAAGTTCTACGCATCGCTCCGCTTAGATGTTCGCCGCATCGATAAGATCACGGAGAAGGGCGAGAACGAGCAGACCATTGTCGGTAACCGCACTCGCGTAAAAGTTGTGAAGAACAAGATCGCTCCGCCATTCCGTCAGGCCGAATTCGACATTCTCTACGCCCAGGGTATTTCCCGTGAAGGCGACATTCTGGATCTCGGTGTGAAGTACGGCATCATCGAGAAGGCAGGCGCCTACTTCCGCGCTGGCGAAGAGACACTTGGCCAGGGCAGGGAACAGGCCAGGACGTACCTGAAGCAGAACCCAAAGCTTGCAGACAAGCTGGACAAAGAGATACGCGAGACGGTGAAGAAGCTAAGTCTCTAGAAAGTATTTTGGCAATTCATACACCTCCATAACCGGAGGTGTTTTTGTTTTCGATTAATCCTGTCGCCGTGAAGAAATTTCGTCTCGATTCCCCACGAGCAAAGCGTGAAACAAAGCGCACTGTTTGAGCGACGAGCCTTTAGCGAGGAGCGAGTTTGCGCTTTGTAGCGGAGCGAGTGGCTGGAATCGCAGAAATTTCTTCGGAGCGACCGCTTTCTTTTGCCATTTCTTTGGCGTCAAAGAAATGGCGCAAAACAATCTTTTTTTCCGATTGCCATTTCCTACCCTTCGGTACATCACAACTTTTCCAATCCTCTAAACCTCTCTACACTCCACCTTCCCATGCCAGAAACCTTTCTCGACGTTCAGCCCCATAGCCTCGAAGCAGAGCAGACCGTGCTCGGGGCGTTGCTCATGGACCCAGATGCCGTCATCAAGGTATCCGATTTGCTGACACCAGAAGATTTCTACGAACCAACGTACCGCATTATCTACGCAGCAATTGCAGCTCTGTACCAGTCGCACCAGCCGGTCGACATCATTACCGTTACCAATAAGCTGAGTGACGAGAAGAAGATCCAGAACGTAGGAGGCAGTGCATTTTTGGCCGAACTCGCTGCAAAAGTGCCAACGGCTGCGCACATCTACAAGTACGCACAGATCGTCAAAACCAAAGCAATTCACCGCCGCATCATCCAAGCAGGTGAGCAGATCAAAGGCTTAGGCTACGAAGTCGAGCGCGATATTCCAGAACTTCTGGAGCAAGTCGAGAAAACGGTCTTCAGTATCTCGGCCACCTTCCTCAAAGAGAAATTCGTCCACATCCGCGATATCTTGAGCGCTCGCTACGAGAAGTTCGCCGAAATGCATGAGAGCAAGGACAGCAACGCCATTAAGGGTGTACCAACCGGTTTCGCTGCACTGGACTTCAAGCTCTCTGGCTTCCAGCCATCTGACCTTATCATCCTCGCTGCTCGTCCGAGTATGGGTAAGACGTCGCTCGCACTAAACATCGCGCAGAACGCGGCTATCAAGCACGGCAAATCCATCGGCATCTTCTCGCTGGAAATGAGTAAAGAACAACTCGTCGACCGTCTGTTTGCCTCCATGCTCGGTGTCGACTCATGGAAGCTTCAGAAAGGAAAATTGGAAGATCGCGACTTCCAGAACATGGGTCCAATCATGGATGACCTGAGCAAAGCGAATATCTTCATCGATGACTCCATGGGCTCATCCATTCCAGAGCTCCGCGCCAAGGCTCGCCGTCTGCAGATGGAGCACGGCCTCGACATGATCATGATCGACTTCATGCAGCTCATGACGACAGGAAATGCCGGCTACACTGGAAACCGTGTGCAGGAAATTTCTGAAATCTCACGTTCACTCAAGATGCTTGGTCGCGAACTCAAGATCCCCATCGTCGCACTCTCACAATTATCGCGCGCAGTAGAAAGCCGCCCAGGAAACATCCCGCAGCTCTCCGACCTCCGTGAATCCGGATCTATTGAGCAAGATGCCGACGTGGTGCTCATGATGTACCGCGAAGACTACTACGAAGAAGATTCTAGTCGCCCTGGCATCACCGATATCTACGTCCGCAAGCACCGCAACGGTCCAACAGGCCGTGTGGAACTCCACTTCAAACGCGAACAAATGCGCTTCTACGACATCGACAAATCTCATGAGGCGAAGGGGATTGCTGCACAATCCACAAACAAATTGATGGGGCAGGTCAAAGGCGGACTTGGCCTTAAGCGCATGGCGCACCTCGATGATGAATAGGGTCGAAATCTTTTGAAAAAGGAGATAGAATGTAGCTCATGTTTGCACTGCCGATTCGACCAGAGATTTCGCTCATCGAAATTCTCTTCTACACGTTTGCAACATTCTTGATCGCACTCCTTCTTACGAAGCCGTTTGTGCGATTTTTGCATCATTATAAGTTAGGAAAACAGCTGCGTGTACAAGCTGTCGATGGAGGAACGGCGAGCGTTTTTCTCACGTATCATCAAACGAAAGCAGGAACCCCTACAATGGGAGGTATTCTGGTGTGGGGGTCGGTTGTTGTCACAGTGCTTCTGTCTCGCGTGCTGTCCTATTACGGTTTTGTGGAACACTCGCTGCTACAACGCGGCCAGGTGTACATCCCGCTCTTCTCCCTTCTCACTTTTGGACTTCTCGGCGCATTCGATGACTACCTGAACATTTGCGGAGGGGACGAGCAGAAGATGAAGAAATTGATGCCACGACTACGCATCGCGCTCTTTGCAGGGCTCGTACTTCTCCTCGCCGCTGCAGGCATCTACTTCGTGCTCGGGGCTGGGACATCGAGTACCATGATCGGATCGCAATTTGGACTCATTGCGCTCCCATTCTTATTTCTTGTGTTCTTACTCCCTTTCATCATTCTTGGCATCGGTGGCGCTGTGATAGAAGACACACTGTTTTCCTTCATGATTAGCCAAGGAAAGCGCAAAGGACTGGGGGCGATGCCGAAACTCTTCTCTCTCATTGGTATTAGTATTTTCTGCGCTCTCTGGTTCTACTTCCGTCTGGAGTATCAGACGATCGACATTCCATTCGCTGCGTACTTCCACCTGCCTGAGACACTCAATCTCGGCGTCTGGTACGTGCCATTCTTCGTCTTCGTTGTACTCGGCACTGCAAATGCAGTGAATGTGACCGATGGCTTGGACGGACTCGCCAGTGGCCTTCTCATCATTTCGTTTGGCGCGTTCGGTGTCATGGCCTACCTGTCCGGCCTCTACGTTCTGGCAGCATTCTGTGGCGTTGTCGCTGGTGCCATGGCGGCATTCCTGTGGCACAACGTTCCGCCGGCAATTTTCTTCATGGGGGACACCGGGGCACTCGCATTTGGAGGCACGCTCGCCATCATGGCATTCATGGTGAATGAAGTGCTCGTGCTGCCGCTCATCGGATTCGTGTTCGTACTAGAAATGCTCTCCGTCATTATCCAGCTCACCAGCAAGCGCTTCTTCAAGCGCAAAGTCTTTAAGTCCGCGCCACTCCATCATCACTTAGAAGCGCTCAACTGGGGCGAAAGCAAGGTAACCATGCGCCTGTGGATCATCGGCGTGTTCGCTGCGTTCCTGGGAGTTCTCATCGGTATCTACGGTTAATAAGCAGAAAAGTATTCTAGAACCTTGCGCGACGAGTCTTCCTGGAGACTAACTTGCATTCATTTCGACTCCTCCTCTAGTGTCTATCCATGCTCAAAGTCGCTATCAACGGCTACGGCCGCATCGGACGAAATATCCACAGACAATTCATCGAGATGTACCCAAAAGAAGTTGAAGTCGTTGCCATCAACGCATCATCGGATGCTGAGATGCGCGCGTATCTCCTTAAGTACGACTCGCTCCACGGCCGCCTCGGTGCCGATGTGAAGGTAGAAGGCGATCACATCAGCGTGAATGGCAAACCTGTGCGCGTTGTGAAAGAACGCAACCCAGGCAAGTGTCCATGGAAGGAATTGGGCGTCGATATCGTCATCGAATCGACTGGCAACTTCGATCTTTTAGAAGAAGTGAAACCACACCTGGACGCTGGCGCCAAGCGCGTCATCGTCACAGCACCAATGAAAGACAAGACACCCACATTTGTCATGGGCGTGAACGATCACTTGCTCACCAAAGACATGCATGTCATCAGCAACGCATCGTGCACAACAAACTGTGTTGCTCCGGTTATCAAAATTATGGATGAGACATTCGGGATCGAATCCCTCCTTGTCAGCTCCGTCCACGCCTTCACTGCGTCGCAAAACCTTCTCGATAACAAAGCCAAGGAAGGAGGGGAGTTGCGTCGTGCTCGTGCTGCCACACTGTCCATGATCCCAACCAAGACCGGTGCCGTGAAAGCATGTGGTGACATTTTCCCGCACCTGAAGGGCAAGATGGACGGTATGGCCTTCCGCATTCCGGTGCCAACCGTGAGCTGCGCGTACATGGCATTCAACTTAAAGAAAGACACGACGGTCGATGAAATTCACAAGAAATTGGAAGCCGCAGCCAAGACAAAAGAAATGAATGGTATCCTCTCGATCTCGCACGATCAGTGTGTATCGATCGACTTTCAGACCGACCCACATTCGTCGATTGTGGATGCTCCGTCGACCAAAGTTGTGAATGGTAAAGCCGCCCAAATCCTCAGTTGGTACGACAATGAGTGGGGTTACGCCATGCGCGTGACTGATATGGCCAGAAAGATGGCTGCCATGATGTAGAATAGACTTAAAGATCGGTATTTGTCCGTTTCCTTCTTCAGACTATGTCTAAGGCTAAGCAACCACCGACGATCGGCTACTCGTGCACACTCCCATCGCGCGTGTCACTCAATCAGCACCTCTTCACAGCGGGTGTGCCGGATAAGCTCCGTCACCTCATCAATGATATCGCTCGTGCAGGAAAGTATGTTCACAACGCGATTCGTACGACTGACCTTGGTCTTGCTGGTTCGTCGAATACATTTGGCGAAGAGCAGCTGAAGCTGGATGTCCTCAGTAACAAGATCATCAAAGAGCAACTCTGCGAGAGCCGATTGGTTGCAAGTTTTGCATCGGAAGAGGAGTCGGAAGCAATCATGGAACTCGTGCCAGATGCACCATTCACACTCGTGTTCGACCCACTCGATGGCTCGTCCTTAGTCGACTGCAACCTTGCCATTGGTTCTATTTTCGGTATCTACGAAAACGGCAGCCCCATCGGCAAAACTCCACGCGATCAGCTGGCAGCGTTGTACTTGGTCTACGGTCCACGCACCATCCTGGTCTACAGCGCAGGCAAAGGTGCACACGCGTTCTTCCTAAACGAAGTCGGTGAGTTCATTCTTCTTCAGAAAGATCTTACGATGAAAGACGAGGTAAAGACGTACGCACCAGGAAATCTCCGCGCCGTCATCGATACGCCAAACTACCGCAAGATGATGAATATGTGGCTCGACGAAGCCCACACACTGCGATACTCCGGAGGGATGGTGCCAGACATTCACCACATGCTCATCAAGGGTGCAGGTATCTTCACCAACATTGGTGGCAGCAAGTATCCAAACGGAAAGCTGCGTCTGCTCTTCGAGTGCGGTCCACTCGCGTTCATCATGGAGAATGCTGGCGGTGGTGCCAGTGATGGTAAGAAGTCGATTCTCGACGTTGAAATCAACGACCTCGACCAACGCACGCCGATCATCATTGGTGCAAAGAAAGAAGTGAAGCGCGTCAGCGACGTTCTTGCAGGCAAAGCATGATAATCCGAACGCTCACTGAAGAGGACATCCAGCAAACGCTCGACTTCGCGAACAAGCATGAACGTGAAAACACGTTTTTGATCGGAAGCATTCTTCGCAATCGGTGGAATGAGAACGTCTACATCGGAGCATTTCAAATGGAGACCCTTGTTGGCGTTGGCGTGCAATTTGGACGCTTCAAGAGCGTTGTTGTGCACGGACCGAATCACGAAACGATCAACGCACTTGTTGATGCGCTCGTGCCATACATCGAAACAATTGGCGCTGTGCCAGACTGGCGCATCTATGCGGAGCCAACGATAGAACGCCTCAAGCATCACGGCTTCGTGCCAAAAGTAGTGAGCGATCAAACAATGTACCTACTCACGAAAGATCATTACAAAGGCAAAAGTGGGGAGGCGCGTCTCGCACATACTGATGATATTGATAACATTATTCAGATGAGCCGCATAATCGAAGGCAGTACGGAAACAAGGATTACTGATGATGATCGGGCAAAGATTCCCACCGATATGTTCTACGTCCGTTACGATGGCGACACTCTCGTGAGTATTGCAGCCACTCATGGTTTTTCCGATCACTACGCGCTTCTTGGCGGTGTTGGCACACATCCTAAGCACCGCAGCAAAGGCTACGCCAAAGAAACGGTGAGTGGCCTTGCGCACCATTGGCTACAGCGCGACAAAGAGGTGATTCTGTTCTGTGCCAATAGCAATGAGCCAGCAAAGAAGGTGTACACATCCATCGGATTCAAACCGATTGGTGAGTTTTTACATGTGACGTATTAAGCAAACCCATATCGGGAGCGCGATGCTTCGCGCGTGCCCGCAGCAAGCATGCCGCTCCCCATATTACATAAATACAATGCGCTTCAGCGCATAAAAAACTGGCGAAGCTCGGACTTGGCTCCCGAAGCTGGAGCCACACATATTTGGGGTGAGCCCATGAAAGGAAAACCGAAGGTTTGCCTTTCATGCCTATTTCCACTCCCAGAATGCCTCATTGAGAGCCTTTGGGAGAACCTCTTCCAATGTCTTATTTGGCTCAGGATCTTTGATCTTGCCCTCTATCTTGTAGATACGCTTCATACTGCGGTACGTGCCCCATGGGAAATGTTTTCGCCAGTGCGGACGCTTCTCGGCCGGCTTGCCATCTTTTCCTGGTTTTGGCTCCGCAGTCGAGACATAAGCCTTAGACTTTGGCTTCTCTGTCTTCGTCCATTCCACAATGCCAACAACCTTTTTCGTCTCTGGGTCGACGTAGACCAAATCATCGTCCTTGTAGACGCGCGGCTCCAATGGCAAGGGAGTTGGAGTTGCAGCCGGAGGTGTAGCGTGAGGATCGGTCATGCGCGACTAGCAGAAATCTGGTGGTCTTCGGGCTGGAGTGGTGGCGGTGGTGGCATTGGTGGACGTTCTGCCTCGAGAATTTCTGGCTCTGGTGCAGGCTTTGGCTTGAGCGCCGACTCGTCGGGATGCTGAAACATTGCCTGTGCTCGCGACTTCACTTCTTCCTGGTAATTGAGGAAGGCATACAGAGTGACGATGGCGCTACTCACAATGGAAACATAGATACCAAAGCGAATATCGGCACCCGACACCTCAGACGTCAGACGAAGTAACACAGTAAAGGATGACAGGAGCAAAGCCGTACTAAATGCTGCAATGAGCAAACGAGCGTACTGACGATGAGCCTTGCGCACCAAAACAGGACCACCCACCATAGGGGAGAGAGTCATAGCAAGAAGGAACACGTACAGAAGGAAGACGACGTGACCGTTGTAGCCCGTGTGGAAGCCAAATCCAGTCCACTGCTGTTCTGTGCCGTACCACTGGCCACCCACCCAGGGGAAGAAGAGTGCACACAAGCATAGGAGAACTCCTCCGTGGAGGACTTTCTCTTCCAATTCCATAGCCTTAAGGACTCGAAGAAGCTTCTCGTACATCATCGAAATTCTAGCAGAAAAGAGGGGGCAATTCCTAGCCCCAAACCATGGTACAATCTCCGCATGCCCTTGCGCTATAAGACCGTTGGCATCACCGCTCGATCGGACATCAGTGACCGCGAGCGAACCCTGCACCATGTCATCCGTATTGCAGAGGACTGTGGAGCGACTGTGCTTCTCGATCCAAAGCGTTGCATGCTTTCGGGCATCAAGAATAAAGCGTTCAAAAAACATTCTGATTTGGATCTCCTGATTATCCTCGGTGGAGATGGGACAATTCTTCGCACGGTTCGTGAGCTGGAAGACTTTTCTGTGCCGATTCTTTCCATCAACAAAGGCACAGTCGGATTTTTGTCCGAGCTCAGCTTGGGCGAAACCGAACGACTCATTCCACACTTTTTACGCGGCAAAGGGAAAATCGAAGAACGAAGTCTTCTGGAGGTCACTGCAACACGTGGCAAGAAGAAAATCTGGAAGGGGAGAGTCTTGAATGAAGCAGTTGTGTCTCAGGGTGCCATCTCACGGTTGATCGACTTGGAAACCGCAGTGAATGGCGACTCACTGACAACTTTCCACGCCGATGGCGTCATCATCGCGACTCCGACGGGTTCCACTGCGTACTCACTCGCAGCCGGTGGCCCCATCGTGCATCCGGAATTGAAAGCGACAATCCTGACACCCATCAATCCCCATAGCTTCAGTCAAAAGCCGATTGTGCTACCGGGTGAAGAAGAGATTGAAGTGACGATCCACACCAAACCAAACAAATTTGGTGACGTGCAGGTAAGTCTCACGCTCGATGGCCAGACCTATGTGACACTCACGCGCGATGACACGGTGCACGCCATTCAGTCCAAAGAAACCGTGAAATTCCTCCGTCGCAGTGAGGAAACATACTTCGGGACACTCCGCGATAAGCTGAAGTGGGGTGAGCGTTTAGAGTAAAATTGTGGTATAATAGTTCGATGGTCAATCGTCTTCCAGATCCGGAATCCAATAATCAGCCAACCTACAACATCGGGAGGCGAATTTCACTCATCGCTGCAGCGACCGTCGCAATGATGGCTGCAGTTATTGCATATAAAAAACGAAATGATCCAGATGGAGTGGTGCCAATGGCAAAGCAGATGAAAGAAGATGTTAATACAATGCTCGAAGAGAATCGAAGAATTGTGAATGCTGGCGAAGCTTCGAATATTTACCGACGTGCACTCCGCGCTCGATATTTGGGAGGAAAAACAAAACCATTGAACGCTGATGAGTTGGTGCGGTGGCTCGAAGTAAAAAAGGCTATCTTCGAAAGAAAGTACTCCGAAGAGCTCGAGCAACGTCGCAATCAAAACATGCGTGCACGAACGAAAAAGGAGATCGAGCAGGATGTACTGAACGAAAATCACCCTGAAATAGACTAATTCACTGGTTTACAGATGTTTCAGGCCAATGGAACGTATGGCTAAATTTGGCGAAATATGATATAATAATTTGATGTCTTCGAACCTCGATTTCGCCCGGCTTGCCACTCTCGAAGGAGAGCAACTTCTGTCCGAATTGGAACAGGAGGCAATTCGTAACGGCATCTCCGATATTCACATCAATCCGCAGAAGGACAATGTGAAAGTGGAATGGCGTGAACTGGGAATTCTCAAGAAAATCATGGAGATTCCGAAAGAAAAGTACGAGACGATGAAGCGTCGCATCAAGTTTAAGGCAAAGCTGAAACTCAACATCGAAAATATCTCTCAAGATGGTCAGTACACCTTCCCATTTGAGACACGCACCATCAACGTTCGTGTCGCGAGTTTGCCATCTCGTTTCGGCGAAGCGTACACGCTCCGTTTCCTGGATCCGCAGCACGGTATCGTGCCACTTGAGCAGCTCGGCTTCCCAGAAGAGATCAAAAAGCAACTCCAGGAACTGACTGAACTCCCGAACGGTCTCATCCTTGTCACAGGTCCAACTGGTTCCGGTAAAACGACAACTCTCTACGCACTGCTTTCCACGCTCGCTGGAAAAGACCGCAATATCATCACCCTGGAAGACCCTATCGAATATGAGCTAAAAGACATTATTCAGAGTCAGGTGGATAGCGAGCACGGCTATACATTTGCTACTGGTCTTCGCTCTATTCTCCGTCACGACCCAGACATTATCTTGGTCGGAGAAATTCGTGACCAGGAAACAGCGCAAACCGCCATCGACGCATCACTTACCGGTCACTTGGTGCTTGCGACACTCCACACAAACTCTGCTATTGAAGCGATCCCACGCCTCCTTTCCATGGGTATCAGCACGTACACATTCGCTCCAGCGCTCCGTGCAGTGCTTGCGCAGCGCCTGGTACGCACCGTCAATCCAGGGATGAAGGGAAAGGATGAAAACGAGCCAGGTTTCTACGCTGGTCAGGCTGCGCTCCCAGAACTTCTCATCGCATCGGAATCTATCAAGAACTTGGTGCTCAACCAGGCATCGGCGTCTGAAATCATGGAAGTCGCGAAGAAGGAAGGCTACCGCACCATGAAGGAATGGGGCGCCATCATGAGCGAGCAGGGGACAACGACAACAACAGAAGTCGCACGCGTGACAGCAGAGTGAGCTCCAAAAATAAAATGAAAAAGGCGAAACCTCGCCGTAGCCACTTTTGATTTGCATCCGCCTTGTTGCGAAGGCGGGTAAAATATCGTCTCGTCTGTTGTTCAAAACCTTTCGACGACCCGTATTGCGTCACTGTAGAAGGGTCACCTATTATCAGTGACCAATGTTACCGTACCGACGTCGTCCATATTTGGTAGGCGCTGAGCAGCGCCAAAAGCCGAACGCCCTCGTGCGTCTCGCATTCGCGGCTATTGTTTTGCTGCTCGTGTGGTGGGTGGCAAGCAAAGTGATGTCGTTCTTCGACAACTCCATTGGACGCAAGGCCGGCACCACTCTGGAGTTACGAACACAGGATGGTGTGCAGGTATCGCTGCAGGGTGAAGATTGGCAACGCGGCGAGTCCAGTCTCAAGCTGTACGCAGGTGATGCCGTTGCCACACGTGGAGCAGGCGATGCTGTACTTCACCTCTTCGATGGCACACGTGTTCGCCTCGATGTCGGCACAGATCTGCTCATTACAACAACAGATAAACAGGAAGAGGCAGCATCGGCAATCTCCCTGGAGCTCCGCTCGGGTCGTATCTGGATTTCCACGCCATCTCCCAGCGTGTTCTCCGGCGCTATCGTGCGCTCTATCCATACGACGAATTTCGATGCGGAGGTTCCTGCAGCCACAAACGCTATCATCAGCTCATCACTCGTGAACGTCCTCCGGGCATCTGGCGTAGGCGTAAAGGCAGCGATGACATTTGGAACGAACCCTGTGATTTACATTGGTGAAGGCCAGTACTTCTCGCTCACTGAGCAAGCAAAACGCGCCATAGAGGAAGGGCAGGACGCGTACGACTTCCGCGATCCAGTGACGCTGGAACTTCTGAAAGATGCATTCCTGGTCTCCAGTCTCACGATGCAGTCATCCATGCCTTCGGTGAGTGGAACTACGAGCTCTGGCACAACTGCATCTGCCCCAGCACCAAGCGATGAGCAGCCCATCGTCCTCTCTTCGCCAGCAGACCGAGCGCAGGTAAACGCCAAGACAGTGACCGTGAGTGGTCGTGTGAGCGCCGCCGTTGTTCGTCTTACCATCAATGGACAGGCAATTACGCTCAAGGCAGACCGCAGTTTCTCTGTCGATGTCGCACTCTCTAAGGACCCAACGACAACACTCAGCATCCAGGCAGAAGATGCGCAGGGGATTCCGCTCTCGTCCATCCAACGCACTGTCACCAACGCATACAAGCCTGTCGTTGCTCCGCCACGCATCAAATCTCCGGTTGGCTCTGGCGAAACACTGAATACATCGCTCACAGAAGTAGAGATCACTGGCGAGGCCGCACCGGAAACGGCAGGAATCATCGTGAATGATTACCGTCTCCAGCTCTTTAAGCCAGGCGGAAAGACATGGAGCTACCTTGCAAGCACGGCACTCGGAAACCTGAAGTCCGGCGAGAACATCTTTACGGTATATGCCATCGATGCGGACGGTAATAAGAGTGATCCTCGAAGCATCACGATCGTAGTGGAAGGCACTGGCACCAGCACAGGAACGGGCAGCACTGCGTCTCAGCCACCTATCAAACAAAACCCACCGATAGAGCCAGGGACACTCACCGTGGACGCTCCGGTGGCTGGTACATCCATGGAAACCGATCAGAAGGAAATTGTCATCGAAGGACGTACCTCTGCAATGACAAACAGCATCTCTGTGAACGGTTACACGCTGTCGCTCTACAAAGCCGGCAAGACGACGTGGAACTACATCGCATCGGTTGATTTGGAAACCATGAAGCGCGGTCGCAACGTGTACCGTGTTGTCTCGCGCAACGCCGATGGCGAAATCCTCGATGTCCTCGAGTACGTCATTACGTTCAAACCGTAAAAAGAATTTAGAATTCAGAATTTGGAATATAGAATTTTTTCTGTAGCTGCGATTCGCAAATCGCATACAAACGTTTAGCCATCGATTTCCAGCTCCATCTTCTTGAGAGCACTCGCCATCTTTTTTGAGAGCGGTGCCTCTACTTCGATGCGCGTTTTCTTCTTCCCAACGGAGTCAAACGACAATTTCCACGCATGGAGACACACGGACTCGATCTTCAGTGATGTTGTGAGGTCCTTGGACATCGTCGATCCGTACGTGTCATCGCCAAGAATGGGGTGACCGATGGCGCTCAAATGCACGCGGATTTGGTGTGTGCGTCCGGTGTGAAGATCGCATTCCAGGAGTGCGACATTCTCATCGGGATTCGTATCGAGTGTCTTGTACGTTGTCTTTGCGTTGCGTGACGCCGTTGCCTGATGCACCGACATGCGAGTGCGCTCTGTTCCATGACGACCAATCGGGGCGTCGATGACGGCAGCTTTCTGCGCTGGGATGCCAGCAACAACTGCGAGGTACGTCTTTTCCACCGAGCGAGAAGCGAACTGTTCCTGGAGCGCCATGTGCGCCTTGGGAGTTTTTGCGATCAGCATGCAACCCGTTGTGTCTTTGTCTAAGCGATGAACCAAGACCTCTGATTCAGAGAAGGGGAGTTCGCGCTCAGCAAACAGTGGCTCGAGTGCAGAGAGGACAGTTTCTTCGCCCGGCTTCGTCCCAGTACCCGGATGCACTGTAAGTCCCGCAGGTTTTTGGATGACCATGCAAGCGGAATCCTCGTACAACACCGGCAGGGGAGTGGCCTTCTTCTTTTTCTTCGGAATTGCGGCAGCTGCGAGCTCTGCGTACTCGATCTTGTCGCCGAGCTGCACCTGAAACGAGTGTTTGGTGACCTTCTTGCCGTTCACGCGCACCGAGCCGCCTTCCACGATCTTCTGCGCAGCATTGCGACTTTTGATGCCATCGACAGTCGCCAGGAACTGATCCAGGCGAACATTGCCACTTTTCACGGTGAGTGACTTCGTTTGACTCATAGGGAGAGTATGCCGCACTCTAGTACCATACCACATCAATCTATGAATCTCGGAGATGAACTCCTAACACGTGCAGTCTCGGAAGTCGTACCGATGAAATTGGCGCAGGAAAAGCTAAAATCTGGCAAACCACTACGCCTGTACTTCGGAATCGACCCAACTGGTGCCAAGCTTCATCTTGGTCATTCGGTGCCCTTACGCAAAATGCGTAAGTTTCAGGATGCCGGTCACCACGTCATTCTCCTTATTGGCAGCTTCACCGCAATGATCGGTGATCCGAGCGGCCGTGATGAAATGAGAGCGCCGCTCACAGCCGAAGATGTAAGGAAAAATTTCGAATCGTACATCGAACAAGCGAAACTAATTTTGGACGTGAAGAAATTGGAAGTCCGCTACAACCACGAATGGCTGGAAAAGCTGTCGTTCAAAGAAATTTTGTCTCTCACGAGCCACTTTACAGCGCAACAAATGCTCAAGCGAGACATGTTTCAGAAGCGAATCAAAGACGATAATCCCATTAGTATCACAGAATTTATGTACCCTCTGATGGTTGGCTACGATTCTGTGGTGCTAGACGTCGATGTGGAACTTGGCGGCAACGATCAACTCTTCAACATGCTTGCTGGCCGTACACTACAAACTGTTTTTAAAAAGCGTGATAAATTCGTGCTCACCACAAAATTGATTAACGGCACAGATGGCAGAAAGATGAGCAAAACGTACAATAACTGTGTGTACTTAGAAGACGCGCCAAACGAGATGTACGGCCGCCTGATGTCCATGCCAGACAACCTGATTCCGATCTACATGGAATGCTGCACCGATCTCCCGATGAGTGAAGTGGAGACGGTAGAAAAAGCACTGAAAGATGGCACAGAAAATCCGAAGAACCTAAAGATGCGCCTCGCCCGCGAAATCGTGACGATGTACCACTCCGCAAATGATGCCAAGAAGGCAGAAGAAGCGTTCGAAAATGTCTTCAAGAACAAAGGCGTGCCAGACGATATGCCTGAGTATAAGCCCAAAAAAGGCGAATCACTCATCGACGCACTCGTGAACAGCAAGTCAGTCGCGAGCAAGTCCGAGGCACGAAGGCTCATTGAACAAGGCGGCATCAAAGTGAATGACGAAGCGGTGAAATCTGTGGACGCCAAAGCAGAGCCGGGTGTTGTAAAGGTGGGGAAGAGGAAGTTCTTGAAACTTGTATGATAGGAAAAGTAGTAAAGATTATATTTTCAACCATTCTAGAACTGGCAGAAGAACTGTGGCAGGACGTCACGGATTTATTTTCGTGGCTTTGGCAAAAGTTTGCAAAAACAATTTTTTGGAACAATCTCAAAAAGGTTCGCTTTTGGACAACTTGGTTCCCGCCATTTTTAGGTACGATCATTTTTCTTCTTAATATTTACCTACCTCCTTATCTTACGAAGCCGACTTTTTACAAAAAGTCCATGGATCGATCCGACAATTCGCTGAGTCTAATAATACAATCAGACCAACGATGGATTTCTATTTTACAACCGATTGATCTACCGACAGATACAGTGATGCAACTCGTTAAATTTCCTAAGGAAATTGGCGAATACGAATATTGCATTACAAATCAGCCTTACGCTTACAACATTGATGAACAAGAAGTTCCCACGGAGGACATTATTGTCCTAACTCATTCCACAGGAGCAACAACTAAACTACTCCCCCGAGTGCCTGCATGCTTCCCGAAAAAACCGAGCAATGCAGTGGTTTCCGGAGTAATTTTTGAAGCTAATGAAACTGAAAAACAAATAAAGAATTGGGGTGTTAGAAATAACATCGAAAATAGCGACGAGCTTTCGGCTTTTAGTAAAATTCAAAGTGAGATCAAACTGAAAAATAGGTCGCTATTAATTCTGTTCCCAATAGCCATTTGCGCACTATGGTGGGGACTACTCCTTCTTTACGCGAACGTTGAAAAAGGATTTATAAATAAATCTTAATTATTACAGCACCCACAACCTCAACATCAGCGCCGGGGCGGCCGTGAGAACGACCGAGAGGAGTAAGCGCGAGCCGAAGGTTTTGTACTGCTGTTTAGACATCTGGGAGTGATTAACGTGCGGAAGCGAAATTGGTTACACGGGACACAACACAACCGAGACCCTGAAGTGTGCACTGGAGCCTACGCATCTGAGGTGCGGAGGAGGGGAGTACAACATGCATGGAAGCAGGGGAGGGGAAGTTCATCACCCAGGCGATCATGGAGTCTGCGGAGGAGAAATCCATACCGCGGCAATCGATGATCATGCGCTTATCCAAGGGCTTTGTGCGTGCCTGTGAAATGCGCTGTGTCTTGAACATGATCGTAGTGTACGATCGTACACCCATGAAAGCAATCGAATGAACTCGACAGTTTTTTTGAAGCGACGACTGATATAATTTTTTTGATGCAATCCTCTCCCCTGCGATCAGTCGAAATCGATCTCCTCAGAGTCGCAGCGATCGGAATGATGATGGTGTACCACCTCGCATTCGATTTGGAGTTTTACTACGGCTTTCCCATCGATGTGACGAGTGGGGGATGGTGGTTCTTAGAAAAGGTGACGGCGAATCTGTTCCTCCTCTTAGTAGGTATTTCCTTCGTGCTGTCGTGGAGCCGGTCACCAACATATAGAAAATATCTGAAGCGCGGACTTACTATCTTTTGCTACGGACTCGTCGTCAGCATCGCCACGTACATCTTCGACCCACAGACATTCATTCGCTTTGGGATTCTCCACTGCATCGGCGTCTCCATGATGCTCCTTCCGCTCTTTGCACGATTGAAGTGGTGGAATCTCATCATTGGCATGACGATCTTCGCGCTCGGTGCATACTTCGAACATCAAACAGTCGACACGATGTGGCTGCTACCGATCGGCCTCAAACCCATCGACTTTGTGAGCGTCGATTACTTCCCGCTCGCTCCATCGTTCGGATTCATACTCATTGGCACCTTATTAGGACATCTCTTCCTGAAATACCGACATCTTCTTCATGAAATCGATCCATCGACAAAGCCTTCGCGAATCATCTCGGCGATTTCTCAGCGATCACTGCTCATCTATATGGTTCACCAGCCTTTGATCCTCCTCATACTTCATTCAATCTTCTAATTTCAAATTTCACTATTCCGATCCGATGGGGGACAAGTGAACCTCACTCCCCTGGCACTTCCCTGCTTTTACGTCCATTTTTCCTGACATTTTGGCCTCTTTTGGGCCTTTTCGACGACCTACGCCTCGTAAGAACTGGCTTCGTAGGGGTATAGACCCAAGAAAGGGGATGAGAATTGATATCAGAATTTAGTTTCCGAAATTTGTCGAAGAACATTTATCCACATATCTGTGCACAAGTTACTGCCCATATATGCACATGTTTTTGTTTTATTTTTTCTCATGCATCTGCGTAAAAAGAGTGAAAAAGGGGAGCCCAATCCTCTCTCTGGTTAATAACGCACAATGTATCTTGTACATCGTTTATTAGTACCACTTCTGGAATCCTAGGCACTTCTGACCCATTAGTGCTGCTCCTCTTTGATGGCGATATTCCCTCCAATGGCTGGCAATGTGAATGACCATGGTGGCCATACACTTATTTCAACTCGTTCAACTTCTGGCAGATTTTTCAGGATGCGTTCGGCTTCGGTCGCTGTCTTCCCTGCTACGTTATCGCGAACATACTTTCCAAACCTGGCACCATTCGGAGTAATCGGACTAATCACGTATCTTTCTGAGTATGTCAAGTCGGCGGTAATTTTGACCCACTGGAAATCGTCGTCCCATGGCGGGATGACATTCAAGTCCATATTTTCCTTTACGAGCGAACTTTCGACAACGACCTTACCCGGAGGTACGCGCTTGTACACCTCGTCCTTCAGAAGAGTGAGGAGGGCATCTTCGTCGTAGAGGATGACAGTGTATTCAATGCTCCCCTGCACCGGGATAGAAGAAACATTCTGCCCAATGAACTGATCACTCAACTGAAAGTCTTTGTAGACCACCTTGGTGAGCTCATCGCGCTGGAGTAGGACAAGATTCGTTCCAAAGACTGAATTTCGCTCCACACGCTCTTCTTCCACCTGTTGCTTCGCCACCATGAGGAGCTCTTGTTCCAGTCGTTGTTTGGCTCCCGCATGATTGGGGGCTCCGTAGACGTCATCCTTTGTGAGGAGATTCACATACGATGTCGCACCACCTGTTGCCGGCTTCTCGTTACGGCCGTAGACCAACTTTCGTTCCTTTTCTGTCAGACCAGGAAAGTCCCACTTCACACCTGCGGGCACGTTACCGCGTGCGCCGAGTACCTCACCAAATTGGTCAATGGGGTCGGCATCGGCGCGGATGTCCTGCTTGCTGTGTGCATCCAAAATAACATCCTCTCGTAGGCGAAAACGCATCCCCGCTTGGTTCACAATGCGCGACTCACGACGCAGTGAATACTTTTCATCGGAATCATTGAAGATCGTCACAGTCATAGATGCATTTGTTCCGGTGAAGTTCTTACTAATCTGATCGAATGTCAGAGTACGATCGATAGTGACTGTGAGGAGCTCTAGTGGCAGCACGCGCACTCTATCTAGTGGGACAGGAAGCGTAGAACCCGAATAGCGCAGATAGACGTTGGTCGTAAAGCTGTTTCCCTCTTGGTTTGGCCAGATGCGAATTTGCGACGACGGTAACAGTCGGAAAAACACGAAGAGAAACACGGCTACGCTGACACCTAGAAGCGACCAAATGCGAACCTTGGGCAATGCCAAAATACCGATATTCTGCAAACGACTACGAATATCCTGGCGCCAGGACACAGGGCTAAACGAGCGAATCGCCTCAGCTTCGTTCTGCTGACCTTTGACGATTGGCCTCAGTAGTTTCAGGTTTTGTACTACCTCCCATCCATTCTTCTGGGCAAGGTCGCGTCCGCGCGGATCTTTGATCGCAAGGATCAATCGACGATCGGTATTGAGTGCCTTTGCCTCGCGCAAAAACGACACCAATTGCTCATTGGTCAACCCATTCAATCCTGTCGGTGATGAGACCAGCAGTACTGGTCCGGCGATACGTCGTACACTGCCCAAAAGTAAGCTCGACGACGGCTGTTCTGGAACAATAAGAATAGAAATGCTCGGTGTAACCACGTCCTTCTCAGGCATGGCTGAGATTATGCCTCGGATAACGAAAATTCGAAATCTGAAAATAGAAATTTGAAGAAGCAAAAACTCAAAAAATTGACGCTCAAATCCTCTTCTAATTTCAAATTTCTAACTTCTCATTTATTTTTCAAGCACTTTCAACGAGCCAAATTTCTTTCCTGCCACAAACTCCAACATCGCTCCCCCGCCCATACTTACGAATGTATACGCAGAAAGTGGCACCTTGTACTTTAGATGGAAATCGACGGTATCCCCTCCTCCGACCAAGGTGATGGCTCCCCGCTTGGTAGCCTGAGAAATGGCTTCTGCAAGCCGTTTTGTGGCAGTTGAGAAGCTCTTGTACTCGTACACCCCTACTGGACCGTTCCACACGATCATTTTGGACTCCTTGATGACATCCAGGTAGCGAGACATCGAAACTTTTCCAAGATCGAAGATCTTCATGTCACCCACAATGTCTTCCACAGGGAGATCCAATTTTTCTGCCTTATCCGATAGTTCGCTCGCCACCACGACATCGCGTGGAACATGAATTTTTGCGCGACCTTTTTTCTCGCTCTCGAGCATCATGTTTTGCGCCATGTCCATCCCTTCTTCGTCGTAGCGCGACGCACCGACATCAAATCCTCGCGCTGCGATCAAAGTGTTCGCAATACAGCCACCAACAAGGATGTGCTGGCCTTTAGCCAAGAATCGCTCGATGACCGGAACTTTTGTCTCCATCTTGGAGCCAGCGATGATGAGTGTGAGTGGATGCTTCGGCTTTTCAAGGACAACGCTCAAGTGCTTGATCTCCTGCTCCAAGTTGAAGCCCATGTACGCAGGGATCAACTTCGGCACACCCACCATGCTCGCATGTTCGCGGTGGCAATTCGTAAACGCATCATTCACATACACATCCGCAAGCTTCGCAAGTTTCTTGGCGAATACTTTGTCGTTCTTCTTTTCTTCGGCATGGAAGCGGAGATTTTCCAGTAACACAACCTCCCCTGGCTTGGCCTTGGACACGACCTTTTCGGCTTCAGCTCCTACACAATCCGAAGCAAAGTGTACTGTTGTTTTCAGGATTTTTTTGAGGACAGGAACAATCGGCTTCTGGCTAAATGCTGGGTCTGGCTTGTCCTTGGGACGACCTTGATGCGCCATCAAAATCAAAATTCCCTTCTGCTTCAGGATGAACTTCATCGTCTTCTCGATGGCTTCCACACGAGTCTGATCTGTGACTTTTCCCTTCTCCATGGGAAGATCGAATCCTGCACGAACAAGCACGCGCTTTCCTTTCAGGGACGGCGCGCTACTGAGAAGCTTGTACTTCTTCATTGACGATGAGTGTACGCGAGAGAGTTTCGGATGCAAGAGATCAAAATTCAGTCACCGGCGATGCAGCAAGCCAGAGCGAAAGTCGCGCATCTGCGCTGTCTCCAATCCAATATCCAACAAACACCCCACCATCATTCACGACTGTATCAACTGCACCTTTCTTTTCTGCGCTCGTATCCAATCGATCTAAAAGTGGAATCACGGTCTCTTGGAATTGCTCACCAATGACGTACCCCCTTCTGTGTAGTAAAAACATTTCAGATAAGCGAAGCTCCAATTGCTCACATGTTTTTGTCGGATAGAAATCGAAGAAGCCGTCCACTCCCCTCTCTTTCAAAAACGCATTCCAGACCTTGCGGATCTGACCGCTGCACTTACTTCCCAGAAGCCCAAACACAAACTCATGCTTCATACGCTACAATTCTACTCAATGCTCGTCTCCACAGCTATCGCCTTCGCGCTCGCACTGGCCGGATATGGCTTGGCTCTGCGGTTTTTCCCGCGTCTTGGACTTCTCGATTTCCCGGAGCGATACGGCCTGAAACGTGCCCGACTCCCCTATCCGACAGGCCTCGTTGCTGTCGTCACCTTTCTTCTCGTTTTTCTCATTGGAAACGCACTGGATACAAAGGAAGTCGGCGTCGTGATCGCTGTCTGTCTTTTGGGCATCACCACTTTCCTCGATGACCGCTCTCCCCTACCGCCTGTTGTTCGACTTCTGATCCAAGTCGTCGCTGCAGCGCTTCTGTTTGCGACAGGATCACGCATCTACACGCTCACCAATCCGCTGGGTGGAATCTTGAAGCTCGATGGAACAGTCATCGAAACAGGCATCTTTGGCACACTCCCTGTGATGAGCGGCCTCTTCACGATTGGTTGGCTGCTTCTCACTATCAACGCACTCAACTGGTTCGACGGCATCCCCGGGCAAGTGAGTGTGATCTCGACAATCGGATTTCTCATGCTCGGATGCTTGGCCTACTTCCGCAATGATCAGTCCGATATCGCCACACTTTCGTTCATGCTCGCTTCAATTTCTCTCGCTGGTGCACTCTTCGATGTCCGAGGGAAAATGCTGATTGGCGATAGCGGATCGATGTTCTTTGGGTTGATGCTGGGGCTCCTCGGTGTGTACCAAGGCGGCAAGGTCGCAACCGTCTTCTTGGCTCTCGGAATTCCGCTTCTGGATGCGGCTTTTGTGATACTCCGTCGATTGATGCGAGGCCACTCTCCGCTGCGTGGCGGCCGCGATCATCTGCACCATTTACTCCTCGACCGTGGATGGAAATCATGGCATGTCATCGCACTCACCGCCGGAGTCGGCACACTGTTTGGTGGCATCGCGTTGTTTTTGAATACGCAACAGAAGGGTGTGGCATTCGTCGCATTAGTCGTGATCGTTCTTCTTTTGACATCATTTGCGAAGCGCAAGAAGTAGTCTGATGAAGCCAAAGAATCCAAGGAGTCCGAAGAATCCGAGGAGAATCTTTCCTCGGATTCATTGGTTTCTTCGGTTTCCTTGGATTCCCCTATCGACTAAACACCATCGGAGCACTCATTGTGTTGAAGGCACCGCGAGTCGCAATGAAGAGCGTCTTACTTCCACGAGCGAGAACGTTGACCGTTGCAACACCATTCACGAAGTCCAGCGGAGAGAGTTCGCTTGGACGAATCGTTGCTTCACCGAATTCTGGGATAACGTAGAGACGACCAGAGAACGAAGGATTTTTCACAGTCTCACCATTGCGATCGATGGCAACAATCGTGATCTTCTGCCATGTCTGTGAGAGCGTCCCATTGTGCACAATGCGCAGAGCACTCACTTCACTATTTGTGCCCATCGATGTGACATCGGAATCGTTCGTAGATGCTGTCTTCACAACCGGGACTTGGACAGTCTGCTCAAAAGAGCGAGAGCTAGAAGACGAGGATGGAAGTGGAGCTTCGTTTCCACCAACAGGCACTGTTGCGACATTGATGGTTGTCGTTGTCGCAACGCGAGATTGCCGAGCTTTTGCACGCTCCTCCCTCGCTACCTTAATGCGCTGAGCAGCGGTGAGAGTGCGTGTGGCAGCAGTGCTAGATTTCACGCCTGTTGTCGCAGACTGCGCAACGTTTGTTGGAACGTAGCCACGGTACTGCTGGACTAAGAGCATTGGACTGACTGTGTACTCATCGCCACGTTCCTGGTGCAAGCCTGCATTGATTGCCTGTGTGAAGGTCATGCGAGCACTGTTGGCTTCGTCACTCGTAAATGGCCAGTATGGATGGTATGGAGCTTGGTCATTGTCCACCTGGAAGTGCAGGTGAGGACCGCTGGCGAACCCTGTCTGACCAGAGGTACCAATAGCTTCTCCCTTGTGCACTATTTGACCTTCAATGACGTTCACTGCATCCATGTGTGCGTAGATGGAGTACACCGTTACAGTCTTTCCTGGATTGGAAGCATCTGGCACGTTTGGATGGCGAATCATGACGTAGTGACCGTAGCCGTACTCCTGCATACTAATCGTTTGCACAACACCGTTACCAATGGAGAGGATCGGCGTGCCGAGCGGAACACGGATGTCGATACCAACGTGACTACCACCATGGTCGGCACCGTTCTCATAGTCGCCAAGGTTACCGACGCTATACACAGACTCAACAAATGTCTGACCTGTGCGAGCGCGGAGAGCGTTGATGTCGTAATCAGGGAGAGGAACGAGCACATCCTTTGGCACCATACGATACGTATGCTGCTCTGGGTTACCACCGTACTTCGCCCACTTGGTGTAGTCCGGAACCTGAGACACAGGTGCAACAAACCCAACGAACGCAATGAGCGCATCATCTTCCTTGCCCATCACTGTCTTCCAGAAGGCATACCAACCGTGCTGTCCCACCATGTTACCCATCACGAAAGCGAACAAAGAGAAGGAAGCCACCATAAAGGACAGCTTCTGCTTTGCCAGTGCCAGCATGCGCGGCTTTTTCATCTTGTACACGCGCTTAACGCTGAATCCGATACGCTTCGTGTTCATGGGGATTGGTGTAGGATTGATGTGGGTTTGAAGGATTGTCTGCTACTATTATATTACAATATTTAATAAATGTCAATATTCGACCACTGTTCCCTTCAGGCGTCAAATGACCAAATAATGAGGCGTACAGGCGCTTCCCTGGCATTTTCCCTCTACCAAAAACCCTGCATCATCGTCCTCTCGGGCGAGCTGGGGGCGGGCAAAACCACATTCACTCAGGGGTTGGCCGAAGGCCTAGGCCTACAACAGAAGATTACAAGTCCAACCTACGCACTGGAGCAACAGTATGGAGGCCTCCTGTCTCATATCGACCTGTACCGATTGAACCCAGCTCAAACAAAGAAGTTCGTCGAAGAACTAGAACCATTCCCCGGGATTCGTGTGATAGAGTGGGGCGAGAGATCAAAAGACATCGACGGCAGTATTCATATCGATATTCAGGAAACTGATTCAGGCCGAAAGCTCGATTTCCGTTTCTCGGACATGCCGCTGCCAACAGAAACAGAGATCAAAGCCTGGCACAAAGAAACGATGATTCCCGCGCACATCGTCAAGCACATGCAGGCTGTAGCAAGAGCCTCTGCAATGGTGGCAGATGAACTTGTGGCACAGGGGCGCGTGATTCGTAAAGAGTCCGTCATCGCCGCAGCACTCGTGCATGACCTTCTGCGTTTCGTCGATTTCAAATCCCCTGTTGGTCACGAAGATTTCAAAGCATCGGAAAAAGAATTAAGTACATGGAAAACGCTGAAAGAAAAATACGGTGTTCCACACGAATCTGCGGCCCAAAAGTTTATCGCAGAGAAGGGATACGCTGGCCTAGGAGAGATTGTTCGCACGCATCGTGGTTACTCGGAAACAGACTCAGATATGCCAAAAACAATCGAGCAGATGGTGCTTGCCTATGCGGATAAACGTACGAAATTCGACACCCTCGCGACAGTCGACGAACGCTTCGATGACCTCACAAAGAGATACCGAGACGGCCTGGAAACTCCGTACTCCATGGCATGGCGAAAGGAAACGAAGCGAATCGAAAAAATACTATTTCCTGACGCAATACCCTTCTAGCCGCGCCAGGAACGGCCGCTCTCCATTATATTTATAAACCAGAGCGCCCCTTCGCGGGCGCGGACTCATCATCATTCCTACAATGCTGGCACCAATTCATGCGCCAAAATATTGAGAAGCTGAATCTCATCGGCACGGTGCAAAATGACTGCGAAGAAGAGGAGGAATGCACATACCCACGCAGTGCGAATCGACCAAATCTGCACGCGCGTCATTGGACGATCGAGGCCTGGAACAGATTCATGCAAATATGAGTGCACATCAACGCTGATGTGAATGATGTGCTCAAGAATGTGAATCTTAGGAATAATTGTTCCAAGCGCCCGAAGCAATGTGAGTTCGGAGCGAACAAGGCCACCAACCATCGCGATCAAGAATGTGTGGTGAAGATACACCGCAGTCGTGAGTGCGACTAAGAACATCGCGACGTCGGTGATACTTTCCAGGAACATTGCATGAACTGTTTTCCTGTAGCTGTAGCCATGAAGCTCACGGTACTTCACGAAGTCCAATCCCATGTGAAGCACGATGAGCCAAAGGAAGAATCCAAGATTCAGAAGTGACGCTGTGAGGAAAACCGCTACCAAATATGCAGCGTGGAATGCTGGAATGTCGTCATGCGAGTGCGCGAACGAGCGAATGGAACGTGTGATTGATGTCATATGTGTTTTTACTATTATATCACTTTTTAGCTATTTTGGCAATTATGCACTTTTTCCAATTGTAACTCGTGCTGCCTGCATTCTCTGACGGATTTCGGCCTCATATCCCCTATCTGTTGGGTCATAAAACTCGCGCTGGCCTTTGTAGCCAATGGGGAAGTAATCGGCGCTCACGACACCCTCCGATGCGTTGTGCGGGTACTGATAGCCCTTATGGTACCCATGCTTCTCAGCCATCGCTTTCATGGGAGCATTGCGCAGATGCAGTGGCACTTCCAAACTCGGTGAATTTTTCACCGCCGACTTTGCACTACCCATCGCGCGAGTGACGGCATTACTCTTCGGTGCCTGCGCCAAATACACGCATGCATGCGCCAAGAAGTATTCGCCTTCCGGATACCCAACCATCTCGAACGCTTGCCATGCCGAGACAACAATCTGAAGCGCTCGTGGATCGGCATTGCCGATATCTTCTGATGCGAAGATGCTCATACGACGGAAGAGGAAACGTGGTTCTTCTCCGCTCTCAAGCATTTTATACATCCAGAGGAGAGAGGCATCGACATCGCTTCCACGCATGGATTTAATGAACGCAGAGATCGTATCGTAGTGATCCTCGCCTTTCTTGTCATAGCGCATGGAGCGCTGCTTCAAGAGCTTTTCTGCATCTTCGCGAGTAATCTTCGCGCCGATCATGAGCACCGCAAGCTCGAGCAAATTGAGAGCGATACGTGCGTCACCGTTGCCGAGTTCTGCGATTTTTTTGATGGCGTCCGGGTGCATCTGTACTTTGCCGTCATATCCATCTTTGTGTGCCAGAGCACGGACCAAAATCTGCTCCAAATCTTCCACCGAATGTGGCTTCAGCAAATACACCTGGGAGCGAGAAATGAGGGCGCTATTCACGGAGAAATAGGGGTTCTCTGTCGTGGCACCAATCAAGATAACTACGCCACTTTCCACCGATGGAAGAAGCGCATCCTGCTGCGATTTATTGAATCTGTGGATCTCATCCACGAAGAGCACGGTTCGCTGACCAAGAGCCGTCTTTAGCTTCTCGGCTTGGCCACAGACTTCCTTGATATCTTTCACGCCACTCGTCACCGCATTGAGCTGCACGAATTGCGCCTTTGTTGCCTCTGCGACCACACGCGCGAGTGTTGTTTTTCCAGTGCCGGGAGGACCAGAGAAAATGACAGAAGAAAGAATATCTTTCTCGATCGCTTTTCGCAGTGGCGTTCCTTCGCCCACTACGTCCATTTGCCCGACAAAATCATCGAGAGATTTTGGACGAAGCCGATACGCAAGAGGCGCAGATTTGTCCATGAGGGGCTCACTATACCACTCACTTCCTTCGTGTTTAGGAAAATCTCAGCGGATTGAAGTTCGTATCTCGGTCGTAGTAGTCTTCATGCTCAGCGCGCTTCAGGAAGCCAACAACGAGATATGTAATGGGTGTGAATATCGCCTCGATTGCGACTTTGAAAATGTAATTCGCCACGATGATACTCATCGCGATTTCCCAGGGGAACACACCGAACGCACAGGCGATAACGGTGAACACAACTGTATCGATCCCCTGTCCGATAATCGTGGAGCCAATCGTACGTGCCCAGAGCATTCGTCCCTTCATCCACACTTTCATCTTCGCAAGGACGTACGAGTTACTGAACTCACCTAAGAAATACGCTGTGATACTCGCAACAATGATGCCACCCGATGCCACACCACCAAGGATGCTTGCGTATGCCGCGTCGCCTGCATAGCCCTGCCATGCTTCCTCGCCTGGCAAATAGCCGACGACTGCGAGGACTGCACTCATGAGAAGGGCAGCGAAGAACCCAACCCAAATCACTCGGCGTCCGCGTGCGTACCCATACACTTCGGTGAGAACGTCACCGAAGATGTAGCTTAAGGGGAAGAGAAGCGTTCCAGCATCGAAGCTCAAACGCAGTGTGTGGATGGAGACACCCCAATCGATAATCTTGGCAGAGGATGCGATGTTGCTGATCAAAAGAACCGCCACGAAGGCGGCCATGACGAGATCGAAGTACTTGTAGGGGCGCATTGGTATCTATGAAGTGGTCGGGACGGCGGGGCTCGAACTCGCGGCCTCCTGGTCCCAAACCAGGCGCTCTACCAACTGAGCTACGTCCCGAGAAAAGTTATACGTGGGAAAGATCGATCTCATGAACGAGCGGCGTTTATTTCCTGTGCAGATCCGCAAGCGGCTCTGCAGCCAACTGAGCTACGTCCCGAGAAAAGTTATTACGCTGGGAAAGATCGAAAACGCTGCGAGATTCTACAGTCCCTTCAATAATTTCTCAATTCAATTAAATCACAGCTGTAGGCCGTTTTTCTGGGCAACAATTCGGCGCACTGCATCGAAATCGATACCTTTCTGAGCAAATTCAGCATGTGTATCGACGTAGATTTCTTCCCAGATACCTGCAAACTCTGGATTCAAACAATCCATCGGATTACGTGCCGCTACGAATACGGGGCTCTCTTTCGTCGTATCCATGTACGCCTCAGCAGTACGACGGGAAGCGCGGTGACCTTCCATGACTTCGGCAAAAGGAAGTAATCGACCACCCTTTACCTTCGCCATCGTACCGGCGAACTCGACAATTTTTTGCGCTGGCGTCATGGAATGCATAATTTTTCCTTTTCGCTTATCGGCTGCGGCTTGCCTAGCCATTCCCGACATCGTTGCATATTGCTCACGGTGAATACCGCTACTATCAGCATCGAGTGGGCGGAAGAAATATCGAATAAGTAGTGGATTGATTCCAAGCTGCTCACAGACTTCCACAGACTTCACTTGCTTCTCATGATACGAACGAATGCCAAAGAGCATGGCGATATTCCGTAGCATCGCAAAGACTTCCGCATTGAAAGGATCAATAGAGTCGCCTGTCACATCATTCCATTGGCTTGTCAGGTGAAATGCGTACGAACCACTGACCTGAAGGTGCTGATGCACGTTATCCAAATATTGGTGCTCGCTCTCAATGGTCTCAGGATTGGGGCTAAAGAATCTCATTTTTTCATGTTTCACAAAATGCTCAATCAATTCTCTCGTCTCATTTTGTTTTCGGCCATTTTCAAAATGATTCACTCTGTTCCAAGGACGTGGTTCGTTGGAAAGCGATGAGTGCACATAGCGCTTCATGCGAAGCAAAGCACTGACACCAGTGATGAATCTTTCTTCCATTTGCTGCATGTCCTTCATTCGATTCCACATTTTTTCCTGCTCCGAAGTTTGACGGCAATTCGAGTGAAACCACGCGCGCAGTGGTGCCCACATCTTTGGGTGTGCTTTTGCAAGCATTATCGCTTCGCGCCTATTGGCACGTTCAGCAGCATAGTTGAGTGCTTCCGTTGGTTTCGAAGGAATTTGCTTCATAGTCCCCTATTCTATCTTGAACGAGACGACTTGCCAAAGATGGCATTCTCTTGCTGAAAGAGTGGAATCGATCTGGCCAAAAGCGATACACTACGGGGCAATCTACCCTTTCACTTCACTTTATGATGCTCCTTGAAGCTCCATTCGTGTTTGCATCGAACCATATTCTGCAAATCATTGTGGCAGTTATCGCCTACATGGCGATCGGCATGCTGTGGTTTGGCCCTCTCTTTGGAAAAAAGTGGGCGAAGGCACACGGTTTGGACAGAGTATCCAAGAACGATATGAAGAAAGCGATGGCTCCTGCTATGACAGTGAGCATTGTGAGTGCAATTGTACAAACCTGTGTGATTGCTGCCATTCTCAGTATCGTCAATGTTGCAAGTATTTGGGACGCATTCCTCACGGTCTTTGTGGTGTGGTTCGCTTTCACGTTTTCTGTCCTCGCAACAAACTACAAGTACGCGATGCGCGGTGCCGCAATCATGTGCATCGACGGATTCTTTCCTCTCGTCACGTGGCTCGCCATGACGGCAGTGCTCTACCTCTGGTAGATTCTCATCAATGAATTTCCTGCGCAGTAGTATCGTCGGTCTCGCCGTGTTCGTTGGACTGACGACTTTTGCGCATGCACAAACGCTTTCCATTCGCCCAGTCCTTGTGAGCGAATCCGACACGGTGGAGCGCGCCATTCTAGAAAATCCTGGTCGCGCATCGACAGCCATCGAAGGGCAAGGCGGCATACTCAGTCTCGCCTACCAAGCCGATGAACAGGTGGAGGTCTTCATGGTGCCACTCGATGCAAAAGGAAATTTTGTGCCAACTGACTTCATTCGCTTTACGCTTCCTGCAACAGAGCTTGGCACTGCCGAAGTCGATCTCACACTTTCCCCAGGATGGACACCCGGAAATAAAAAATGGTTCATCAACATGCTCACGAAGCACAAAGAAGCGACCATCGGATTTTCAACATTAGAGATTGAGAACAAGGGAAGTGCCACTCCTCTCATCGCTCTTCGTCAGGCTATGACTGCCGAACCCTACACCCCGAGTAGTTTCCACGCACTGCGTGGTTACCGCACTTTAGGGCTTCCTGTCGCGGTTCTCCTGGGAATCGCAACACTCCTGATCTGTGCACTTGCGGCGCTGTTTGCGCCCAAAGATCGACGATTCCAGACCGGCATTCTTATTCTCCTGTGCGGCATGGGTCTGTACCAGCTTCGATTCAGTGTTGATCTTCTTCGATTTACGAATCAGCACATGCACGAATTCGAAAAAGGAACATACGATGAAGCTGGTTCCGTTTCTGGTATTGCCGACGTTATACAGGAAATTGCCACACCGACATCCACAGTGTTTGTTTGTCGAAATCAACAAGGAGCAAACTTCCGTGAAAAATTGTTGCGCTACTTCTCGTACCCCATCCGAATTTCTTCCGAAGCAAAAGATGCCGCACTTGCAAACTACGCCATCGTTCTCGATGCAACAGAGTGGTCTCTCACGACAATGACTGAGAATGGCGCATCGGTGCAGAAACTAGTGTGCGGCTCACTCAAACGCACGGCACAACGTCTCACCTCGTTCCCCGACGGATCGATTCTCTTCAAGCTTCCATGATCTCAACATTCATTTTTTTCGGCATTCTTGCGCTTCTCCTCTTCCAAGGGAGCACCATTGCATCACTTCTGTTACCAAAAGGATCTTGGGGGCTTGCACTTTCACTTGCTCTACCGATCGCGGCATTCACGAATGTTTTGCTACTTTTCTGCCTCACAGTCTTTGGCATTCCACTTGTTCCGCTTTCAATTATCGGAGGTCACATTCTCATCACTGTAACCGCAGGTGGAATCTCTTTTTGGAAACCATCACTGCAGATGAAATGTCTCACGGAAACAAAAGAAAAATTCAATAAATGGGACAAGATCTTCATTGCGATCTGCGGGCTTCTCCTTGCGATGAACGCAGTCTACAGCTTCTCACACGCAGTACTCCTTCCCACCTTCCAGTACGACAGTGCGACAAACTGGACGATGCGTTCCAAGATTTCATTCGTCGACCAGAAAATGGCGTTTGATTCTACGGAAGAGCGGGGTATGGCCAAGCCTCAGTATCCATTCTTGTTCCATACATTGCAGATCACCGCGAACCAAGCTCAGCGAGTGTGGAGTGACACTGTTGCAAATACGATTTTGTACTTCCTCAGTATTACGACATTTATTTCGCTATATATTCTCCTGCGATCGATGGTTGGTAGTGCACAGAGTGCCATCACGATCACCGCAATCGTTGGTATTCCTCTCCTGGGACTGCACCTGGCGCAAGGCTACGGCGACCTCAATCTTTCACAGTATTTCTTGCTTTCACTCGTCTTCCTCGGGCTTTGGACGACGGAAAAGTCTGCCGTACGATATCTGCTTCTGTCCGGAATTTTCATTGCGGCATCGGTCTGGACGAAAGCCGAAGGATCGGTGTTCGGTCTTGCTCCATGGCTCGCGACAGTCGCGTTCGTTGCTTGGAAACAAAAAATGGCATGGAAGTCTCTGGTTCTCCCAATCGTAATCACACTTGCACTGTCAGTCGTATGGCCAATCTTTGCGTGGGCAAAAGGACTGTCGCTCACACCACATAGCTCCGATACCAGCCTCACATTCCATGCGGACGCGGTGATGGAAGCAGTCCGCGGTCTCTTCAGTCGTGGATCGTTCGGCATCACGTGGTATGTCATTCCTGCGCTTCTTTTGATCATTGGGATAGGCATCAGGAAGGATGACGCTTTGATTCGTCGTTCTTCGTTGCCGCTACTACTCTGGGGAGGAGTCATGTTTGCGGAAATCCTTTTCATCTACCTGTGCACGCCAAACGTGAAATTTCTCCTCAATGCTGAGTCGTATTACCGACAGATGATGATCCCTGCAGCGATGCTTCTCCTCGCGATATCACTCTGTATTGATAAAAAGCGTGTAGCGAAGAGCGTGTAGCGAGTAGAATCAACTCAATGCTCCTCACCGTCGTCACCTCCGAGCAAAGCAGCGCTCTCGCGCACGGTTTGACGTACCGCTCGAAAGACGAAGTGGAAGCAGGTTCTTTAGTTCTCGTGCCGCTGCGCAATCGACAGGTAGAAGGCATTGTGATTGGCGTATCCGAAGAGACAGCAACGCTTCCGATGAAAATCAAAGATATTTCACGTGTGATCAGCGAGAAACCTGTCATGACACACGCAATGCTCCAGACAATGCTCTGGATGTGCGAGTACTACCTCGTGAGTCCGCGCCGCGCGCTCCAAGTCTTCTTACCCGGAACTCCTTGGAGAAATATCGTGGAGGAACCGCAGTGGTTCTATTCGATGGGATCGGCACCGCACGATGGACTTCGCGGAAAAAATCAGATCGCTGCCATCGAGTATGTGAAGAAACACACGAGAGTGCGAGATGATGAATTACTTCATGAAACTGGTGCCAGTGGAAAGACTCTTTCGTCTCTTGTAGATAAGGAAGTTTTGAGGGTAGAACAAGCGAAGCCTGTGACGAATCTTCGGCATCCAAATCTCAGTGTGAAAACAAATGAAAGTGATGAAAAACTCTCAACGACTATCTTCGGTGATGCGCGACCAACACTCGTTCTGGATGAAAGCGCAACGAACCGCACACAGCTATTTTTGCCATTGATTGCGAAAGCATGGAATGCTGGAAAGAGCAGTATTGTGATTGCACCGAATATTTCCCAGGCAGATGCCTATGCGAAAGAATTGCAGTCGCTCTTAGGGTCACAAACCACCGTACACACACTTCACAGTAGTACAACAGTTGCTACACGCCGTGAGCTCTACCGGACGCTACCAACGGCTGGACAGAGCGTCGTTGTAGGCACGCGCACTGCGCTCTTTGCTCCCATCCACGACATCGGACTACTCATTGTGGACGATGAGCACGAGTGGACACTGAAGAGCGAGCAAACACCACGTTATCATGCACGTTTGACGGCAGAGGTTCTCTCTCGTCAGGCACACGCTAAACTCGTGATGATTTCGGGAACACCGTCGCTGGAAAGTCTGAAACACACAAAAGAACCAGGTGGCCGGTACACACTGTCCGTACGAAATGATGGATCAGATGCAGCCGCGGCAATCGAGATTGTCGATCTCACACTCGCCGAGTTTGGCAAAGTGTACCCATTCACTGCACCGCTTCTCCAAGCCCTAAAGTCGAACTTGGAAAAGAAAGAAGTATCGGTGCTCGTGCTGAATAGACGCGGCACTGCCACGAGTATGCTCTGCTTCGATTGTAAGCAGCCGATCGTCTCGAAAATGACTAACCTCCCCTACTCGGTCGTCACCGTCCAGGGAAAGCCAATGCTGTTCGATCGCGCCGGTGGCGAAAGGATTCCTGTGCCCGAGCAATGCCCCAACTGTAAGTCGTTCCGATTGAAACCAGTGGGCGCTGGAACAGAAGGAGCCGAACAACTCCTTCATAAAATTTTTCCTGCTGCTCGCATTGCTCGTATCGATGCCGAGACTCTCGACGAACCAAAAGCGGTGGAGAAAATCTTGAAACGTATCGACGGTGGTGAAATCGATATCGCCGTTGGCACGCAGCCAGTCGTGCGTGCACTCGCCTCCCCACGCGTGACTTTCGCAGGAGTCTTGATTGCTGACATTGGCTTATCTCGGCCAGATTTTCGCGCGGGTGAGCGAGTCTTCCAATTGCTCGCAACCATCGCACTTCGCATGCGACGCAAAGGTGGGAAGACAGTCGTCCAGACATTCCGTCCCGAGACACCGGAGATCAAACATGCCATCGACGGAAAGCCACTCGAGTATCTAGAGAGCGAACTCACGCTGCGCGAAAAAGCGAAGTACCCACCATCGGTGCAAATGATCGCGCTCATCGTACGTGGTGATAGAAAGAAAGCGATCGACACGTACGCATCTGCACAAAAAGCTGCACACAATACATCCGTCAGTGTCAGCATGATGGAAGAGATGCACGGCGGTCGTGGTGAATGGCAGATCACGCTGAGGGGCGAAAAACTACGTGAGGTGCTCGCAAAAATTCCGCTTGCGGGAGTGGTGGTGGATGTGGATCCGATTGAGTAATGAGTAATCCGAAGAATCCGATGAAACCAAAGATAGAGCTCTTCGGATTCGTTGAACTCCTTGGTTTCTGTGGATTCCTCTAAACCGCAATCTTCTCTACCTCTAGCCCAAGATACTTCTCGGCTGCTTTTCGTGCACGGAGAACAAGTTCAACATTCAGAAGCCCGCCAAAGCGGAAGTCCGGAAGGCCGCTCTGGCGTACTCCAAAAAGTTCGCCTGGACCACGAAGCTTTAAGTCAATTTCCGCAAGCATAAAGCCAGAATCGTGCTGTTCCATGGCCTTCAGGCGATCGGAGCGAGCTTGCTCTGGGGTTGTCGTAAACAAGTAGCAGTAACTCTGATGATCGCTACGACCAACACGTCCACGGAACTGGTGCAATTGCGAGAGGCCAAATCGTTCCGCGCCTTCGATAATGATGATCGTGCTATTGGGTACATCGATACCAACTTCGATGACAGACGTCGAGACGAGAATGTCGTACTCTCGATCTTTGAATCGCTGCATGATGTCAGTTTTTTCATCCGGTGTGAGTTTGCCGTGAAGCTTGGCGATGCGACGCTTCGGGAAGGCTTCCTTCAAGCGCTTCACCTCTGCTTCTACATTTTTGATTTCCATCATTTCATCGACTTTCGATTCTTGGATGAGCGGACAAATCACGAATGCCTGACGACCTTCTGTGACTTGGTGATCGATGAAGAGTTCCACAGTCTTTCGCCCTGACGGTGCGACAACTTTTGTGATGATTGTTTTGCGTTGTCCTGGTTTTTCTAAGAGCACAGACAAATCGTGATCGCCGTACGCCGTGAGTGCGAGCGTGCGTGGAATGGGTGTCGCCGTCATGGAGAGGAAATGCGGGTTTCCCTTATCCTTGAGCCGCGCGCGCTGCGCCACACCAAAGCGGTGCTGCTCATCCACAATCGCAAGGCGTAGGTCTTTAAACTGCACCGAATCTTCGATGAGCGCATGTGTGCCGATGACGATATCGATGAGTCCCTGCGCTAATCGACGACGAATATCATTCGCTTCTGCAGCAGCAACTGATCCTGTGAGTAATGCGATCGTTGGCTGTGGCATGGCTTTCAAATGATTCGCATCGATCCCCTTCTTCGTAAAGTCTCCACTTTGAATGTATGAATAATATGTGAGGAGCAATCGTGAAATGGTTGTTGCGTGTTGTTTTGCCAGCACTTCAGTCGGAACCATCAGTGCACACTGGCCACGGCGAGCAAGAACGCTGGCAATCACGGCAACTGCAACAAGTGTCTTTCCGGAACCGACATCACCCTCCAAGAGACGCGACATCGGACGATCTTTCTCCATATCTTTCAGAATTTCATAGATAGCAACTTTCTGTCCGCCCGTTGGCGTGAAGTTGAGTGACTGGAAAAATGCTTTGATGAGTTCAGCATCCATCGGCAATTGCAAACGCTTCTGCCTCTCACCTTGCCACAGCTTCTTGCGTTCCAGCGCCTCAGTCTGCACCGCGAACATCTCTTCGAAAGCCATGCGCTGCTTGGCTTCATCAAGCCGTTCTGGCGATGTTGGGAAATGCAATTCATCGATCGTTTGGCTACGAGACAAAAGCTTTTCAGATGCCATGATGTCGTCTGGTAGCGTCTCTTTGAGCTCAGCGATCATCGGACGAACAAGCGCCATCTTTTCACGTAACCATCGGCTAGAAATCTGTTCGCTCTGTGCGTATACGGCAACAATGCGTCCAGCGTGAAGTGCAACCTTTCTGGAACCATCTTCAAACTGCGGACTCTGAATTTTCAGCTTGTATCCATCCTCCACCACCTTCCCAATCAACGTCACCACTTGCCCTTCCTTCAGCATGCGCATGATGTGCGGCTGATTGAACCAGATGACTTCTGCAAAATCTCCAGCCTCATCTTCAAATTGTCCTTGCACCAACATTTTCTTCGAACGTGTGCGAACAAGTTTGAGTTTTCTGATTGTTCCGTGGAGCGTCACTTTTTCGTTCGGCTCTGCGCCCAAAAGTGTCGTGGATTCACTTAAATCCTCGTACGTGCGTGGTAAATACAGAAGAAGATCGTGCACCGTCTTAATTTCCATCGCCTTGAGCGCCTCAATGAACGGGCTCGTGGTTTTGAGCATCGCCGGTGTGAGGACGTCGGACAGCTTCACGTGTATGAGTGTACACCACCTCAATAGTGGCTACAGGACTTCGTGACGCTCTTTATTTACTTTATAGAAATATAATTCATAATATATTTATGTCTCTTGAGCATCCAACTTTTGAGGAAAAATTGCTGAAGCATACAGAAACCATTTCTCGCAATGGAATTGGAGAGCATGGAATGATGTTTCGCCAACTGATGTTTGGAGCAATATTGAACAATCCGAATTTGGCAGATTCGTATCAAACCGAATCAGCAAAATTTAGCGGCCTCATAGAAAGAGTCTGCCCACCCGATCTTGTTGCAGGTCACATTCGTGAAGTATGCGAAAGCGAGTTTGCTCCGAATGTCCTCTCGGAAGACTTACCGACAGAAGCATTCGATAAAATCATCCAAGGAGCACATGCTTCCCAGCGTGGAATGACCTTGGCGCAAAGACGTCAGCTCATTGGAGGCTTCTATCATACGCCAGAGGAGGTACAAGACTTCTGTGAGTTCTCTGTTGGTAATCCTGAAGTTCTCGCAGCATCCTTCTATACATCATCAATACTGAAGGATTTTGTATTACGCATCGCAGACGTTGTGGAAAATAAGGCAGTGGTGGAGCCACTCCGACGGGTTGCGATGCATTTTGGAGCTAGCAATTTACTGACAAGACTTCCCATCGCACTACAGCAAGCAGTTGTGTCCTTGCATGGTTCAGATGCTTCTTGCGCTCAGATTGATGAGAGCGTCGTGGCAGAAGCGATGAGAATATTGAATGAGAGCGGACAGTTTCAAATTAAAGGTAAGCTCATGAGCCCATCGGGGGTAAAAATGTACACATTCGATTGTCCTGTACAAGGATATCTTTCTCGATTGTTTGTCGGTGAAAATGCACTTCTTCCAATCATTCAAAAAACTGTAGAGATTACCGAGTCTCCACGGTACTTCCATCTTGGACATCTTCAGAACGTGACGAATATTTCCATGGTCGCATCTCTCTGTTCCCTTGCATTAGACGGTCGCTAGGGTGTGTGTACTGTCTTTATCTGCTATACTACGTCGTATGGCGGACTTTGCGTCCATGATGAATAACCCGGCCGAGCTCTCCGAAGCCGCGCAGAAGAAGGCAGGCCAGCCTGCTGCTGGTGATATGGATGCGGAGCACACCAATTTTGCGAAGACGATTTCCAAGTTGCTCGAGAAAGGCGAGATCGATGTCACAAAGCCAGAAACATTCTTGAATAAGAAGATCTACGACAAATTGGATGCAGAATGGAAATCCAAAACAGATTTGGCGATGGTAAATATCGCGACACTTCTCACGCACATCTACGAGTTCTACAAATCGAAACAAACGCCTGATGCCAGCCCTCAGCTCGCCAATATGATCGAACAGCTATGGGAGATGAAGCAACGCATCGAAGTCCATGCCGACGTTTTCAAATTCTAACCTCTCTCTATGTCTCCAGCCTCCAACAGACTTCCGGAAAATCCATCGAAAAGTGGTGACCTCGGTACCGATGTTGTGAACGCTGGGAAAAATATTCTGAAGATCGCACTCTTCCCAGTAAGCAAGTCTCTGGAAATGCTCGTCTCCATGCTCGATACCAAGGCGAACCGTGTGGAATCCATGCCAAAGGCCGCGAGCGGCAAGGCACTGGAAACGCAAGAAGTCGCCAAAAACTCTATTTTGCAGCGTAGGAATTTGGCGCAGGAAATTAAGCTACAGGCGGCTTAGATCCACTGCACACGCTCATCTCTCTTCCACCAGGTCTGGTGCCTCTTTGCGTAGGCACGCACTTTGGATGAAATTTTTTCAGTGAGCTCTTCCAGATTTCCTTTGTCTTGGATGTACTCAGCAATGTCGCGGTAGCCCAAACTTTTCATCCCTGGATCATCGACGGAATATCCTTTTTCCAGTAGTGACTGCACTTCTTCTATCCAGCCGTTTTGCAACATCAATCGAGTGCGATCATTAATCTTTTTCTGTAGCACTTCTTTTGGCAAATCGATGCCAAGAATGCAGACATCATACGAGCTTTTTGCGGCTTTCTTCTGCGCTGATTTTGTGATTCCAGTCGATTCATAAATTTCGAGTGCACGTACCACGTACACTTTATTTTCTTTCGAAAATGACGCAGCGGATTCCGGATCAATCTCCTGCAATTTTTTGTACAGTGTTTCGCCGCCATCCACGTCATATTCTTTTTCTAAACGCGCACGAATCTCAGGCGATGATGCGATCGGCAGAAGTCCATCGACAATCGCGCTGACATAGAGCATCGATCCTCCAACGAGTATTGGCAGATGTCCCCTGCTCTGAATCTCGTCGATGACTTTGGATGCCTCTTTTTGAAACCACGAAATATTGCAGTCCTCTTTTGGATCCAAGATCGACATCAGGTGGTGTGGCACACCGGCCATTTCTTCCTGCGTAATCTTTGCCGTTCCAATATCGAGGTATTTGTAGAACTGACGCGAGTCAGCATTCACGATTTCTGCTGTGACCCCCTGCGATGCGAGCTCTTTCGTGAGCTGAATGGAAAAAGCTGTCTTCCCACTCGCCGTGGGACCAATGATTACAACGAGCGGTTTCGCTGGTTTTTTTACCAGGAAATCGGTCATTGTCTGCTGCCAATTATGAATGTTTTGTGACATTGGGAAGCCAAGAAGTGTGGAATGACAATCAAACTAATCTTTCCTCTATTGAAACACAATCCAGCGCTCCTGAATACTGCCGAAAATGCGGTTTCTTGCGGTATAATAGTGATGAATACACAGATACCTAAATATCATTTCGCTTCATTCATCTTTTATGCACCCATTGATTCAATCCGTTGCCCGCAATATCTCTCGTGGTTCCATCACGCCTCAGAACGTGCTCATCCCAACGGTGATCGAGAAGACGCAGTTCGGTGAACGTGTGTACGACATCTACTCTCGCCTCCTCGAGGAACGCATTGTGTTCTTGGGTACAGCGATCAATGACGATATCGCCAACTCCGTCATCGCTCAGCTCCTCTTCCTCGAGAAGCAGGATCCCAAGAAGGACATCATCTTTTACGTCAACTCCCCAGGTGGTCAGGTCACATCGACCATGGCCATGTACGACACGATGCAGCTCATCACGCCAGATGTGTCGACTGTCTGTCTTGGTATGGCTGCGTCCGGTGGCGCCATCATCCTCATGTCCGGTGCCAAGGGAAAGCGCTTCGCTCTCCCCCACTCCGAAATCATGATTCACCAGCCTCTCGGTGGTGCGGAAGGCCAGGCAACAGATATTGCCATCCACGCTGAGCACATCATCCAGACCAAGGATCTCTTGAACCAGCTCATTGCAGATCACACGGGTCAGAAGCTCCCAAAGGTAAAACAGGATACAGAGCGCGACAACTTCATGAATGCCAAGAAGGCTCTCGAGTACGGTCTCATCGACAAGATCATCGAGCGCCATTCGAAGTAGGAAACCAACGATTCCAAAGGATCCGAGGAGTCCGACGATACTAATCGTTGGACTCTTTGGTTTCGTCGGTTTCTCTTTAAGAATCTTTTTTAAGCCTCCTCAGGCTCCGAAGGCATATCCATCTCTGGCCACTTGTTCGCAGCCAGATAGAAAGCGACAAGCCACACAATGAATGGATACGAGGCAGACACAACATCGGGAAGCGGTAAACCTCCGATGATGTTCTTGAGCACCATACCAACCGGAATCGATGCGAGCGCAACACCTCCAGTGAGAATCGCGACATATGAGTAGCGACCGATACACAGGAGACCTCCACCAAAAATCATGAGTGCCGGGAGGAGGAATGCCCACACGTACCCAAAGCTACTCACCCACCCCAAACTGTCCGTCACGTTGGCAACGAATGGTGCGAAGTCGCGATATGCAGAAATTCCGATGAAAACCATGGAGAGTCCGATGGGAACTCGGAGGACAAGGTTCGATGTCTGAGAGGCGGATTTCCAATTCATAGGTCGTGCCAGAGTATGCCAGATTGGGAAGGCGAATGGATCGGATATTCTGGCGTTCGCAAGCGCAAACTGGCCTGTTCCTTGCCTCGACTTTCGCGCATAATGATGCCGTGTTTACGCTCCACAAATCGACTGCTGCCGGTCGCCTTGGCACTCTTTCGACTGCCCATGGCGATATCCAAACCCCATTCTTCATGCCGGTGGGAACAGCTGGTGCCATGAAAGGCATCACATTCGACGATCTCCTCGCGCTTCAGGCAGAAATTCTTCTGTGTAATACCTATCATCTTCATCTGTCTCCAGGAGAAGATGTGATCGCAAAAGCGGGCGGACTCCATTCGTTTGTAGGCTGGAATAAGCCAATTTTGACAGATTCCGGTGGATTCCAGGTGTTCTCACTGGAAGCGATTCGAAAGATTTCCGATGACGGAGTGGAGTTCCGCGACCATCGCAGTGGCGCACCACATTTCATTGGCCCAAAAGAAGCGATGCAGATTCAGCACAAGCTCGGCGCTGATATCATCATGTGTTTCGACGAATGTCCGCCGTCGACTGCTGCGAGAGCCGAACAAATCAAAGCCGTTGATCGCACGCTGAAATGGGCGAAAGTGTGTAAGGAAGAGCATCTGAAGCTCAAAGGAAAGAAGACATCTCCACTCCTCTTCGGCATTGTTCAAGGAGGGCTAGAAAAAGATCTTCGTCAGAAATGTGCCGAGGAACTCATCGCGATCGGCTTCGATGGATACGCTGTCGGTGGACTTGCGGTCGGCGAAAGTGAGAAGGAAATGTATGACGTCCTGGATTACGTCTGTCCGATTTTGCCAAAAGATGCACCTCGGTACCTCATGGGTGTCGGTGAGCGTCATCAGCTGAAAGCAGCGATCGCGAAGGGAATTGATATGTTCGATTGTGTCTCACCGATGCGCGAGGCACGTCACGGCAATGTATGGCTTTCTGATGGGACAAAACTAAAGATCCGCCGCTCGGAATATATCAACGATTTCTCTCCGATCGACGCTGATTCTCCTGTATCAACAAGCAAGAAACATTCTCGCGGATACCTTCACCATCTCATGAGAATTGGTGAGCGCTACGGCGAAACGATCGCGTGCCTTCAGAACATGGCGATGATTCTTGAAGCAGTCCGAGAGATCAGGACTGCGATCGACGATTCACCCACCATCGCTTAAGTGGTGGAAGTGACAGTGTCGAGAGGATGTAGCCTCCTGTTGGGATCAATGCATCGAGGAGTGGCTTCGCTGAGCTTAACGACCACAAAACAATAGTGGCACAGGCGTATGTGACGAGCGCGATGAATCCACGGCGAACAACGCTCACCTCCCACGCTTTATCGATTTCGACACGAGCATTGCGATCTTCGATGGCCTGTAGACGTTCGTCGACATTCATAAAAAGCTGAAATACTTCAGCAGTGTACTAGAATTCCTTATTTGCCTACACCAACGATTTCGATGTCTGTGAATTCCTGGCGGTGACCGCGGTACGTCTTGTGGAAACGCTTGCGGCGCTTGAACTTGCGAACAACGATCTTTTCGCCGAGGCCGTGCTTCAAAACCTTGGCTGTGACTGTTGCACCAGCAACGTATGGCTTACCGACCGTTGCTGAGGATCCATCCTCGGAAAGGAGGAGGACTTTGTCGAACTTTACGGATTCGCCTTCTGGGGTGCTAAGACGCGCTACGCGCAGTTTCATGCCCTTTTCAGCCTTTTCCTGGAAGCCGGAGATGTCGACAATTGCGAACATGAGCTGGGAGAGTGTAGCGGTGGACTTAGAGCCGCGCAATAGCTTTATTCCCCTGGTGACATCGCCTTCACGACGAGTTCTAGCACATTGATGACATGACGCATTGCATTCTCTGGATGCTTCCTAGCCTCGTAGAGCATGCTTGTCGCTCGGTCAGACTGTTCAGAATCGAGGAGTGCACCGCTAGGTCCAGGAGCACCGCCCTTTGAATCAGCTCCTTTAAGGAAGCCTTCTGCCTCTCTCTGCTTGAGCAAATAGCGAGCAGCATCGCGCGCCTCTTTCCACATCGGAAGAAATTTTGATACTTCACCTCCGTCGCCCAAGATCTCATTCATCAACTGAATAAAAACATAAATAGTCTTTCCATAGTCACCCGGACAGTTATCGGAGTGATAGGTAATACTCAATGACTTGTATCCATCTCTGACAGCCCCATCATCGGCATTGAGAGCACCGCTGAGAAGGATTCTTGAAAGCGCTTTGCAACGCGCAAGATTTCCTTCGAGACGTTTTGCCTCGCCTTCAGCTAGTTTGATGCCAAGTCGCTTCAGGAAATCTTGAGGAATCTTGTCCTCCTTTTTCTCAGATGCATCTTTTGCCACAACAACGGAAATTGTCGGAAGATCTGGATGGGTATCCGGTGCCTTTGCTGCAGTATCGTGTGCTGTTTCTTTGTCGGCCGTGGCTCTTCTCTCCTCTGCGGCACGGAGAAGTTCGCTGCTCTGCTGTAGTCCAAGGAAGATCGATTTCGCCATGTCTCCATGCTGCTCTATCACCACCTTCATCATCTCGGCCAGTAATCCTTGTACCTGCTCTGCCTTCACCATTCTCTGCTCCATCATAAATGCGACAGATTGCATGCAGAGGCGCAGGAATGAGCTCAATCCAGCATGTTCTGCAGCCCGAGCTGCATAGTCGGTAAGGCGTTCCACATTCACCCCTTTTCCATTCTGAAAGATCTGATGAGCAAGAAGCGATGAGCTTGTCGGAATCTGAAGTGCATCGAGTTTTTCACGTTCACCTTCGCCAAGCGTTAGAGGGATTGCCTGAGCTTGAGTCTGATCTCTGTGATCAACATTCGTAATGGCACGCTGATTGGGCTTCACGGCACCAGTCAGCTTTCCCCTAATTTCTGTTTGAAGCAGCCGAGATTTTGCTTCGTGTTTCACATCCAAACCACCGCTATCAGCCAAGCTTCCCAATCGCTTTTGTAGCACGAGAACAGACATCGCTTCTACTGCTCCGGAAACGAAGAGTGATGGTGTTGCCCCCCTCAATGCCTGGAGCACTCGACCTTGAAGATTGACGTGTGATTCACTCTGAATAAAAAACGTTTTAAGAACACGTACACACTGCTCATGAGCATCTGCTGGAGCCCCGCTATTCTTCTGATAACAGACATTCCACAGTGCTGCGACGGCTCGTTCCATCGCATCTTGCTCTTCACTTTGGAGCGCGTCGTTCATGAGTAAGACTGCTGCAGCAGCTCCTTCCGCTTCCGAGCGATCGAAGGCAATGCGGAGACGCATAACCTTGGTTGTTTCGATACCTGTTATTGCTAAGGGCACGTGCCCGAATTCTGCGGCTAAATCCTCAAATCCTTTTGGGACAGTTGGCATAGCAGTCGTAGTACATCACTCACGTTTTTCTTTGCCAAGAAGAACCAGGCGTCCTGGACTTTTCTGTCAAAGAAAGATGGGGTGTAAAAAGCCTCGCCCAATTGTCTCTTCCGCTCTATACTCTTCGTCGTTCTTTCGTTCGACAATGTTTTAAGGGCGCCTAGCTCAGCTGGTTAGAGCATCTCGCTTACACCGAGAGGGTCAGGGGTTCGAATCCCTTGGCGCCCACCATCCATTGTCAATTTCCGCATTATTGAGTACAGTAACCTTGCTATGTCCAACGCCCTCCTCGTCATCGACGCAATCTTGGGAAGCATTCTCGCACTGCTCATCCTCCTCCAACACCGTGCCTCTGGTTTGTCTGCGACCTTCGGTGGCACTGGTACCACCTACGTCCAACGACGTGGCGCCGAGCGTGTGCTCTTCACGCTCACCGTCTGGATTTCCGTTGCATTCTTCGTCATCGCAGTTGCGTTGATGTACATCTAAGGAAAATACGAAATTCGAAATCCGAAGGAGATGCGAATCACCTGCTTCGAGATTTCAAAAAATTTTTCGTATTTCGTGCTTCGAACTTCGAGCTTTTTCTAGTATAGTTTCCCTCAGATGAATCCCCTTCGTTCGACGATCAAAGTGATTGCGGCTATGTCGCGTCTCGAGAGAATTGCGCTTGCCGTTCTCACGTTGGTTCTTGCCGGCAGTCTGACGATGCTTGTGCGCATGTTTCGCACCGAAAATATGCAGAACGTCGCGGTGCCTGGCGGCACATATATTGAAGGTGCTGTCGGGGAAATCCTGCCACTCAACCCATGGTTTATTGCAGGAAATGATGTGAACCGAGACATTGTGTCGCTCGTTTTCTCTGGCCTCATGAAATACGACCCAGAGACACAGAAAGTGGTAGACGACCTCGCGACAGTCACCATCAGCACTGACAATCGCATCTACACGGCAACACTAAAGCCTAACTTGTACTGGCATGACTCTACCGAGGAAAAACCGCATCCCGTCACTGCAGACGACGTGATGTACACATTTACAACAATCCAGCAGCAAGGTTTTCCAAACCCGATCCTGCAACAGAACTTCAAAGGAGTTGAAGTGGAAAAGATCGATGAGCGCACGGTACGTTTCCGCCTCAGTAAACAGTACTCGTTCTTCACAAGTAATCTCACGCTCGGTCTTGTACCAGCATCTGCATTTGAAGGAACACCAGTCAACAAACTCGACCAGACACTAGACTTCGGCTTCAAGCCTGTGGGGGCTGGCCCCTATTCGTTTGTAAGCTTGCTGCAAACCGATCTCTCATCGGAAATTACACTGAAACGCTTCGCGCGAGAGGGCATGCCTGAATACAAAGTTGATCGCATGGTCTTCCGTGTATTCCCTGACTACTCCACTCTTCTCTCTGACATCCTCAATGTCCATGGTGTCCGACAAGTTCCGCGGAATGCAGAAGGTGAACCTATTCTCCCTCGCCGTTTTCACCCTGTTCCCTACTCGCTACCACAGTACGTCGGGCTCTTCTTCAATCTTGGCCGAGACATTCCTGCCGATCGCAATGTCCGTCTAGGACTACAGCTCGCACTGAACAAGCAGGCTATTGCCGATACGCTGCATGAAACAAAGGTTGTGGATACTCCATTACTTGAAATTGATCTTGGTGATTGGCGATACCGGTTCGATGCAGCTGCAGCGAAGGGAGCATTTTTTGAATCCAGCTGGAACGTGCCAGAGAAGGTGCGTCTGCAAAGACTCCTAGAACAACGCGAGGCAAATGCCCTTGGTCCATTGGCGAGTGTTCCCCGCGTAGCGCTCCTCGGCACAGGCGCACAACTCACGCTTACAGGATCAATTGGCGACCTTACCTTCCCTCTGACCGTCAACGGCTTTCCTGTGCAAACAGGTTCACAACTTCCTGAGCGCATCCGCGCATCCCTTGAAGGCGCATGGCTTGTGAAACTACCCGCTGGCAATGGAGGGAGCGGCTCTCTCAAGATGGGTATGAACATCATCAAGCTGATGAATGGCGATGACGATATCGTGGATTCTGCATACGTAGAACGCTACACCGATGCCGACGCATTCAATCGTGCGGTGCAAGAACAGCAACTCATTGAGCAATTTGCAAAATCGAAGTCCCTACCAGCCAACAACCCCCAGAAGATTGGTATCGACGATTTATACCTTGAGAAAGGATTCCTGCGTCGCAAACGACCAGAGGACTCACCGCACACGCGCATCAACGATAAAGGACGCGAACTTGTCCTCACTATCTTGACCAATAAAAAACCTGACTCGTATCCCATCGTTGCCGAAATGGTAAAAAAGCAGTGGGAAGCCGTCGGTGCGAGAGTGAATATCGTTGTTGCGGCTACAAAGCAGGAATTTGAAAATAAGCTCATGCGGCGTGACTACGATGTAGTGCTATTTGGCCAATCGCTCTTCGACAACCTGGATAGCTACCCATACTGGCATAGCAGCCAGATCCAAGACTTATCCGACCCAAGCAAGCTACGACTCGATGCGTTCAACTTGTCGCAGTATGCATCGTTCGAAGCGGACGATCTCCTCATGCGCATTCGTGAAACGAGTAATGCCAATTCACGCACCCAAGCATTGCAGCAGCTCAATACCGTTTGGAAGAGCGACATGCCAGCGATTGTTCTCTATTCGCCACTCTCTATCTACGCTCACGACGATTCTATCCACGGCATTTCGATCAAAAATCTCTCGCTTCACGCTGACCGATTTGCGCATCTAGAAGACTGGTACGTAACCACCGAACGCCGCTTTTTGCCCGGAAAAAGCTGGCTCTCGTTTATTCCATGGATGTTTAAGCTCTTCACACGCTAAAACTCGTCTATTTGCGAGAATCACTCAAAAACTCGACGACCTATCTTGACAAGAAAAACTCCCCTTGTCATTGCGTGCAAGTTTCCCTATGATCTTCCGGCTCAATCAACGTACAGATGGAAGTCCTCCTCCTCACGAACATTCCCGGCGTCGGCAAGAAAAACGACCTCATCGTCGTGAAGAGTGGCTTTGCCCTCAACTTCCTCCTGCCACAGAACAAGGCGATGGTCGTGACACCAAACGTACGACGTGTCTACGCTGAGCAAATTAAGCAGCGTGCCTTGGAGCGCGAACGTGAGCGCGAAGTACAATCGTCTCTCACTTCTGCTCTATCTGGAAAGGTTGTGCACGTAAGCGGAAAAGCAAGTAAGGCTGGTAAGCTCTACGCTGCTATTTCTGAGACCGACGTTAGCAAGGCTCTCAAGAAGGAATACTCCATTGATATCCCTGCCGCCTCTATCTCCATCGACAAAGCAATTAAGGCTATTGGCAAGCACACCGCCACTATCTCTGTCGGAACACAATCCGTGGCTATCGCTATTGAGGTGAAGGCAGATGAGGCCGAAGCAAAGAAAGCTTAAGGATGAGTGCGTTACTGCTAGATGATCAGATTTCTGGTTTCGTCGATCCCCTGTTATTCTCTATATGATGCAAGATTTTGGCGGCTTAGAATCATTTACCCCGAGCGAAGGTGCCTCCAGCGCCTCCGAGCAACTGTCCGAGGCAGCTAAGCAGCGTTTCGCGCAAGCGCAACAGCAGATTAAGCAAATCATTCGAGAGGAAAAGAAGGCACGCAAGCGCGATGATCGTGTGGCTTCGACGATTCGCCAATTCTTAGGCGACGCGAAGTACGCACACCTCTTCCAGCTCATTTCACGTCTCGCCGCTCGCGACTGTCCATCCATCTTCATTTTGGCGATTCTCTCACTCATTCACGAAGGTTCGCTGCAAGCTGTCGATGAATTCATTGCTGAGCAGAAGATGGTCATCAAAACACCAGAACAGCTCGCTATTTCGAAAGAAGCAGACGGCGGCCTTCCAAAAGAAGCGCAGAGAGACATTTTACTTTGGACAAGCCGTTTAGAGCTTGTCATGAGCACCGATGCTGAGCGTATTTTAAGCAAGTTGATGGTCGATGAAGGGAATATCGATGGCACTGTTCTACAGCTCACGACTTTCGTCCTTGTTGACTACTTCGAGAGCATTAAGCGCGGACTCAGTTACGAACAAATGCAGCCGATGACCGTGAAGATTCTCCAAGACATTTTGGAGCCATATATGGATGTTATGGAGAAGTACTTCGCTCGGTTGCGCGCTGAGAACAAGAAGGAAGACGATGATGAGTAGACAAGGAAAGAGATATCTGACACCATCTCCCTCCTCATCTTTTTTTCACTCCATGAAATACCGCACTTTATACGAAGCCGCATGCGCACAAGATCAACCATGGTCCGAGGTAGAAATGCCTAGGTTTGTAGGAGCATTACCGCAGGAGCTACGAGATAGCCCTGTGGGGACCGAGCAGGAGATTCGACGTGCACTACACTGGTGTGGTGTGAATACAGATGTGCTGCGCGAATACAGTGAAGCAAGAGGTGTTAATCCATGCACACATGAAAGTGGACACCATGAAGAATATTGGGGGCTCTTTGGCGCTCGGCACACATTGCGAGGACTTCTGGAAGGAGTCGCAACTCAATGCAGAGAGGTATGCGATACCTGCCCACTGCGCAAATACTCTGCATACTATGATTTGCCGCCTACTCTTCCTGATTCGAATATTTGGGCAGAGATGTATGACGGATCCATGAGACGTACGACTCCCGATGGCAGACACTGCGCTATTCCACAGAGAGCGAGTTTTGCAGGGTTTGTGAGGAGTCTGGACGAGACCAACCGAGAAAAGGGAATTGCGTATCCTGAACTACCTGCTGATAGTGATGGCGTGTCTGTACAAAATGTCGGTATTGATACAAAAACAGGAAAAATTGTTGGTGTATCAAGGATTGTTGCGGTGACGCTACCGAGTGAACCTGCCACTGAAAGTAGTGAAGGTGAGCACAGTCATATCCGTACATGCACTCCATAAAAGCGCTACACTTTCATCATACTACTCTATGAATATACCTACTGTTGCAGACGTCCATCTGGCTACCATAGAAGGTGATGAACAAGGGATCACTCCAGAAGAAGTACGGATGGCCTTGGAAGCAATACCGCAAGACTTGCGCACTTCGCCGCTAGAAACTCCGACAGACGTGAATGCAGTGTTCCACTGGCTCAACATTAATTTCGAATTGGAGCGACGGCACGGCGAATTGAGCGCAAAACACCCATCTCTCTCGGAGCAGGATTCGCCGCTGCCTGATTATTTTAATGGGTACACAGGAGCGATCTGGGGAGTTCTGAGGCATGCAGTAGTAACGAAAATGGATCTACGACATTGCCTCTATGCAATTCCCTATTACGGAATACTTGGACCAGATATAGAGCCAGATCCATCTCGAGAGAATCTCAACCACTCCGTAGACATTGCAGTGTAAAAGTCACCATCCGTACAGTACCATTACCGCTTCAGCACCGCTAAGAACGCGTCCTGTGACAGGGTCACTTTACCCATTTGTTTCATACGCTTCTTCCCCTTCTTCTGCTTATCCAGAAGCTTGTTCTTACGAGTCACGTCGCCACCGTACAGGTAGCCAGTGACGTCTTTGCGCATGGCAGCGATATCTTCACGAGCGACAATCTTTCCACCGATTGCCGCTTGGATCGGGATCTGGAACTGCGCCTTTGGAATCACTTCTTTGAGCTGCTTACAGATCTTTACGCCAGCATCGCGAGCTTCGGAGCGGTGCACGATAACGCTCAGCGCGTCCGCTGGCTCACCGAGCAGGAGAATATCCATCTTCACGAGGTCATCTTTGCGGTATCCCAAGTGCTCGTAACTCAAGGATGCATAGCCAGAACTTGCCGACTTCAGCTTATCGAAGAAGTCCAAGACGATGCTTGCGAGAGGTACTTCGAAATGCATGAGAGCGCGATCGTCATCGATGTATTCCAGTGACAGATAAATGCCACGGCGTTCCTGCACCAACTGCATCGCAGGGCCAACGTCCTGGCGACGACAGACGATTTCCAGCTTCACCCATGGCTCGCGCACTTCCTCGATGAACGTTGGGTCAGGAAGATCGGATGGGTTACTGACAAGCGCGGTCGTTGGATCATCTTCTTTAAACAGACTTGCACGCACCACCGATGCCGGGCGCGATGCTTTGAGCTCGACCTCGTACAGTACGCTGGGCGCTGTGATGATGAGGTCACAATCGTACTCACGCTCCAGGCGCTCCTGGATGATATCCATGTGGAGTAGCCCCAAGAATCCGCAGCGGAAGCCATTTCCGAGAGCCGCATTGTGCTCGTAGGAGATCTCGATGGCGGCATCGTTTAAGGACAATTTCTCGAGTGAATCGCGAAGTTTCGGATACTCATCAGCTTGCGTTGGGTAGAGCCCCGCGAACACCATCGGCTGCACTTTCTTGTAGCCTGGAAGTGCAACGCAGTCTGGCGATGACGCAATGGTGTCACCCACGCGCGCCTCGGCAACGTTCTTTAAGCCTGTAACAATGTATCCGATCTGACCAGCCTCCAGCGTGTCATCGGACACGTACTTTGGAGAGAAAAAACCAACATCCAATACTTCGAAATCTACCTTGGAACCGAGGAGTCTAGCCTTCATCCCTTTCTTGAACGTGCCTTCCATCACACGAGCGTAGGCAACAGCACCACGGTACTCGTCCATGACCGCGTCGAAGATGAGCGCACGAGCACTATCTGGCACGTTTCCCTTGTTCTCCTTTGGCTCTGGAATGCGGTCGATGACGGCTTCGATGACTTCCCTCACGCCAGTCCCCTCTTTCGCGGAAATCTTCAGAATGTCTTCCTTTTTGCAGCCGAGCATTTTGATGACCTCATTGCTGACACGCTCTGGATCTGCGGCAGGAAGATCGATTTTGTTGAGAACGGGGATGATGACGAGATCGTGCTCCATCGCCATGTAGAGAACAGCCAGCGTCTGCGCCTGAATCCCTTGTGAGGCATCCACCAAGAGAATCGCACCCTCACACGCTGCGAGCGATCGGCTCACCTCGTACCGGAAGTCGGTGTGACCAGGAGTATCGATGAGGTTGAGCTCGGTGCCTTTGTACCGCATACGAACCGGCGTGAGCTTGATGGTAATCCCACGCTCGCGCTCAAGATCTAACATGTCCAATGTCTGCTCTTTAATATCTCGCTTTTGCAATGTCTCGGTTACTTCCATCATGCGGTCGGACAGCGTGGATTTGCCGTGGTCGATATGCGCGATAATGCAGAAGTTTCGGCGGTTCATAACGTAAGCCTCGGCGTAGTCATGCCGAAGTGCATGACGAAGCTGGGAGCTGGCTTATCCTAGGGAAATAAGCCCAAAAAGACCAGGCTTTAGAACTCTTATTCTGCCTTAATAACGTACTGCGTTTTCTTATCCTCGCTCCAGAAGGAATATGTCACACCTTTCTTCAAGAAGAAGTAGGCTGGATGACCATCCTGCGGAATGTTGTACATCGGCGATGACTCATAACTCGCAACCTGATACATCGGAATATCGCTTGAGACCCAACCCACATCCTTGCCCTGCGGTACCTTGAGCACAGCCTTCTTGCCCTTACCTGTCATGCTATAGAAATTGAGGTTGGAGAGAGGAAGAGCGCGGCCTTCAAGACCTAAATGAGTTGGCTTCACAAAACGATACGTATTCACATGATCGATGATGCCACCGAGTGACAAACGACTTGGATTCTGTCCAATTCCACGAAGAACAGGCAATTGATCGGACTTTTTGATCTTCGTAGCAACCGATGATGGCTGTGTACTCAGGATATTTTGCAGATTGCTCTGAATGGCATCAAGCGAACGTGGATCCTTCCAGTTTTGTTTTGAATCAACATACAATCTCTGCAGTACAGTCCACAATTCCTCAGCATACCAACCGCGAACAGATGCCTTCATATCATCGCTCAAATCTGATGTAAGGATTTTCTGATCAAGAACAGCAAGATCATGGCGAAGTGGAGCCAAGAGTAATCGCGTGAAATCCAAGGTGTTATCGGACACCTTTTCCATCGCTTCAATCTCTTTGGCAGAAGCATTGCGATCATTGAGAGACTCCATAAACACTTCGCGAGCAACGGAGCTGGAATCCGGTTCAAGTGGCTTGCCACTAACGCGAAGTCGTTCATTTGCCTTCGCAAACAGTACTGCCTTGCTCAGAACATCTGACGATACCAAGGTGTACATGCCCTTTGTCTGTTCTGACACAAAAGACACAGCATCGGCAACAAAACGTGCGACTTTGAACTTCGTTTCCTGCTCCAAAACACTGCGCACGGTTCCTGGTGATTTGTCGCTGAGTGCCTTGATAAATGATTCCTGAGAGACATCCAAGATATTCGCATGTGGCACGGTCTCTGCAGCTGTGCGCAAGAAGTACGAACGATAACCATTGCGACGAGCATTAATATTCATGTCCTGCACCTGTTCGTCTGGCAACACTGAGTGATACCAGTTCAAACGACTGCGCATCACTGGGTCAGTTTTTCCAACCCACTCCAACATCTGACCTTCCGTGGATTGCGAGAGTAAATCCTTCTCATCCATTGCGTAGTACTTTAGAACTTCTTCCTTCGCATTCATTGTTTGACGGACGCCTTCTGCGCCAAGCGCAGCAGCAGCCATCACAAGACCGACAGGGCCCATCCACGCTGCCCCCTGAGCAAAGAGAACAAGCGTTCCGCCAATAAGGAGGCCTCCGCTCACCGCGCCACGTGCGATGATGATCGGACGAGCGCTTTCATAAAATTCCCGCAGAACCGGATTCTTTGTTTGCGTTAGTTTTTTGCTGTTCTCCTGGTAGTCAACACATGCCATCGCAAGACCAAATGCGTCTCCCACGACACCGACGACATTCAACGTAGTCATAAGGACACGAGCCGCTTTGGCAGCGCTGAAGATACGAGCAACCTCTGCTTCGCCGCCAATAGCAGCACCAAGGAGCATGCGACGTCCCATCTGACTCTGTTCAATAGCAATGAGTGAATCAACGTCATCGATATTGCGCAGAATGACTTCGGCCATCTGCTCTGATTTGAGACCACGTGCCTTCATGACCTGAGCAAACTCAGGTGTCTCAAGAATGCTCCTGACACGATTTTGTACTTCTGCCGTGCCACGGAGAGCAGTGATGCCTTCATTTGCAGCTTCTGCTACTTCCACGGCAGGACGAACAACCTGAGCCGCTTCAGAGGCTACAGTCGCTGCCGTATTTCCTTCGCGAAGCTTTGAATAGAGAGCGCGAGCGTCGGAAATCAGAACTGGGCTAAGAATCGCGCGTCTCCATGGCTGCCATAGCAAAGCCTTTACACCAGGGCTGATTCCCTTTGTAAATGCGCCAGACACAGGGTTAAGGCTTGATGCTAGGTTGATCCCCTTTCCAATAGTCAGGGAGACACCGCCTGTGGTTGCCCATTCCGTAAAAAGTACTGCACTTGTGACGAATGCCGTCATTCCTACTTTGTCGCGAGATGTATAGAAGCTATCGGCAATCTGCGACTCGCCAAGAATGCGAGCGCTTGAATCTGTTGCTTCAATGAATGACCGACTGAGAGCACGTTGCGCACTTTCAAGCGGTTCTCTCATCGCAGCAGCAGACTTCGCATTTGTTTCGAGCAATGCAAGAATTGGACGACGTTGATCATCCGTAGTTGCTGAATTGAGCTGACTCAAAAGCGCGCGTCGTTCGGTTGCGAGAGCTTGAAGTTTGACCTTCTGTTCTTGCATGTCTGCAATCGCCTTCTTCAGGGCATCCTTCATGACTGCAATGCCCTGCTTGAGTCCTTCATTCTTCTTTCTAACAGCATCGAGTTCTGTTCGAAGTTGGATGACGAGCTCCTCAGCGCCAGTAGACCCCTTCAGTTCTGGCCAGTACTTACTGAGAATGTAATTTGGCGGTGCATACTGGAAGATTTTCATGAGTGGGATTTTCCAGTCATTGAGAAGTTCCATCGCCTTCACGAGACGATCGTCCATGAAGTTATCAATATTCTTCTCAGCCTGTGAAACTGAATTCAATTGGACTGTAAAACCATCTTGCAAAATTGTGAGGAAGTTACCCATTGCAGCGATGTTCTCGGAAGGCTGATCGACAGTAATGCCTTGACGCACCTCTGCTGGCAGTTCATCGCGCTTGAGCTTTCCGAAAGCATCCAGTCGTGCAGCCTTGTCCTTTTGAACAAGGGGAAGAGTCTCAGTCCCTGGTGTCATCAGATCCATGGTCTGATTGAGCACGTTGCTCAACGTATAGAGTGTATTTTCCTCATGCGCTTCAGACAAAGCCTTGAGAGCAGTTTGCAGTTCACGAAGCTGAGCAAGGTCGAGAGGAATTCTTTCGAGATTCTTTGGATCAAACTTCGGTACTCCTTTCGCCTGAATATCTCCGACATGATTTGTCAGCAATTTGCCGTACATCGCATGCGGCATACGGACATTTGTAAGATCCTTTTTGTAGTCCTGTGCTGGAGTTCCCACAATGATTTTGGCAACAATTTTTGCAAATCTCTCCCGCATTGTTTTTGGCTTGTACGCTTCCTTTATCTCTTCGTTAATCGTATCCGACACTCCGAGTGAGTAATTCACGCCTTTACCAGCAGATGCTCGCATGAGCTGACGACAGAAGTCTTTCACAAGATTCAGATCATTTTCGCGAGCCGGTGACGTAAAGAGATCTTCATCGAGAACAATGGACTTTTCGATTACTCGAGGCTGTTTCCCTAGTTCGTTCCAGACCTTTACCTTCAACACATTCTTTCCATTCTCCTGCACACCAAAAATGGAGGTAAGAAGGCTCAACGTCTGTGGAATCTCTTTCAGTTCAGAGTTATCAACTTTCGTACCATCGAGTGTGGCGATAGAGATATTCTCAATCCTCACGTACAAATCTGCCGCTGTTTCTAGGCGGCTTATTTCATCCTGGGCAAGTTTCTCCCAGAGTTGCATCTGCGGATCGCGCAATGCTGGAGAGACCTTTGCAGCATACTCAGAATATTTTTGAATCGTGATGAGATAATCGTAGATCACCTCATCATCAAACTCTGTGAGCTCGGAGATCAAACTTTCATCGAATTCTTTGGTGGAAGGAGGGCTAGTATCACCTTCTCGATGCTGCCTTGCACCGCGCATAAGCGCAGTACGTGTAATGAGACGATCGCGGTGATACTGAATGATCTCCGCAAATGTAAGGGACGATTCAGACTGCTTCTTCAGCAAAGCCTTGAGTTCAGCACTCACGTCTTGAAATACCTGCATCTCATCTTTTTTCTCGCTTACGATAGAGGAACGGGCGCGTTCTCCATCTTTTCCGGTCGGCTTAAAATCACTCGGCGGACGTCCACTCGAATCATGAAGTGATTGATATCCAAGCTTCTTCATTACACTTTCGGCATCTGCGCCCAGTTTTTTTACATCAATAGCTTCCCGCGCCACTTCTGGCGTTGAGGCACCTTGCTCGCGCTTTGATTCCAGTGGTTCTGGCATAGATATGTGATATTTGTTTTATTTTTTTCTAAGACCTCATTACTTGGCTCCCAAGATCGATGGAACAACATCCGATGTCGTGGCTGGGCCAAGGGCATCAAGGAGTTCCAATGTTGGAACAGCACCGCTCGTTGTTGGCGCAAGACCGCCTGTCACCAACGACGGTGTCACTGCTGGGGCAGCGGCAGCTGGGGCTGCAACTGCGGTTTTTACTGCGCTCGCAGCAACGGCACCACGCATTCTCTGCACCCACGACATGATCATGTCCCAGGATGGCAGATACTTCCAACCGAAGTACGCGGCAGCTGCAAGGAGGCCGAGCTTCACCCAGCGATTGCCGAGAACCTTGCTCGTCGTTTTCAGAACACTTTTGCCAGCATCCAGAGTCTTACCCAGGAAGCTCTTTTTCTTCTCCAATGTCTTAGAAACGTCTGTGAGGTGGGATTCCAACTTCGCTGCATCCTTAAACACTGCCTTTACTGCAGGATTCTGCATCAGCGAGCCAACCAACGCCTTACGGTCTTTGACCTGCTGCATGGCCTTCTGAACCTCCTCCAGAGGACGACTCGTAATTTCTGACACCGTTTCCGGTGTCATGATGAGCACGTTCTGTTTGGCAGGAGTTTCAGCCATAAAAGTTAAGCAAGAAGGAGTTGATGACGAATGTCGGAGAAAGCAGCAATGGCGTCCATCGGTGCCTTATCGGTGAGAAGGCCTGCAATCACTGTCGTAATGCCAACCGCACCCATTGCAAAGTAGAGCTCGGACAAATCGTCGTCCGAAAGCTTTGTGAGATCGATATTCTTCACGAGTGCGATCACATCATCTTGAGACTTTGCTGAACGAACACCCTCCTGGAAGCTCTTGAGCTGTGGATCGCGAAGGCGCATGAGGCCGTACCGGATGTTCATGGCTTCTTGGGTATCCTGTGGCACGGTTTCAGAAACAACCTTCCATCCCTTTGCCTCAGGCATGGAAGCGAAAACAGTCTGCTCTTCCGTAGTAAGATAGATGGTACTCATTACTCCTAATTATACAGCATTCTTTACGTTTTTTGAAGTGCAGCGCGCAATGATCTCTCACCGCTGCCAATAAGATCCAAGAGCCTTTCCTTGGCACTTCCGGCCTGTATCATGGCATCGAGTGTAGAAAGCTTGTCGCCCGGCGCCTGGGAACCGATGGAAACTGGGATTCCGACGGCCAATCCCGCAAGTGCTCCATGGAAACGCTGTGTAACCACCTCTGCTCCTTGAGACACCTCTTGTAGCAACTGCTCAACACTTAGAAGATCGACGATTGTCGATGGTGCTCCGATCGAATCGGCAAGTCTCTGTGCGAGGCGCTTTTCTTCTGTATTTGGCTCCATGAGAAGGATGCGAATATCGCTGAATCCTTCCTTCACTTTTGTCTGAGTTAAAGTGAAGAATGCCGCATCGGAATTTGTACGCGGAATGATGAGAAGTCGTGTAGAACTCGAAGCTGATTTTGATTGTTGTGCGAAGCGTGCAAAGGCTGCATCGAACGTCAATACTGCAGGCGCCTTGAGCGTCCATTCCCCTACTCGCTTCAGAGAATTTTCATCGCGAACGGAGACGAATGCAGCTTTCTCAAAGACGGACTTCGATAACTTCTTCCATCGAGATTTCCTGAATGGACCCACACCTTGAAACGCCATGAAGTACGGTCGACCTAACAGTCGTGCGACGAATGCGTACGACCACCAGATGACACATGCCCATCCGGACTCTGTATCCGTGAAGAGAGAGCCGCCTCCGAAAACAACGCCATCGGACTTCCAGACCGCACCAATTGTCTGCCACCATGGCGTGAAGAAAGATCGTAATCCAAGTGGCAATCGGTAGACTTCGTTTTTGGCTTTGGGACGCCCACTAATGACAACCCATTCCACATCTTTGAAGGTGGAAAGAAAGTATTCCTTGAGCGCCTCATCACCAATATTTCCAATGCCGTAATTTCCGACAAGTACGTACTTCATAAAGCAAGTGTAAAGACGTTCGTCGAAGAACGAAATGCCATCATTATTGGCGTTGTATTACGCAGCCTTCTTCTCTTCCTTCTTGGCCTCGACCTTTGCCTCTGGGGCAGCAGCAACTTCCTCAGCCTTTGGAGCTTCTGGAGCTGGGGCGGCGGCAATGTTGAATTCGTCGGAGCTTGTGAAGCGCTCACTGAGGCGAGCACCCTTTCCTGCACGACCGCGGAGGAAGTTGAGCTTGGCGCGGCGAACTTTTGCAATCTTCTTCACTTCGATCTTTTCGATGAGTGGAGAGTGGAGTGGGAATACACGCTCAACACCAACACCAGATGCAATGCGGCGAACGGTAAAGCTCACGTCTGTTGGGTTGTGACCCTTGTGCATACCAATGACAAGACCCTCGAAGATCTGTACACGCTGCTTATCGCCTTCTTGAACCTTCTGGTGTACGCGGACGGTGTAGCCCGGACGGATGTCTGGACGCTTGAGCACCATCTTTTCAGCCTGTTCTTTGAGGACGGAACCTGTCATAAAGCTGGGAGAGTGTAGAGAATCGAAAGAGATCTGTAAAGGGGAATACCGCCCCAAAAACAGAGGTTTCAGACTGGTCTTAACGTGCTATTTTCGAGCTTCCTCTACTTCCTTTGGGATATTGTTCACAACCACCATGTGGCGTGGGTCATCGACAATCTCCAGAATGAAACGATCGCGGAGACTGAGGCGGTAAAGGAAATCTGCCTTACTGAAGAGAGAGTACTTTACATTACGCATCGATGGGTCCTGCGCGAGGAGAAGTTCGATAACTTCTTTCTTCACGTCGCCAACGACAAGAAGGTCTACCTTGCTGTGTGTACCGACAAAAGAGCCTGCAAGCTCCATAAACTGAAGTCCTGGAATGTTTTTGAGTGCAGCAACTGTTGCGCTCTCCCCTCCCTTCACTTCCTTACTAAACATATTCTTGAGCTCTGGATAGAAGATGAATTCGGTATCTGTCTTGTAGAACTTCTTACGATTTCGGTGACGCGCCTTCACTAAACCAATACGACGGAGATTCTCAAGCTCACGACGGATGGAGTTGATCTGCTCGCCAAGCAAACGTGTCAGCTGACGAATGAAGTACTCCTCTTCTGGATGGAGGAGGAAGACGGACAAGAGCTTCACTCTGGTCTGTGAACTGAACAGTGCTTTAAGAGCGTCGTGAACCATGAAAGAGGAAGCGCGTAGGAAAGAATCGATTCTGATCACAAATGTTACTCATATACACAGCATTAGATCAAGAAAATTGAACAATATTGTGTTCAAACTATGTATTCATTACTTTATGGCTTAATTTAGGCAAAATACTATATTTTGTGTCTATACATTTTTTACAAGTTGTTCAAAAGATTTATACACATTTTTTGTCGAATGTTATGTAGTCATATTTTTCAGTTTGGTTCAGTCTACCGCCTTTCCTCGCAAAGATGATTGAGAAAATGTCAAAAAAATGCTACAATAGAGAGAAATGTTCACATCAAAAACAAAATCAATTCTGGGGGTGGTAAGTGCGCTTGTCGTTGCAGTGTTGGTTCATATCGAACCATCTCTCATCCCGACAGCGTTTGCTCAGGCGGTGGCAGCAGGTGCTGGCACTGCTGTTCGTGGAAGTATCGGCGATGATCTTGTGAGATTCACTAGTCATCTTGCAGCGATAAATACGTTCTTCCATGTGCTTCTACTCGTCATCTTGGACTTACTTGGATATCTACTCCAGGCAGACTTCCTGAACGATCCAAAGATGATGGCATCGCTCAATACCATCTGGCAGCTGTCGCGAAACATTATGAACATCTTCTTCGCGCTCATGCTGGTGGGGGTCTCGTTCTACGTCATCATCACCTCCAAGAGCGACATGATCAAAGAAAAGTTGGTGAACTTCGTGGTGGCGGTCATCCTGGTGAACTTCTCGTGGTTCTTCCCACGCGTCATTATTGACGTCGCCAACGTACTTACGGCCACGGTGTACTCCGTGCCAAACTTGATCCCGAACTTCACGTGTCAGGTACAGAATCCAAAAAATCCAAATACGCCAGATAAATGCAAAGTCATTAGCGCAGCAACACTGTTTCCAACAAATGCTGAGGCGCGCAATTTCTGCAGTACAAATAATGGCGGAGCACCAGGAAGTGCAACGTGTCCCTGTATTACGGGGCTTGAGTGTCATGTGATTCAGGACTTTGATGTTGCAGTGCGAACAATGAAACCAGCGCACGCTATGATCAACGGAATGGCGGTGAGCTTCGTGAAAATTTCGCAGCTAGCAAAAGTTCCCACAACCGTGGCAAGACCTGGCCCTGTCGGTGGTGGAACAGGTGTGAGGGTTTCGATTCAGATTCTTATCAACATCGTCATGGCCTTTGCTGTGCAGCTAGCAATCCTTTTGCCGCTCATCGCCATGGCAGTAGGCTTCCTCATCCGCATTGTGATCCTCTGGATCACCATCGCTTTCATGCCATTCACATTCCTGGGGTATGTCGTCAATGGGAAGCTGGGGACAAACGTTTTCGACTTTGAAGTCGACGTGTGGAAGGAATTCATGCAAGCAGCATTTCTCCCTGCAGTTGTTGGTGTTCCTATGGTCATTGGATTTGTGATGCTGTCCACGGTAGGAGGCATCCCGCCACCACCAGGCATGGTGCAAATGAACGTGCCACTCCTCAGCGGTGTCACGAACTGGTGGGCAATTCTGTGGCTCCTTGCTGCTGTAGGCATTATGTGGGTCGGTGCATTCAAAGCGCTCGCCAAGAACCAGATCATCGGGAAATTCACCGAGAAGATCCGTGGCTTCGGTGAGTACGTGGGTGGTGGTATCGCGCAGCTCCCTCTCCTCACTCCTCTGCCGCTTCCTGGTGGCAACAGGAGTGGTGCTAACCTGGGAACACTGGTGCACGGACCAAAGATTATCTCCGATTCCATTCGCGTTGCTGCATCTGGAACAACAGGTAAAAAACTTGGCGAAATCATTGGTGAGCGTCTTGGCGCTGGCCGTGCCGATGCCGATACCGTTGCACTCGCAGCAAACAATCGTGACAACACACAAAAAATTGTCGCGGCTCTCAAAGAGCTTCAGAAGACTGGACTCACTGCAGAACAACGCAACAATCAGATTCAGATCATTCAGAACGCAACGGGTACCTCTGGTCGCACATCTGCAGAAACACTCCAGTTACTCAACTCTGCTATTAAGAGCAACAAGCTAACCGATGCAGAATTTAGAAAACCTGAATTCCGAAAAGTAATCGAAGATGAAATTCGCCGTGTCGGCGGCACTGTCTAATCTCTATGGCTTTCGAAACTGAAAAAATCGGCGACCAGAACGATGCGAAGCTCTCGGAGCTTGGCGGAAAGTTCTCGCAGCTTGCGGAGCAGATCAATCAGCATCCGGAGCATCCGCTCTACCCTGAGTTTCAGCGTATTTCCACACAGGCAGAGTCGCTCCTTGCACGTATGGGGACAGCGCTACGCATGCCTGGCTCCACACCAGTGCTTACTCAAATGACCGAGCAGCTCTCGCAGCTCCATGAAAAAGCAGTGAGTATTCGTGCCAGAATCGTCTCAGACAACATCAATACGTCTTTCAATGTTCGCCCAGGCTCCACGGTCGAAGCAACGCTGGAAAAGGAATTGGACACGATTGTCGATACTGCACCGAATCTTTTTGGAAAGCTGAAGCCACGAGCCCTCGATATCATCCGCAACGTGTCTCGCACGGGTGAAACATTCTCCGATGGTAGGGCAAACCGCTACTTCCTCAAGACTCGAAACGGAAGTATTGGCGTTAATTTCGACGAAATTAATAAAGACTTAGCTTTTGTGAAACAGCTGCGAGAGACGAACAACCCTCAGATGATGCAGCTTGCGGATCGATTGGAAACAGGTATTCAGCAGGTAACAGCCGCAGACCCATTTCAACGAGCGGCGCACAATGAGTGGGAAAAACAAGTGCTCGGCAGCACGTTCAACACTCGTCCGCTCAAGGTTATCGGTGGTCTCACTGCAGGGCTCATCACCACGATGGGATTGGCGCAGACGATCTTCACGAAGGGGCACAAACTCAGTCCTGCAACTGTTGGATGGGGGGTAGCGTTCCTCGCTGCAACGGGCATGCTGAAGAGTGGTCAGAACCGCGCACTCGACTTCATTGCATCTGTCGGCAGCCCGGATGTCGCACGATTCGCTCCAGCGTTCAATAAACAATCCTTCAACGAGCTTCAGGACATCGCCCGCAGTAACAATAAGGATCTGAAGACTCTTCAGAAGACAGACCAACCGATTACACAGGCACAGGTAAACACGCTGACCGGGAATAATCCGAATAGCGCGCTCGCAAAGACTCTGTCACAAATTCCAGAGGAAGACAGAGCCACAGCACTCCTCAATCTGGGTCGCAAAATGGATATCGGCCAGCGCGAACTGATGGAAGCACTCCTCGCGTAACGACTAGATCGCGCGGGTGAATTCCTTGCTAAAGACTTCCAGAACGTCTCCCATTTCGACAGGCAGAGTGGACGTGACGCGCATACCACACTCCATCCCCTCCTTGGCTTCTTTGATGTCTTTCTCCACGTTCTTGAGCGATGTAATGCGACCCGTTCCGATATCGAGCTCACCGCGCTTCAAGCGGAACTGCACACGCTTGATGAGACCATCCGTGACTTTGCCTCCAATGATCTGCTCGCTGCCCTTGGTAAAGAACACGCCACGCACTTCCAGGTGACCGAGCACCTTCTCTTCTTCCACAGGCTGAATAAGACCCTTGAGCAAGAGCTCAACGTCTTCTAAGAGCTTATAGATGATGTCGTACTGCTTAATCTTCACGCCCTCGCGCTCTGCAGTACGCGCAACAGCCGGCGACGCATCGGCGTTAAACCCAATGATGATGGCAGAGCCAGCAGACGCCATCATGACGTCGCTTTCGGTGACGTCTCCAATGGCCGCGTGAATAACCTTGGGTTGTACTGTCTCAGTTGTGAGCTTCTTGAGCGCCTCCTCAATGGACTGCAGCGAACCCTGGGCATCGGCTTTCAGAATGATCTTGAGTTCTTTCAACTTACCCTCCGAAAGACGGCTGACGAGATCGGCAAATCCACGCTTGTTCATACTGCCCTTATGTTCAGCAAAGGCTGCCAAGTATGCCTTGAGTTCCTTATCGGTCTTAAATACTTGCACGATGTCACCCACATTCGGGAGTGTATCGAAACCAGAGACAACGGCAGGGCCAGACGGCAGGACGGCATCGATACGCTTACCAGCAGCATCGGAAAGAGCCTTCACCTTACCGGAAGCGCCTCCACAGCCCATGATATCTCCCACGGAGAGAGTGCCAGTATTCACGATAACAGTGGCGAGTGGACCCCGGAACTTATCCAAGTGACTTTCGATGACAGTGGCAATGGCGGGGCGGTTCGGATTGGCTTTGAGCTCTTCGATTTCAGCCATGAGCAGTACATGCTCCAAGAGATCCGGAATCCCCTGCTTCGTGAGTGCTGAACATGGGATCATCGGAACGGTGCCACCCCAGTCTTCAGCCTGCACGCCATGACCAGCGAGCTCGCCTTTCACACGTTCGAGGTCGGCATTGGGTCTGTCGATCTTGTTGATGGCGACAATCATAGGAACACCGGCGTCTTTCACGTGGGCAATGGCTTCGATGGTGGTTGGCTTCACGCCTTCCTCGGCAGAGACAACAAGGATCGCAATATCAGTGAGCTGCGCTCCACGTGCACGCATCGCAGTGAATGCCTCGTGACCAGGCGTATCGATGAAGGTGATGTTCTTGCCGTGATGCGAAACCTGGTAGGCACCAATGTGCTGCGTAATACCACCTGCCTCACCCGCAACAACATTGGTCTGGCGAATGGCATCCAGAATGGCTGTCTTTCCATGGTCAACGTGACCCATGACCGTGACGATCGGCGGGCGCACGAGGAGTGTGGATACGTCATCTTCTTTTGTGAGCACTGCTAAGTCGTTTTGGAGCAGAGCCTCCACAGACACTGATGCCTGTTCGCGCTGGACTTCGACACCAAGATCCATAGCAACGATGGACGCTGTTTCGAAATCGACTTGTTGGTTGATGTTGGCGAGAATGCCGTTCTTCATAAGCGCCGAAATAATCTTTGGCACCTGAATACCGGCCTTTTCTGCAAATTCTTTCACGGAGATCTGGCCTGGGATCATGATAGGACCAGACTTTTTCTTGATCTGCTCCTGGTGCACGGAACGATCGACCTTCTCGTGCTTCTGGAAGATCTTTGCCTCTGCTTTGCGCTGCTCCTGTTCCGCCTTGCTCAGTGGTTTTGGCTTTTCTTTTGCCAGCGCCTGCTTCTGCTTATCGATAGCTTCTTTCGAGACATCGTCGAGCGAAAGCTTCCGGAGCACATTGAGATTCTCTGTCTTTGCTGCTGGCTTCTCTGTCTTCACTTCGGCTACCTCTGGCTTCTGATCTTCGCTGTCATCGGAAAGACTCGGGAGTTTGCCGGCGCGCATAGCCTCTACTTCTTCCCAGTTCACCGGAATATTGCGCTTACTAGCAACGAAACGGATGACACCCATCGCCAGGTTATCTGGCACCTCGCGGTCAGTTGGCTTCACACCAAAGTTCACCTGCGAAAGCTCCTTTCGGAGTTCCTGACCAGACAAGCCTAAGATTTTGGCTACTTGTACAAGACGCATACGCGGTGGTGACCGGAAAGAGAGTATCACAAGGAATGAATCCAGGGAAACCAAGAATATCAAGGCCGTGAAGCAAGAATGATGAATGATGAATCAAGAAAATAAGCCATGATTCATGCTTCATGATTCACAATTCAGTCGTTGTTATTTCTGGCTCAACGTATCCATGACATCAACCGATTTCTTGGGTTCTGTCTTTGGTGTTGGCGCTGCATCCTTCGGCTTCTCCACTGGCTTTGGCGTGGGCGCCGGAGCAGGGGTCACTGGCTTCACTGGCGGAGTTCCACCATCGCGCTGGAGCTTCATCTCATCGATGATTTGCTTCACGCATTCCACGACTTTGAGCTGGAAATTGCCGTACTGCTTCAGACGGAAGCCAGACGCACGTGCATGACCACCACCGTTGAAGAGCTTGGACGCGATCTTATTTACATCGATTGCCTGAGACGAGCGAAGGCTCGCTTTGAATCCACCCTCTTCTACTTCGGTAAAGAGCGCGTGGACATCGGCGTCTGGCACAGTCGAAATGAGTTCATCCAGAATGCCCGCTGTTTCCTTGGACGTGGAACCCATCTCTGCCAAATCCTCGCGGCTGACTGCTGACCAGACAATGCGAGACTCTGGATCGATCTGAATACGGTTTAAGGCACGACCCCAAATCTTCAAGGTCGAGAGCGGCTTGGTCTTGTAGATGTGCTGAATGATTTCCTGCTGACGAGCACCAAGATCAAGAAGATTTGCCGCAACTTCCAATGACTTCGGTGTCGTGTTTGGATTCTGGAAGCTACGCGTATCGGTAATGAGTCCTGTCAGGAGGAGTGTGGCAACATCGGACGAGATGAGATCTTTCCACTTCGGATGTGTGCTGAACCAGTTGTAGAGCACCTCCGTAGCACTGGCACACGTCGGGTCGATGAGCTGAAGCTGACCGTACTTTGTGTTACTGATGTGGTGATCGACATTGAGGATCGGCGTCGATGTGAAGGTATCGATGTTATCGGTATAGAACGTGCCAAGAAGAGAGAGCTCCGCGCTATCAACAACAACGATGAGGTCATACGTATTGCCGCCTTCGAGCATCGTGACGTGCTTGGCGAGGATCTTCCCTTTCTTTGGGATCACGATGATGTTCACCTTGTTATCCTCCACCGTGTAGCGAAGCTTGTCGACTTCCACGCCGTGCGAACAGTCGAGCGTGATGACGAACTCCTGTTCGGAGGAAACATCCGTACTGAGTTGATCGAAATTCGGTAAAAAGTTGAGCGACTCTGGGAGCGTGTCCGGACAAATGACCGTACAGTCCTTTCCAATCGCTCGGAACACGGAGTAACACGCCAGAGCGCTGCTCAAACCATCCGGATCTACATTGGCATGCGGGATGATCAGCACACGCTGTGCCTGCTCAATAGCCTTGGTTGCAGCCGATAATTCTTGAGGAGAAAGGGGCATTAGACAGATGTATCGTATTATTATCTCATAATATTATTAGAAAATCAAGTCATACTTTTGTCAAATACCATCAAAATGGGTGAAATTGTAAACCAATAGAAGTGCTTCTGCCAGCGCTATTCTTCCCTCTTTGACCTCATACAGCTACGATACGCCGCGGTCGTCGGGGTGTAGCTTAGTTGGTAAAGCGCCAGGCTGGGGGTCTGGAGACCCAGGGTTCGAGTCCCTGCACTCCGACCAGATTCATGAAAGGCAAACCTACGGCTCCCAGCAACAAGCTCTTGAGCAAAGCGAAAGGCTTGATGCGCAGTCCCTTTAGGGGTTTTCCTTTCATGAGCTATCCTTTCCCTATTTTGTGGCGCTCCAGACAGGCGGAGCCTGTCTTCGCGCGTTTTTTTTATTGGTTACAGAGCGGGATGCTTCCCGCGGGAGCTTCGCCGGCTTTTTACTTATTGTCGCCTAAGAGAAATTTCGTCTCGATTCCCCACGAGTGAAGCGTAAAACAAAGCGCACTGTTTGAGTCCGCCCGAGGCGGACGAGTTTGCGCTTTGTAGCGGAGCGAGTGGTTGGAATCGCAGAAATTTATCTTGAGCGACTGCTTTCTTTTGCCATTTCTTTGGCATCAAAGAAATGGCTGACAAAACATAATCATTTACCGCAGGAAGCATCCTGCGCTGGTTGTGTGGGATATAGGTGGATTTTTTGCTTATTAAATAGGGAGCGGCGGCATGCTTTTTGCATTATTACCATATTTATGGTATAATATAACTTATATGAATAAGAATACTTCGAATCAACAGCCGGACTCTGCCCCCGAAATCTCAGTAGGAGACGCTCTTGTCATTCGCGACTCTACTGTGAAGGCTAACCCTGCGTATGCATATGCACTGGGTCATGTACTCAGAGTAACCAATATGCTCGGAGGCGAAATCGTAGCTGAGAGCCCTCTTCGAAAGGTGAAAATTTCAAATTCGTGCTTCGAAAAAGCAGACCTTTTTCAAAAAGTTCGCGGTTCTCATTTTCGAATTCAGAAGGGTGATATTTTTAGGAGAACAGAAGTTAAAAGTGAAGATCCTGGTCTGAATAGGGAAATAGGCGTCGAGATGACAGTGGCCGAACTCCATCCAGATTATATTGAGATGGACATTCTTCCAGTAGCGATTACGGTTGAACGAGACGATATTCGCCGAGGTGCGTTTGATCTCTTCAAAGCGATGACGACCGAAGAATAAGCACTTAAAACGTACACACATAATCCTCCTGCGCATTTTTCGTGAGCGTCCAGAGTTCGCCATTCGCCTTTTTGCCTGACCACACCTTTCCTCTCTCCGCCTTTTCGACAGTCGCGCGGCGCGGCAAAATCAGTGCGCCTGCTTCCTGGAGCTTCGTGAGTACGCTGGTGAGATCGCGTTCGTCCATTGTGAAGAAAAGTACATGATGTATAAAAAAACTCTCGTACCCATGTGAGTATAGCAGGGAACGAGAGTGAGTGATCGAAGTGATGTGTACTAGGCCTTAAATGGCGAAACGTACTGTGCCTTGGACCCGAGCTCTTCCTCGATACGGAGGAGTTGGTTGTACTTGCACACGCGGTCTGTGCGGGAGAGTGAGCCAGTTTTGATCTGACCAGTAGCAAGACCTACAGCAAGATCTGCGATGAAGCTATCTTCGGTCTCTCCGCTGCGGTGGCTGGAGACAGAGTTCCAACCAGCTTTCTGACACATTTGAATAGTATCGACTGTCTCGGACAGAGAACCGATCTGGTTCACCTTGATGAGCACTGCGTTCGCTGTCTTCTTCTCGATACCCTTCTTCACGCGTTCTGTGTTTGTGACGAAGAGATCATCGCCGACGAGCTGCACAGATGCACCGAATTTCTGCTGCATCAGCGCAAAGCCCTCCCAGTCGTCCTCGAAGTGGCTGTCTTCGATACTGACGATTGGATACTTCTTGATGAGCTCGCCGTAGAAATCGACGAGTTGCTTGCTGTCCATCACCTTTCCGTCAACAGTGTACTTCCCATCCTTGTAGAACTCGGATGCAGCACAGTCGAGCGCGAGCTTCACCTTGCCCTTGTAACCAGCCTGTTCAATAGCCTTCATGAGCACCGAGAGAGCCTCGTCGCTGTCCTTTACATGAGGGGCAAAGCCACCTTCGTCACCGACAGCGGTGACGTGACCTGCGTCTTTGAGGATCTTCTTAAGAGCGTGGAAGATCTCAGCACCGGCACGGAGAGCATCGCTGAATGTCTTGAAATCGGTTGGCACGATCATGCATTCCTGGAAGCTAAGGCCAGAGTCTGCGTGTGCACCACCGTTGATGACGTTCATCATTGGCACTGGGAGCTTGGTTGGGCTCTTCACTCCGAACTGCGTGGCAAGAGACTGCCAGAGGGACTGCTTCTCGCTGACCGCGCGAGCGCGAGCGACAGCGAGTGAGACGCCGAGGATTGCGTTGGCACCGAGGACAGACTTGTTTGGAGTACCGTCGAGGTCGAGCATCTTCTTGTCGACTGCGCGGTGATCGGACACATCCATACCCTTGAGCGCCTTGGCAATTGGACCGTTCACGTTGGACACAGCCTTCATGACCGACTTTCCAAGGTACACCTTCTTGTCACCATCGCGGAGCTCGAGAGCTTCGTGTGTACCTGTGGATGCGCCAGATGGCACAGCAGCACGACCAAAGGAACCGTCGGCAAGAGTGACGTCGGCTTCCAGTGTTGGGTTACCACGAGAGTCGAGGATCTGACGAGCGTGGATTGATGCGATAGTAGACATAGGAAATTGAGAATTGAGAATGGAAAATTGAGAATGGCAACGTAAGGGAATGCAATCTCAAAAGCGGCGACATTGTCCATTATCCCTTCTCACTTGTCCATTCCCCTATTTACTCACAACGACAACAATCTTTTGGCCGTTTTCTACATCACCACCGTTCCAATCGTGCATGGCGCTCATAATCTTCTCGAAGCGGTAGACATATTGCTCACCCCGCTTGGTGCCTGGATCATTGGTAATGAAGTAGCCATCCTTCGTATATCCGCGAAGAACGAGCATGTGGTAGAGCGGGCCTGGATTCTGGAAGTATGGGTTTCCAAGCTGGCGTCCTGCGGCAGGTACAATGATGAGAGCGTCATCGGAAAGGTGCTGCTTGAGCTGATCGATCGTTGGGTTCTTGAGCGTACGAGAATTGAGCTCCGGAGCAACGGACGTGAGGAGTGTGACAACTTCTTCGGCAGTAGTATCGATTGGGTATCCAAGATCAGCATTGGCCTGCGCCATCGCACGAATAGCTGCATCGGCATCTTCTGAGGACTTGAAAGGTTGGCCGTGGAAATAGCGAACCACCATGAGCGCACTCGCCTCTTCGCAGGCTTCATCGAATGGCGGATCCCAATTGCCAGTCGGCGCTTGCGACGTGAATGACACACCCATGTTTACTTCGGCTTTCAGCGATGGAGCAGGTGGCGGTGTTGGAGTTGGCTTTGCGGAAGAAGCGACAACGGTTGTCGTCGATGATGCGACCAATGAGCGAACGGACGACGATGAGGACGAGTCGATCATGATCGTCACTTTTGGCACGTGAACACTCGCCTGTTCTGCAATCTGCTGTTTGCGTTCGTACCACCGCATGGCTGGCGCTGCAGATACACCACCAACAACAAGCACTGCGACGAGGGCGATCCATTTCTTCATAGACCCTGATCTTACATCAATTCACGCCTCTGTGCCCGAAGATGCACTGTCCCGAAGTAGAAACCAGCAAGTGTGACTGCGAGAACTGCAGCAACGTCACCCGGACCAGATGCTGGGAGATGATTTGGCTTACTTGCGATTGGAGCGCGACTGGAAGAAGAAGACATTGCAGACGAAGACATAACAGCGACAGCAGGAGTCGACGAACGAGTAGACGCGCTACTTGTGCTCACAGCAACAGTCGAACCCGTGGAGGATGTACCACCAAAACCAAGGAATGCCGTCGTTGCCTTCCACGCATTGTGAAGAGCAATCGTCACATGTGGCTTCTCTGGGAAGAGTGCAGCTTGGAGACGTGTATTCCAACCCTGCGCTTCAGCGGCAACTGCACCAACTGTGAAGAGAAGAAGGAGGATGGAGAGGGCAGCGATGCGAACCTCGCGACGACGAATGACATGGAGCGCGAAGATGATCATGAAGACAATACCAAGGACGACGAGCGGCAGTGACCAGAGGAAGAAGAAGCCAAGCTGGAAGATGTATGCCAAGCGGAATTTTGGTGCGAGGAATTGGAGAAGTAGCCAGAGAGAAACCATTCCCGCTGGGAACCAGTGCATGAGACGGAACTCGTAATCTGCGCGGTTAGAGCGGAATGTCGGGAGCAGAACGACTGGATACACAACGGAAAGAACAGCGAGCACTGACCAGTATGGCCACCCCGCCGGAAGTGGTGGAAGAAGCGCAATCGCAAAACCAAAAATAGCAATAACAACTCCGAGGAACAGGAGGTACGCCGTCTCTGTGTGATGCTTTAGGGGCACAGGATCGGGGATTCTCCTCGCCGAAGGGCGTCATGTCAACAGAACATAACGAAGTGGGCATATCTGTGTATCGGCATAGAAGAGTATGAGTAAGTACTCAGAAGAATATTGCGAGCTTCTAGCTGTCAAAAGACAAACTAATACACTTCTACACGAATATACTAATACACTTTATCTTTTCCTCTTAGGCAAGTACTTATCGCGCTCGTCGACGACCTGGACACGATCCATCACCGTGTAGTGACGGCGGCGGAACTGGAAGATCTGGAAGACAACGTAGAGCACTGCAAGAACGAACCAGAGAGCGAGCGCTGCGCGCATCGCGAGGAACTGAATCATCTCCACGCGACTGACAACGAGCAGAAGAGCAACAATACCAAACCAGAACATCACGCTGGACCATGTACGAGACAGAGTGCGAGTAACCGGATTCGTGAGTCTGTTGCGCCAGTAACTGATAGCGAACGACCCAACAATGAGCGCGAAGCACACAAGGAGAAATGCGACAACACGAGCGTCGTCATAGTGCCAATTACCTGGATTTGGCCAGAACCAATAGGAGAAGAATGCAGCCATAGCGGGCGCAGGATAGAGAAGGTGCTACGAAGAGTCAAAAGCAGTCGACCTAGATAGCAGTTGGCGGCTCTGGTGGGCCTTCCATCGGCATAGTTTCTGGCTGCGAGGCAGCAATGATCTTCTTCGGAGGCATTTGCTTCATTGGCTTCATCGGCTTCTGGATTTTCTGAGGCTGAGCTCCTTTCTGCTCTGGCTTGCGAATGGAACTCATGCGCACGAGAACTTCTGCGATATTGCGGTCGAGTCTGCGGTCGGCAACTGTGCGAGCTGGACGAATGAGAAGGTAGATCAAAAATCCGACAAGGGGGAGTACTGCAACAAGGACAATGCAAAACACCTGATACAAGAACGAATTGGTGCGCAGCAAGATGTCTCGTGTCGTAAAGAGAACAAAAAAGACGACCAGCAATGCTGCTGATACCATCAAAAGCTGCATGAGGAGTACAGCTGGGTCTGCGGCGAGAAATGCAGAAGCGCTCTCAAGCACGGGAGAAAGAAAGTCCAAGGGGAACCAGGGGAAAAATATTTAAAGATGCGGATACTTCCGACGATGGACAACAACGTATACGACGGTGAATAGGAGCGCAAGAATTGACAGCAGCTGACTAAAGCGGAGCTGATACTGCGGAAGATCCGTCCAGTTACGCGAGACAACGTACGCGATGGTAAGAATGGAAACCATTCCACTATAGATACTGTTGACGCGCTCGCTCAATCGATGCTCGATGAGTGCCAGTACACCGAGACTCAAGAAGAGACACCCAAGGAAGATAAAATCTGTCAGTTTCGCAAAGACGGGGATGCCGAAATCTCCACGGAAGAATTCGAAGAAGAAGACAGCGATGGATGCAGCAATGATGCCGATCAATGTCTCTGCACCCGCACGACGCGAATACTTGCGAATCAGGAGAAGAACAAATGTCAGGATGAAAAAGAAGATAGCGTAGTACAGCTGTACCGGATGAATGGGCACGGTATAGCGAACGCTGAACGTATCGAAGACGACACCCCACGGAACGTTGGTTGGCTTGCCGTACGATTGCGCCGACATGAAGAGACCAAACCAGTCGAAAGCGAGACCGAAGGTCGTCGCAGGCAGGAGAACATCCAACCATTGCAAGAATGTGACACGCTGGTTGCGCGACGACCAGAAGAGCACGAGAGCGATACCGATCATGGCACCCATGAAACTAAACTCACCGTCCCACAGAATGAGGATACGAAGCGGGAATTTGATGTAGGCCTGATAGTTCGCGATCACCGCAAGGAGACGACCACAACCAATGAACGCAAGCAGGTGCCACTTCGCATCATCTTGGATGCTTTGAAGACTCAAATTCGCTGATCCGGCTAAACGGAACAAGAACTCTGACGACAGCCAAATAGCGAGGAGGAGGAAGACGAGATGAAACCAAATCGTCACCGGGCCGATCTGAAATGCTTCAAACATCGGGGGAAGGATAGCAGTGAAAACAGCGTTGGAGGAAGTTGTAAGTAAATAAAAGTAGTAAGTAGTACGTAGTAAGTAGTAAGCATTTGATGCTATATAATCCCCCTTACTACATACTGCTTACTACGTACTACATATGTCCGCCTTCCTTACTGTCGCCGTCATTCACCTCCTGGCTGTTATGAGCCCTGGTCCAGACTTTATTCTGGTAACTAAGAACACGCTCACGCTTTCCAAGCGCTCCGGCATCTATACTGCGATGGGCTTAGGTTTTGGTATTTTGGTGCATACCGCATATTCACTCTTAGGCATCGGCCTCGTTATTTCCAAATCAATCGTTCTTTTCAACACGATTAAATACCTCGGTGCTGCATACCTTCTGTACATTGGTTGGCAGGCACTCACGCATCGATCAACCGAAGTGAAGCAGGAGCAGGTGGAACACGAAGCGAAAGACATCACTCCAATGCAGGCACTCCGCATGGGCTTCCTCTGCAATGTGCTCAATCCAAAGGCGAGCCTGTTCTTCTTGGCCGTTTTCACACAAGTGATCGCACCCACAACGCCTGTTGGACTTCAGATCTTCTACGGCGTGTACATGGGATGCGCTACATTCCTGTGGTTCGCCTTTGTCGCACAGTTCCTCTCCATCGGCATGATCCGCAGACAATTTGAAAAGATTCAGAGCGGATTCACTCGTGCGATGGGCGGCGTCTTGATCTTACTTGGCCTAAAAGTTGCACTTTCTACCCGCGAATAACGAGTAGTAAGTAGTAGGTAGAAAGTAGTAAGGAACAATATCCCCTACTGCATACCACTTACTACACACTACTTTTTACCCAATCGACAGCTCGAGCTTGCGCTTCTTGATGTCGGATGTGACGGTAGAGATGAACTCGGACACCGGAACAGTCACCTGCTTCTTCGTCTTCACGTTACGAACAGTGACCGACTTGTCGGCAGCTTCCTTGTCTCCCATGACCAGGAGGTATGGGATCTTCATCTTCTCGCCATCGCGAATACGCTTTCCGAGAGATTCATCGAACGAATAGAACTGCGTGCGAATCCCCTTCTCTTTGAGCTGTGCCTCGAGATCCTTGGCGTAGCCGTCGTGTGCCTCTGCGACTGGAATGATTCCGATCTGCAGTGGTGCACACCACAGCGGGAAGAGTCCTGCGTGATGTTCGATGAAGATAGAAAGGAAGCGCTCCAGCGAGCCCATGATGGCCGCGTGGATCATGACGATGCGCTCCTTCTCGCCCTTCTCGTTGATACAGAAGAGATCGAAGCGCTCTGGCATGTTGATATCAAGCTGGATCGTTGCCACCTGCCACTCACGGCCGATGGCGTCCTTGGCGATGAAGTCCACCTTTGGACCGTAGAACGCAGCCTCACCTGGTGATTCGAAGAAATCAGCCTTTCGCTCTGTTGCGATGGCGCGAATTTCGCCTTCGGCCTTGGCCCACATTTCTGGAGTACCGAGATACTTTTTGAATTCCTTTGGATCGTGGAGCGACAAGCGAACGCGAAGCTTACCGAAACCAACAGTCTCGTAGAACGAATCGACGATTTCCCAAATCTTGAGGATCTCTTCCTTGGCCTGCGATGGGCGGCAGAACACGTGTGCATCGTCCTGTGTGAAGGCGCGAACACGAGAGAGTCCGTGGAGTTCTCCGGTCTGCTCATCGCGGTAACATGTCGTTGTTTCCGCGTAGCGCTGCGGCATATTGCGGTAGCTACGATTCAAGGATGCGAAGATCTGCGTGTGGTGCGGACAGTTCATTGGCTTCATGCAGAAGTCGTGACCCTCACGTGTGCGAACGTGGAATAAGTCGTTCTGGAATTTGTCCCAGTGACCGCTCGTCTCGTAGAGCTCCTTCTTGGTGATGTGTGGGATGGTGACGCGCTCGTACCCTTTGGCACTGCGGTGCTCCCACACGAGTTCATCCAGGAGGTTACGAAGGAGTGTGCCACGTGGCGTCCACAGCGGAAGACCTGGACCAACCAAGTCACTGAATGTGAAGAGATCGAGCTCCTTACCAACGACACGGTGATCGCGACGGCGAGCCTCTTCCAGCATGTGAAGGTGCGCATCGAGCTCCTTCTTTGTTGGGAACGCAGCAACGTACACACGTGTGAGCTGCTCACGCTTTTCATCGCCACGCCAGTAGGCGCCGGCAATAGTCATGAGCTTGAAGCAATCGGTTGGGATTTCGCGGAAATTATCCACGTGACCACCACGACAGAGATCGACGAACGTCTCCTCCCCTTTTGGCCCAATGTTGGCGTAGTGCGTCACTGTTTCGGCCTTCTCGTTCTTCTCCAAATCTTCGATGAGCTCAACTTTGAATTTCTGCTTCCTCTCGCGCCAAAACTTCTTGGCATCGGACACCTTCAATTCATCGCGGCGGAATGTCTGACCTTGGTTGATGATCTTCTTCATTTCCTTCTCGATCTTTCCAAAGTCCGCATCGGACACTGGCTGCGGAAAGAGGAAGTCGTAGTAACAACCTGTGTCGATCGGTGGACCAATGGTGATCTGCGTTCCTGGCCATAGCTTGGTCACCGCTTGCGCCAACACGTGGGCAAGGGAGTGACGGAGCTTATAGAGATCATCGACTTTGTCTGGAGCGGCCATGGGGATAGGAAGAATGTGGATAGAGAGTAGCAGAATTACCGGAAAAAGAACCTTCTCGTTTCCGAGCGGCTCATAGGTTTTACCTCACTCACAACCTAGCAGCCCTCGGATGAGGACGTCGTGGTTGTAGTGGTAGTGAGACTGATCTGCACGGCGAAACTATACTCCAAACATCCTTTGTCACACAATCACGAGCGATCGCTCGCCTGAACATTGAGCTCAAAACGTTCGAGCGCATCGAGATGTAACGCTTGAATATCTGGCGACCCCCCACTCCTACGCAACTTCCTCTGCCACTCTGCTAAGTGTGTGATGGTTCTATCGTCATGCTGCGGCAATACAGAAGGATGCGCTCTGTATGGCGAAGCTGCGATCGAGATAGTGACGTCTCGAATAGTTCCATCAACAAGATTACCAATTGCCCTGAGAGCTTTCTCTTCCGGCATCTTTGCAGCAATGACTTTCTGTACAAGACGTTCTAGTCGATCGAGAACGATCGAGTGGTCTTCAGGACTCAACGGCACCGGATCATTGACCATACCATTGATACGCATGTCACCATCATCGACAAATGTAAAAGAAAATCAACAATTTTGATCTCGAAATAGTTGATGAACATACGAAATGTGACGGAGCTTACGCTGCCAATCCCACTTCCCTCTCAATTGTACGAACTTCGCGCATCAACTGTGCATCGTCCTGAATCTTAGTTTCGATCTTCCCGACAGCGTGCATCACTGTCGTGTGATCGCGATTACTGAATGATTCACCCAAACGAACAAAGCTCATACGAAGGTGCTTCTTGCCGATGTACATGGCTATCTGACGTGGAGTGACGATCTCGCGTACACGCGACTCACCGAGCATGTCGTTCACCGAGACAGAATAGTAACGACTCACACCTTCCAGAACATCCTGGAACGAGACAGCCTGTTTTGGCGCCGTTTCGAATCCGACATTCACATTCGGAGAAATTTCTGTTGGATCGATGAGCTTTCGCATGATGTCGGCGATCGACTTCACGGTTGGGACACAGTGTTCGAGCTCGTACTGCGCCACTGCTTGCATCAGAATTCCTTCCAGCTGACGGACGCTCTTTGTCGCGTGTTCAGCGATGTAGCCAATGACTTTTTCATCGAGCAGTAAGCCGTATTCCTTTGTCTTCTCTGAGAGAATTGCATGACGTGTTTCGTAGTCTGGAGTGCCAACATCGGCGATCATGCCGCGTTCGAAACGAGACACGAGACGATCCTGAAGGCCGTTGAGTTCGCGAGGTGAACGGTCGGAGCTGATGATAATCTGCTTCCTCTCTTCCGAGAGAGTATTGAACGTGTGGAAGAGTTCTTCCTGCGTGCGGTCTTTGTTGGCGAGGAATTGCACGTCATCGATGATGAGCACATCGACCTCACGGTACTTCTTGCGGAACTGCTCCATCTTCTGGTGCTGAATGGCTTCGATGACTTGGTTCGTAAAATCTTCCGTCGTTGTGTACAGGATTGTTGCGTTTGGAATCTGGCGAAGGATTGCATTGCCCGTCGCCTGCAGAAGGTGCGTCTTGCCAAGACCCACTCCACCGTAAATGAAGAGCGGGTTATACTTGCCTCCCGGCTGGGCAGCAACAGCAGAACATGCTGCGTGTGCGAGACGGTTATTGGGTCCGATGACAAAGTTTTCGAGTGTGTAGCGAGGGTTGAGGATCTTGCTGATGAGACCTTCGGCCAGCTTCACCTCCGCTTTCCCTGGGAGTTTGCGACTCTTCTTTTTTTCGGGGAAATGCTCCAGAAGTTTCAAGGTGCGTGTTGCATCTTCCTTCAAGCCTATGTCCACCTGATAGACGATGTTATCGATGGTTGGATCAACATCCTTGAGTGCCGCAATGGTCATTGTGCGGTAGTGCTCCAAGTGCCAGTTTAAGTACATCGGGAGCGGTAAGCCGACCACGACATTGTCATTCTCGCGACCAAGCACTGTGGTGTCCTTGAACCATGTGATGAACTGCCCACGCGGCATCTGAGGCTCCAGAATTGTTAGAACTTTCAGCCAGAGGTCGAGATCGACAGTGGGGGTCATGACTAGAACAAGTGGATCACGTCGTTGAACGTGATGATCAAAATGAGAACAATCAGCAGGAAGAATCCGATGGCGTTCGTCACGATTTCAAACCGTTGATTGAGTGGTCGGCGCAGGATCATTTCTGCAAGGACGAAGAGAAGACGTCCACCATCCAGTGCTGGAAGCGGAAGAACGTTGAGGATCGCAAGGCTCAAGCTCAAGAGTGCAACCAAACGAAGGTACGTCATGAAGCCTTCCTGCACTGAGCTATGTGTCAAAACTGCGATGCCGACAATACCGGTGATTCCCTCTGGGACGTGGCCACGAGTCGCGAGCGACTGGAACAAATTTCTCATGCCCTTCACGGTCTGCACGGTCATAAATGTGGTCTCCCTCCATGCCAACTTCACAGCCTGCATCACACTCCGTGTTGGGGCAGAGAGCTTGGCTGCAAATGGAGAAATGGCGATGCCGGACTTTCCATCCTTCAGCTCTACTTGCACCTTGCGCGGCGTCTTCTCGGCACCTTCCAGAAGTTCGTACGTCACACGACGCTTTCCTTCCTGGATATCGAGAACGTCCTCAGGCGAATCGACGATGATGCCATCGATAGACTTGATGGCGGAATCTTTCTTTACACCCGCAGCTGCTGCAGCACTGCCATCTAAGACCTCAGTAATGTAGACCCCTGTTTCCAGCGTGATCTCTCCTCTTCCTGCGGCCGCCTGGAGTTCTTCGATGCTCGCGTAGAAGTTTGGCACCCAGCGACCAACGGAAAAACCAATGGTGAGGAGGACAAATGCGAGAAGGAAGTTCATGATGACACCACCCGCCAAGATAAGGAGACGCGCAGGGATAGATGCAGAAGCAAAGCTACCCTGCTCGAAGCGACGTTCTACATTGATCTCGTTCTCGCCCTTCAGACGAACGAAGCCTCCAAAGGGTACCCAGTTCAGGGAGAAGATCGTCCCCTTTCGTACGAACAATGTCTTGGCACGAGGCGGCAGACCAAAACCGAATTCTTCGACTTCAACTTTGAAAAGCCTCGCGATCGTGAAGTGTCCGAGTTCGTGAATAATGATGAGGAGCGTCAGGAGCAGAACGAACGCAATGGCGGAGATCAGAACTGTCATGACGCAGGGGAAAAAACCATCACATTTGATGGTAGGAGGCGAAACTACCAGAGGTGTGGATATCAAAAAAGTTTTCCACACCCACTTCCGATTGCAGTCGGAATCGAATCAGTAGGAAATGAAATGTTGGGAACTTTCCCACACATATTTGGCCTTTCTAGCAGTTGACCAAATCGCAACTTCTCCGTACCCTAACTTGGCTTTGAGTAGACAGTATTAGCTCAGCTGGGTCGCGCGAGGCCTGCCGAGCGCGCTAAAGAAAAGGGCGTCACATGACGCTCATCCGATCCCCCTCAACTTCTCACGCACTCGGGCAATTAGCTCAGCTGGCTAGAGCGTCACATTGACATTGTGAAGGTCACTGGTTCGAGTCCAGTATTGCCCACCATTCTAGACGTTCACCCTTTTGAAGGACCTCACGGAAAGGAGATCGCAAGTCTGGGACTAGCTTTCCGTCAGTTACGGAGTAGTTCGAAGCAATCGCTTTCAGAACTCCCTCACGGATTTGCGGCGAGCCATGCAAAAGCATCTCCTGTGCCGAACGCAGCAGTTCGAAACACTTGAGAGCTTTTTCTATCCAGGCAGTACTTTCTTCATGCGTCCGGTTGAGCTGAGCGTTGAGTGCATCGCGCTCGACAACAAGTTTCTTGATCTGGGCATCAATCTCACCGGCAACACCCAACGCTTCTGCTTTCTTCATCTGCATCAAAAGGTCCGTGATTTCCTCCTGCAACTTCTTGTAGCGGGCTTCCAGTTTATCTCTTTGCAAGGTTTCCTCTTTTGCTTTTTGTTTATGCAACTTCAATAAATCATCACGGGCTGCGTCCAGCTCAAGTTCGCCTGCCAATACTGCATCCTGCATCGCTTTGTGCTGGGCAAGCAGCTTGCTTTGCTCGACGAGTGTCTTACACCCCTTGCCCGACTTGCATTCATAATAGACGTACATCTTGCCTGTTTTCTTTTTAACGATGCGGTACGGACTCAGTTGTCCGCCGCACTTGCCGCATTTCATTACGTTACCGCACATAAAGAGTCTGCGTAGTTGCTGGTTCTTTGTACGAGCAGTATTACGGTTTCTGCCTGACATGACAATCTGCACCTTGTTCCATAAAGTTTCTGGCACTGGCGGGTTGTCAGTCCATTTCCCTGCTTTTTTTCCGTTGAACCATACTTCTCCCTTGTAATAGGGGTCGTGAAGTATGTGCGCGATTGCACTTCTTTTGAGTTTACCAGTTGGATTGTTTAAAGCAGGCCGCGCTCTGATTCCTTGTTTATCTGCCCAAACATCTAAATCAGTTAGCGAATAAATACCGGTTGCCGCCATTTTGTACATAGTGATTGCATGCGCGAGGCGCTCTTCATCAGCCAATGTTTCGCGAATCTCTCTTCCATCTTGGGAAAAATGAGTATTGGGTTTGAACCCAAAGGATTTGCGACCCATGTGCTTGCCCTCCTGCGCGCGCATCTCCATACGTTGTAAGACAATCGTTCCTTTGTCTTTACTATCTTTCCAACTAGATGCGCCTTCGATGCACAGCATAAAAATAGTACCGGAATCGTCACCCTTGTAGTGCTTTCCACTTGTGGTTTCAAAGAAGGGTATTCTCCCATCGGACAGGCGTTGAATAAACCTGCCCGTATCCTCATGGTTGCGACTAATGCGATTTTCGAAGACTGCTACAACACAGTATACTTCTCCACGATCAGCCATTTCGCAAAGTTCAAGAAGATACGGTTGGTCTGGATGAAAAGCACTTCTCGCAGTTCTGATAGTGTGAAGTGGGTGCTTCCGTCTGATTTCTTCGGGAAGGTCGCTATACCATTCTTTGACCATTTTTTCCTGATCATCCAATGAATGGATTTGCCGATCTTCTCTATCTTGCGATTTTCGGCACACACCAACAACATACTGAACTTTTGCCGTTGGAATAATAGGCTTTCGTGACATTTTAGCTAACATTAGGCATTTCCCTGAGCATTGTCAGGACAAACAAAGTGAAGCTGCGGCATCTTTCGGCATCACACGTCTGAGGTATTCGAGAATGGTGCTGAACTTGGTTTCGTGATGATCGAATGGCGCGAGCGGCTTGGAAACGTAAGACGGCACAAGAAAATCCAGGCATTGAAGCGCAACTGCAACCACATGAATCGGTAGAGGCTGCACTTCGCACTGGTAATTCGGAAGAACGAGCTCGATCTTCATTATTGGATCAGGCTCAAACTTGTAGGCGTGGACAAGCATCGGGCAATCCTCAAAATCCACGCCGCGCGTGATGATGGGATGAAGTTTCGAATGCTTGGCCATGCGCCTATCTATTTGCTTCTTCATGGTCTCCCACTTCATTCCGTCAGCTTTGTGATAGGGAGATTCTTCCCACCCAGGGAGTAACGCGGCATTATTTCGAATTGCCTCCGCAGTTTCCGCATCACGTTGGTAAAGGGAATACACTTGCAGCTCAATACCCCGATTGTGGATCGCGGCGGTTTTCTCGTGCTGCTTACAGATAAGGTACGCTGCATGGATTTCTTGCAGGTACGCATAATAGGTCTGCGTCAGCATCGAAAGGCCGTCGGTGTCGCAGACGGCATCGATCATGGTGTTGTTTGGTGATCAAAAAGTTCGCTGACGCGCGCTGTTATTTCTTTCTCCAATGTCTCCGATGCCACGCGGCTGATCGGGTGATGGAGCGGCAAGTTACGCTGACCGATTTTCTTGGTCGGGAAAACAAGGCGGTAGCCGCCATTCAATCTGGTGAATACGGCAATTGAGCCGAGGTATAAAGAATCGTCAATAACGCATGATGCAAAAGCGATCAGTCCCGCATCCGGTTTGACGGGAACAATCTCCACTTCGGTGATTTTCATTACATGGGTGTGAAAACCGATCGTCCGCCGCCAGCGCTTCCTTCACGGAGTCACTCTTGGCTGTCGCCGAGACTACGAATAAGCATCGAATAATGCAACTATGTTCTTGGCCTTGATTAGCCATTTATGTACCACTTTGTACCAGTGAGTTCCGCTTTGTTCCACTTCCAAAAACTCAGGCTTACTTGTGTACCAAGAGCAAAGGTTCTCGTTGCCCAAAAATCACAGCACCTCTCGTTCAAAGGACTTGCAAAATTGTATTCCTATTTCAAAGTGTTTTTTTGATGAGACTTCATTCCAAAAAAGACACATTCGATGTACATTGTGCGTGTACCCCTACCACCGCGTTACTACCTGGACCCAATTTGCGTGAGCAAAGACCGTCGAAAGCGGGCATTCGCCTGCCTACGGTCTGCGCTCCGTCCAGGAGTGGCGTGTAGGGGTACCAGGTTGGATGCCCGCTTTGGGCTGAATCCACCTGCTGCATTTCCCCCCTCCCGCCTATGCAGCGCACACGCCCTCTTTTCTTTCTACCGGTGGTCTTTTTCTTGTTGCTTACCGCATGCGCCTCCTCCCCAGAAGACAAAGTGCGACAGGCGGAAGAACGAAACAAAGCCCTGCAAGAATCATCTGGCTACAACGAATGCATGCGGCTGGTGAAGATCGATGAACAGAAGATCAAGGACTGCTACAAGACAAAACTGGCGGCTGCCGGTTATACCGATGGTTTCGAATGCGTCGGCACGGGTTTGGCCGATACGGAACCGGTATGTAAAAGCACCGCCCGCTACAACGCCGAGGTCGCCGCGCATAACGAATGTCCGAACGAAGTGCAGTTTGAAACCGAGCTTGGCGAGGGCGACTGCAACAAGATGCTCATGGATGTCATGGCGCAATAATAATTTCCTTCCCCCTTCCCTGTATGGCAAACGATGAAAAGAAAATGTATCGAGTCGGTGGCATCCTTGCGGGTACGACTCTGACATTTGAAAACGGGTTCCTGCATTACAAGAATGTTTACGGACATAACTTCCGCGTACCGGCGCAGGACATTGCGACGGTCGCTGTGGATGATGTCGGCTGGGGCAAAGGCATGCTCAAGGTCATCGGACATGGCACGGAGCTGGCAAAAGTGAAGCTACCTCTTCCTTGGGCGAACAAAGCGCAGGAATGGATACTGGCAAACAAGTAGGAGCGTTTGTCAGGGCTTCGGCCTCAACAAACGACCTGTGGCGCGTTTTGAGGATCGCCATAAGTTGGCACATCCTTCGATGATCGCAACGCGCCAGAGGTGCCTCCAAACTTCGCCAGGCTAGAAGTAACGTGGTAAAATGGCAGCGTTTTACCAATACATCACATGCCAAACTATCATGTAATCAAGGATCGAAGTCGTGAAAAGGATCAATGGATCATCAAAAAGGACAATGCCGAGCGCATCAGTGGAGCCGCAGTAAGTCAGAGACTCGCTGAGAAAATGGCAAAGGAGTTTTGCGAGAATGCCGGTGGCGGCGAAGTACGAACTCACGGCCTTGATGGGAAAATCCGTGATTCCGACACCGTGAAACCTGGCAATGATCCATGTCCTCCGACAGACAGAAGGCACTGAGTACCGACATGAAATCATTTTCCAAAGCACCTGCTTTTAATTCAGTTCCGACAAGCGGGAGTCCCATTTACGAACTTTCAATGAGGGTAATGGCCGTGGGTGCAACGGAAGCTCACACGCTTGGCACCTGTGTTTTGATTGCGGGTTCACTCGCAATAACCGCTCAGCATGTCATTGCAGATGTGTTTCGACGTTTCGGCGGCAAGCAAGATAGTTCTGGCATAACTATTGAATCCTGCGAACTGTGGATTGTAAAAACAACAGACGACGGAGATGGATTTGCCATTTGGAAGGTAGAGCGATGCTGGACAAGTCCTGTGACAGACATAGCCTTCTTGCATCTCCTTCCTTATGAAGAAAATGCGGCACGATTCACCAGCTGGAAACAACCAGTAATAAATCTTCTGCCACCAGCCATCGGTACGAGAGTCTTTGGCTTCGGATTCCATGAACCTAGAACATCAGTTGAGATTGATGCAAAAGGAACCAAGAACGTCGCACTCAATGATTTACCCACTGCGATCGTGGGTGAGGTAGAAAACATTTTTCACGAGCGTCGTGACAACTCAATGATTACGTTTCCATCTTTTCAAATCAATTGTCGCAGTGGGCATGGCATGAGTGGCGGCCCTGTTTTTGATGAGAATGGTCATCTTTGTGGCATCATTTGTTCCGGAGATGATTATCCCGTAGGTGGAGGCTACATTTCCAATGCCTGCGTTCTCTGGCCGATGTTGGGTACCCGCATTGAGGCAAATCGCGGAGCAAATCATCCTCGAGATGTTTCATACCCCGTTTTAGAACTAGCCAGAGATGGGCTGATCCATGCTTTCGGCTGGCAGAAAGTCAGTATCCATGGAAATGAAGTCCGGATTTTGCGATACTGAGTGCTCTATGGATGCTCAAACACCAAACCGGCCAGATTCAGATCGTGATGCTGCTGCGAGGGATTTCTTAGAGCGCGACTTCAATCAATGCTTTGAACAGATGCGTCATTACGACGGTCAAATCTGGGATTTGTTCAAGTTTACCTTTGCAACGTATTCGGCCATCTTGGGGTCTGCCGTCGGGTTGTACCAGTATTCTTTGGAAAAGAGCGTCGATCTTGTTCCAGTGGCACTCGCACTTCTGGTCGTTGGTGTTTTGTTCGGATTTTTTATGTTCTCGATGATCATTCATAATCGAGTTTACTTCGTATACGTAGCACGGTACGTCAATGAACATCGCGCATTTTTCCTGAAAACAAAACCTCTTGGCTTTCTAAACGCATCTAAGATGTACACGAGCTTGAACAAGCCCCATTTCTTCAACTGGCGCAGCTCGCAATCATTCTTTTCATACATCGTCGCCACATTGAACGCGGTACTTCTCTCCACGCTGTTGTATTTCTGGCTTGATGGAAGTAACAGGAAAGAATGGCTTCTTGGCGGAACATTCGTAATCACACTAATCATGCAGCTTGCAATCGGCATCTCCTATCTTCGCTCGCGGGAGAAGAAATCCGCTGACAGAGCAGTTTTTGGAAAAGCCTAACCTATGGGGAAAATTCATCATCTTAACGTCGGCTGTGGCGATGCAACTGTGATCCAGACCGGCACAACAACATTTCTCGTAGACTGCCATGACATTGAGAGGCATCGGAGCCTTTTGCCGGCGAATAAGGTGTTAAGAGGAGTCTTTATCACACATGCACACCGCGATCATTACTCCGGTTTAGATTTCCTCCGAAGAAACGGATACGCGATCGAGTATTTGATCCAAAGTCCGTATGAACGTCGTAACGGCGACAGCAGTCTTTCTTATGAGGAATGGGCAGAGTTCAATGGACACAAAGAATACTTCCAATCGAAAGGTACAAAGTTATACAGTCCTCATCGGCAAGAAGATGTAGGTACTGTTTGGTGGGACATCGATGGAGTCCACTTTCGGATTCTCGGCCCTTTTCCTCATCTGACTGCCAGTCAAACTCGAGAGGTTCACGATGGCTGCCTTGTGATACATGCAACACTTGGCAATCGAAAGTGTGTGTTCGCTGGCGATGCATCCGATACGAGTCTTGCCTGCATAGCTGCAAATACGAATAACATCTGCGGTGACATACTCCATGCGAGCCATCATGGAAGCTTGAATGGAGCTGATTTATCTTTCATACAAGCATGCGCACCGCGTTACACGATAATCTCAACATGCCCTGGCACTCACGACAACGTTCCCCATCCCACTGCTCTTAGCCGTTATGCGGCACATACCACCGATAAGGTATTTCGCACAGATCAGCATAATACAATCGTGAGCACATTTTGACTTCTAAATCCGGACACAATCCACCGTCACAAACTCTTGCGGATTTTTGATGCCTTGAGGCAATCCAGGACCTAGCACTTTGCCACCTTTCACCTCTTTCGCTGCGAGTGACTTATTCAGCTTAAGCAGAAACGCTAATACATCCTCATCTGACTTCATTCCATAAGCTGCACGGACGGCAGCATCAAGAGCTTCTTGTGCGTCTCGAAGAGGATGGTTGCCTGGAAGTTCAAGAGAACGATAAAGGTCACGAAGTGTACTTGAATCCTTTTTCATCAGTTGGTTGCGAAGCATCCGTAGTCCAACGGCCTTTTCTGCGACATTCTTTACGATAGAGTCATTTGGTTTTTGTGGCCAAGGGAAGCTATCAAATACGGTGTCAGACGTATAACGAAAATCGCCCTTGATGGTTGAGCACCGAGCGACAAACCACTGCCAATGAATGTTTGACTGCATAATTCCAAACGAGTAATCGTCCTCCAATGGAAAAACTTGAAGTGCGTCACCGGGGTGAATAGATGGATGCACAAACTCAAAGATTGGACGCTTAGTATGGCGAGCGCAAACTATGTATCGAGACATAGACGAAATCTTGCTCAACATCTCTTGGCGGCCGCGCCAATGTCTCCACCAAGTTTGAAAGTGTGATTGCCGAGGCCCATTGTCCTTTTTTGTTTTCTCTCGTTCTTCCTCTGCATTAGCCTTCATTGCTGGCATTACATTTTCCTCAAGATGCTTGAATGCACTGCCGTACCTCATTGCCGTTACAACATCTTTTACATTATTCAGATCTATTATGTATCGGGATGGACGACCGCCCTGTTCACCAAGTAAATCTGCGCCAATCAGATACGGAAAAATAGCTGGCTTTGCTGATTCGTCCGTCATTATTTCTTTGGCTACTTCGATCTCAAGAAGAAAACCCTCATGTCCATGTGTTTGCCCTTGGTAGCAAGCTTCTGAGTTAATGTTGGCCTCCAACGGCAACGCAGTGCTCACGTCTGTGGAAAACGAAAGTGATGTATTGATAGTTTCCAATTCGACCGATTCCCATGGACTATCAACACTGTCCCCATGCTGAATGTAGAGCCGCTTCATTCCCTTTTGCTCACCTTTAACCCAGTTCACGATTGAAACGTGAACGATAGCTTCGCCACTCCAAACTTGAGTAGAAATAGCCTCAACTATTGTGCCACCGTTTGCAACGATGTAGTCCAAGCTCGCTTCTCGAGATTCGTTCTGACGAATCGTGTTTGTACCAACGAGACCCGACCGACCATTCTGATGTAGATTGTCATGGGCAATCCGAAACCAATAAGTACAGTAGTCAGCCATTTTTGGCACATTTGGAAACTTCGCATACAGTTTTTGAGCATAGTCAGGACCGTATAACTTGGAGATAAATCGAGAGCCAAGGTAAGGAGGATTGCCAATGATTGCATCCGCCTCCGGCCATTCGTTGAACAACGCATCTTTGCACATAATGTTCTGATCAAGGTTATCGAGTGGTAGTGGCTTTTCGTATTCGAAAGCCATACCTGTTTGAGCAGTATCAAGGATGTGAGATGTTTCCTGAATGGTAAGTTCTTTCGCGAGCATCAAAGTAACTTTCGCAAGCTCTGTGGCGAAAGGATTGTTATCCAGTCCAAAGAACTGGCGAGTACTCACGAGTGCCGTGGCAGACTCTGTTTCTTTCTGTGCCTGCTTTGGAAACTCGCTGTGCATCTTGTTGAGCAGATCGAGCTCGATGTGCTTGAGTTCTCGGTACGCGACGTAAAGGAAGTTTCCACTGCCACATGCGGGATCAAGAACGCGGAACTTAAGCAGTTCCTCACGCAGTCTTTTTAGATCGGGAAATGTTTTGGCCTTGGCAATCTTCTCCTGCCACGGACGAACGATTGTTGGCATTACCACCTTCTGAATGTCGGCTTCACTGGTGAAGTGTGCTCCATAAGCGTGGCGTTCTTTCTTGTCCATGCTACTCTCAAAGAGCGATCCAAAGATCACCGGCTGCACCTTACTCCAATCTTCCTGCACGGCCTCCAAGAGTGCCTCAATCTCATCCTTTGCAAGTTGCACAGGATCGATGTTTGCAAAGATTCCTCCGTTGAAATACGGCACACCCTGATACCGCCCTGCCGGCGCGGGCGTGGGATTATTCATTTGTCGGAACAAACCACCAATCAAGTCGTAGCTGCTTTGCCCATTTTTGCAGTCGTGTAGCAACTGCGTAAAGATTTTTGCGGGAAGCAATCCCGCATCCTCTGAGAACATGGCGACAACACACTGCAAAATGAACCGCTGGGCGACTTTTCGATCTACCTCACGTCCGACAATCGCATTGAAGACTGCTGCTACTTTGTCAGCTGCGGCACGGGTAACTGCAACGCGATCATTGCCGAACAGTGGCCGCTTTTCCTCAGGAAACATGAAGTTAAGAGCGGCATACCGTTCCGGCAGATCGATGAGCTTTATGCGGTCTACCGGTTCTTCAAGCTGCAAATCGAAATCGTAGACCCAGAACTCATCGAAGTTGCAGAGCATCACGTAGCGTGGGCGATGCGGCACAAGTTTGAGCCAGTAGTCGAATGCCTGACGGTAGTGGCGTTCCAGCTTCTGGCCGCGACTCTTCATTTCCAACAACAGGCGCGGTTTCCACACGAGATCGGCAAACTTCGTGCCATCATCGTCTTTCACGCGCCATTCCAGAGTTGCATCGGCTTCTTTGTATCCCGCATGACCGAACGCTTGGAACAGACGGTCACAAAAAACCTGCGCTTCACCTTTTTCATCACCTTTAAGCCTAGCAACATAGTTCACGAAGCCTGCGATGCGTTCTGCATTTTGATCCATTTACGATTCATTGTACCGACAACACCCCAATAGACGTAGGGATTTTGCCCCTCCACGCGCTACAATCGGCGTATGCCGAAAGTCCTCAAAGAACGCGACGTACGTCGGGCAATCCAAGCTTGGTTGTTCCGCAACAACTGGGGCAGGAACTACCAGGAGAAGGAAACACACGAACAGGGCATCGACATCAAGGTGCGTCACAACAAGTATTCGCGCTACTTTCTCATCGAAACCAAAGGAGGCTCCACGGCAAAATCCGCGCGTTCAATGACAGAGACTGCGTTTGTGTACTCGCTCGGGCAAATCATCACGCGCATGAAGGTCGTGGACGGTCGCTATTACTATGGCCTCGGTCTTCCAAGCGCCAGTGCCACGATAGCCGCACGGCGCATCCCCTGGCAGTTTGCAAAGAAACTTCTGCTCTACGTTTTCTCCGTTGATACGGAGGCAAGAGTCACGCTCTATACGTGGCAGGACATGAAAAAGTTACAGAAACCAAAACAATGACGAAGCACACTGAAAAAGCAGCGGCCTTCATACGGCGAAAAGAACAGCAGTTTCAGCACGAACTCGAAAATGAAAAGTCAGTGAAGATGAAGGACATCGGTAGAAAGGGGCGACATGCATTCATCAGAGAAGCGTGGACATTCATGCCGCAGTACAACCTTCCTGAAAAAGTGTTTGTGATTGAGCGGCTGGTTCGCAAGAGTACCGAGGGCGATGTGGTGCATAGACGAACAAGGAAGATCGGCGAAATCGAGTATCGCATCGGATACTTCATTGTAGGAAAAAACGGCTTTCTTACCGGCAAATGGGCGTGGGGGCAGTTTTGCCCGCTCATTCCCGCAAACGATCTTTTGAAGCTGCTCAAAAAAGCACAGCAGGAAAGAACCATTCTCTCAGGCAAGCTCAAGCGGTAGGATAGCCTCCAATGCCAACGACACTCACATTCACGCCGTCGCACTTCTTCAAGTTCGCCATCTGTCCGCACTGGATTTGGCACGACCTCAATACCGATCCTGCACGGAAGAAAGAAATGCCGGAACTGGCACTGAAACTGATTGAGGAGGGAGTGCTGCATGAATCGCGTGTCATTGATGACATGGAGTTTAAGGAAGTCGGCAAAGACCTACCTGACGATGAAGCATTGGCACTCACTCTCAAACTGATGCAGGAAGGCGCACCACTCATCTACCAAGGGGTGATTCAGCATGAAGCAAGCGGAATACTTGATCGGGGACGGCCTGACTTGCTTGAACGGCGACCAGGTAAATCAAAGTTTGGAGACTGGCACTACGCACCGGTGGAGATCAAGAACAGCAAAGAAATCAAACGAGAACACTGGATGCAGCTCTGTCTCTACTGCTTCATTCTTGAACAGTTACAGGGCGTCTTTCCCGAAGACGTTGCGGTGATCAATGCCGAGAGAGAACGATTGGAGTTTCAGATTAAACCTGAGCATCGAGAAAAAACGCTCGCCAAGCGTGACGAGATTATCCGTGTGATGAAAGGCGAGAAGCCACCACTCAAGTTTTGTAGCAGCTGCAAGGACAGCCCGTGGTATGACGAGTGTTTGCGTGAAGCCGAAGAAGCAGAAGACATTGCTCTGATCTATAAACTCCAAGCACGTTCATGCGACGCATTGCGCGGACATGGAATTTGCACGATTCACGATGCGGCAAAAATGGATTACACCAAGCTCCCAAAGATTGCCTTTGCAAGTCCCGAAACGCTTGATCGCGCATGCCTGCAAGCACAAGCACTCGTCAAAAAGGAGCTGCGATGGCTCATGCGCCCTGACATTCCTGATGCACCAGTGCGCATTTATTTCGACATCGAAGGCGATCCGCTACTGAATGTCGAATACTTGTTTGGCTTTTGGATCGCAGGCGATGGCGACAAGGAGCCGTACTTCCATTACTTCGTTGCCGAAAAACCAGAGGACGACAGGACGATGTGGGACAAATTCGTCGCTTGGCTTGAAACTTTGAACTTCCCTTCATACAAGGTCTATCACTATCACATCTATGAGCGTGTGCGCTGCACCAAGCTCGCGGAGAAGTACGGTGGTTCCGCGAAGCTGGATACGTTCATGGCGAACCTCGTTGATCTGGCGAAGATTGTGCAGGATTCGGTGATCTTCCCACTCTACTTCTATTCGATCAAAGACATAGCCAAATCGCCGTTCGTAAACTTCAAATGGAGGCATGCCAAGGCGGGCGGGGCACAAAGCATCTTTTGGTATGAGAAGTGGTTGGAGACAGGCGACCGATCCGTGTTGCAGGACATCATCGACTATAACGAAGACGATGTGGTCGCCACAGAGTTCCTGCACAAATGGCTGGTGGCAGAGGGGGCGAAACTATAAGTATGTGCTTTCCTTCACTGCGTCTTCTGGAATGATGCGCGGGTGCGGCTTACTGCCTGGAAGAATAATGGTCGTGCCAGGCGCAAGCACGCTGCGGACGTCTCCACCGTCACTGAATTGCGGGCGGAACTCCTCAGGTGCTTTACGTTCTAGCCACCAGCGCGAAACCGTCAGGTCGCCATTGCTGATGGCGGTTGCGATGTTTGACCGCGCCTTCATCGTCACCTTCATCTCAGCCTCCTCGATTTGGCGTCGAAATTCCTCACTTTTCCTGCGGTAACGGTCATACTGAGACTTGTGTATTCCCGCTTGCACAAGAGCTTCTTTGACTGTAAATGCATTCTCTATGGCAACGAGGAATAACGACACCTTCTCTTTGGTCAGTGTCGATTTCCTGCCGCCTATTCCCTTGCGGGATTTCTTCGGCTGTTCTGCCGGTGATGTGGGTGGTTTCTTCATAGAAGCTGACACCAGACTGCCAGAAGCAAAAGATTACATAGTTGCACCATGGCACCGGAGTGTCATTTTTTCGCTACATCGTCATTACTTCATGCGTAAACAGCGTCTGTCCGTAGCAAAGAAAACGCTGTTTGGAACATGTCGTAGGTCTCGACAATCTCGGTTCGAGCGTCGTATAGTTTTGTCCACCACTTTAAAACCAACCGTTCCAATCAGCCGTAGAACTTATTACCTCGCATTCCCTTGCGATGTCGAACCATCTGAAAAAAACAATTCCGATTTTTGAGCAGAAAAGATCGTGAACGATCGAGAAAATGCATCTCTATGTTTGGACACTTCCTCGATCTTCTTTTTCCCAAACGATCCCTCGTTGGTTCGGAAGGGCAGTGGCTCACCGAGAGCGAGCGCCAATCGATCGTGCTCACTCCCCTGCTCCTTCGCAAAGAAGAATTACAAAAGCGCGGCATTCATCATCTGGATTCTGTAATTGCCGCTGGAAGTTATGACGATTCGCCTCTGCTTAAGAAAGCGATTCTCACGTTTAAGTACAAACGCATTCCAGCACTGCATGCTGCCATCGCCGGGTGGATGACATCGGCGCTCCATCAACACAAAACCATCGATGGAGTATTCGTTCCGGTACCACTGCACTGGTCTCGCCGATTCGATCGCGGATTCAATCAGGCAGAACTGCTCGCGAGTTCAATCGCAACTCTGACACATGGAACGATGCTACCACTGTTGAAACGTACTCGCGCCACTGGACACCAAGCCTGGCGTCCACGGGCAGAACGACTCACAGCACTAAAAGATGCGTTCGCTTTTTCGGGGAAAGCCCCTCCCCCGCTTCATGCCATTTTGGTCGATGATTTGTGTACAACCGGAGCAACCCTGGACGAGAGTGCGAAAGCTCTTCGTCAGGCAGGAGTCGCCTCGGTATCGGCAATTGTGGCCGCATACGGCTAAATCGACGTTATAGAGCAGTATTAGTCGCACCATAAACACAAATCTGTGCAACTGTAGCCAGAACCGTGAAAGTGCGTTTTCTGGTATAATAATATGATTTATGGACAAAAACACACAAACAATTCTGGAGTGGCAGGCGCCATCGCGTCCCGACTACGTGCGTTCGCATCGTTGGTATGTGGGCGGTGGCATCTTCTGCGGCTTCATGATTGTGTACGGACTTCTCACCGAAGCGTGGAGCTTGAGCCTGGTCTTCGCGTTTCTCCCCGCGCTCTACTACCTCCTCCGAAACGAAGGACATAAAATCCATACACTTCGCATTCTCGGTACCGGAATTGAATTCGATGGAAAGCTGATTGTGTGGGCAGACTTCAAAGAGTTCTGGATCTTGAGCGGTCCGGATTTCAGCGAGCTGCACATCGCACGCACGCAGAAGTCTCGTGCCGACTTGGTGATTCAGACGGGCGCGCTCGATCCGTATCTCGTCCGCGATACGCTTGCAGAATTTCTGCCACAGGCAGCGAATAAAAAAGAGAAATTACTTGACGCCTTTATCCGTTTTTGTAAACTATAGATGCTGCGCATTGACCAGATCGCGCGCCTCGCATTCCAGCACTCTCCTGCAAAGGAGCAGCGGCTGGCTTTGTACGATGCAACGAACAAAAATATCGCACCGCAGAACCCAGACAATCAACCAGAAAAGACACTCGGCTTGTCCAGGAAAGATGCAAACGTAATGAAGAATTTGCAGGGTGATATGCGGTCACGCATGTCGTTCTTAAATGACATTGCAGGCCTCAACATCAACGTCCAACCGGAGATTGATGCCTTCTACGCAAAGTACAGAGAATCTGAATTGCCAGACATTCTTGGTCGAAAGCTTGGGGCAAACGAGGATGTACGCCGTGCGATTCTGACAGTGCTGGAAAATACAGATACGGTTCTTGGAATTGCTGCGAGTCGCAGAATGATCGCTGGACTGCAATCGCTGAACTTCTTGGACAATAGCGAGGGGCAAAAGAAAGCGATTGAACAATTCTTCGACTACAACGAGGGTGACATTCGCATCCTGCTTGGCAATGATCGTTTCGAGACATTCCAGCGCATCTTTGCGCAAGCCGAGAAGAGGCAGGGCAGTGGAAATGGCAAAACACTCTCTCGTCGAGGAAAGAGATATGTTACGGAGTACATTGTGGGTGAGTATTTCCGACCTGCCATTGAACGTGAAAAAATACTCGCTGAAGAAGCTCGTCAGAAGGACGCGCAATTTTCATTTAGCAGAGAGTCTGACTTTAGAGCAGTGCTGACGAGTGCCCGGGACACCATGTCCAGCGCTGAGTTTGATGCACTCATGGATACCCCACCATCAGCGTTTATCCTGAAAGGCGTCATTCACTTCAATCTTGACCATCCTCGTAATCGAAATGCTGAAGAGCGCAAAAATACAATTGCACATGAACTCACGCATTTCGAGCTTGATCGCAAGGAACGTGGCCCGCAATTCCTGAAGAGATTTGAAACATACTTCAAGAACAAGGGGGTCTGGGATTCCTTGAAAGAATCTATTGATGCTGCATACGCAAATAGCGGCGGCTTCGATGGGGGTACAGACGGCGACTACATGCACGAGATTATGGCGATCTATGGGGCAGATGCAGTGCAGGTAGACGACAAGGAAAACTTGCGAAAGATTTGCAGCATTGTCGCGGGAGTGTTTGAGCCACCCCTTTCTGCAGAAGCAGGCGAGCTCCAGACCCTTCTGAGTGAACTCACCTCCGATGTCCGTACTTCATACGAGAAAAATGCAGATGTTGTTGAGAGAAATCTCAATGAAGGAATTGCGGAAGTCGATGAAAATCGCCTTGTGCAGAGCGTCATGGAAAGACAAAAAGTTCGCCGTAATCCAGATGAGCAGAAGAAGGTAAATGACAAGATTAATGCAGACAATGAATCAAAAGAAGACAAACTGACGCCTGGAAAGTTGTCGGGGAAGATTGTTGATGTCATGAGTCGCGGTGAATCCATGCAGAAGCGGCTAGATCAAATACGAAAGAAAATTACCCTCCTTCCACCGAAGGAAAGAGAGGAGAGCACGGCAGGCTTGAACCATGTACAGAAGCTTGTGCAGGACAATATCCCCGACTTGAAGATGTTTGAGGGATGGATGGACATCCTGGATCGCTGGGACACACCAGAGACAGATGGTGGCCCAAGTATTGAAAAGCGCACGTTTCTTGCACAGCGCTGTGGCTATGATTCCGTAGCGCTTACTCCACAAAACAGACAGGAGATCCTGGAGGCAGTGAATGAACTCATCGCAACAATCGATGGTCCGTTGAAAACTGTAGAGGATTTCGAAAAAATGGAGTTGGCAGTTCCAAAGGAGACTGAGAAGAAAGATGTGGGCTACTGGAAGTGGATGAAGGAGAATATTTTCACGAGTGGCAACGGCGTAGAGTGGATGTCTGTCTATGACATTATTCGCGTCTTTGAAATCCACAAGGAAGCATGGGTAGCAAAATACAAGGAAAATCAGGAACGTCGTGTGTACCGTGTCGCGAAGGACACAAACGTTCGTAAAGATCTCCAAGCAACACTGGAAAAGCAAGCTCGCTCCGCAAATGAGAAGCAGACAAGCGACTTCCAGGATTATCTCAAAACATCTGGTTTGAACTACATGAAGCTGATGGACCGAAATGAAGGTCTGTACTACAAGTTAAGCAACATCAACCAGAAACGCGCGGTGCTAGAATTTGCAGCGGAAAAAGCATGGCTCTACGACATCGATCCTCTCAATGGACACAATGTCTACGGCATCGACTTCATCAACGAATTCGGTCCGGAAGCATTCTTGCACCTTGTGCAGTCGTACGAAGGTGGTAAATCCAAGGAAGAAAAGCGTGGTCACGAAAAAGTGAACAAACGTCCGGATATTCCACCAATGATCGATGACCTTATCCACGAACTGAAAGACAAAAACTTGTTCGCGGCTAAGGGTATCTTCAAGCGTATCCAGGAGAAGGCAAAGCTCACACACAGTAGCTTGTGGGCAATGACAACTTTCCTCTCGCAGCTCCGCAAAGACCCCGACCTACTGAAAACCCTGGATAAAGGTCTTCTGGATGACTTGGGAAACATCGGAATTGGTGAATCCGCTTGGAGTCTTACGATGTTTAAGTTCATGCGTGACGACCTTATGAAACTGAAATCCGGTGCGAAATTTGGAACAACATGTAAGCTGGATTCTACGATCATAAAAATCGAAAACCGCATCCGTGCTCGCTACGGCAATGAACCATACTTCAAAAACCATCCGAAAATCCGCAATATGGAAGAAGCGGTCGCGTACATCCTTGCCGGTAAATCTATTGTCGATGGAGACTTCAAGCTCTCTATCTTCGAAAGTGAATTCGACGATTATCGTAAATGGTGGCTTGATAACGCTAATACAACAACGAGCGCTGCCAAGACCGACGACGACTTCTTTGGAGTGGAAGGATCCGATGTCATGCTGACAGGTGAAGCAATCATCAAGGAAGTTGGTACTCGTGACTCTACCGGTCGTCCGACTCACCAACGTAAAGCACCGAACTTCTATGCATCTGTCATTGATCGCTACGATGATCTGCGCAAAAACAACCCTGCAGCCCTCCTGAACTTCCGTAATGAAATGCAAGGAAAGTTCCGTCAGTGGCTGCGAACGTACGTATCGTCCAACGCTGCAACCGCTGGTCAGATGCCAGAAGAAACGGATGGAAAGGGACGTTACTTGCTCGACGAAATGTTAAGCAGAGGCATCTTCCGAGAGGAAGATATTATCGGCGCTCTCCGTGGAAATATTTATCCAAAGAAAGCAGGGGAAGCGCCAGCGAATCCAGTTGTCTACGAGCGTCTTCAGAAAGCTATTGCTCGATGGCGCAGGGAAGATGAAGCAACAAAGAGCTTTTCGCGGCGCTCCAACGATGCTCAGGCACCTGGCCGCAGCCAGAGAACAAACGTCAACCAGGCTATTTAATCCCCGTGCTGCCAAATCCGCCACGCGTCTCTGCACCGTGTGAGTCCACTTCTTTGAACGTTGCACGATCGATTTTCACAAAGAGTCCTTGAGCAATACGCTCCCCTCTTTCTACCGTAATAGGCTGATCGGTGATGTTCTGCACCTGCACGAAGATTTCATCTTTTGGTCCGTGATAATCCTGATCGATCAATCCTAGGGAATGCGGGCAGATGAGACCTTTCTTGCGTGGGAGCGATGAGCGAGGGAGCACGAGGAGTGCATAGCCTTCTGGCACCTTCACAATCACGTTGCCTGGCACGAGACCAATCGCCTTTGGGGCAATCGTCGTGTTCTCGCGTGTCACAAAATCGAACGCAGCGGCTCCTATAGATTGATACTGTGGGAGAGGCAGTGTTGAGTCGATGCGCTGTACAAAAACGTCCATGCGCGAAGCGTAGCGGATGCAGTGATACAAAAAAAGGCCGCCCCAGTGGACGGCCTTGAAAGCCCTAGCTTATTTCCCGATCTTCTTTCGCATGAAGGTCGGTACTTCCAACTCTTCCTCATTGAGCTGGGTGCCGGAAAGTTTCATGACAGCGTCGTCCTGCTTTTCGCTAGAACGAGCGGTTGCTGGGGAGTCAGGCTTTTTGTAGGTTGGCAAACTGCGAAGCATTGGGCTGGCCTGTGACATAGACGTCGTCTCCTTCTTCTCGTCGAAACCAGTAGCGATCACCGTACACTTCACCTGTCCTGTGTACGCGTCGTCGATGACAGCACCGAAGATGATGTTGGCATCTGGATCTGCAGCTTCTGTGACGATGCGTGCAGCCTCGTCGACCTCGAACATGCTCATATCGTTGCCACCCGTGATATTGAAGAGAATACCCTTCGCACCGCTGATGGAGAGTTCGAGGAGAGGAGAGTCGATAGCAGCACGAGCAGCCTCAGCAGCACGGCTATCACCTGTACCGTAACCAATACCCATGAGTGCGGAGCCTGCGTCCTGCATGACGGAACGGACGTCGGCAAAGTCGACGTTCACCAAACCGTGAACCGTGATGAGGCTCGCGATACCCTCGATACCGTGACGGAGAATTTCGTCGACAATCTGAAAGGCCTCGGTGAGAGGCGTCGTCTTGTCGATGAGCGAGAGGATCTTGTCGTTTGGGATCGTAATGAGTGTGTCGACCTTACCGCGGAGTGCCTCCAACGCCTCTTCTGCCTGCTTGCGACGGCGGAGACCCTCGAAGCTGAATGGCTTTGTGACAACACCAACCGTGAGAACACCGAGGCTGCGAGCAAGCTCTGCAATGTATGGAGCTGCACCGGAACCTGTGCCACCACCCAGACCGGCAGTGATGAAGACGAGGTCAGCACCTTCAATAACTTTCTTGAGTTCCTCCGAGCTCTCCTTGGCCGACTGCAGACCGATGTCTGGGTTGGCACCTGCACCGAGACCGCGTGTTGTACCGCGACCGATGTTCACCTTGGCTGGCGCTGGGTTGTGGAAGAGTGCCTGAGCATCCGTGTTCACCGCAGCAAATTCGACTCCACCAACCTTGCCCGTGATCATGCGAGAGACAGCATTGCTCCCACCGCCACCAACACCGATAACGCGGATGACGGCATTTGGTGCGATATCTGGGCGCACCTCCTGGTAACCAGCAGCAGTGGAATCATCGTGCTGACCAGAGGACTTGGAACCAAACTGACCACCATTGTTCGCTGGAGGCTTAGAACCAGAGAAGAGATTGCGGAGCGTGTCTGACATGGGAAGAGGGGGGAGATGAATGCGGGTGACCGCGGTGAATTAAGGAAGGAGGTTTTTGAACCAGGAACCGACTTGTCCCATGGCACGCTTCATGTCGAAGCCACCCATAGAGAAGGCAAAGCCGCCGCGACGATTGCCCTCGCGAACACCCCAGAGGAGTGTGCCGAGCGCTGTCGCGTAGGCTGGGTCGTCGACTTTCTCGATGACACCACCAATCTCCACTGGGAAGCCCATTTGCACTGGAAGACCGAGCACTTCACGTGCGATGTCCAGCACTCCTGGAGCCTTCACGGCAGCTCCTGTGAGGAGTGCACCGGCTGGGAGGAGACCATCGCGACCGATGCGCTTCAGCTCTTCCTTAATAAGGGAGAAAATTTCGTAGTAACGAGCTTGCATGATTTCGGCCATGTACTTCTTACTGACCGTCTGTGTGTCCATCTTGCTGACTGTCGAGAGGTCGATCATGTCGCGCTCCTGAATTTCTGCTGGGAGGACAGAACCATGTTCGATTTTGATCTTCTCGGCTGTGTCGATAGATGTACGAAGGCCGATCGCAATGTCGTTGGTAACGTTCTCACCACCGACTGGAAGACAAACGGAGTGAAGGATTGTCCCCTCTTCAAACACGGCAACGCTGGTAGAACCAGCACCAATGTCGATAGTGACAACACCCAACTCTTTTTGACGCTTCGTGAGGACAGCTTCAGAGATAGCGATGGTCGATGGAACGAGCGCGTCGATGTCCACACCAGCCTGATCGATACACTTCTCTAAGTTCTTCACGTGCTGGATCTGACCTGTGATGATGTGTGCCTCCACTTCCAAACGGATGCCCGTCATACCGACTGGGTTTTTGATACCGCGCTGCTCATCCACTGCGTAGCTCTTTGGCTCGATATGAAGGATGCGGCGATTGCTTGGGATGCTCACAGCCTGTGCAGCCTCAAGCACGCGGGCAACGTCTTCCACTGTGATCTCGCTTCCGGAGATAGCGATGACACCACGGCTATCGAACGACTCGATGTGGCTACCGCTCATACCGATGAATACATGGTTGATCGGAACACCGGCCATGCGCTCGGCATCCTCCAGTGCGGAGATGATGTTGTGAATTGTCTCTTCGATATCGATGACATGACCCTTGCGCATTCCGAGTGATGGCGAGAGACCAACACCGATGACACTTGGCACCTGACCACCTTCGACAGAGTCGACGACGGCTACAACGGTGCGAATCTTAGAGCTTCCGATATCGAGACTGGAGATGACGCGTTCCTTAGCCATAGTGGTAGGTGGTGAAGGTGATGGAGGGGCAAGAAGCACGATCCAAAAGCACCGTGCAAAAAACATTTCGTAGTCTAGAAGAGCCCTTGTGGATGCCGCAACCGCCTTATGACTACGTTACGTGTACAAAGTGCTCGCAAAACCGGACCAAAACGAAAGAAATATTCATGATTAGCTACACAAAAGACTTTCGTTTTTACTACTTTTTTATACACAGATTTCATCGAGTTCACAATTTGTATACGATGGCTTATGTAAGCCAAAAAATCGTGATTCGATTTGACCCATTTTCATAATGATTTCTCATACAAAAATGTACAGAATATTTCTGCTACCTTTCTCCTGAAAAATTTCTCTTAGAGGAGTGTCATCTGATCGTGATCAGCCGTAGCCGCTGCCTTTTTCTTCTTCTCTTTTGCACTGAAAATTTCTTCCATCTCATCCGTCGTCAAAGACGATCGTCCGACAAAATGTTCGTGACCGTACGGAGTGTCTAACAGAGCCATAAACCGGCGACTTACGAGTGAGAATTCTAGCTCTGTGAAGAGCTGCAAAATAGGATCAGTTTGGATGCCTTTGAATGCCAACTCTTCCAGTGGAACAGGGAGTTCGATGTCGCATTTGAGAAGTGCCATACGCTCACAGAAAAATGCCTGCTCCCTGCCTGCTTCTAGCTTCGCCTTCCACCCTGCTTTCACCTTATCCAAGTTGTCATACAAGTTTTTGATCGAACCAAATTCCTGGAGTAGTGCTTCGGCCGCTTTGGGTCCGATGCCATGCACACCCGGAAGGTTATCCGAGTTATCACCAACGAGTCCTTTATAGGAAGGGATCTGTTCCGGCGTCACTCCATACTTCTTCTTTACCTCTGCTGCTCCCAAGTACTCCGCTTCCTGGTATCCCTTGTGAGGAATAGCGATGCGGATTTTGTCGGATGCTAATTGAAGAAGATCACGGTCACCGGACACGATCGTGACACGATAGCCGTTCTTCGCTGCTTGAGTCGCATACGAACACGCGAAGTCATCGGCTTCCATCTTCATGCCAGACACGCTCTTGATGCCAAATGTATCGATCAACGAAAGGACGCGTGGCACCTGCGGATAGAAATCATCTGGTGTCGCACTACGACCTGCTTTGTACTCGGCATATTCCTCGTGTCGGAATGTGTCTTCATCGGCATCGAAACAGAAGAGGAGACTATCGGGTTGCTCCGTCTTCAGAATCTGCATCAACATGGAAGCAACACCGAATGCCGAGTTTACCTGCTCCCCTTTCGATGTTTTCATGGTGCGTGGGATTGCCCAATACGCTCGGTACAGTAGGTGGTGCCCATCGACGATCACAAGATGCTTCATAACGGCCAGGGTAGCCGGTTTAAGCCCAACTACCAAAAAGTATATCTAGAGAATATTCTATTGTTTTGACAATGCTACGGAGGTGAAAGAAAAGCCAAAAAATGCTATACTGGTGGGATACATCAAACACACACCTCAATGACTCTCCTTTCGCCAGCCTACGACAACAAAATTGTACGCAAGTACTCGGCTCGCACCATCGAACATAAGATGGAAAACAAGACTGCTCTCCAGGAGGAGTTGGGCTGGGTCGCCGAACCAAAACAGCCAGTCATTTGTCTCCCAATGGGTATCACAGATGCACTCGGTGGCGAACTTTTGGAACAAATTCTCCCAGGTCTTTTGGAAATGCCAATCGGCATCGTGATCCGTGGAAAGGGATCGAAGAAGTACGGTGAACTCTTCACCAAACTCAGTAAGTCTGCACCTCACCGTGTTGCCATCGTGCAAGACGATGAAGCAAGTATTCGCAAGATGCTCGCTGGCTCAGACATGGCACTCTTCTTTGCCGATAAAGATGAAGACACAATGCTGGAGAACTGCCTGCGTTACGGAACGATTCCTATCTCTCTCCAACGCGACGTGCTGGATAATTACAATCCTGTGCAGGAGAGTGGAAACTCTTTTGTATTCGAAAAGCCAACTGTCTGGCAGTGTTTCGCAAGCGTTGCTCGTGCACTGGAAACATTCAAATTCCCATACGACTGGCGCACCATTCAACGCCATGCCATCGAAAGCATGGATCGTCGTACAGCACCAACTGAGTAAAGACTACTCGTCGCCGAGCTTGCTGAGGCCGTTGTCGTCCTCATCGTCTTCTTCTTCCTGACCACCTTCGTCCTCAAAACCTTCATCATCGAGAACGAATCCATCATCACCATCGCCGTAATCATCATCGTCACCACCACCGGCGGAACCAACGAGCGTAGAGAGTAGTAAATCCAACATAGGAGAGGAGAAAAGAAGATTGCAGGAGGTCTCCTGCGATTTCGGGCGAAGTATAGTCAGAACAAGTGGATCTGCAAGAGAATTTACGCGCATGGCCTTAAAACCATATTTTGAGTAGCTTGGAGCAGACCTTTCGGTGTAGGCTTCGTCCGCTATGCAACGCTCTACTCCACTCCTCGCTACTGTTCTCACTGTCCTTGCTCTCGCTGCTTGTACGCCAAGCGCCCCATCCAACGGTGGAGGTGCAGCGCAGATGTCTCAGGAGTCACTTGAGTCGCTCCAGGCTCGGGCAGACAAAGGGGATGCTGATGCACAATTTGAGATGGGAGCCATTTACCACGATGGCGATGCCGGTGTAGCAAAAGATCTCACGAAGGCTCGCGAGTGGCTGGAGAAAGCAGCGGCACAGGGTGAAGACCGTGCACAGTTCAACTTGGGTGTCATGTACTACGTTGGCGAAGGTGTGAAGCAGGATTTCAAGAAAGCGAAGGAGCTCTTCGAGAAATCAGCCGCACAGAACAATATCCGTGCCGAGTTCAACTTGGGTGTCATGTACTACCAAGCCGAAGGTGTCACGCAAGATTTTAAAAAGGCATTCGAGCTCTTCACAAAGTCTGCCGAAAACGGATTCGACGAAGCGATGTTCAACCTTGGCGTCATGTACGCCAAGGGCGAAGGCACACTCCCCGATATCGCTCAGGCCTACGCGTGGTTCTCTGTCGCCAAAGAGTACGGCAACCCACGTGCGGAAGAAGTCATGGGCAACGTGGAGAAAGGTGTCAGCGCCGATCAGCTCTCGCTTCTGAAAGACTTGGCCAAGCAGACGAAAGCTAAGGTCGATGCGAATGTCGCTGCCCAAACGAAGCTCTAGGATTTCTGAACCATCGCTTCCTTCTCCTCTTTCTTGAGCTTCTTCACTGCGGCTTCCCTTCTGCGTGCGTCACCGAGTGAATCGAATTCTTCGTGATACACAAAACTGATGGGTAGACGAGCTCGTGTGTACTTGGCACCTTTGCCAGCGTTGTGTGTCGCCTCACGCTCCTTCAAATCCACGCAGGTGCCGGAGTACAAAGATCCATCGGCACAGCGGGCGAGGTAGAAGTAGTGAGGCATACGCATACTGTACTCAATGAGTATTGATATACGCCATTTCTTTGGCGCCAAAGAAATAAAATCAGCGCGCGATTCTTCGCGCGGTTCAATGATTTGTCTTCCGCAGAAAGAATCCTGCTCTGGATTACAAAAAAGAGACAACCGCCCCTTTCGCGAAATAGTGGTGGATCGGGTGGGACTTGAACCCACGACCAAGAGATTAAGAGTCTCCTGCTCTACCAACTGAGCTACCGATCCAAAATCGAAAAGAGTGGAAGGAACAAGATGCGAATCGAGCAGATTTCTTTTGCTACGCCTCGCGCAAGCGCTCGGCGGTCAACTGAGCTACCGATCCAGAGCGGGTAAATCCTACTGTACTGGAGACTCAGTTTCAACCGCTTCTGGTAGGCCGAAATGACCATTCCGCGCCATTAATGAGCTACTGACCGGTTATCTCTTTATCGAGATACCCCATTTTGATAAGTTCCGCATTCATCGGAATCATCACCAAAGTATGGGCTTGGGTTGAGAGAGTGTATGGAGCCCGACGCTCCTCATCTGATTGTGCTTTTCCTGAATCAAATATCGCATATGCACGATGAAAATCTCCCACAATTCTGGAAGCTTCTTCTACCGTAAGGCCAGCATTTTTAATAGCTTGTTCGATATCCTGACACAGCGTTTCATCAGTTCCCTCAAGATAGCGCTTGCTCTGATGGGCTCTAAAACGTGCAAGTTTTTCTGCATCCCCTTCCGACAACTCTACAAGCCCCTGATCATGAGTTTCATGAAATCGTGCTTCTTGCCGTAAGAGCTCTGTGCGCTCCTCACGAACTTCTTTCGTGCACAATGCAAGCAGGTGCCTCAAGCGTCCTCGTTCTGCTGCAACTCTATTATAGATCTCGCGCAATCTTTCTACTCTCTTCCATTGTGCATGCAGTGTCATCGTTGATGCATCGTCGGTCGGCATGGTATGTAGCAGCGCGTTCCAGTCATTTGAAGTTGTCTCCTGTGCGCCGTCAGCACCTTCTCGAAATTGAGACGTAGGAGTTGGAACAGTGTCTTGGCCTGCAGATGGAACATTGGTAGACATTACTGAGCGTCTGAAGGTATGGCCTCCTTCCTCTTCCAGCTCACAATCACCCTCTTTCCGGTCTCTGCGCCTTCTGGCTTTTCGTGATCAATACTTATTCCACCGCCGTCGTACCAGCGCTGAATAAGACCAAGTGTGCCAAGAACGCCTCTTCCATTTGGCTTTTCAATATTCTCTGTAGCTGTTGGATCAGGCACTTCATCTGGATTGAAAGATGCACCTTCATCTAATACATGAAGTTGTGCCAACACTTTACGAAAACCGTCCTCACGTACTTCATCTATAACGAGATGAATTTGCACTACTTTTGCCGGATCGAGGTTATTCCCATGTCCTAGCGCATTCATAATAAGCTCTTCTGTGACCCAATTATGAAAGAATGCACCCCGTGGTGACGGATCAACGTGCTGCTTCATAAGCTCGTGACACTCTCTCTGAACATCGTCTTTCGCATCGATAAGAGGACTGGGGCATGGACGACCCTTATGCTCGGTCATCCCTGCACCTTCAGGGATGTCGATTGGACCAATTTGCCACTTTTTTGTTACAAGGTTGGTCATGATGGTTATGGTATTATAAAACTTTTGCCATAATAGTCAAATACCTCATTAAAGCACCTTTCGTGGCTTCAGCATGCCTTCTCGCTTGCGATCACCCTCCAGAAGGGCGACAGGGAGTGTCTGGTACCACGCAATGAGAGGACCAGTGATTGGCATGGTTCCAATGATAGAGCGGCCGTGCTGGAGCTCGCCCCAGGATTGATCATCGATTTCTACTCCACCGAGTGGGCGGAGAATATCTTTCAGAGGCACAACATCTGTCCACTGCACCTCGGCTGGGTCGACCGCTTTCTCGATCTTCCAATCCCCTACTCTCGTGCGAGTGAGTGACGCGAGGTATCCACCACAACGCATGCTCTCGCCTAAGTCATGTGCGAGTGAACGAATGTAGGTACCCGAACTACAACCAACGAGAAGCTTGAGCATCGGGAATTTGTACTCAAGAACTCGGCACTCCGCGATGGTTGTCTCGCGAGCTTTCATCTCCACACTCTCGCCACGCATTGCTTTGCGGTACGCACGTTCGCCACCCACGTGGACTGCGGAGAATACAGGAGGAACTTGGCTAATCTTGCCCAAGAAACGGTCATCGATGAGTGCTTGAATACGAGAAGCATCGACTGGTGGAACCCAACCAGCTTTCGGTGGAACAGGTGTGATCATTCCTTCTCTGTCGTATGTCGTACTCACCGAACCAAATTCGATCTCGGCGATGTACTGCTTTGGAAGTTTATTGAAGAGCTCCACAACTTTGAGCGCCTTGTTCCCAACAGCGACCACCATCAAACCATCGGCCATTGGGTCGAGCGTGCCCAAGTGCCCAACCTTGGATTCGCCCAAAGTTTTTCGGACAGTTGCCACGATGTCGTGACTAGTGGGGCCGCGAGGTTTCTTGAGAAGGAGAAAGCCGTGTCGCATGGGGAAGACAGGATAGCGGAAAACACTCGTCTTGTCTCTCTGGGTACTGCTGAGTAAAACGTATTCGACAGCAAGTAGTTACACTTGGATTGGCTTGCCCTAGAGACCATTTGGCAGGCCAAGCAATTGATATCGTGCTGCGAAAAGCTACGCTAGCCCCCATGCCACAGTTGTCGCTCAGTTGGGACCTGTTCATCGTCGTGTTCTTCGCCATCGTGATGAGCTACAGCTTCATCATCGGCAAACACCAGTCGATGAAGGTCATCATCGCCTCCTATATAGCGATCATCGCCACGCAAGGAATTGGCAATGTGCTGACACGATTGATGGGTGGTTCGGAAGCGATGCTTCAATCGATGGGGATCCCTATGGACGACACGCTCATTGCGCTCGCGAAAATTTTTCTCTTCGCACTGTGTGTCATCATGTTCGTTATTCGCAGTGGTATCGATGTGTCGTACGAACATGACTCAGGCACCATCCTGAATATTGTGTACACCGCACTCTTCGGTTTTTCTACTGCAGGACTCATTGTTTCCACCATCCTCACCTACGCTGCAGGCAGCGGAATTTTGGATAGTGCCATCGCTGCAGATAGCTTGATCGCGCCGCTCGCAGAAAATTCCACACTGATGCAGCTCATGATTTTGAATCAAGATATTTGGTACACACTCCCCGCGTTCCTCATCATCGCGATGGGATTTTTGCATAGCGACTGAGGTACATTTTCTTTGACATTGGAGTTCTTTTCACTAGGCTACTGCACTCCATGAAGCATTTTAGCAATGGCGCAAACGCACAAGTCTATAGGCTAGAACCAGGTGACCGTGAGTGGCCAACACACCGTACTGACCTGCTGTACCGCATCGAACATCTTTCATCGCAGCCTCATTTTGCACTTGGCTTCTACTCGCATCGAATTGCCTCTCTACTTTTTCCTCATCACTTCCCCAAGGTACTCGGCGGCCGCAAGCACGGAACGTGTTCCGTCCTTATCAGTGAAGAGGCAAATGTCCCACAAGAGCACGCAGCGTACAGCAAGCATTCGGACCATGTGGGCTGGGGTGTGAAAACAGTCTGTCAGTGCCCTGTCTGTAAAACGCACCATGCATTTCACCAGGATGAAAACCTGGAAGTTCGCGCATACGCAGCAGCTGTTGAAATGCGAGAATTTGGCATTCATGTCCCAGCAAAAGACCGTACGGACTACTGCGTCAATCCCGATACTGGACATATTATTTTCTTTGAGACGTTCGTCAGCATCCATGAACTGCGTGTCGCGATTGCAAAGAATCTACTCGCGGACAGCACGGAGCGAGAAGTCGCTCCCACTCTCGATCGACTTCAGTACTTGAATCGCATATCGGGTTAAGTTCTATTCACACTCAGAATCATCGACTCGATGTTGACGCACGCGATATCTCGTATCTGTTAGACGTAAATGCACTTGCGATTCAGAAAATCGCACTGGATAATGACCTCCGTTTCCTCACACCTTTCTTATGAAGCAACTCATTGCTCAAGTCTCTGGCGCTCTCGCGGCTTGCCAGCTCTTTGTCGGTCGCGCGTTTGCCGCTCTTCCTGAGCCAGACGAAATCCCTGGTCTCCAGACCGGTACAGGCACCCAGAGCTTGAAGGATGCCATTATCCGCGTCGTTGTCGCCGTACTCGACTTCGTGATCCTGCTCGCAGTGATTTACGTTATCGTGGCCGGTATTCGCCTCATCGTCTCCGGTGGTGATGAAGGTGAGAAGGACAAGGCAAAGCAGACGATCATCTACGTCATCGTCGGTATCATCGTTGTACTCTTCGCTCGCGTTATCGTCTCGTTCGTCAACAGCGCATTCGCATCCTAAGAGAGCCTTTCAACCAATCTTCTGATTGCAAAATCCCTCCGTCCGGAGGGATTTTTTGTCGCTACTCGCGCTGTAGCGTTGGAAGTATCTCGCCCATGGAGGGCGCTTGTTCTGGCTGAGGTACTACTTCTTTTGTCGCACGAATTGGCTCACGGACTATGATTGCCTCAGGCGTAACTTCCACAATATCCGTCGCCGGAATTGGCTGACGATTCATAAAGAAGCGACGAGGAAAAAGCCACTCAACTTGAAAGTGATGCGTGTTGAACTGCACATCGACACATCGTCCGAGAACACGCTGCATCTTCTCGGTTCGTATCTGTTGCCCGAGAAATGTGCGCGGATCATCGAACATCCGCTGAAGTCTGACAAAATCATCCGGCGGACCTAAGCAATCATCATTCTTGATGTGGACACGCGTCCCCCACGAAATAATATCCATGGACTGAAGGAACAACTCCCCCATCCCAACCCGCGCCGAGAATACAAAGAATCCCAGAATACGTCCGGTATCTGGGTCGATGACCGGTTCACCAAGGACACCGACAGGTTGCTGCGTGGAATCATCCACCACAAAGGTGCCGATGGCAGCGGAGGAGCGGAGGTGCATGGGAACAGTGTAGCAAGTAGTACGTAGTATGCAGTAAGGGGGAAAATTGATCCTTAGCCGCTTACTACTAGCTACATACTACTTACTACCTTCTGCCCTGAGGGTAGCGACAAAACGCTCCGAGTGTGCTATACTATCCGTAATGCATCTCTTCGCAGGATCATCGCACCCGACCCTTGCTGCCGCTGTGGCACAAGAGCTGTCGGCGTCTTTGGGTAAGGTCACATTGAAGGCATTTAGTTGTGGTGAGCGTTACGTAAAGTACGAGGAAAGCATTCGTGGCAAGGATGTCTTCATTCTTCAGACTGGAAGCCGCGACCCAAACGAAGATCTCATGGAACTCTTTCTCATGTGTCAGGCTGCTCGCTTGAGCTTCGCCAAGAATATCCACGTCATTGTGCCGCACTTCCCCTACGCACGTCAGGATCGTGTGGCGCTCCCCCGCGAACCAATCTCCGCCAAGTTGATCGCCACTCTCCTGGAGAAATCTGGTGCAGATCACGTCATCACGATGGATCTCCACTCGGACCAGGCGCAAGGATTCTTCTCTGTTCCTGTCGATGCGCTCGATGCTCGCGGCATCTTCGCCACGTATATCAAATCCAAGAATCTTCATAAGCCTGTCGTTGTTGCGCCAGACGCTGGCGGAGCCAAGCGCGCCAAGAAACTCGCTGATTTAGTTGGTGCTGACTTGGCCATCATGCACAAGAACCGCGCCGCTCATCATCAGGCAGAAATCTTGGAAGTCGTTGGTGATATCGATGGTCGCACCTGCATCATCTTCGATGACATGATCGACACAGCCGGCACTCTCGCCTCTGCCAAAGACGCACTCGTAAAACGCGGTGCTCACCCAGATGTTTACGCTGCCGCGACTCACGCAGTCTTCTCCGGTAAGGCGATCGAGAATCTGTCCAAGGCGAAGTTCAAGGAAGTGATCGTCACCGATAGCATGCCGACTGACCCGAATGCCTTCCCAGGCCTGAAGATCCTCACGATTGCCCCAATGCTCGCGGAAGTCATCCGCCATGTAGAGAGCGGCACGAGCGTGACACAGATGTACCGAAAGTAATTCTATGGAGACAGGTGCCCCCTCCACTCCGCGGCTTTCTGAACACGAACGTCAGTTGACACTGGCAGAAATTCATATTGCTTCGATGATTCGACAAGGTCGCAGTCAGATGAAAATTCCTGATGTCATCAATCAGCTCTCATGCGGTTGCAGTCGAGAACGAGGATGGGAAGGTGAAAGTGGAATATGGCAAATGGTGCGAAGGGAGCAGAATATCTTGCACCGAGAATGCGGCCGCGTGCTCCACAGAGTAGAATAAACCTCTTTCCATTGACCTTCCGCCCAACTCTTCGTACTCTTTGCGGGCTTTTGAGAGAGGGCTTCGTTTACGGAAAACCCTCCGGTATACTGCACTTCGATCTTTTTGGGCGACTAGCTCAGCTGGCCTAGCTCTGCGAAGCAGAGCGTCTAGCAAAGAAAGCGCGCTCGATCACGATTGTTCTTTTCCCTTCGGAAACCTTAGGGCGACTAGCTCAGCTGGTTAGAGCGCGACACTGATAATGTCGAGGTCGGCAGTTCAAGTCTGCCGTCGCCCACCATCCGTCTTCGTTCCGCGAGGCGGAACTTCGCCGAGATTGTGCAGTTCAAGTTATGCCTCGGCGTAGCGTAAGCGAAGCCGGGCTGCCGTCGCCCACCACTTCACTCCTCGTGAGGTTTTTCGATATCTACCTGCTACTGATGCTGTACGTATGTTTGATAAAAGAGACGCTCAGGAACATTCCACACAAAGCCATCTACATCAGCAACCTTCACGCACTGACCAACCTCTTCAATTACATTCTGACCAATGACACGTACTCTCGTTGCCGTATGGCGAGGAGCAATTCCCATCGCGAGAGCATCTGCGGCTTCGGCTGATGTTGGGAATCGTGTATGGCTTCCAAATGTATTCATAAAAATTGAGAAAGGTGCACAACACTAACTCACGTCGTCCATCTCCGAAAAAGAATTCGTACAACATTTGTGATCAATCTAGCATTCCGTCACAAATCTTTTAGCTTGTACAAGGGAAAAACTTGCCGACCGCTTGCGGAAAATCTTTAATAATCGTGCCTTTATCTCTTCTCCTTTACACGTTATGAGCAAATCATTCCTCGGCACGCTTGCCTACATCCTCGTCGTGGTCGGCGCCCTCAACTGGGGCTTAGTCGGTCTCGGCTGGCTCGCAGGTGGCGCAGACTGGAACGTCGTCCACATGCTCCTTGGCAGCTGGATGAAAGTCGAAGCCGTCGTGTACGTACTCGTCGGTCTCGCTGGCGTGTACAAGCTCGCCATGTGCGGCAAGTGCTGCGGTGGTAGCTGCAACTGTAAATAACTCTGGATTGCACAGACTGGGAAGGCCTCCGAACGGAGGCTTTTTCAGTTCGTCTCCGTTCTGGCTGGCACCATCACGTCGTGGTTATTTTTATTCCTTGAAGAATGCGTCGACAGTCAGAGTATTCGGCTGCAACTCCCCTGCTCGAACAATGGAGGTAATACGATGGTAGGCGACATCGACAGTAAATTTGTATGGGGCGTCGCCAGTCTTTTCCCCGATGAAGACACCCGAAACATCGACTGTCTGCTTCGCAACATTTGGCACAAGCTCGGTCATAGTTCCCATGAGGACACCATGGGTAATGAGGAGATTGCGAACGAGTGTGACGAGTTCTTCCTCCGACCAATTCGTCGATGATTTCTCAGTAATGTCCTCTGCAGGCACATCGATGATTGTCATACCACGAGTAATAGTAGCGAT
>CAZNPE010000001.1:316529-392591 GCA_964575275.1 uncultured Candidatus Peribacteria bacterium | reverse complement strand
TAATGTCCTCTGCAGGCACATCGATGATTGTCATACCACGAGTAATAGTAGCGATGTCAGCATCGAGGGTGGGAAGATCGACCGCTGGTACAGAGGTACGCATCATCTGAGCAACATGAAGGAGGGCATCTCGCCAGAGAGTGGACTGCACCGGGAAACCCGCATCCTTCAGAAGGCGCGGAAGAGAGACGGATTCGTGAATGGCGCGAAGCATTGTCGGCGTATCGTCCAATCCGGCACTGAGTGCTGCCTGTTTCCATTCCTGAATGACAGGTGGTGGTAGCGATTTTCCAAGAGTCTGCACAAAGCCAGGAAGTGATGAGGCAATTGTCTGGAGCATTGCCTCCTCTGTCATCGTCCTGGCAAGCAATGTTGCCGCTTTTTCATCCAGGCGAGTGGTCTCCAGAAGAAGACGCACAAGGACAAGGCGCATGAGCACGTGTGTTTCATCGAGCTCGGTGGACTCAGTGATCAATGACTGAAGTGACACCTCGGTGAGGCGACCGCTCTGCACTCCGGCAACGAGCATTGGGAGGACTGCAGTGTCCGACTTCTCGATCTTGAGTGAATCGGCGAGTTTCCTTTGCTCTGCAAACCATTCTGCTGGGACACGACGCACAGAGGCTGCCTCACTCTTCACAATCGCCTGAGAGCCAGGGAGAAGCGGAATTTCCTCAGTCTGTGTGATGACAATGATTGGCGCAGACAGAGGGGCAATTGTCGTGATTGATCCCTCGCGAATGACCAGGAATGATCCATCGAGTGCATGGACAATTGTCTTGCCGATGGTTGTGGCAGAGAGAGCGTCACTTCGGATGAGTGCCTGACCTTTCTTCAACGTCAGTGCATCTCCGGCATCATTGGCACTGAAGACAGAGCCAGGTTCGATCTTCACCGCCGTGAAGTCGCCAATCTGCATCGTCTCTGCTTTTTCCGTCGCCCGAAGCTCAACCGAATCACTCGTCAAAACCGAGGCCCCGACAGGCAACGCGCTATGCACTGCAAACACACAGAGTAGAACAAGGGTGAGTACTGGAGCAGCCACAAAATGTCTGTGTTTTTGTGTGTTCATAGAATCTGACTATTATAGCAGAAATAAGCCTAAAAAACAACGTTTAGTCGTATGCAGTAAGTAGTATGTAGTATGGGACTCATTCATTGCATTTCCCTTACTACTTACTACCTACTACTTGCTACAATTTCTTCATGCGTATCCTCGGAATCGACCCCGGCCTCTCTACTGCAGGACTCGGACTCATCGAGTCTGATGGTCGTGGACACGCTACCGCCATCGATTGGCTCTCCATCGAAACTGCTCCTGGCTTGCCACTTGATGATCGTCTTTTAGAGCTTGCAACAGACTTGGAAGGCTACCTGAAAGAGACGAAACCAGAGGTCGCAGTTGTCGAGAAGCTCTTCTTTGCGACCAATAAGGCAACGGCCATGGACGTGTCGCAAGCGCGTGGCGCGATTATCGTCACGCTCAAGCGACATGGCATTCGCGTTCTGGAAGCAACTCCTCTCCAGCTCAAAATGAACATCACCGGAGATGGCAAGGCTGATAAGAAACAGATGCAGACGATGGTACAACGCATTTTGAAGCTAGACGCACCTCCAAGCCCTGCCGATGCCGCCGATGCATTGGGATTAGCCCTCTATGGTGCGTATTCGCTGCGAACAGAAGCCATGTCTCGCTGAGGTACGACAACACCCTTATTCACACTCCATAATTGGATATCCGGATGTTCTAGTGGATGTGTGGTTGTCACAAACACTTGATGTGATTTGAGGCGCAGGAGCAATGCTCGCTGATGGTTCTCATCGAGCTCGGAGAGCACGTCGTCCAAGATGATCACCGGGCGCTCGCCGCGAATGGTGGAGAAGAGCGCTGCACTCACGAAAAGAAGCGCGAGGAGAGCAGTACGTTGTTGGCCTCGGGATGCGAAGAGTGCAATGTTTCGGTTTCCTGCGAGGAGCTGCCAATCGTCGCGGTGTGGACCCACCGTTGTGGACTGCAGAATGAGGTCACGGGAGCGATATTTTTTCAGTGCATCACGAAGGGCAACATCCGGCGTATCGGATGAAACTCCTGACACTATCTGCATCGTTGCATCGTGCCACTGCTCACCAAGGCGGCTCAACTCTGGCGCGATTGTTTCGTTGATGAGCGACAAGAGTTCACCGCGACGCGTGAGGACAGGGAGAGCAGCTGCAACGAGTTGCTCATCCCAAATATCCACATCGGACTCCTTGGTCTCCCCTGCTACGATCTGCTTCAGGAGTGCATTGCGCTGCTTGAGGACTTTCTCATACTCCATACGCAGTCGTGCGTAATCGGGCTGCAGCTGCGAGAGGAGCGAATCCACGAACGAACGGCGGCCAGAGGGTGAACCGGTGAAGAGATCTAAGTCCTGAGGTAGAAAGACGATCGATGGCAGTGCGCCAATGAAGTGAAGAAGTGGTGTGCGTACATCCTGCACGAAATATGCCGTCGCACGACGCGGAGAGACCTGAAACACACACTCGACTGATTTCGCCTCACCGGCATCTGCCAGAAGATCTGCACGAATACGGAAGAAGTCCGTGCCGAAACGGAGCATGTCCTCAAAATCAGCCTTCAGACACGAGCGGCCATGCGACAGGAGCGATATTGCCTCCATGATATTGGTCTTCCCGCTGCCATTTTCGCCACTGAGCATGTGGCTCGAGTCACCCTGAAACGAGAGCGCGAGTTTGTCATACGAGCGAAATTGCTCAAGGGCGATGTTCTGAAGCCTCATACGTGAGGAGAGTACATCGATCTGACGTCTCAAGCACCAGACTTTGTCTCCAAAAATTCCTTGAGGACGTTTTGGACAACGGTCAGATACTCCTTTCGTTCCAAGTACTGTGGTAACTGCTCCGGAAGTACCCACATGTACGAATCGATCTCTTTGCCGTCGACGTGAATCTTCAAATCTTTTGGAGCTTCCACAGCGACAAAACTTAACTTCTGTCCAGCATTGATCGGCTTATGTTTAGCCAGAAAGTCTGAAGGAAAGTCGTAGCTGTACTCACAGGCACTCACATGAGAAATGGCATTCAGCGAAATGCCAGCTTCTTCTTGGAGCTCACGAAGTGCAGCTTGCGATGTCGACTCCCCTTCCTCCAGCCCACCTTGTGGGAGTTGCCAGGCATCCCGCTTGCGAGGCTTGTGAACCAGAAGAATGGAATAGACCACCGAACAACCATCGGAAGCGCAGACATTGGAAGGCTTGAGTACCAATGCCGAGACTGCGTGACGGTAACGTTTCATAAGACTAGCTTATAGGTGTTAGCGTCTAGCTTCTAGAGGAGCACGGAAAAACAGCCGATCCTATCAGCTAACTCCTAGAAGCTAACTACTAGCTCGAGTGCTTCTCTTCCTTGAGCTTCACTTCCTGGCGCTTGCGGCAGACAGGGCAGAACTTTGTCTTCTTCTTAAAGTCAGCCTTTTTGGCCTTCAAAATACGAATGGTGGCAATGCGTGTTCCGCATTCCTTGCAAGAGCCGGCATACACTGTAGCTTTTCCGCGTGGCATAGCCGGGGTACTTTACTGTGAACCTGCCAGGAGCGCAAGGCCTAGAAACACAATCAAAAAGGAGAGGATTTTCACAGCAGCAGACTCCCTAGAAACCGTTTCTTTTGCCGTATGGCGTGGCAGAACGTAATGAAGCAGCCAGGCGAGTCCAATCACCATGAATGGCTGGATATTGCTCACCATGGCCACCGAGGACAGTGGGCCGGTGGCGTAGGCCAGTGCGCCGAAGTACTCCCCTGCGAAAAAGCAGGCAATGACACAGCCACCGATGATGAAGAACCGTGGAGTGGCACGTGACAGGAGCGACCGAACCTGGGTACGACTTCTGCGGAAAAGAAGGGGCAATGTGACCGCAAATAATTCGCGACTCAGAATCATCCAGAAAAACACGGCAAGCACCGACTCACCCGCATCGATCGCCACCTTCTTCATTATGTAGAAAGGGACATACACAATTGCCTGAGTGAAGAGGAGTCCAAGCGTACGAATCAGCGAGACATGCTGGTGCCAGAAGGAAAGAAAGAACACTCCGCTAATGATGAGAACCGATCCGATGAACTGCTGCATCCCCCACTGCTCTTGGAAGAGCACAATGCCCGCGATAGTCAGGATGACAGAGAGAATTGCCCACGCAGCATTGGTCACGGAGACATCCAGACGATCCAGAATGTAGAAGAACCACAGATCACCAAGGTACGCAGTGACTCCGAAGAGCATCAAAATCCACATCCATTCGGACTGCACATTCGTCGTAACCCCCAGGTACGCCAAGCACGGAACGCTGAAGAGCGCCTGACTCCACATGAGGAGAAACGGCTTTTTTTCATGTCGATGCACGAGCAATGAATCGAGGACATTCACCAAACCCCAACCCACTGTCGAAAGAAGAGCGAAGCCTAACCACTGCATGCGAGAAGTATATTAGTTATTGGTATATTAGTGTATTAGTAAAAAGTTGAATACACACACTCATAACTCATAACCAAGAACGTATTAATGCCCCGACTGCAGGAAGTTGAATGCGCTGTTGGCTGCAACCGATGCTTCGCCGACGGACGTCGCAAACTGTGCGAAGTAGTTGCTGCCGCTTGTGACATCGCCAGCGCCGTAGACACCGGCAATGTTCGTGCGCTGTGCACCATCGACCTTGAGGAAGCCCTTCTCGTCAACGACGCAGCCAAGACTCTTGGGAAGATCGATGGCTGGAATAGCACCAACTTCGATGAAGACGCCATCGACCTTGAGCTCTGCCTGACCATTCCATGGTTCATTGAGCTTTACACCTGTGACACGCTTATCACCCAGAACTTCTGTAATGCTGCGCTCCAGAACGAATTCGATGTTTTTCTTCTCCTTCACCTTCTCTACCCAGTACGGCTCGGCACGGAACTCGTTGCGGCGGTGAATGAGGTACACCTTGGATGCGACCTGTGCTGCGATAGCTGCACCTTCCACAGCACTATCGCCACCACCAATGACGGCGACAGTCTTATTGCGGTAGAAGAACGCATCGCATGTGGCACAGTACGTGACACCCTTGCCGGAGAATTCCTTTTCACCCGGCACACCGAGGTGACGCTTATTGGAACCAGTCGCGAAGATGACCGTACGACCCTGCACCTTCTGATCCCCTTCCATCGTGAGCTCAAAGCCCCCATCGATTTTGGCGACAGACTTCACCCACGCGATCTTGAAGGTGACCAAATCGCCAAAGCTGAGTGCATGGTTTTTGAATTTATCCATAAGGTCTGGACCTTTGATATCGATCTCGCCTGGCCAGTTCCCGACTTCTGCAGCGGTGTTGCCCATACCACCGGCTTCACCTCCAACAAGGAAGCTCTTAAGTTTGTAACGAGCCGAGTAAATCGCAGCTGTATATCCGGCACAGCCAAGGCCAACAATGAGAACGTCGTACATGAGGGCATCATGCCTGGACATCGCTTTTCTATGCAACGTGGAAAAGAAACCAAAGGAACCAATAATTCCAAGGCAACCAAAGAGCTACATCGTTCGTTGGTTTCGTTGGTTGCATTGGTTACCTCGGAATCCTTCAATGCATTACCTGAAACATCCAGCCAAACAGTCGCTTCGCACCCTCTGTCAGACGTGGACCAGGACGATTGAGGAGTGAGTCGTCGATGATGAAGAGATGATTATTTTGCACTGCTCGTAATTGCGCCCAGCCTGGACGATTCGTCAGTAAATCTTTTGTCGCGAGTGCGCCTGCACCACAAATAGAGAGCACGATGACGTCGGGATCGAATTTCTGAATCTCGCCCAAACTTACTTCCCTACTGAGCGGATTCTTTCCATCGGGGCTTGTTCCCAGTGGCAGAGAAATTCCTCCCGCAAGTTTAATGAGCTCAGGCACCCAATTCCCACTCACCATTGGTGGATTGTGCCACTCTTCCACGTACATCTTTGGCTTTCGTTGAAAGAGTCCTGCCTTTCTCTTTGTATCATTGAACCCCTGTTGCATCGTCGCGATGAGCGCCTCGGCACGAGGAGTTGCATCGATGAGGAGTCCGATCTGACGAATGGATTCGTAAACTTCAGGAATGGAACGTGGATCTTGGAAGATCACTGGGAAATGCTCAGCCTTCAGCTGTTCGGCCAGCTTCTGCTGTACGACTGTGGACGTGAAGACCATCTCCGGCTTGAATTCGCGCAGGGATTCCAGGTCGATCTTCTGATGATTCTTGAGGTGCGGAATATCTTTGGCGCCCTCTGGCCAGTCACTAAATTGATCGGTGCAGACGATGTTTTTCTGACGCTCGAGAGCGAAGAGAATTTCTGTGACCGCTGGCGACAGGGAGGCAATGCGCATCGGGGTACATCATACCGAAGTTTGTGCAGGGAAAGCCCTTTTCTTTTTTGAGGCAGGTCAAAACTTGCAAAGGAAACGTGACAGTGAAATAGTCGACTCCAATTCCCCCTTTCTCCTATGAAACAACGTGTTGGAATCTTCACTGGCGGCGGCACCGCCCCTGGTTGGAATGCGGTTCTTGCGAGCGCTGCTCGATATCTTCAAAAAGATGGGCATGAAGCAATTGGCATCCCTCAGGGATGGAAGGGGCTTCTCACCGTGCGAAATGACATCGTGAGACTTTCAGACATGCCTCGTCGAGCACTGCACGATCTCTTGAGCAAAGGCGGTTCTGTCCTCCGTAGCTCACGTACAAAAATCAAACCCGAGGATTACGAGAAAGTTGCAAAAGTCGTAGAGGCATACGGTCTCACTGGCATCATGCCAATCGGCGGCGATGACACGCTGGGGCAAGCTCGTCTATTGCAAGAGGCCGGCGTTGTGCAGGCGGTTGGCGTTCCAAAGACCATCGACAATGATGTAAAGGGTACAGATAAAACCTTCGGATTTGATACGGCAGTGAACGTCGCAGCCGGCGCTCTTCGTCGTATGCGCGTCGATGCCGAAGCACACAGCCGTGTTGCCATTGTCGAAATCATGGGACGACATGCAGGCTGGATCACGCTCTACGCCGCAGAAGCAGGTGGAGCTGATATCGCACTCCTTCCAGAATTTCCGATTCCGGAAGATGAACTACTCGAGAGAATTCAGAAGGCATACAACGAGCCTGGTGTAGACGGCAGACCTTCCGAATGTGTTGTCATCGCTCTTTCAGAAGGGTACTTCCCACCAGATAAAGATGCGGACAAAGATGAATTCGGGCACCCAAAACTCACCGGTGCGTCTGAGAAGTTATCGAGAATTGTAAAGGGACGAACAAAGCTAGGAACGATGCCACAAGTTGTGGGCTACGACGCGCGCAATGGTGACCCGGTCGCGAGCGACGTTATTTTTGCAGCAGCACTCGGCACACACGCAGGAATGCTGGCAGCCGAAGGGAAGTACGGCACCATGGCCGCTCTCGTGAATGGCAAAATCGAAACAGTTCCCCTGTCACTCGTCAGCGGCGGACGCTTCGTTACGGAAGAATGGTACGACCGTGACAGACTTGCGATGAAACTTGTGCCAACCGAAACGGAACGTCTCATCCGTGGAACAAGAGAAGCGATCGCGTCCATTCCGGATGCACCAGAATCAGGTGTCTCCGAACACGCTTAAAAACCTCACGCTCCTGTGAGAGTGGTGCCGAAGGAGGGAATCGAACCCTCACACCTTGCGGTACACGATTTTGAGTCGTGCGCGTCTACCAATTCCGCCACTTCGGCTAGAGGACACAAAGAACGTGGCGCTAGAGTAGCGTTTTTTCGGTGAACATGCACATCAAACTCCTGTAGAATGCGCTCTCCAATGAAGACCTACTCCACCTTCCACTTCCCCGAATACTCCTGGAACCACCATGCCGGGAAGATTTCGCTGAAGTATACACTGGATAACAGCATCTACTTCGAGGAACTTTTGAAGCTGCCAGAACCAGTGACAGATGAGAGGCTCAAGGAAAAGCAGTGGGAAATAGAACGCACGCTCTTCGCGCTGCATATGATCGGCGGCATTAGTTACTACAAAACATGCTTACCGAAGAAGATTGTCGTCCGTTCCGGCGACCTCACGCTCAATCAGACGAAGTTCTGGAACACCGTCTACGAGCATGGTCTTGGAGAATTCTTCTTCCGCAATGACATCGATTTCCGCGGGCTCATCAAGTTCCCTGTCGTGCACTCGGACAAGGCAACATCGCTCAATGAGATTGTAAAAACCAAAGGCTTGAGAGAGAAAAAGGTCGAAAAGAAACTCAATCGTGTCCTTGTACCCATCGGAGGCGGAAAAGATTCGATGGTCACTATCGAACTCCTCAAGAAAGCTGGCGTGAATGTCACGCTGCTACGTATGGAGCCACATCCAATTATCGAAGAATTGGCACACGCTGCAGGCTTACCGATCCTCACGGTTCAACGTTCACTGTCGCCCAATCTCTTCGATCTCAATGAGCAGGGCGCGCTCAATGGTCATGTACCGATCACGGCGTACCTCTCCATCGTCGCGACACTCGTTGCTATCCTGTACGACTTCGATGCTGTCGTGATGAGCAATGAACAGAGCGCCAACTATGGGAACGTTGAATTCAAAGGACTCGAGATCAATCATCAGTGGAGTAAGTCACTGCAATTCGAAAAGCTCTTCCGTCGCTACATTGCAGAGACTATCGAATCGGACATTGAGTACTTCAGTGCACTTCGTCCGTTCTCGGAACTGAAGATCACAGAAATCTTCTCGAAGTATCCGCAGTACTTCTCTCGTGTCACGAGCTGCAACAAGAACTGGCGCATCTTGGAGGAATCGGAAAGCGACCAAAAGTGGTGCGGAAAGTGTCCAAAATGCGCATTCGTGTTCGCTTGTATGGCTGCGTATGTGGACAAAAATCAACTGAAAGAGATGTTCGGATCGATCTTGTACGAAGATGAATCGCTCATCCCCCTCTTCCAAGAACTCCTTGGCATCAAGAACTTCAAGCCATTTGAGTGCGTCGGCACTCCAGAGGAAACAGCGGCAGCATTCTTTTTGACTCACAAGCGTGGTGACCTGAACAAAACTCCGGTGATGAAGATGTTCGAGCAGGAGATGGTACCGATCACGAGCAATCCCGATGTCCTCATCTACAACTCTCTACAGCCGAGCGACCAGCACTGTATTCCTTCGTCACTCGCTCCCGCGATCATCGACTAATGCGTATTCAGGATCTCAATGGCAAGAAAGTCTGCATCGTGGGCTACGGCCGCGAAGGAGCTGCGATGTTTCAGGGAATCGAAAAATATGCACCCGATGCCAAAGTGACAGTTGCTGACCTCAGTCCAAACGCATTCAAAGAACTGTCCGATGAAAATCGCCGCACATCACTCACGTCTGGCTACACACTTCAATCGGGCGAAAAGACAATGTTCCGCAAGTTCGATTCGTTCGATGTCATCATCAAATCCCCGGGCGTTCCTCCATCGACACTACCCACAGGTCAGTGGCCACTGACATCATCGACACAAATCTTCTTCGATACGATCAAAGGCAGTGGCGCGACAGTCATTGGCATCACTGGCTCTAAGGGCAAAAGCACGACTGCATCGCTTCTGTACGCCATTCTCAAAGCAGCAAAGAAAGATGTTTTCTTGATCGGTAACATTGGCGAGCCGGCCATCGCACACCTTGCCGATGCCAAGAAAGGGACGATCTTTGTCTTCGAAATGAGTAGCTATCAACTCATGGATCTTACGGTGAGTCCGGACATCGCAGTGCTCACCTCCTTCTTCCCGGAGCATTTGGATTACCACGGTTCACTCCAGAACTACACTGATGCCAAATCCACCATCACGAAGTACCAATCGAAAGACAGTGTGGTGTACTTCAATCAATCGAATGATCTATGTAGGTCGATCGCCAATCTCAGTAAGGGGAAAAAGATTGAATTCAGTGCAATGAATGCTCCGCTGTCGATCGAACAGACGAAGCTCAAAGGCACCCATAACCTCAGCAATATCGCTGCTGCATTCAAGGTAGCCACTGAACAGTGCGAGGTTTCAAAGGATGTGGCAATCGATGCGATTAAAAACTTCACGCCACTCAAGCATCGACTCGAATCAATCGCGACGAACGATGGCATCGAGTGGATCAATGATTCCATCTCCACGACTCCGGAGTCTGCCATCGCCGCGCTCGATGCGCTCGGCGACCGCGTGAAGACGATCATTCTTGGTGGCCAAGACCGTGGCTACGATTTTTCCAAACTTGGGAAGAGACTCAAAGATTCTTCTGTAAAAGTTGCGATTCTCCTCCCTGACAGTGGCAAAACCATTGGCGAAAAGATCAAGAAAGCAGGCGCCACGCTCACACTCGTTGCTGTCTCAAACATGGCCGAAGCCGTCAAAACGGCGAAAGAAACTAGTAAACCAGTAAACCCTCAAACTAATAAACCACCAATAGTCCTTCTATCACCTGCAAGCCCCAGCTACGGCCATTTTAAGAACTTTGAAGACCGTGGTAACCAATTCCACTCATACGTGACAAAATAGATAAAATATGATATAATATCAGGGTAAATGGACACACTACACAAATATCCAAAACTCCTCATCCTCCTCGCTTCCACTGTCTTTGCGTACTTTTTGTACATGCTCGGAGGCCTGGATTGGCTGCATGGAACAACGGGGGCTCAAGGATATTTGGCAGCATTTGTGGGTGGCCTCCTCTTCACATTCGGCTTCACAGCACCGTTTGGTATCGGCGTATTCTTGGAAATCGGCCACTCGTTGAACCCAGTCCTTGGAACAATCGTCGGTGGTGTAGGCGCTCTCCTCGCTGACCTTTTGATCTTCCAAATCATGCGCTTCGAGATGTTCCACAACGAACTTCATAGCCTTCGTTCTGCACGTATCTTCCAGTGGGCACACGAGAAGCTCCATCACGAAAACTTCCCAGAAAAACTTCGCATATACCTCTTATGGTCATTCGCAGGAATTATCATCGCATCTCCGGTACCAGATGAATTCGGCGTCGCGCTCGTGAGCTCCCTCACAACGATCAACAAGAAAGCATTCGCCATCTTGAGCTTGGTCGCCAATATGGCCGGTATTCTCCTGATGATCTTGAGCTCGAAGTTGATCGGCTAAGCTTTGGATCCATCCCCCACCTTCACTTTTGCTGGGCGGATGACTTTGCCGTGGAGTTCGTACCCTTCCTCCAGAACTTCGGTGACAGTATTCGCAGCACCAGGACCCTGCATGAGGACTTCGTGACGATTGGCATCGAATGGCTGACCAACGGATTCAAAACGCTTGAGGCCCATATCGCCAATCTGACGGAGGAATTCCTGTTCGAGTGCCAGAATCCCCTTCACCCATTCGTTCTTGGCAATATCGGCAGGCAAATGCTTGATGGCACGTTGCATGTTGTCGATGGTTGGGAGGAACTTCTTGAGTGTTCCTTCCGATGCGTACTTGCGGAGTTCGGACGCCTCGCGTTCCAGACGAGCCTTCACGTTCTGGAGTTCGGCCTGCGCACGCGATGCGACATCGGCGTGTTTCTTGAGCTGCTCGGTGAGTTCGTCGATTTGCTTTTGAAGGACGGCAGTCTGGTCGCTCTGTGCTTGTGCTGCCTGTACTTTCGCGGCAAGATCATCTCCTTTTGCCTGAGATTTTTGTGGTCTAGTCATGGCAAAAGCATAGCATATATTTCCAAGATTTTTATGCTCGAAAAAGATTTCTATCGGTCAGATGCGATGCGACGTTTTGAAAGTGTGGAGCATGGGCTGATCCTAAATGCAGCTGTAAGAACTGTTTCCCTCATGGCTGAGGTAACTGTGGGAATTCAGGCACTCCTTAATATGGAGCACCCGCTAAAGATTATTGGCCTTTTTGCTGTTGTTCACCTTGCTGTCGATCGTTTTACAAAAATACTGGCACAAGGGAATGAGAAACAGCTCGCGACTCTTCTTGAAACAATTGAAGCCACACGTGAAAAAATTGGATATAGATCAATGCAAGAAATCATCCTTCAGCATCCGTATGTAAAAGGACAAATGGAAGATGTAGAAGATGAAGAATTTTATCGTCGATAATTCTGTGATCGGTGTATACTGACGTCCATGCCCCGCACGCAGAAAAAGCAGATCAAGAATGTTTCCTGTGCAACATGTGACACAACCGTACGATGGAGTGACATCGGCGGCATGATGATTGCCATCATCTCTCTCTATATCATCGCTGATTATTTCGGGATCTTTTCCTTTGCAGATACTACAGAGGAAATCGTTGGACTGGGAACTATCTTCTTCATCGGCATCACTGCATCCGTTAGTAGCTGCTTAGCAATGGTGGGAGGGCTTCTCCTGTCGGTTTCAGCGAAATGGGCGGAGAGTAATCCAAACGCAACGCGGCTGGAAAAACTCGCGCCCCTCGCGTACTTCAATGTAGGACGACTTGCTGGCTATTTTGTGTTTGGAGGTCTCACGGGACTCATCGGCAAGAGCCTTCTCCTCAGCGTACAGACAACAGGCTACGTGAAAATCGCCTTGTCTATTGTGATGATCGTTCTGGGACTCAATATTCTGCGACTCATTCCAAAAAAACTATGTCGGATGCCACTACCACAGAGTGTGCAACGTCGCATCCACGACTTGAGTAATTCTGGCAGCAGTTTTGGTGCAATGATTTTGGGGGCCATCACATTCTTCATCCCCTGCGGCTTTACTCAATCCATGCAACTTTTAGCCCTTGGATCGGGAAGTTTTACCGCTGGCGGACTCATCATGGTGGTTTTTGCACTGGGGACTCTCCCCTCTCTTCTTGGTATAAGCGTCGTCAGTGCTGTACTGGAAGGCAAGGCAGGAAAGTTGTTTATCACCTTCGCTGGCTGCGTGTCACTTCTGCTTGGAATCACAAACTTCCAGAGCGGCTTACTCCTTGCAGGGCACCCTCTCTCGTTCCCATCCTTCCATTCTCAAGCAAGCACAACGGCAGATCCTGCTGTCACCATCGACAAAAATGGTCAGCAGGTCATCAGTGTCGCAGTAGATGAGCGAGGGTATAGCAAGTATCTCTTTACCATTCAGCCAAATATCCCGACATGGATTTACGCAACACTGGAGAATAATGTTTCGGGCTGCCTTTCCTCCATCGCTATTCCTACCTACAACATCAGTAAGTCCATTGCAAAAGGTGAAAACTGGATTGGTCCAATTGTCCCAACGCGAGACTTCGCATTCACCTGTTCTATGGGCATGTACCGCGCAGACGTGAAGGTTCAATCGTGAAATCTCGGCGTAGCCTCAGAGGCGAAGCCGGATAACTACTGAACAACGCACGGAACTTCCGGGTCTGCGATGCAGTTCTCCGTTGGAGGATCGCCTTTCCATGGACATGTCTTGGAGTACTTACATGCATCGTCGGTCATCTGACCAATCTGCACTTTCATCATGGCATCGTCCGATGCATTGGTTATGAGGATATGATCCATATCTTCAAAAACATAGGACAAGTCGAATGCCTTCTCCTCGCCATTCACAAAGAGGCGGAAAGGCATATCGCCACAGAACTTCTGGTGGCCCTGAGACATGAGCGAGGAGGTCACACACTTCTCCTGGAATGCGACCTGAATGCTCTGAAAGAACTCCTGGACAGTTAAGCCAGGCTTGTGACGATGAATGACGTATCCGATGCCGTCGTGCAGGTGCAAATACTTATCGTGATACTCGTCTTCCTCATCGTGCGTGGTGTCATCGGTGGAAAGGCCCGACATAAATTCCGCCCCCGAGAAATCGAGCTTCTGATTATTGACCCATACCGCAAAATCGGCGTGCGTGTGATTGGGGTCAGGATTCTTGGTTGGCGTGTGATTGAACTTCCACGCACCAAAAAGCGCGACACCGATCGCCACGAGAGAGACAAAAGTACGCTTCATGGGTGCGAGCTGAACAGAAAATTGGAAATGGTGTCACGGGCCGGGATTGAACCGGCGACCCTGGGCTTATGAGTCCCATGCTCTACCAACTGAGCTACCGTGACACAGATCAAAGCCCGCAGATTATGCAGTAAAAATGGTCGCAACGGAAGTCCTATACCTCCTCTAAAGCCTCCTTCTCTACTCCTCTCTTTTTTGTGAGCAGATACATTCCGAGTGCGAGCGGCGGGAGACTGAGGAGCTGCGTCCACTCTGGCTGCTGGCTTAAGAAGAGATACGCAAAGAAGAGTGTGAAGAGAGGCTGAATACTGACGATAGAAATCGTCTGCGTGATTGGGAGTCGGTGAATCGCTTCGATCCACAAAATCTTGCTAAAGCCCATGAGCACAAATCCGCAGAAGAGAATGCTTGGGAGCGAGAGTTTGATGGATGCCAGTGACGCGGCTCCATCAAAAGCAAACATGAGAATGATCATCGCAATGCTTCCGGCGAATGATCGCCAGAACATAATGAAAGAGCTACTGACTTCTTTGCGTGCTCGCTGCATCGCTAGGTTTCCAAAGGGCGGGAACATGCTCCCGAGGAGAATAATGAAATCGCCTCTATGAAATTCACCGGCAGAAGGAATGAGAACAAAGAGAACACCGGCGACCATCAAAACAGAACCAATAACGTGATTACGAACGAGACGTTCATGCTTCTTGAGGACACTTAAGAAGAGGTACGAGAAGAAGATTTCCGAAAGCCCAATGATTGCTGAGTTGCCCGGCGTTGTCTGGCTTAAGCCAATATAGATACAGACGTAGTAACAGATTCCAAGCAGGACGCACGCGATGGCGATGTGCTTCATCGTCTGCTTCGATGGCACATGCCACTCCCCTTTTGTCGTGACGACGATACCAAAGAATATCGTCGCAGAAATTGTGGTGAACGCAGCAGCCGCAAGTGGCGAGATATCGTGGAACGACATCGTCGCGATCACCGGAAAGAGTGACCAGAGTAAGCCGGAGACAATGGCGAACCACATGCCGCTGGACGTTGTCTTTCGCATGAGCGCATAGTGAAACGGATGACCGCAAGAAGATCAACCTGAAGACCAAAAACACGCTATGATAGCAGCATGAAACATGTGCTTGTGTGTCTTCATGGCTGGGGTGGTTCCAAAGAGTCGTTCACTGAACTCTCCGAGGCACTGAAAAATAGCGACATCGCACTCTTCATTCCTGATCTCCCAGGATTTGGAGCAGAACCAGAGCCAAAAACTCCATGGACAGTGGATGACTACGCGACGTGGTTTGTCGAGTACATTTCCAAGAACTGTAATCTCACCGATGCGCAGCTCTCCATCATTGGTCATTCCCATGGCGGACGCATCTCTATCAAACTTGCTAAGCGCCAGGCAGAGGGCAAACTTCCGTTCAAGATCGATCATCTGTATCTCTGTGCCGCAGCCGGCATCCGCCATCCGAGGCACTTCAAGCGCATCATTGGACTCACGCTCGCGAAGCTCGGGAAATTTTTCCTTTCTATCCCTGGACTCCGTGCACTCGCACCCCTCGGTAAGACACTCCTCTACAAACTCGTTCGTGTTCACGACTACGAGCAAGCAAGTCCTGTCATGCAGCAGACACTCATCAAAGTGAGTGCCGAAGATCTTCGTCCGCTCCTCAAAGACATTCGAATCCCGACCGACCTCTTCTGGGGCAAAGACGATGCCATGACTCCGTACAGCGACGCACTCATCATGAACAAGGAAATCGCAGGAAGCATCCTCCACTCGTATGATGGCGTTAGACACCGTGTACACCGCGATAAAGCACAGGAGATTGCGGAAGTGATTCGAGGTAGAATAGGGACAGCATGATTGTTCTCTACGCCCTCCTGTACGGACTGCTGACCCTCATTGCGTCGGCATCGCCACTCCTCACCTTTGCCAATCTTTGGCAACTCAAGGAATGGAGAATCGATAGGCTCCGCGAACATATTCGTGAGAATGGATGGTTTCGACAAATTTTTGGCACGATTCGCCCGGGCATTACCTTGTTCTTCTTTGTCATCAGTCCGATCAGCGAAAAGATTTTCCAGACGTCGCCCCTGCTTCTCATCGCGCTCCTTATTCTCGCAGGCGTAAGCATTGCTCAGATCGGACTCAAGAAGCAGCCAATGCCAGTGGGTACACAGAAAGCTGTCGTCTTGGTACTTGCCACAATGTGTCTGACAGCCTTTACGGCTCTTACTCTCGTCTTTGTAGCGGACAGCCTACCAGCATGGAAAAAGACATCCGAAATGATGATTCTTTTCTTGCCTGTCCTGCAACCAATCATCTTCGCTTTAACATGGCTTCTCTTCTGGCCAATCGATCGATTCCTCAAAATGCGCACGCTCGCTCGTGGCCGTGCTGCTCGGGCACGATTACAAAATCTCACAGTCATTGGTATTACCGGAAGCGTCGGAAAGACGACGACAAAAGAACTCCTCGCTCATATTCTGAAAGTGCGTGGTGCGATTGCGACACCAGCCCACGTGAATACGGAGATGGGTGTTGCTCGCTGGCTTTCGACTGTTCTGAAAGATCTTCCGGAAGATTCCACAAAAACAGTCATCGTAGAGATGGGCGCCTACCGCAAGGGCGAGATCGCACTCCTCTGCTCTATAGCACAGCCGACGATGGGCATCATCACGTACGTTGGCACGCAGCACATCTCGCTCTTCGGCAGTCGCGAGGCGATCATCGAAGGAAAAGGCGAACTCTTTGCCTCACTTCCGAGGAATGGCCACGCATTCGCCAATAGGGACAATGACGCCTACGCCGCGCTCGTGAAACGCTGTCAGTGCAAAGTCACGTCGGTTGGCACAGGCAATGATGCTGATATCCACGCATTTGATCTGGAGGAAACATCGACTGGTATTCGCTTCAAGGCGCTGGATACCACCTTCGATGTTCCGCTCTTTGGTACGCACACCATCACAAGCGTGCTCCTCGCGATTGCCGCAGCGCAGAAAGTAGGCGTCCCTGTGAAAGAGATCGTCCAGGCGGTGAAGACATTCACACCCATGGCACACACGTTCAACGTGAAGACGGTTGGCTCTGTGACCGTGCTCGATGACACGTACAACTCCAGCCCAGCTAGTGTGGAAGCAGCCATCGAGTGGGCGCGTCGTCAGCCACAGAAGCAGAAAGTCCTTGTGTTCGATGGCATTATCGAACTTGGGAAAGAGGAGGAAAGTAGCCACGTACAACTTGCCCGCCTGGCTTCAGAAGTGTTTCAAAAGGCCTACATAGTTCACCCTCGATTCCTCGGCTACTTCCGCCATGGTGGCTTCGGCGAGAGGGCAATGCTCGTCTCAGCATCGAAAGAGCCTGTGTCAGCAGGAAGTCTGCTCGCCTGCATTGGCCGTATGCCACAATCGATCATCAATCGATTCCTTCCGTAACTACGTGAACCTCACCCCCATTCACCACACCTTTGGGCCCCACGTCGATAGATCGTACTTGCTACGAACGCTCTGGCAATCGTACATCCCATGGAAGTACGTGCGCGGGTCATCGTCCGTTGGCCTGAAGCATGCGCTACGCGAACGACTGAAAGGTGAGCCGATCCTGTTCTCTTCGGGACGAGAATCGATCTTTGCTGTCCTCAAGGCTCTCAAGGTTTCGGCTGGTGAAGAAGTTATCATCCAAGGCTATACCTGCGTCGTCGTTCCAAACGCTATCCATGCTGCGGGCGCCGTGCCTATCTACGCTGACATCCATCGGGAGACTCTCAATATTGATACCGATACCGTGGCAGCACTCATCACGCCTCGCACGCGTGCCATCATCTGCCAACACACGTTCGGAATTCCTGCGAATGTGAAGCGTCTGCGTGAAATCTGTGACAAGCATCATTTGGCACTGATCGAAGATATGGCGCATGTGATTCCTGATGCCAAAGTTCCCTGCGAAATCGGCAAATACGGTGATGCACTCATCGTGAGCTTTGGTCGCGATAAAGCCATTTCTGGAGTGTCTGGCGGAGGTGTTATCGCACGCGATCCGTACCTCGCCAAAGCGCTTGTCGAGCTGGAACGAACTGCCGTGCATCGTTCATGGTGGGAAGTTGCCAAGCTTCTGGAGTACCCATCGCGCATGTACTCCATCGTTCGTCGATTGTCCGGGGTGCCGGCAGTCTTCCGGCCAGTGGTTAAAACCATGAACATGCTCGGCCTTATGACACCAGTGCTGACTGCAAAGGAGAAAAAAGGCGCTATGGTGCCTATCCTGCACAAACTTCCTAACGCATGTGCTGCGCTCGCGTTGTACTCCCTCTCCAAGCTTGAACAGCTCAATGAGCATCGTCGCATGCTGACGCTGTATTACATCCGTCATGGCGAGAAGCATCGGTGGCCAATGCTAAAAGGAGTTTCTGCATCGATGCCACTCCAGAAGTTCCCACTCTTCGTCCATGATGCAAAGAAAAAGCGTGCGCTGTTAAAGAAAGACAACATTCATTTAGATGATGGCTGGACTGGGTGTGTCATCTGCCCCGAAGGCGTCGATCTGTCTGAGGCTGACTATCACGCCGGTTCAGACCCAAAAGCCGAAGCCGCGAGCGAACAAATCTTCTCTTTGCCTACACACCCAACGATGACGGTGTACCAAGCAGAGCGTTTGGTGAGGAAAATCGATGAATTGCTGAGAATATAGAATGCAGAATTTGGAATATAGAATGCTTTTTCATGCTCTAAATTCCATATTCGTATATTCCAGATTCTTACGCACCGCCTCTGCTAGTATGGTGAGCGAAATGAACATTACATACCCTCTCGATTCATCGGCCTGGGATTCCTTCGTGTCCGCACAACCATGGAGCCCATTTCTCCAAAGCTGGAAGATGGGCGATGTCTATAACGATCTTCGACAGCCGCCTGTCCGTTTAGTCGCTCAGGATGCGAAGGGCATTCGCGCGGTGTGCTTTGGCCATATTGTCGACGCCAAGCGCGGTAAACATCTTTCTATCCCCTACGGCCCGCTTTTCGACGAGACGCTGACGCCTGCCGATTTCGATGTGCTTTTGCCAGCACTCTTCGCAAAGCTCAAAGAGGTTGCGAGAGAGCATGGCTGTAGTTTCATCCGCATGAGTCCGTTCTTGAGTGAGGCAGATGGAACATCGCTCATTCATGGACTGAAGAAAGCATCGATCCGTTCGGTCACTTCTCCGCTCCACCTCCTTGCCGAGCATGTCTGGTACTTACCCCTCAAGAACACCGATGGCAGTGCGAAGAAAGAAGACGAAATCCTTGCCAATATGCGCAAGACAACGCGTAACCTTGTCCGCCGTGCCGAGCGCGATGGCGTGACAATTACAGCGTCCACTGACCCTGTGAACGACCTAGAGCACTTCATCGCACTCCATGACGAGACGAGGAAGCGTCACAAGTTCACGCCCTACACGAATGAGTTCTTCCGTCTCCAGGTGAAACATTTTGCGGCCAAGAACGAGTGCACTGTGTACTTGGCAGACTTCCAGGGTGCGGTGATTGCCGCCTCGGTACACATGCACCCCTTCGGCGAAACGAGCTACCACCATGGCGCAAGCTCCAGTGCACATTCCAAGGTGCCGGCGAGCTACTTGCTCCAATGGACTGCCATCAAGGATGCTCTCAAACGTGGCGATAAGATCTACAATTTCTGGGGCATCGCACCGAGTAAGCCCAATCCAACAGACCCGGAGAAGCCAGTCGTCGATAAGAGTCACCCATTTGCCGGAGTCACGCTCTTCAAAACAGGTTTTGGCGGTGAAGTGCACAACCTCATGCACTGTATCGACATCCCGGTGACATCCACGTACTGGCTGACATATGTCTTCGAGGTTCTCCGAAAGTGGAAGCGCGGCTTCTAAGTGTGTACACTTCACCCTATGCCTAAAGAACTCCCCACGTCAGTCGAAGCAAAACTCGATGAAATCATCGTCCATCTGCGCAAACTTGATGAGCGCGACCGCATGCGTATGTGGGGCGGATATCTTCGTTCTGGCATCTCGATTGTCTCCATTCTTTTTGTGATCGTGAGCTCCTGGTACGTCATTGCACACGGTGCAGAGCTCATGAAGATGGTTGCGGAACAGGCAGCAACCGCCGCAGGTGAATACACCAAGCAGCAGGGCAACAGCATGTTGGATCAGTTGTTGAATCAGACACAGAAGAAATAATCTGATTATAGAGCGACCGGAGGTGTGCTCTCCTTTCCCGCGGCTACGCCGCGGTTCGCGGGAAGCATCCCGCGCTAGTTTGATATTAAAACTTTCCCTAATTTAACAAACGCGCGAAGGCGAGCTCCGCTTGCCTGGAGCGCCACCTTTTCAGGGAGAGCCCGCGAGAGGGACGTAGTCCCTTTCGCGAATATAACAAAAGAGCAGGAGACCCCCATCTCCCGCTCTTCCCGGCATCGAAGAGAATTAATTCGTCAGCTTCACCACGTCCTCTGCTGACATACCCGAGCTGACCATGAGCGTTGGCAATCGAAGGAACTGCGCTCGTGTGAACTTGCTGTCTGGCGACTGACTGATACCGAAGAGGTATCCCATCTCTTGAGCCTGCTTCATGATGCGATCATTCACGCCACCCTTTGGATAATCGAAGACGTACACCTCGCGCTTCGTGATGTCCTCAATAAGCTTCTTGCTCTGACCAAGTTCCAAGCTGACCTGTGAGTCTGTCATGGAACGGAGATCATCACCTGTGTGACCACCAGACTGGATTTCGTTTCCATTTGCCATGAGGTTGAGCATGGCTTTCTCGGTAATGCCTGCCACACCAACATCCTTGGTGAGAACAAACAGTGTTGCGACAGCTCCGGCATTGTTGAGCGCATCGCCAACAGCACGAACGTTCTGTGCATTTACGCCAGAGATAACAATAACGACAGTTCCCGGATTGATGCGTGCATCTTTTGTCTCCTGTGCGAGGACAGTGTCATAGAGCGACTTGAGTGTGACAATTTTCTTCCCCGCAGCCTTGAGTGCGGCAACCTGTGTCGAAAGTGCATTGATGCTCGCAGTGTCATCGGCGTAGTAGTGCAAAATCGGGAGCTTGTAGTCATCCTGACGTACGAGGAATACAGGCAAGAATGGCTTCAGATACTGAGTGGAAACGTATCCCTCCTTTCCTTCGTACGCTACTCGAGCCCACTCACCATTCATCGAGAGTGGCTTAATGATTGCCTGCCCCGGGAGCTCACCTACCTTTTCAGCCTGCGTCGATGGCTCTTTGCGAATGTTCAAGAACTGGAAATCCACGTAGTACTTTCCATCGAACTGCTTCTTCTCCTCAGAAAGCTTGGACTCCGTCGTAAGCTTGGCAAGATAGCGGAACGACACGTACCCCTCTTCGCTGTTCATCAACTTTACCTTTGCCCACTCTGCAGTAGGAATTTCAAGTACGGTGACGATGTCTCCTGCAATGAGACGAGCTACCTGAGGCGAGCTCACACTCATCGACTGGCGTACGTTTAGGTATGGGTTATTGACGCGGTAGATATTGCCACCTTCATCGACAACAACGGTACGGAGGGCATCGTACTGTGCCTGCTTCTCCTTGTTTGGCTCTACAGTACCCATAGAACTCACTGTGCCGACTGTCGTCGTTACAGTAGATGCTGTTCCTGTGACACTGAGAACAGTGTAATCAGTACCAGAGGAGGAAGATGCGACCGATCCCGTGCTCGCCATCTCGGCTACGCGCTCTAGGTCAGTATCGCTAAAAGTAAATTCCTCAAAGCTCTTTTCTGGCTCTGGAGCACCGCATCCTGCAAAGAGGATGCCGAAGGAAACAATGAGAAGGAAGAAGGAGAGAGATGAACGGGACATGGGAAAGGAAGAAAGGACGATTACATGCGTTCAGGAACGCGGAGAGTGAGAATCTCTGCACCAGTTTTGATAACCTGTGCAGTGAGGGAAGTAAGGAGAAGACGGAAATCACGCACATCTTTCGGTGCCGAGAGGATTTCGTCGGAGTTATAGAAGGAGTTGAATGCTTGGCAGAGGTCGTACAAGTAGTTTGTAAGCTTGTGTGGCAAGTGCTCGCTGCGTGCGTCGTGGAGCGTCTGATCGAAATTCAGAAGGAGCTTCACAAGCACACGCTCCTTCTCCGTAAGTGAGGAGACAGTCGCCTTCTCAGATACAGCGGACTCAGCCTTGCGTAATACAGAACATGCACGAGCGTGTGTGTACTGCACGTATGGAGCGCTGTTCCCTTCGAAGGTGAGCATCTTGTCCCAGTCGAACACCATGTCCATTTTTCGATTCTGACTCAGAATGCCGTAGACGAGTGAACCTACACCAATCATCTCGGCCAAACCCTTTGGGTCATCGGTCTGAATCTTGTCACCCCTGCTCTCGATGAGTGTGTCAGCACGACTGACGGCCTCATCCAATGCATCTTCAAGCTTCAAAATATTCCCCTTACGTGTGCTCATGGAACGGTCAGCAAAACGCATGCGACCGAAGAGCACATTCTCAAATTCTGGGAGCTCCCAGCCAAGCTGCTTACACGTCTCGATGAGCTGCTCAAAGTGCAATTTCTGCGCAATATCTGTAAAAATGAGAATCTTCTGTGGTTTATATTCGTCGATGCGATAGCGCATCTGCGCAATGTCGCGTGTCGAGTAGAGTGTTCCACCATCGCCGCGCACGATGACGTATGGAGGCATCTTGGTGGCCTCTGGGAATTCTGCGATGAGCGCTCCTTCCTTCCCCTCCTTAAATACACCCTTCTTTTTTCCGAGATCTACGATTGCCTGTGTTTTATCTTCGTAGAAGCTCTCGCCCAAATCCAAATCGAACTCCACATGCAAGCGTCGGTAGAGCTCTGCCAGTGTTGCCTTCGTCACTTTCACAACATCTTTCCAGAAAGCACGGAGCTCTTTGTCGCCCTGCTCCAGCTTGAGGGAAGCAGCCCGACCTTGATCTTCAAGCGTTGCGTCGTTCTTGAGCTCTTCATGAAATTTCACGTAGAGCGCGAGGAGCTCATCGAGCGTCATGGACGATGTCTTCTTATCCTTCGCCCACTTCTCTTTCGCTACGGCGAGCTTACCGAACTGGGTGCCCCAGTCGCCGATGTAGTTCCACCGGATGACTGGGTAGCCCTGGTGCTCGTACAAGTTGCTGACCGCCTGACCCAAGACAGTTCCAATGATGTGGTGAATGCCGAGTGGCTTGGCAATGTTCGGCTGAGAGTATTCAACAATGACTGGCTGCTCCTTCCTCTTCTTGCTGGGAAGACATGCCTTACGAGACTGAGTGAATCCACTGATGAGCGCATCGGCTGTCAGTGTGACATTCACGAAACCTGGACCTGCAATCTCTACAGAATCCACGCCCTCTACACCTTTAAATGCATCGGCTAAAACAGTGGCAACATCGCGCGGGGAAGAACCAACCTTCTTGGCTAGCTGGAGAGCAGCAGATGTAGTGAGATCACCCCTCCCCTGTTCCATAGAAACATCGAAGTGGATAACTGTCGACTGCCCGTATTTCTTGGTCAGAATTTTCTCTGCGGCAGCCGATAATTTTTTTCTTACATCGAACACAGGAAGTACTCAGGGAAGCACCGCTACTGTATATGGAAGATTTGCGTTGTATAGGCGAATCAAAAATTTGATCTTGATCACTCTTTTTCTTCATTGCATTTCATACTTTTGAACAAATTATTTGTGCACGATCGTACACCCAATATTGTTCAAAACTTATCGTCAAATGTGGAAAACATCGTAACATTTTTGTGATCGAATCCCCTCTTCTTCTCTAAATATAGAGCGCTTTCGCATATTTGCTAAAAGTATTAAAATAATGTATAATAATAGTGTACTCATGAAAACCAATACAATTGCTCTAGGCACTATCGGACTCGTGCTTTGCATTGGTCTCGTTGGGTGTGGTGGAACAAAAACAAGGAAGGATTCCACAGCTCAAACAGTGACTGTATCTGGTGGTCGTAGTGGAATTGTCGCGAGTGACACGATCGCAAACAACACTAGTGCAACAGTGAAAGCACGTCGCTCCGCTCTTCTTGGTATCTTTGTGTCCGAATATCTCTCGATCTCTAATACAACGAATGCTGCAAATAGTGCAATTCTCGGTGTCGAAGCTCAGAGTGACATCACGACGTCGCAAACGACGGTAACTGATCCTGATTATCAATTGCTCCAGGCATTTGCAGACGCGCTACAAGTCGATGTGGCAGATCTTCTGAATAGAAGTGATAATCGTCAGGAGTCTCTCGATGCCTATACAACAGCACTCAATAACGTCGCAGAGAAAGCAAATAATCGATATAAGGAAGTTGGCGCAGCTTTAGAGGAAACCAAGGCACTCTCGCGTGAACGAAAGCAGGAGCTTTCCAAGGCAGAGAACGAACTCCGTACTGCACTGCGTGACAAAAATTTCGACGCTGCTGGCGAGAAGCAGAAACTTGTCACCGAGAAGCAAGCAGCCTTCTCGGAAGTAGACCTCAAGCAAGAGCAGCTCCAAGATTTACAGAACACACTGGACCAGCTCCTCACGCTCTACGGCGAGAAGATCCTCGCAATCGAAAAGAACCGTGAAGCGCTCATTGCAGGCACGCGCGTCATCGATGTTCCAGGTGCTGAAGAGCTCCAGGTTATCCAGCGAGAGCGTGTCCGCCGCAGTGGAGGTCGTGGCTTCAATGAGTTTGATTCATTGTTTGATGAGGGGCTGTTACCCCAATAGCGAGAAAGAATGCAGTATTCAGAATACAGAATCCTGCTGCATTCTATATTCTACATTCTGTATTCTGCCCTAGAGCCTTCTACTCTCTCAATAAGGCAGAATTGAGGATTGGAAAAAACAGCATCCTGTGGTATACTATTCAGATGGCACAAAACGCATCAAACACAGCAAAACACATCCCACTAGCCGCCGAGAAGATGATCTCGGTGATGGATGAACTCCTTGGTCTGCATAGCAGCATGGAGGAAGTAATGCTGAGTGATAAAGAGGGTGAGCTAACGAAAGAAGAAAAGGAAATCGTGAAGCGCTACGAAGAGGGCTTGCAGAAACTTCTCGACGTCATCGCCCCTGCCGGTCTCAAGTTCGATCGTTCGATGATTCACCTAAACGACCAGCTCGTTGCTCGTAGTTTTTACGCATACAACTGGCCAAGTCAGATCTATCCAAACTGGCTCTCGCAGCTCATCAACTTCGATATCCAGGCGGACATTTCCATGTTCATCTACCCAGCGAGCAACAAGGTCATCCTCAAAATGCTCCGTAAGAAAGTGGCGGAAATGCGTAGCTCCATTCGCATGCTCCAGCAGCGCGGCATCGTTCGTGACCCAACTCTCGAGGCTGCTCTCCAAGACGCCGAGGAACTCCGCGACCTTCTGGCTCGTGGTTCCGAGAAGCTCTTCCAGCTCGGGTTCTACTTCACGATCTACGCCGAGAACGAAGCCAAGCTCAAGAAGGTGCAGACCGACGTAGAAGCGATTCTCGGTGGAAAGCTGATCCTGACAAAGCCAAGTGCGTTCCAGATGGAACATGGCTGGAACAGCTGCTTGCCATACTGTTTGGACGAGCTCGACTTCAACCGCAACATGAATACACAGGCGATTGCGACAAGCTTCCCATTCAGCTCATCCGATCTCACGGATGACCACGGTATCCTCTACGGAATCAACCGTCATAACGACTCCCTCATTATCTTCGACCGCTTCGATCTCCCGAATGCAAACGCGAACGTCTTTGCGACATCCGGTGCTGGTAAGTCGTACGTCGTGAAGCTGGAAATCCTCCGCTCGCTCATCCAGGGCGTGCAGGCCTACGTCATCGACCCAGAAAACGAGTATGTCGACCTCTGTCAGACAGTCGGCGGTGCCATGATCCCTATCTCTCTTCAGAGCTCACACCGCATCAATCCATTCGATCTTCCGCTCGCTGTTCGTGGTGACGAAGCCGAGGTTGGTGAAACCCTCCGTAGCGCTGTCATCAACTTGCATGGTCTCTTCAAGCTCATGCTTGGCTCTGTTACACCAGCGGAGGAAGGAATTCTGGATAAGGCAATCCTCGATGCATACGCGCTCAAAGGTATTACGCTCCAGACTCCTGAGCCAGGAAAGATGGAACCACCGACTCTTCATGACCTCATCGATGTGCTCATGACAAGTCAGGGTGGTGAAGCAATGGCACAGACTCTGCAAAAGTACACAACTGGTAGCTTCTCCGGACTCTTCGACAAGCCAACGAACGTGGCACTCGACAACGAGATGGTCGTCTTCCAGATTCGCGACTTGGAAGAAGTCCTCCGCCCAATTGCTATCTACGTTGTCTTGAACTTCCTCTGGAACCGTATCCGTGCTGACATGCGCAAGCGCTTGCTCGTCATCGACGAAGCATGGAACCTCATGCAGTACGAAGACTCCGCTCAGTTCTTGTATGGTCTCATCAAGCGTGCACGTAAGTACTTCCTTGGTGTCACCACCATCACGCAGGACATCGACGACTTCATTAACTCTCCGTACGGAAAGCCGATCATCAGTAACACATCACTCCAGATGCTTCTGAAGCAGTCGGCTGCGAGCGTCGATAACTTGGCGAAACTCTTCTACCTGACGGATGGCGAGAAGTACTTGCTCCTCAACTCCGGTGTTGGTCAGGGTCTCCTCTTCGCTGGTAACACACACGTTGCGATCCAGGTGGTCGCAAGTCCGAACGAACACGAGATCATCACGACAAAGCCGGATGAGGTATTGAAGAAACGAGCGGCAGAGAAGGCGAAGAAGGACGCTGAACAGAAGTAGTAAGTAGTATGTAGTAAGGGGTTAATTACTACAGCTACCTTTTTTCGATGCTTACTACTTACTGCCTACTACTTACTGCTCTACCTTCCACCTCACTTCCGGCACCAGTTTTCCTTCCACCGCAAATCCCGCGGCTTTCTTGTGTCCGCCGCCCTGGAAACCAGCGGCCATTTTGGACACATCGACATCATCGCGCAGCGTGCGGATAGAGCCCTTCACTTTGCCGCCACGCTCCGTGAGGACAAGGGAGAACTTCATACCAGGAACTGCGTTCACGTAGTCGATGGCGCCTGTGAGCTCGGAGTACTCAGCACCTGTTGCTAAGAAGTCGCGCTCGGTGAGAGCCGAGATGGCACCACCTTCATCGGTGACAGAGATCTTCTCTAAGACTCTGCCCCACAGACGAAGCGTGGAGATCTTTGCCGTGCGGAAGACCTGCTGCACCATTGTTGACTGACGAGCACCAGCACGAAGCAAGCGTGCGACCGTACGATAGACCTTGGGTGTTGTGTTGCTATGAAGGAGTCCACCGGTATCGGTGTACACACCTGTGAGGAGTGCAGTCGCTGCGTCGGCGGAAAGTTTCCACTCAAGAGCGTCCGCAAAGTCTGCAAGAATTTCACACGTTGAGGATGCTTCTGCAACAACGATATTGATCTCGGCGTACTTGGAGTTTGTCACATGGTGATCGATACAGATGGATGGCCACGCCCCACCAAAAATCTGCGGCAGCTTCTCGTGATACTCGGTGAGCTTTGCCTCTGCAGAATCCAGAAAGACGAATACATCCCCTTCTTCAGCCTTGAGATCCTGACGGATGCGGCCCGCATGCGGCAGGTACGAGAAGAGCGGTGGTGATGGATCGACGCAGTAGAGCTCAACCGGGATATTTGGAAGATTGTCTTCGAGAAGGATCGCCATGCCAGCGACAGAACCAATCGCATCGCCGTCGGGATTTCTGTGACACATGCACTTCACGCGCTTGGCGCTTTTGAGCCTACTCAGTGCCTGGGAAACGAGTGCCTTGTCCAACATAAGGGACGGAGTGTAGGCGAACACCACACGCACTCACACTCATTGGACTTTCGAAGAATTCACATTTGTGACGTGACTATAGAGACTCGGCTTGGACGGCCTTGAGTGCTGCGAGAACTTCCTCGCGAGCTGTCGCGATGCGCGTTGCAACAGCAGGATGCTCAGCCTGTTCCATCGCCTCAGTGAGTGTCGCTAAAAATTCTGAAGCCGCACGAAGTGCGTGGGGATCCTCTTCGATGCCAATGCTTGAGGTATCGGACGTTGTGAACTGTCGAAGGCTAAAGCGTTGCTCGCCCATAGGATAAGTCACTCGCTTGATACCTAAGCCAGAATCACCATCACCTCGCTTCCAGAGCACAAACGACTCATGTGTTGAATCTCCCGTACGATGTGGGCGTACGATTCCGTGCTGAATGACCTGGTCATCGACCCAGACACCCTGAGGAAATTTGCGCGTATCAGGAATACCCTTCTCCGGCTCTGGAAATCCTGCGTGAACACTGTGTGACTCGTAGAGCCGAACTGCTTCATCGAACTGTGCGGACAATGTTTCTATCGTAACTTCGTTTACTTCTGGAGCAATAGAGAGAGCCATAGGAGAAAAATGAAATAGAGGCGCAGTATGAAGACGCGTGGAAAATGATCAATTTTCTCATATGTCGAACTGGCTCTATGTTCAAAGAACCTCTACTTCTCCTACAAAGAATCGATCAATCGATCTAGCTTGTCCGCCTTGGCTCCAGACTCATCCACATGAAAACGAATGATAGGAACAGCGTGTGCCTGCACCTGCTGTGCAATCGTGTGACGCATCTCCCCTTTCTTTCCCTGAAGGAACTTGATGGCACCTTCAACTCCTGAAATCGCACTGACTGACACATCGGCGTAGCTCAAGTCTGGGCTCAGCTTTACATCGGTAATACTGGCCGCCATCGCCACGTTCGGTGGAATTTCGATGACGAACCGCGCAATGATCGTGCGGATGACGCCGGCGAGTTGTGTGGAGCGACGAGACAGAGTGAGGAGAGGAAGGTAGAATCAATTCTAGCGCATCTGCCTCCTATGAGCACCCAAAAGCCTCTCTCCATCGTCTTCCTTGGAACCTCGGAATTTGCCGTGCCCAGCCTACAGACGCTGGCAAGCGACAATCGATTCAAGGTCACACTCGTCATCACCCAACCCGATCGACCGGTTGGACGTAAGCAAGCGATGACTCCTCCTCCAGTAAAAGTAATCGCTGAGAAACTTGGTATTCCTGTCCTCCAACCTGAGAAACTAAATTCTGAATTCCATATTCTGAATTCCAAATTCCCTCGTCCGGATTTTCTCGTCGTTGTTTCCTACGGCCAACTTCTCTCGCAAGAAATTCTCGATTGGCCGACTGTCGTTCCGGTGAACATTCACGCCTCACTTCTTCCCCTCCTCCGTGGCGCATCGCCCCTGCAACATGCCATCCTTCAAGGGCTCAAAACGAGCGGCGTCACGGTACAGAAAATGCAGAAGCAACTCGATAGTGGGCCGGTGCTGTCGCAGGCAGCCATCGAACTGGATGGACGTGAAACGTTTCGAAGTCTCCACGACAAACTCGCTACCGTTGGTGCCACGCTTGTTGCAGACACGTTGACCAAGCCGCTCGCTCCAAAGGAGCAAGATCACACGAAGGCAACCTTCTGCGGAAAGCTAAAGAAATCCGATGGAGTTGTAGATCCGAAGAGCATGACTGCGGAAGACATCGATCGTCGGGTGCGTGCACTCACACCATGGCCTGGTGTGACATGGGAGGCCAACAAACTCTTAGAGACGCAACTCGAATCTGGCGCAGACACGCTGCCGATCGAATGCAAAGACGGTACGCTCTACGTGCGCACCATCCAACCACCCGGAAAGAAACCAATGACCGGGCAAGCATTCCTTCGGGGGCGCACGCGTCCATGAAGCATTCACTGCGACTATTATCGGCCACCCTCCTCACTCTTCTCATCGCCTTTTCGCCAGTAGAAATTGATGCGCAATCTGCAAATCAGGATACTGATGGTGATGGCCTGACGGATGTACAAGAGGATGCCAACCGAAACGGTATTCTGGATGCCGGAGAAACGAATCCATACGATGCCGATGGTGACAACGGTGGTGAATCCGACGGTTCTGAAGTAGCCGCTCGCCGCAATCCAGATGACCCAACAGACGACATGACAGCCGACAGCGATGGTGATGGACTCGTCAACGGTCTGGAGCTTCTGAAAAAAACTGACCCAAAAAATGCAGATACCGACGGTGATGGGCTCATTGACCGTGATGATCCGTTTCCACTCGACTCTAAGTTTCAGCAGGACAATAATTCCAATGGCCTTCCCGACGAATGGGAGGCAAAGACAAATTTGGATGTCAGTGACGTTGCACCAACGCCATCGGATGACCCAGATGGCGACTCGCTGACGAACGCGGAGGAGTTTGCGCGTGGAACTGACCCACTGAATGTCGACACCGATCGTGATGGGGTGGATGACAAAACTGAGATTGATGCAGGAAACGATCCTGCGGAAAATGCGTGCTTCTGGTATGACAAAGCAACGAGCACATTCGATGACATGTCCGACCACTGGAGCGTGAGCGTGGTGCAGAAACTCCGTGGCGTGAGCATTTTGCCAGACGCGAGCCCTCTCATCCGCGGCTATACCGAGGGTGGGAAGTCACTCTTCAAGCCAGATCAGCCAGTGACACGATTTGAGTTTCTGAAAATGGTATTGCTGTCTACTTGCACTAAGCTACGCAGCAGATCAGACAGTGAAACTGTCACGTTCTCCGACGTACGAAAAGATTTCCGCTTGGGAGAAAATGCAGAAGTCGCATTACGACGACAGGTCATCTACACCGCTGCGCACTACGGGATTGTGGCAGGATACGAGGATGGCACCTTCCGTCCCGATGCACCCGTGAACCGTGCGGAAGCGCTCAAAATCCTTTCGCTCGGATCACAGCTGAGCCCTGCGAACACAGACACTGCACCGACATTCCTGGATGTCAGCAGTACTGACTGGTTCGAGTCCTACGTTCGTTCGGCAGCTGCGAGAGAAATCGTGAGTGGCTATGGGGATGGTACCTTCGGCCCTGGTAATTCCATTACTCGTGCCGAGGCTGCGAAAATCGTGCTGAACACGATGCTGCAGAATCCATTGGTGAACGGATACGATCTGATTGAGGAATAAATACACTAATTAAAAAGGCGTCGCGAAGCCCGGACTTGTTCCGGGCTGGAGCGACACCTTGAAGGGAAGGAGAGCTCATGAGAGGAAACCGACAAGGTTTCCTTTCATGCACTAAAGTTTCGTCTGCATTTCCTGAAGAGCTTTGATGAAGTGTGGCAAATCCTCAACGTCGAAGACGATTGTAGACTTCTGACCACCACGAGACTTCTCGGAGACTTTGAAGAACTTGCCGTTACCGGACTGCTTCAAGTCGATGTAGAACGTGCGCTGGCGTGCACGAATAGTGATGGAGTGAATTTCTTCACCATAGCGTCCACCGCCGCCTCCGCCGCCATGACCACCATGACGTGGTGGGCGCGACTGTGGCTGGAAACCGCCGCCGGCATTGCCGCCGAAGTTAGATGTAGGAGCAAGTGGATCTTCACCACCCACAGGACTACTGAGTTCGGACATTGGGTCGAACATAGAAAATTGGGAAAGGAATGGAAGTGCTCCAGGTAGCTTTGAGAAGGACTCGCCGCTTCACCCTTCAGTCGAAGAAAACATCGTACATCGGGAGGTTTCCTAGAGCGTGCGACTAGTATATCACTTTTCCCCTCCTTCTAAAACCCCTGCTTTTTGCCCTTCTTGGCTCCCTGTTGCGGTTGCGGCATCAGATGAACTACGAATGTTTGTGTCGTAAAAACCACGTGTACAGGATGGAATCTGCGTCAATGCACCAAGGAGGAGGCTAGCACCAGCCAATGCACGAAATGTATTCATTGTCTCTCTGTCGTTCCTGCGATGCGGAGATTCATAAACATTCATACGAAGCCTTTTATAAAGGCGATCGGACTCCGACACAAGTTTTCCATTGCAACACCCGCTGTTTACTTCTCCAACGGCGCAAAAAGGATGGACGGCTCACCTGTCTTTTTCCAATCCTTCGCGCCATTCCATGCCTTCAATTCCTGGGTGAGCACGAACGACTTGTCCAAAACCTTCTCGGCGTAGGGCACATTGAGCTGAGCACACATCTTCTGCGCACTCGTTGGGATGAATGGCAGAAGCATGAGTGCAACATGCCGGAGGCACTCGGCAAATGTGGAGAGTGCTTCGGTCTTTGCCTTGCCCTCTAACTTCCATGGCTGCGCATCGTTGAACGCAGCATTCATCTTGTCGACACCAGCAGTGACGAGCTGCAATGCGCCGTGGAGATCGAATGCATCGAGATGCTTGGCATAGTCTTCCCAGAGCCTCTGTGTCGCTGCTGCACTATCTGTTGCTACGAGAATCTGCAGTGAAAGATCTTCTTTTTTCAGCATGACGAGGACGCGATTCAGCATGTTGCCGAGCTGATTGCGGAGCTTGGCATCGTAGACAGCATCGATGTTCTTCCAGCTGAAGTCTCCATCGTTTCCTACTGGAATTTCGTGGCTTAAGTAAAAGCGGAGCGGATCGGGATTGCCATGGAAGTGCGTGAGCACTTCCTCTGGCTTCACGACGTTGCCCAATGACTTACTCATCTTCTGGCCTTCACTGGTGAGAAATCCGTGAATCAGGAGCTGATCTGGCGCACGAACACCGGCTGCTTTAAGCATGGCTGGCCAAATGAGTGCATGGAAGCGTGCGATATCTTTGCCAATAACATGGGTGACCTCAGCATCATCCCACCACTGTTTCTCTTCATGATCGGTGAAGTAGCCAATGCCTGAGATGTAGTTCGTGAGCGCATCGCACCACACGTACATGGTCTGCGCTTCATCGCCAGGAACAGGGATACCCCACGACAAGCTCGTCTTTGGGCGCGAGAATGACACATCTTCCAGTCCTGCATCCAGGAGCGAGAGTGTTTCCTTCTCACGGAATATCGGGATGATCTTGTAGTCTTTCTTGAGAAGCTTCTTCAACCACTCTGTTTCCTTGGAGAGAACAAAGAACCAGTTCTCTTCCTTCACTTCCTGCGGGGCAACTTTGTGGATATCGCACTTCCCTTCCACCAAGTCCTTCTTCGTGAGAAAGCGCTCACAACCAGAACAGTACAAGCCTGTGTATGTGCGCTTCTGAAGCGTTCCGGCCTTCTCAAGCTTTTTCCAAAGTTCGCGTACGGTTGGCCAGTGCACCTTTTGATCGGTCGTACGAATGAAGACATCGGCGGAGATGCCAAGCTTCTCGTACAACTCTTTGAAGTATGGAACATTGCGATCGACGAGTGCTTGAGGTGTGAGCTTTTCCCTATCAGCGGTCTGCTGAATCTTGATACCGTGTTCATCGGTACCAATCTGAAAACGAACGTCATCTCCACGTAAACGGAACCAACGTGCAACAACGTCGGCAAGGACTTTCTCCAGCACATGCCCCATATGGGGAGCTGCATTGGGATAGTCGATAGCGGTGGTGATGTATCGCTTCTGGGACATGGCTTCATTGTGCCAGAAAAACGACGGTAGCGTCACGAAAAAAACCATGTCGACCGATACCCTTCTCTTCGGTCTTTAGCGACCCAAAAGGTAGATGTAGTCCCTCACGAACTCAATAATGGCACCGGTGAGCATTGCGAGCGCGATGCCAAGAAGTGCGTAGAGAATTGCCTTCTTTCCTGCATCTTTTCCTTCCTCACCCTGTGAGGTAACCATACGGATGGCACCGTAGAAAATAGCGATGACGCCAAGAGCGAGAATAAATGCGCCAACCGCACTAATAATGTTACTCGTAAGGTCGGTGACTGCATCTTGAGATGTTCCACACTTTAGGAATCCGCTACAGCTCCAGCCCGAATCTGTCAGGCGATAGGCATGAGCCGTCAGTGGAGTGATTAGTCCGGCCAGCGTGAGGAGAAAACGTTTCATAGTTAGAGCGTCATGAATGCATTGGCGATCGCCTGTGCAAGATTGATGATAATGGCGCCGACTGCGGCCCACAAAAGACCTTCACGACCTTTCTTAAATCCATCTTCCTCTCCAAATGAAAGAACCATGCGCATACCAGAGTAAATAGCGACTCCAAGAAGCGCAACAAAAAGCACATCGAAAATACCTCCGATGACTGTTCGTGCAACTGATTCCACAAGATCTGGTCCAGATTCACGCGAGCCAACTTCTTGCACCACAAAACCAATGATTTGCTGGGCAAATTGCATAACACCAATACCAATGATTGCCCATGTAATGGTGTTCTTTCCTTTGGTCACTTTTTCATCATCTCCAGCGCTTATCACCATGTATGCACCACCGATCATAATGAAGAGTACGCCCAAGACGTACACATACGTTGGCAAACGCACGAGCAAGATGGCGAGCGCAGACGAAAAGCGCTCGACAAATCCGGAAGGACAGCCAGGTAAGTTGCCACAGTAAATGAGGATTTGCTGTGTCTGCGCCTCAGCAATAGCCGGGAAGAGGGCAAGAGCGATTGCCGATGCGCGAAGAAAAAGCTTTTTCATGGTGAGACGAAGCCAACTGGATTCAAGAATGCGAGAATTGTTCCGGTGAGGAGAAGGATGATGAGTCCAATAGCTGAACCAATGAATCGGTTTTTTCCTGCATCAACTTTTCCTGAATCACCGTTACTCAGTACAATTTGGAACCCACCGATGACACCGTTGAGGACAGCAATCGCAACGCCCATACGGAAAATGATCTGCCACACACCGGTATTCACGTACATCAGGAAAGCGCCGAGCCCAATGCTCGAAGATGGGATTTCATCGGTGCCTCCAGGGAGTGGCTCTAAAATACAAATGGATGTCTCTGGAATACAACGGCCATTACATGGCTGCTGATCGGCAGGACACTGCTGCCCCTGCTGCGGCTGACCGCCGCCCGCTGCACCTCCGCCTCCTGCTGTCTGCGCATGAACTGCGCTCACAACAGAGAGAGTACACACAATCATGAGAACCAGTGAGGCCAAACGATGAGAATATGTGTGTGACATAAATCTAATTATTATAGCATATCTGAGCCATAAACACAATATTGTACTACATCAAAAACCAGCTCTCTCGCACCTGTACTGCATCTGCTGATTACGTCATGAAGAGGCTTCCTAGACCTAGGAAAGCCAAAAAGCCAAAAATATCAGTCATAGTCGTCACAAAGACGCTACTTGCGACTGCTGGATCGATTTTCAGTCTCTTGAGAATGAGCGGAATCAGTGCGCCAAAGAAACCTGCCACGAAGAAGTTAATAATCATAGCCGCCATGAGACAGAAACCCAGAACAGGGGGCGCACCAAAAGCGATGGCAGCACACGCAGCAGCCGTTCCTGTAATGACGCCATTGATGACGCCAGCCGATGCTTCACGGAAAATAACCTTTCGTGCTTTCGACCAGTTCAGTTCACCAACCGCGAGTCCTCGCACGACGACTGCGAGCGCTTGCGTGGCCGCGTTTCCACCCTGACCAGCAACAATCGGCATGAAGACAGCGAGGATTGCGAATCGAGAAATAGTGTCTTGAAAGAGTGACACAACGAAGGACGCCATGAACGCTGTAACCAAATTGATGAGGAGCCAGTTATAACGACGCTTTACCTTGAGGAAAACAGAGTCCATTGGTTGTGCCTCTACATCCACACCCGCAAAGCGATAGATGTCTTCCGTGGCCTCGGCCTGAGCAACCTTCATGAGGTCGCGGAGGTGAATGATACCCATCACTTGCTCTGCTTCATCGGCGACGACAAGGACTTCCGACCTCATACGCGCCATCACCTGCATCACTTTCTCGCGGTCCATCTTGTGGGACACAACAGGCAGCGGGACTGTCTGATCTTCTACCTTCGCATTCTGTGGAGGAAAGAGGAGCACACGTTCTGGGATGAATCCCTCGATACGACCTTTTTCATCAACCACGAGCACCGTTGGCATATCACGCTTCTTGCCTTCGATGTGCTTCTGTACTTTCTCAAGGACCTCTTCAAATGTGAAGAGTGGCTTGACCAAGATAAAGTTGAGATCCATGAGACCACCCGCCGTTTCGGATCCGAATTTCAGAAGCTTCTCGATCTTTCGCCTCTTTTCCTCGCGCATGGAAAGTAAGATGGCAGCACGACGGGTCGCCGAAAGGTACTGCAAGATATCGGTGGCATCATCTTCGTCATTGAAGTGGAGGAATCGCGCAACGACCGCGTCCGAGAGCCGAGGGAAAATACGGTGCTTACTATCTTCACTAATGACGAGAGCGACTTCGGCCTGCTTTTCTGGCGGCAGAAGTGCAAACGTCTTTCGTTTACCATGCGGAAGAGCATCGATGACCTGTGCGATGATATGAAAATCCTGATGAGACAGAAGCTGCCTCAACTCTTGGTCATGCTTCTTTCCAAGAAGCGCATCAGCCTTCTGCAAAAGCTTTTCTTTCATGGGAGCGGACAAAAGGTCTGGGACGGTATACCCCCGACCAAGGAAAAAAGAAAGGGATTAGCGAAAAATCGACTATCGAATGTCCTTGTGTTTCGTGGTGAGTGGTCGGTGAAAAATGGCAACCCAGAAGTAATTGAGAATGTAGATGACCGATGGCCAGAGTAATCCTTCTGAATTCACACGACGTGCAGAGGAATAGAGCCAACACTTGGATGAGTACACGACTGTACCGATCTGCTTCATGCGACGACCAATGTCCGTGTCTTCGCCAAAGAACTCGATAGAGGTGTCGAACCCGCCAATCTTTTGAATGGCGGCTCGAGGCGCTGCCCAGTTGCCACCCACAACAAGGTGACCAGTGAACATCTTGGTAAAGAATGCTGACAATGCCCAGTACGCAGCAACGAGTGGACTCTTCCACTTCGGCACGTCGTAGAGAACATATGGGCCGCTGACACACACGACTCCTGGCGTACTCAGTTGCTTCTGCATTTCGTCAAACCATTGTGGAGGGAGACGTGTATCGGCATCGATCGACATCATGATGTCTCCTTGCGCTGCTTCGAAACCAGCCTGACGAGCATGAGTGAGCCCCTTCTTTGGCTGAGACACAACGCGCACGAGTGGCCCATACCCTCTCGCGACCTCGGCAGTTCTGTCGGTACTCGCATTGTCGACAACAATAATTTCACGGAGGTTTGCAGGCGCAAACTTGAGACAGCTCTTCAGACAATCGCCGATGTACTTCTCCTCATTGAAGGCAGGAATGACAATGCTCAAGGTCATGAAGACTGATGAAAGGTAGCAGGATCCAAATGCAATCTCTTTGCATCTTCTGGGAAGAAGAAACCCACGATAGTGTAGATGGTCGGCAGAATGAACGGAACTGCGAAGACATCAATAGAGTAGTGCGTATGTGCTAAGAGCACTCCAAGCGCAAAGAGAAGTGCAATACCAAAAAAGAGAAGGCGGATGTGAAGCTCTCGCCAGAAAATAAGTGCGAAGAGGAACGGAAATGCGACGTGCCCGGAGAAAAAGAAATCATTGGTTCCATAGGCAAGGTCGAAGAATAAGCCGCTGCCTAAAAAACCAATCTGATCGTCGCGAATACCAAGTGGTGTGAGCACGATGAAAAAGGCACGAATGAAAAAGAGGATGCCAATAGCCTTGAAGGTAAAAGGGATGCGCCATGGATAGAACCATAACAAGATGAGGAGGATGCCAATGGTGAGTGGCACTCCCCAAATAATGAATCCTTCCATATCAGTTGTTGGCAGACGATCTAGGAGAAAATCCGGCGTACTCACGGCATCCTGCGCAAATGCATTCAAGTAGTATCGAGAGAGAACAGGCAGTGTCAGTCCTACAAGAAGCACAAGGAGAGATGCTCCTGTTGCTCTCAGAAAGGACGAGTCACTCCATAGTTTAGTGTGAGCACGGTGGACAGTGAGAATTTTCATCTTCAGCGCATCCAAATGCATGGAGAGGTACACGACCACGCCAATGCATACGCCGATTTCTATCGCGACGAGCCAGAAAGGCATCATGATCGTGATGACGAAGAAGATAAGAAAGTCTGACACGCCTTCTCGTATGCAGCTTCCATCTGCCCTGCAATGGATAGTGGAGAGAGTGTCAAAACGTACTCTCGACCATGCTTGCCATATCGATCACGAAGTGACGCGTCTTTCAGAAGTTCTACCAAACGAGACGCGAAAGATTCGGTGTCCCCGCTTGCGACAACATACCCATTCTTCTCATGGCTAATGATTTCAGGGAGCGCACCCTTGTCGATGGCGACAATGGGGAGTCCGCACGCCATCGATTGCAGCATCGTCATGGACTGAGTTTCGGAACGACTCGTGATGGCATACACATCCGTTGCATTGATCGCTTCAACCAATTCTTCTGAACGAAGAATGCCAAGGAAGTGGACGTCATTCTGAATACCCAATGTCTCAGCTTTCGTTCCCAGCGCCTGCCTTTCCGCCCCATCACCGACGACAATCAAACTGGCATCGATCTTTTTGCGAGCGAGTGTGAAAGCCTCGAACAGTTCTTCCAAGTTCTTTTCTTTCGCTAATCGACCGAAGCAGAGCACTGCTGGCTTCGTGATCCCCCACTTCTTTTTGAACTCGTTTCGATTGGAAAGCGGCTGAAATACATCTGTCTCGATTGGATTGGAAATTACGCGGATCTCTTTCTTGACTTCGTACCTTCGCAGTTCATCGAGCACGGCCTGCGTCGGTGTAGTAACGAGATCACACTGTTCATAATATCGAGCGGCGTACGCGCAGAGCATGTCCTGTGTCCACGAGAAATCGAAGTGCAAATAGTGCGCGTACTCGGCCGGAAGCGTGTGTTGCGTGCCAAGAATGGGGAGCTTCAAGCGGCTCGCTGTATGAAGAGCAAGCTGCCCAACAGAACCAAACGTGTGCGTATGAAGAACCGTTGGTTGAAACTGCTCTACACTCGCAGGAACGTAGTACGGCATGATTAATCGGAAATCTGGCGCACCCGGAACACCGATACTCGGCAGCTCGATACAGTCATCCTGTGCGTCTTCATTTTTATTTGTTGGAGTAAATACCCTCACCTCATGCCCCCGTTTCTTCAGCTCGCGCTTCAGAGTACGAATGGAGTCGCTAATGCCTGTGGTTTGCGACAACGAAAAGTCGGAAAAGAGAGCAACACGCATATATTAGAGTGGTTCTTCGAGAACTTTTTTTCGTGCGTATCGGCTCACAAGAACATAGAAGACACCAGCAAGAACCAATCCTAAGCCAACGATAATCGACACATGTTCTACGTAGCCCGCGTACTGTTCATAGGACTTCCCGGCCCAGTATCCAATGGAAAGAAGTACTGCATACTGGATCGCGGAAATGGAGACTGTGGATCGTACAAAGCGAGATGTGTGAAGACGCACAACACCGGATAAGATGAGAAGCGGTGTGCTGAGACCGTATGCCCATTTGGTAATCATCATCGCCTTGAAAGTGTGTGCATGCCAAAGGTGTTCGACCGATTGAAATCTCCCGGCGGTTATACCCATCTTGGAACCATATTTCGTGATGAATCCAGAGGCACTGAGACGATGGCCAATCCAAAAATACGTGAGATCTGGCAGTACATCGCCCAAGACAAAGATTGGAAAGACAATGAAAGGATTCAAGATACCGGTCGACACTAAAAAGCCGCACGCAAGTGAAATGACCGGCCCCTCAAAACATGCTAACGGAAAAATAATGAGGTACCGATACTCGAGGAGGAGAGAGAGAAGTGCATCGGAAGACATGCAGCGATTCTACCGCTGAATCATCAGATGTCCCATCTATTCATTTTGCGCTCAAAAATGCGAGGACTGCCGCTTCTCCAAGGCTCATTCCCTTGAGCGCACTACGACGAATATTGAGGGTATGTCTGTGGAGCGTATCGCACAAGACTTGAGATTCATAACTCTGCAAAATGAGAGGATGAACGTAGCTCTTTTTGCAGACCGCTGGCGTATTGCCAAGCTTGCGACTGACTTCTGTCACTGCACGATGGATGTTTTGCCTCAACATAGTCTTACCTGTTGCATCGGCACACTCACTTAAACAGAGCGCCGCAGTGACAGTGCCTGCCCATGTACGGAAGTCCTTCGCAGTGAAGTGATGCCCCGTGATCTGTGCCAAGTATTCATTGATGTCCGTGGATGTCACCGCATGCACCTCACCTTTTTCATCCTGATATTGAAAGAGATGCTGGCCGGGAAGTTCTTGTGCATCACTCACAATTTTTGCCAATCGTGGATCATGCACGTCGACTTCGTGCATTTTTCCACTCTTGCCACGGAAGTGAAAACGAATGGTCTTCCCCCTCACTTTCACATGACGATCTTCCATGGTGGTAAGACCATAGGAATGATTATCTTTTGCATACTCTTCATTGCCGACGCGAATGAGTGTGAGGTCAAGCAAGCGAACGACAGTGGCAAGAATATTGTCGCGAGAGAGCTCCGACTTTTTGAGATCAGCAAACACATGCTTGCGAATGCGCGGTAGTGCCTTTCCAAACGGAACCATACGATGGAACTTCGTGATCTCACGCACGGTACGCCACAGAGGGTGATAGCGATACTGCGTACGACCGCGAGCGTCAACTCCGAGGACTTGCAAATGCGCATTTGCATCTTTTGCGATACGCACATTTTTCCATGCTGGCGGAATGGCAAGGTGTCGAATGCGCTCTATCGTCGCCTTGTCTTTGATGACTCGACCTTTCGTGTCGAGAAATTGATAGTGCTTGCCTTTCTTGCGCCGCGATAGAGACAGCGCTTGCGGATGAACATAGTGAAGACCTAAAGAACCTGCAGTGTTCTGCGACTCCTGGTAGGCACCATCGCTTCCTTTTCTGGAAATGAATCGAGCGATGGACTTTGTCATATTCTGAAGCCTCTTTCGTACCGATGGCTTCACCTCTTTCCGCTCTTTTGGCGGCAGGAGTAATTCTGGATTCAGTGACACATGCTTCTTCGGCATGGATGACAGTGTATCAAATCTTTCGGCTGTCGTACGCCCAGTGCATGACAGCTTGTCGCTGTCGTCTACGACAACTCATATCGCCAGGGTGACATCCTTTCTTGATCTGCATAATGTGACGACGAATCGCAATCCATCGTTTGATCTGCCTGTCATCTTCGTGCGGCATGCGCCTCCCCATGGTGTACCGGCAGTACCACTGAAACCAGCCACGAGGATCAGCTGGGTGAATCCACCCATTCTTGCGCCAAACAGACAGGGGCTGACTCGCATTCACGCCAAAGTAGTTAAGTTTTGCATCATGCTTCTCGTGGCAGAGCTTGGCTTTCTTGAACCAATCGGCAGGAAACTCTTTGCGGCAATCGGTCATGTATTTCCCTCCAAATACACCGAGCTCCAACATCTGTTTTGGCGTGAGCTCTGGCTTGAATCTCTCATCGAAATTCTTGCCTATAGGTTCGGTGCAGACATACTTCCCTCTCTGCATTGTATCTTTCACGACGATGGTACGGAGAGCTTTCATAGATTTATTCGCGAATATCAATGTGTAGAGTAATTGTATCGCCTGCTTCTATCTCTTCTTCTTTTCGAACATGAGCTTTGAGTGGCAGTAGATATGAACCTGTTTTCTTATCCGGAAAGATGGATGTCTTCCAGCATGTCTTTCCGATCGTCACTGTCACCGGCAGCGATCCCCACCCCCTGGAAAACTCTGAAAAACGTTCACGAATGACGTTCGCAATTTTTGGGGGAACGCTTGCAAAACGCCACGCTGCCTCTCCTGGGTACAGCCAAACTTTCGTTCGCACTTTGAATTTTCGATAGCCAGGCCAGCACACAGGGCATGGCTCACTACCATGAAATTGGTGTCCTCTGCTGCATGTTTTCATAGGAAGAAGTGTAATACATGAATGGGTAACTGTAGACTGGATCTATGAAGCGTACCTTCTCTCAAAAAGTCCGCATTGCATTCGGCGCACTTTTCCACCCCAAGACACCTCTCCAGGCAAAAGGAATACTGATCGCTGGTCTGCTGTACGGCATCTTCCCCATCGATCTCATTCCAGACATCTTGCCGCTTCTGGGAATGACCGACGATGCAGTAGCACTCCTCATCGCGATAGGCGTCTTCCTGCGGCTAACCAAGTCCATACGAGCTGAAATGGCAAAGAACGAGCCTATCGACGTGTAAACGCTGCCGATCCTTGCGAGATTGGCTCCAGCTGTGTACCATTCCGTGGCTCTTTTCTTTCTGCGGGTATCGTACAATGGTAGTACGGCGCCTTGCCATGGCGCAGATAGGGGTTCGATTCCCCTTACCCGCTCCATCCGACTTCGTCCGGCTAGGCGGACGACGCCGAGATGTTGCTTTGTCGTACCTAAACGCGGACGGTCGCCCAAATCCTATGAATCGATAATGGAATAATTGACAGAAAATATTTCTATGTTTATAAGTAGATAATGAAACTTTCAATCAACAAGCACGATTACGATGTGCTTCATGCGGCGAACGAATGCCCCGACCGACTCAAGACAGAGAGATTCGTTCAAAGTCTGGACACGCCTCTGTCACCTCTTGATCGTAAAAAGGAATTTTATGGACTGCTTTTTGAGAGCGGTTGTCCTGGTGTTGTCGATAATATTCTCGCATTTCGATCTCAAGTATTCTTGGGCTTAGTGCGACGCACCGATACAGGTATCGAATCTGCAATTGATGATGACTTTCTGCGCACAGTTGATGCAGAGCGAGCAAGCGGCACTGCTATTCAGCGAGTAAGTACTTTGTACCGCGAAATGCGTAAGACCATTTATGTTGCAGGAGAGCTATGGGAAGAAAAGATGATTGAAAGCAACGATGTTGATTACAAGCGTATGAACGAACTCATGGAGCCTGAGATGCGTACAAAGTACGGTACAGTGACGAAACGCATTGCATCCGCAACAGCACAAACTGCGGACATTGGACTTGGAGTGCAGGAACTCGGCATTCGTCTTTATCAGAATAAATTCGGCGTCGCCCCTTCTTCCGAGCAGTTACTACAAACACACCGAAGCGCACTTCGCTTCATCCTTTTGTGGGCTGACTTCAATCGCTTCGAGCTTCTTGCGCTGGAAAGAAGGATTCGCCGAACGCGTAACGATCATGAGGAAATTGAGCCAATGAGCAATGAGGAGGCATTTAATATCGATGCAGATGGAACACTCACCTTTATTGGAAAGGACGCGCTGCACGATATTCCACGAGATAAACTCGACACATCCGAAGGTCGTTTTGGATGCCCAGGAAAAAGATTCATTCCAAAACTCTGGGACTGGACAGAGGAAGTATCACTGGAGCTTGGACTTTTGAAGCCATAATTCCAAAAGCAAAGTTTGACAAAAATAAAAAAGTGAATAGTGTATTCATATGAAAGCCCCAACATTGGGACGCCCCCCTCGGAGCGCCACTCCTCTTTCGACTGGCTCCATTGATAGCGATCAAGCAGCACTTGTTGCAAAGGTCAGCAAAGCGATCCAACACAACATGGTTGAGGGGTATCCCATCAAGCGTGCGCGAGTGATTGAGGGGCTGGCGGCAATCGGAGTGAAAACAACACGCCAGGCTTTGGCTTTCATTGTTGATATTTTATGTGCTGAAGATGCCCTCAAGGAAGCAGCGGATGCTATTCATCCAGAGATTACTCGCAATATTTCTGCGGAGGATATTGCTGCAACCACAGCAAACTGGGTGGGGAGCGTCATGGTTCCGTGCTGGTCAAAGCTTCCGACGACTCAAAAACTCAGTCACCCAAAGCTTCTATGACGAACAAAACTGAACTCATTCGGCAGACAGAAACGGCTGATCAGCTTGCGCCTCTTGGTAGCCAAGAAGTAGCGCGTGCGTTCGGACGCACTGTTGATCTGAGCGCACTACGCGATGCAATCATTCGACTGATGAGAGTTCATACTCCGGAAGGTCTCGACCGTTCCCCTTTCGCCCTCGCGCTCCATGCACTCGATGACATTATTGACATGGTGAATGCAGGCAGGCATGACGAAGAAGCAGAAGCGCTTGAGTGGCTTGCCGAACATTTGAAAGATGCACGAGTGGGACTTCTTCGCCTGATGCGCGAGAATCCTCTGGGCAGAGAGCCTCGTGAAGTTGTGATCAGTGAAGCAGAGGCTCCATACACCAGTGTCGGACTGGAAGAATTTTACGAATGGATGGACTCTCGCCCGCTAGAACCAGGAGAAAAAGCTGCACTCGCAGGATTCAGAATACTTCTCGAGCATGCACAAGAAGTCGTGCGCTACGCATGCTTGCGTACAGACAACTTTCCCGATGGGTCAAAATCATGGCTTCAGGGGGCTCTTGCAGATTTTTGCATGCGGTGGCAACAGAAATCCGAACCAGTAGTTCAGGGGCTCATCCAGCTCTTCCCTGATTTGGAAGATCTCATCAAAGAAGCGCTTGGCGGTAAAGGGAAGCAAAAGCTTCCATACGATGGCAATCGTCCAAAAGTACAGAGACCATCTTTCAAAGGCTTGATTGATCTTCGCAATGATGCGGATCAAGAGTAACTAGAGTGCTCCCAAATCCAACTCTTCATCGACATGAAGTTTATCGATGAATTCTTGATCGTGACTGATGATAATCATGCCGCCTTCATATTCATTGAGAGCGTCAGCGATCACCGGCAAGTGACGAAAGTTAATGTGGTTCGTCGGCTCATCCAAGATGAGAAGATTCGGCTTCTGAAGGAGGAATCGTGCGAAGCACAGTAGCCCCTTCTGTCCTTCCGAGAGAGATTCTACCTTCGTTTGCATTTTGTCAGCCGTAAGTAGGAAACGAGCACCGACAGAGTAGATCTCATTGTGAATGGCAGGATCCATCGCTGCGGCCAACGCGTCGTACACTGTCTTCTCCATTGGCAGACCAGAGAAATCCTGACGGTAGTAGCCAACCTTTACATCAGGCTGGATGACGGCACCCTTCTCGGTGCCATTCACCATCGATTCAAGAAGTGTCGTTTTACCAATGCCGTTCGGACCCGTGATGCGCATGCGGTGCCTTCGACGCACGATGCGCTCTACCTTCTTTTTCACTGGCTTGTGACCATCCATGACGGTGAGACTCGTAATCTTCACGACAGCACCGGAGTAATCCGTGGCCTGGATCTTGAAGGGCGGAATCGTTTTATCCTCCTGACGAACATCGACCATGTTCTCTTCGGCTTCGGCGACGTCATCGCGCATTTTACTGGCAAGCTTGCGCATCTTTCCTCCTTTGTGCGCGAAGAAGTTAATCTTATCTTTGCGATCCTGAATGCTCTTCTGCATGCGGGCGTTCTGCTGTTTCTCGGCTTCGATCTGCGCTTCGATCTCAGCAACAACATCGAAATAGTCACCCACGTACTGCTGCGTGGTGTGCGTGAACGCATCGAGGTTGATGACACCGTGTGTGAAGGAGTTCAAGAATGCTGAGTCGTGCGAGATGACGATACACGTTTTGTCGTACCCAATGAGAAATCCTGTGAGGTGATCGATCCCCGCCTTGTCCAAGTTGTTGGTCGGCTCATCAAGGAGAAGAATATCTGGCTCCTGAATGATGGCGTATGCCAAGAGTAATCGCGCCTTCTGGCCTCCGGAGAGATCCTTGAGCTTTCGGTCGTGCTTCACAGGAAAGTTTACAACGTCGAGTACGCGATCGATGTCGCGCTCCAAATCGTACTTCTTCTCGCTGAATGCAGTCGCAAAGAATTCCTCGACCGTCATCTCCAAGTCGCGCGCTGGGATGACCTGCTTCGCGATACCAATCGTTGCTCCTTTTTTGATATGAATTTCACCGTCCTGAGGTTTGAGCTCACCTGTCATCAACTTGAAGATCGTGCTCTTTCCGGCACCGTTCTGTCCCACAATCGTGAGCTTGGCATTCTCGCGCACGGAGAAACTTGCCTCCGAAAGGATTGGTTTTTTGTGGTCGTAGCTAAAACTCACGCCCTGAAACCGAAGAAGTGTATCGCCATGATTCATAGGTTGAGGCGATAGTGTAGCGAAAAACCTTTGGTCTGAGTAGGCCAGACAATGTTCATTGCACAGGCTCCAGGCGAAATTGTAGGATGTGGCCTATGCGACTTCTCCTCATGCTTGTCATTGGCCTCGGTGTTGGCGGACTGATCTATTATTACATGCTCAATCAACAGGGTGACATGAGCACATCTGCCACCCAATCAACGCAGTCTGCGCAGGACGCTGCCGATGCCTACAAGAAGAACCAGGCCGATATGATGAAGCAGCTCGGACAGTAAGTGTTCGATGGTATGCTGTTTTCATGACAGTCCCTGATCAATGCATCGCCATCGTCGGTATGAATGGCATTGGGAAGTCTAATTTTGGCAAGCGTCTCGCTTCTAAATTACAGAAAAAACGAATTGATACGGACATCGTCTTCCGAAAGAAGTTCGGGAAAGAGCATGTGTATATTCAGACTCATGGATGGGAGGCATTTCGGAAGAAGGAAGAAGAGATCGTGTGCTCCTCCCTCCTCCCCAATCACATTGTGATTCTGGGGGGAGGCGCTGTGGAATCTCCTATCGTTCGAGCGGCACTCAAAGAAAAGGCTATAGTGTTGTGGATTCAAGCCGAACACGCCAAGGTGCATAAGCACCTGAATGCAGCGAAGGTGCCTCGTCCTGAGTTCAAGGATGGCGTCACAGAGGAAGCGGTAGGAAGCTTACTCGAGACGCGTAATCCTCTGTATGAGGAGGTTGCCAACCTCAAGCTCTACCCACATGTCGCCTTTCGCGACCAGGTACGAATCACGATAGATCTACTTACCAAGCATGCAGCACGCACTACTGACTAGCGCGCAGGGCGTGGGCTCCATGCTTTTTCATACATACTCAGGTACCGAGAGGCGTCGCGTATTGCAGTGGCCGAAAGCGTGACAACCTGCTGCTTCCCCCATCGCCTTTTTACGATGAGCTTCGCTTTCTCCAGAATTATGAGGTGTTTGGAGATCGCCGCGAGTGAAAGCTTGTACGGCTTTGCGATCTCACTCACTGACATCGCAGTATCGGCAATGCGCTCCAAGATATCGCGGCGAGTTGGGTCTGCGAGTGAGCCAAAAATGACGTCGAGTCGATGGGAACGTTCTACCATTTGGTTGAATGATATTGATGTGAAATGTATTCGTCAAATCTTTACTATTGGAGGTCTGGTACGATAGTATTGGCTCATCGACCGCGACGGGTTCAGTCACCGATCGCATATATCACTCCCCTTTCCACCGATGAATCGACCAGATTCTTCTTCGAATGAACCATTACTTTCTATAGGTTTCTGCGGATATTCGTGTTGGGCGAAACCATCTCGTTCTGGTGACGCACCAGGTCGTGAGGTCATGCGACAGATGCTCAATCTGCCGGAGGGAGCCTGCATTCCTGATGCTGCAGAGATCGAATTAGCGGATGGAAGACGTTGCACAGTCACAAAGGTGAGTGCGTGTCTGGGCGGGTGCACACGGCTTCACCCTACGGTAAAAATTGAGAGTGGAGACGCAGAGGAGCGTCTGAAAGCATCATCCCCAAGTGCTGTGCTTCAAGCTATTGCAACGCTAGAGAACACCGAATCCCCATTATCGTAGAAGTGCACGACCATCCTCTGTCAGTTTCCAGAACGGATTGTGTGCGACCTCCCACAGATGACCGTCGGGATCAGCGAAGTAGCCACTGTAGCCTCCCCAGTAAACTTTCTGAGCCGGCTTTTGAAGTTTCGCACCAGCCTTGACTGCGACCCTCAATACTTCATCAACCTCTGCCTCACTTCCAACATTGTGCGCGAGTGTGATAGCTGGAAAACCCGATCCTTCGGCTGGCATACCAGCATCTTTCGCCAACTCCTGACGAGGAAAGAGTGACAGAATAATGCCAGAGAGTTGAAAGAATGCGACGCCACCCCCTTCTTTCACTTCTGTCTTCCACCCAAGACCATCACGGTAGAACGCAATGCTCTTCTGAAGATCTTTTACGCCGAGAGTGACTAAGGACATTGCTGGCTTCACGCAATGAAGTGTAGAACATTCAAACAAATGGTGAAACCAGTGGAGACACTGTATGACGGAAAAAATTTTCACAATAATTCTAAAATATTTTCAACTCGGGACAGTAATACATGATGCATGGAACCGTCTCACTAGCATTACCCCTTCATCACTATGCGTACAATACGTTCTCTTTTCATCTCTCTTGCTGCTCTCCTCCCTATGACAGCAAGTGCCCTCGGTATTCAGGTCATTGTCGATGGGCAGACCATCATTTTTGAAGACGTAGCACAATCGTCGTGGTATTCGAGTTACGTTCGCAGTGCCACTGAAGCAAACATTGCTACCGGTTACCGCGATGCAAACGGCAAGCTCACAGGAAAGTTTGGTCCAAGTAATAACGTCACCATTGCAGAAGCGCTCAAAATGGCCAGCGAGTCAGCCGGCTACGATGAGACTGCGTATGGTGCCGTCATCGATAGTGGAGTGAATCACTGGGCATCCTCATACATCTCTGTCGCAAAAGCCGAGCGCTTCCCTATCATGCAGAACTTTGTCCGTATCGATCGTGCCGCGACTCGAGCTGAGGTTGCTTCTATTTTCGCTGCTGCATTTCTGGTGAACATGGATGACACCGCCAAGGGAACGACGTTCAAAGACGTAGCTTTCGATACCAATTATGGAACAGCTGTCGAAGCACTGGCTCGTGACAAGGTTGTCTCTGGCGACACTATGGTCAACGGCCAGGTGACAGGCACCTTCCGCCCAACGGATGCTATCAATCGTGCAGAAGTTGTGAAAATTGCGATGAACGCACGAGCGACATACGGCCAGCCAGGGCAAACCCGAAAACCTGTGACATCGTCAGAGGCAGCACTGAATACCGTGCTCTACCGCGACACCGGCTTTACCCCTTCGGTGCTACGCGTAAAGGTTGGCACAGTTGTGACATTCCGTAACGACAGTGGAAACAATCTGCGGGTCGCAAGTAACCCACATCCATGGCATACCGACTATCCAGAATTCGACTCAGGAGGTGCGATCGCTTCTGGCGCAGAATTTAAGTTCACATTCACGAAGAAGGGAACGTGGGGCTATCACAACCACTTCAACTCCACTCACACCGCAACAATTGTCGTGGAATAAGGCGAGGTACAACCTTGGGTTCTACACGTCCTGTCTCTGTCACAGGACGTTTTTACGTACGACAGAAATTTAGAGATTGAAGAATGCCTTCGTCACCTGGGAGGTCACTCGATCAACTTCTTCGATTGGCAGTCCTTTGACCTCTGCAATCTTCTTCGCCGTCTCCATCACATGCATTGGCTCGCACCTCTTTCCCCGGTGCGGGACTGGCGCCAAGTATGGCGCATCGGTCTCCACCATCAGGTTCGTAAGTGGACACTCTTTCACAGTCACACGAATATCGTCAGACTTGGGATACGTCACGATTCCTGTGAATGAGAGGTGATAGCCTGCATCAACAAATTTTTTTACATCTGCCCATTTCTCAGTGCAGCAGTGAATGACAAGGCTCTTCGGCTTCACATGATTCACGATCGTCCAGACATCCTCCACTGCGTCACGGCAGTGCACCACAGCTGGAAGGCTGAGTTCTTTCGCAAGTTTCAACTGGGCCTCAAAGACTCGTTGCTGCGTGTCCTTCGGACTATTCATGTAGTAATAATCGAGACCGATCTCACCAATTCCTCGACATTTTTCGCCCCTCGCAGCGGTCTTCAATCGATCTATATCTTTTTCGAGATCGAAGAGCTTCGCATGATGTGGATGCACACCAACTGTATAAAAAATATGATCGTATTTCTTGGCTAATTCTGAACATTTCTCGATATCAGACATCTCATCACAGATCGTCACCAGATGTGACAGTCCTGCCGTCGTTGCTCGCTCAATCACTGCTACGCGATCGGAAGAGAAATCGTCAGCAGTGAGATGGCAGTGCGAGTCGATCATGGAGATTTACGCCTTCGGCGTGTGATGCGAAATGAAACGATCACGAACAACTTCGAAGAACGTTCGCTTTGGACGAATACCCCAAATCACAAGTACAGCGATGATGCTGCCAACCATGTTGGCAACCAAATCCCAACCCGTGTTGATGTACCCACCGACATTCGTATTTGGAATGAGAAGTGTTGCAATGAATTCGATAACTTCATTGCCAGCACCAAGCCCCATACCAGCAAGCATGCACAGGAGAAGCACGCCCATCTTTGGTTCAGGATCCTTAAGCGTTGTCCTCACTGCCTGCCAGCACACCCATGTGGACATACCAAAGCCATACGCATGCACGACCTGATCGTACTTCAGCAGATTCGGAATGATCCACAAACTATAGAAGACTGCTTTCGTTCCGCTTATTGGCCATCCTTCCGGCACCGGCATGATACCGCCGATCATGTGCATCAATCCCCAGATACTCATGAACCACACCAATCCCATTGTCAGGTTCACATGCTCGTAGACGGCAAGAACAATGAACGCCATTACGACAACGACTCCAATATAAAACATGAACTCTAAGTTCTGGCTCTGAAGTGAGAAGAATGCTGCGACGATAAGATATGCCGCGGTGAAGAGTGTCACACCGCGGAGTTTTGCTGGGATAGGAAAGAGAGCCATACGAGACGTCAGTATAGCGGAGGTTCTCAGATGCTGTCTGTACACCTCAAAACACCTCTTAAATTATTGACTTAATATATTTATATTATAAAATAATAATATGAGTATGGATCGCTCAGACCCACGCATTTCACGCCCTCAGCAACGCACACCCGATGAAGGGAGGGTGACGTACAACGAGATCCATACACTGTTGGGCCAACGACGCAGTGACTTGTGGACTGTTATTGCCGCGTATCAACGTGGCGATAGCGTGGAAAGCTTTTCGATGAAAGAACGAGTGGGTGCACTCGAAGGAATGATTCTTGATGATCTGTGGACCACACGCATATCCCCTCGCTTCACAAATCCAGCCCAAAACGGAGTGCATGGCCTGGCCGCTATTGAAGGATTGGACAATCTCTTGGAACTTACCGAAGCAGATGACGTCACCGCGGAACGAGTTGCTCTTCCCGGCAGCATTGCTGCGTATCCGATATTGGAAAGAGAGTGGCAAGCAGTCGTCTCCTACTTTCAAGAACAAGCGACTAGAGAGCAGCAGTTCGATCTTCTCTATCAAATCTCCATGGCACAGGCAAAAACAATGCTCTACGAAATGCATCGATGGGAAACAGAGCGAATCCACGCGCTCGAGAATGGCGATGATAGCCCCCAAACTGCAACGTATCGTGAATTCATTGCGCTCCTTGCGGAATTCAAACCGCATGTCAGTCCGGCTGGCATCGATTATCCTGCATACCGCAAACTCATCAAAGGACTGCTCTTCGGTACTCCGTTTCAATGGAGAGTTATTCGACAATTTCCGGCATTCGCGGCGTCTGTGGGCATGGAATGGAACAACCAAACATTCGACGCACTCATGCGCGCACTCGAAATGGCCGTGAAAAAAGTCGCACGAATTCATGCGTCTGTCCTCGTGCTCCAGGCTCACGTACTTTCAGGAGGAGGGTACGACTTGTCGGACATGATGATTTGTCGCCGTCACGGTGACAGTCTTCAGCTTGTCCTGGATCCTATTATGATGAATAGCCTGAAGCAGGCTTTTTCTATGCCAGAAGTAGCGCAGGCGGCACGTGAAATCGACAGCGGTCCAATTACTTCATGCACTGCGATCTACTCCGATATGTTCGACGGCACGATCCAATGGAACGGTCGCATCGCAAAAGAGCTGATGGTTCCGCAGGAATCAGTGTAAAACAGATGCTTCGTTGCGTATTTACTCTCCGCTGACCCTCTCAATCATCAGTTGCTTTAGGTGATTCGGCAGTTCACGAATCGTGCTTCATGGTGGGTCGGGAGGGACTTGAACCCTCGGCCAATGCCTTAAAAGGGCACTGCTCTACCACTGAGCTACCGACCCAGAGAAAAAGATGGTGGAAGAAAGGAGCAAGGACGAGCAGCTCTTATTTTCTAACGCCTCGCGCAAGCGCTTCGGCGGTCACTGAGCTACCGACCCAGAGAAAGATCGTTGAAGAATGAACAGCCGCGAGATTATGCAGTAAATCGATGAAAAGATGAAGACCTCTTCTTTCCTACGCGCTCGTATTCGAGCTATCGATAAAAGGCAGCACGTGAGTTCGCTGATCTTCAACGAGTTCGAAGAGGAATGGGTCAACCTCTCCGGTTTCCAAATACACCTCGTCAATCCAGGTTCCGTGCTTTAGGAAATCCTTTGCATCCATGAACCCACGAGGGTCGTCGCGAAGTGGCTTGGAATAACTTCCGAAACGACTGGCGGAACCAGGGAATGGAGCATCGATAGTTTCTTCAGCAATACGAAGCATAGAAGTGAATCCGATATTACTCGGAAAGAGTTGGGCGATCATCAACGCGAACTGGATTCCATGCTCGTGGATTTGTGAGGCGATCCTTTGGGCAGTCCCCAAAGACATCACTCTGATCCAGCGCTGCAAAATCAGCACCATTGACGGATACACCATCTTTCCATGTGTCACGAACAGAATCAGTGATGTCCTGGACGCCATTAATCACTGGCTGAGAGCTCAACTGAGCTACGACTGGAGCTGAAACAGCAGGCTCTCGGAGGGAAGCAGAATTCAAGGACATAGGATGGGGGTATCAAGTAGTGCGGCATTCTCGCCATCTGCAGTAGAAAGTCAAACCATTGCAGTTGGATCCAAGAGGTTTATGCTAGCCTTCGCATGAAAGTCGCACTTGTCCATGAACTTCTCACGATGCGCGGTGGCGCCGAGCGTGTCCTCAAGATTCTTGCGGATATGTTCCCAGATGCCCCCATCTACACTCTTCTCTACGACGAGAAGAAGTTAGGTGATTGGTTCCCCAAGTCTCGTGTGCGGCCAAGTATTCTTCAGGCCAACGCACGATCATTCAATCATCATCTGTATCTCAAAAAATTTCCTCGTGCTGTGGAAGCCTGGGATTTTTCGGAGTTCGATCTCGTGCTCTCTACTTCCTCCGCCTTTGTCCACGGCATCATCACAAACTCAGCACCCAAACATTTATGTTACGTCCACTCTCCTGCTCGGTACCTGTGGGACAGAACACATGATGTCGTGAACCAAGCAGGACACGGCCCCATCGGATGGCTCAAGCGTCTGTACTTGGAACGCACATTCCATCCACTTCGCGTGTGGGATAGCGAAGCGGCAGACAGACCAGACAAGCTTCTTGCTGCATCCAATGCCGTGAAACGCCGCATCGAACTCTACTGGCGCCGCGATAGTGATGTCCTCTATCCACCGATCGATGACAGCTGGTTCGAAACTCCTCACTACCCACAACCCACTACCCACTCGCCAGACTACTTCCTCATCATCTCATCACTCGTTCGCTACAAACGCATCGACCTCGCCATCGAAGCGTGTAAGAACGCTGATGTTCACCTGAAGATTGTTGGCGAAGGACCAGATCGAAAAAGACTCGAATCTTTGGCCGGACCAAAGACCGAGTTCTACGGTTACCGCCAGAATGATGAACTCAAAGATATTCTCCGTGGTGCGAAGGCAACACTCTTTGCGGGTGATGAAGACTTCGGTTTGGTTCCACTCGAGTCCATGGCGATGGGAACACCCGTGATTGCATTCCGTTCGGGTGGCGCACTGGAAACAATGATCGAAGGGAAAACAGGAGAATTTTTCGATGAGCCAACGCCTGACTCTCTTGCAGCTGTTATCAAAAAGTTTGATCCAAAAAAGTATTCAAAAGATGCACTGCTCTCTCAGGCAAAGAAGTTCTCACGAAAACAATTCGAGGACGGAATTCGCAGAGCGATCGCGTCGATGTAACCTACATCGACATCTGCCCTCCTGGCGCGTCCATCCCCAGTAAGTCGTACGCGAGCTTGGTGACGGTGCGCCCCTTCGGCGTGCGCTGCATAAATCCACACTGAATCAGGTACGGCTCGTACACATCTTCTAGCGTTTCCTCTTCTTCTGAGAGTGCGGCTGCGAGAGAGCCAACTCCTACTGGCCCGCCAGCAAACTTCTCGATAATGGTGAGGAGAATCAATCGATCGGTATTATCCAGTCCGCGTTCGTCGATACCGAGTGATGCGAGTGTGAGCTTCACGCGATCGTGCGCAACGGTCGCTTCATTATTGAACTGTGCAAAATCGCGAATAGAACGTACCAAGCGGTTGGCGATACGCGGAGTCGCGCGGCTAGCATGAGCGATAGCCGACGCTGCCTTCTCTTCCATCTGAATCCCAAGAATTCCAGATGAACGAAGCACGATTTTCCCGAGCTCCTCTGGCTTATAGAAGCTCAACTTAAAGTTATGGATGAAGCGATCGCGCAGTGGTGTACTGACTGAACCAACTTTGGTCGTGGCGCCAATGAGCGTGAATGGCTGCAGATCGATACGCATGGAACGCGCAGACGGCCCTTTGCCGATGACGAGATCGAGTGCGAAATCTTCCATCGCGCTATACAAAACTTCTTCGATGGCCGGACGCATGCGATGAATCTCATCGATGAAGAGCATATCGCCTGCCTGAAGATTGGTGAGGAGCGATGCCAAATCTCCTGGCTTCTCAATAGCTGGACCAGACGTCACGCGAATCTGTGCGCCCATCTCTTTCGCCAAGATGTACGCAAGTGTTGTTTTCCCAAGACCCGGAGGGCCGTGAAGGATGGTGTGACCCAGTGGCTCAGTACGCTTCTTGGCTGCTTGCAAATACACATGCAAATGATCTTTGATGTCGGACTGACCAACGTACTCGGCTAACGTAGAAGGACGGAGTGTGATCTCGATCTGATCTGCCTCCTTTGCGACTGGTGTCACCGGTCGATCTCCACCCGTTGGCTGTGTTCGCTTGATGGCCATACGAGACAGAGTATACAAAAGTCCACCATCTATAAAAGGACGAATTGAGCAAATTGTCTCTTAGATTTTTCCAGCTAGTAATTTCTCCAGCCTTCTAAGGAGCAGTGTCTTTCTTCGTGATGCAGTTGGCACAGAGCCATACAGTAGCTCTCCGTTTGCCAACATTTCTGAAAGACTTTTTTCGTCAGCGAAAATTCCAGCAATCAAATTGCGCTCCTCGTCTGAAAGAGCCGCAACTGCACGACACACTCGCGTGCTTGCTTCATCATCTAAGAGAGTATCCAGTGGACTCGGTTCATCATCCATCAGCTGGTCGCTTATAGAAAAGCTATCTTCAGTATCTTGTGCATCGATAGATAAATGACGGTGATTTTTCTTTGCGCGCAAATAGCTCACTGCTTCATTGCGGACAATGGTGGAAATCCACCAAGTAAACGGCCCTTTGGGATCGAATGTGCCTCTACTGTTCCATGCCTTGAGCAATGCAATCTGAACAATATCCTGTGCCTTGTGAAAATCGAGTACTGGAAACGACTTTCTAAGCACATTGAAGAGTAATGACGTGCATGAATCAGAGACCTCATTGAAAAAAGTACGCCATGCTTCGTCCGATACACAGGAGGTGCTCGCCCGCTCATTAATGTCCTTCAGGCTAACAAAGCGGTGTTCTGCCGTAGATTCTGTATGTCGCCGCATTCAAAATATGAATGCCTCTACTATGCTCTTGGTAAATAGGAGGTCAACTTTTTCGACTCGTCATTTCTTTTCTCTCTGCTCCACCGTACAATTTTCTCTAATGTTCACACTCGAACCAAAAACAGTGGCGCTCATTGGAGCCAGCGCCGAGGAGAAGAAGCTTGGCCACTACATTCTGAAAAATCTATTGGAGAGCGGGTTCGCAGGAAAAATTTATCCGATCAATCCAAAGCATGATGAACTCCTGGGAGCCAAATGCTTTCATGCCATTGCCGATGTACCCGGAACAATCGATATGGCAGTTGTTGTGACACCAGCTGCAACCGTTCAGGCGATTGCCGAAGAGTGTGGGAAAAAGAAAGTGAAGACGCTTGTCGTCATCTCCGCTGGATTTGGCGAGATCGGAACAGACGAAGGAAAGACGATGGAACACCAGCTCAAAGCGATCTGTGAAAAGTATGAGATGAGCTTGGTCGGACCAAACTGTCTTGGCGTACTTCGTCCGTCGATTGGTCTCAATGCATCTTTTGCTGCAACGCCAAAATCAGCAGGAAGTATCGCGCTTGTGAGCCAGTCGGGTGCCATGGCAGTAGCACTGCTGGATGCCGCAACTTCCAAGGAGCTTCACTTCTCATCTATTGCCAGCATTGGCAATAAGACAGATTTGGATGAGACAGCGTTCCTAGAAATCTGTGAAGACGACGAAAAGACATCCATCATCGGACTCTATTTGGAGAGCATCAAAGATGGCATCACATTTGTGGAGGCAGCGAAGAGAATTTCTAAAAAGAAACCGATCGTGCTCATCAAGGCTGGCGTGTCATCACGTGGAGCCAAAGCAGTGTCATCCCACACCGGTGCACTCGCTGGTTCCAGCGCTGCACTTCAGGCTGCGTGCGAGGAAGCAGGTATTCACTTGGCGACTGACACGGAAGAATTCCTCTCGATGCTCCAGACACTCCGCGCCTCTCCTCGACTCTCGGAACGCTCCATCGCCATCGTGACCAATGCTGGCGGCCCCGGAGTGCTTGCGACCGACGCGAGCGAGAAAGCTGGACTCACCCTTGCAACGCTCGATGACAAGACTGTCGCGAATTTACAGAAAGTTCTCCCGCCTGCCGCAAGTGTTGCAAACCCCATCGATGTACTCGGTGACGCTCTTGCTGACAGGTACGAAGCAGCGCTCAAAGCCTGTGCCGCTGACCCAAATGTGGAGGGCATCGTTGCCGTTCTCACGCCTCAAGTGATGACTCCAGTCGATGAGATCGCAAAGGCTGTGATCGCTGTGCGCACATCTAATCGACTTGTTCCCATCACAACAAGTTTCATGGGTGGCGAAGCCGTGAAGAAAGCGCACGAACTCATGCTCAAAGCAGGCATTCCTAGTTTTGACACGCCAGAGGAAGCGGTAAAAGCAATGGCTACTCTGGTAGAGAAGGAAGATCGACCCCTGGCAGAAGATGACAGTCGGGGCGATGATCGCTCCTCCGCTGCTCATCAATTCCTCAAGGGAAAGAAAGGACTCCTGTCTGAAGAAACTGTTCAAGAACTCTTCCAGCTCTACGATCTCCCCACTCCCAACCAGGCCGTTGCCGAAAATGCGAACCAAGCAGCGGAGCTTGCTGAAGAGATTGGGTATCCAGTCATCGCAAAAGTCAGTTCGCCAGACATTCTCCATAAGACAGACATTGGTGGTGTGCGTGCAAACCTGAATTCTGCAGCCGATGTGAAGAAGGCATATGCCGAGATCATTAAGAATTCTCAGAAACATATGCCGAAGGCAGTGATCCGTGGCGTCCTCATCCAACAACTTCTCCCTGCCGGAAGCGAGTTCATTGTTGGTGCCATTCGCGATGCGAGCTTCGGCCCAGTAGTGATGGTCGGCCTTGGGGGCATCTACACCGAGCTCTTCCGTGACACCTGCTTCCGCTTAGCACCAGTCGATACAGAGAATGCGTACGAGATGCTCAGTACACTGAAATCGTGGAAACTACTTACAGGCATGCGCGGCAAAGGCGCACTCGATATTGATTCGCTCGCAGCTACGATTCAGAAGATTTCTCAGCTCATGGTGGATTGTCCCCGAATTTCGGAAATCGATCTCAATCCTGTATTGGTGTCGAAGGATGGGATCGCAGTTGCAGACGCAAAAGTAGTGGTAGATTGAAGCCTTCTGTTACACTTGCTCTCACATGCGCAACGACTCTCTCGTCGCCGGAGGTATCATCGTCCTCATTGCAGGAGGCCTTTTCACGGCTGACTACGTCTTAAAGGAGAGACCATACGCCATGCAAGGAGAAGGAATTGTCGAAGGAGATCCGAACATCAACTCATCCGCTGGCGCTGTCTCATCAGTCGCCTCATCTTCCTCATTCGTGAAGAAAGGAACATCGACGAAGAAAGCGACGGGTGTAAACATTGAAGCAGTCCTCGCGCAGCTCCAACTCGTCAGCACCCCAACAACGGAAGCCAGCCTCATCACACTCACTGCCCCAGATCCTGCGCTCGTACAGACACGCGCACTTCTCAAAAATAATGATCGCGCGTTCCTTCTCTCCTGGATCGAACACGATGATGTGAAAGGAATTTTTGCCGCGCTCAAGCAAGCACTTCAGGCACAATTCTCTCCTCAGGTCTCTGACCTCGTCGATGAAACGCGCACTCCGCATGGAGGAGCTGTGGTGGATGTCCTTACCTTCCTCGACCCAGCCATCAGCACCGAGAAAATCATCTTCCTCCGTGTCCGAAACCGCCTCTACGAGCTCCACATTGCACAGAATGGAGCGAGCCTTGCAGACCAGTTAATCGCGGAATTGAGCAAATAAAGGGGTGCAACTACAGAAAGACAGCTCCGCGACAAAAAGCCCTGTTGACGTCTTGGCTTCTTTTGCCTAAAGTATCGCGGCTATGGCCAAGAAAGTCGTCAAAGTCATCAAAGTGCAAGCTCGTGGTGGACAGGCAAACCCTGCCCCGCCACTCGGTCCTGTGCTCGGCCAGGCCGGTATCAACATCCAGCAGTTCTGCACTCAGTTCAACGACAAGACAAAGGGGCAGATGGGTCAGGTTATTCCTGCTGAGATCACTGTGTACGACGACCGCAGCTTCACCTTCATCCTCAAGCAGCCACCAGCATCCTTCCTGATCCTCCAGGCCGTGAAGAAGGAGAAAGGCTCTGGTAAGCCAAACAAGGATAAGATTGGCTCTGTGAAGATGTCTCAGCTCCAGGAAGTCGCCAAGAAGAAGATGCCAGACTTGAATACAGTAAACTTGGACTCCGCCACTCGCATGATGGCAGGAACAGCGAAGAATATGGGCCTCATTGTCGAGGACGATCTCGCTGGCAAGACGGCAAAGACAACACAAGCCGCGTAAGGAAAATTAGAAATTCGAAGTAAGGAAATTCGAAAAGGCTTCTTCCACCTATGAATCCTGGATGAGGTTCTTAAAATTTCTATTTTCTAATTTCATATTTTCCTCACTCCATCATCTTCTATTCTCAACTGCAAGCCATTTTCCGTGCACCATGAAGCATTCGCACGTCAAAGGCTGTAGTCTACGAATCACATTTTCCACTCTCTTTCATGTCTGGTCTCACCTTCAGCCTGCTCGATTCCGCAGTGATTACAAAAGTCGTCATCGGTGCACTTATCGCACAGGTGCTGTTGTTTATCCCAAGCCTGCTCGTCACTGGTGCGAAGCCTGAAGGAGTTGCAAAAGCAATTGGTGGATATCTCTGGAAGTCTATCGGACTCTTCCTTCTCGCAATCAGCTCCATTCAGCTGATGTATAGCGTCGTGATGACACAGCTTCCAAATCCAGAACTTCTCTCTGCGCTACTCTTCCTCATGGTTGTCGGCATCGGCATCATGATCCACGCCAGCCGTATCATTGCAGAAGTCGATCATGCATCGTCTGCCGTACCTCGCCTTGTCTTCTCGCACACATGTGAATTCGTAGGCGGAACAGTTGCTCTTGTGTCTGGACTATCGCTGGGCATCAGCCTGCTCCTCACTATGGAAGCTCCAGACTGGCAGATGCCAGCCACGATGATCCTCTTGGGCTGCATCCTCATGCTCTCATCGTCCTTGCACATCAGCCACAAGAACAAGCGTGCCGCCGCATCGAAGAGAAAACGCTAAAAACTATTCACCTCTCAATTCATTGCACCCGACGTCGGGTGCTTTTTTATTAATCTTGAATCTGTCGCCTTGAAGAAATTCTGTCTCGATTCCCCACGAGCGGAGCGTGAAACAAAGCGTACTGTTTGAGTCCGCCTAAAGCAGACGAGTTTGCGCTTTGCAGCGAAGCGAGTGGCTGGAATCGCAAGAATTTCTTCAGAGCGACCGCTTTCTTTTTTGCCATTTCTTTGGCGCCAAAGAAATGGCATCGGGTCATCCTGGAAACAGCTAAATCCGATCATTTAACCCTTTGCAAATCCCCTACTTTCTGGCACAATCTCCCCGCTCGTGGAAGTCCCGGCCGACCCTAGCAATCGCTAGGCGAGGGACGCCCTTTACCCACCACGTTCCCCACATCTCTATGGCTACTCTTAAGTCAGACGCCGACAAAGGCGGAAAAAAGTATCGCGAGAAGAAGGCACTTGTGACCAAGGCCTCCTACTCCATCGAGGAAGCTGCTGCTCTCCTCCCAAAACTGAGTGTCACCAAGTTCGACGGAAGTGCCGAAGTGCACATCCGCATCGGTGCTGATATGAGTCAGGCCGACCAGCTCGTCCGTGGAACAGTCAGTCTCCCACACGGCACTGGTAAGAAGGTTCGCATCGCTGCATTCGTTACAGACGACTTCGTCGATGCTGCAAAGAAGGCAGGTGCAACCCACGCCGGTGCTGCCGATCTCATCAAGCAGATCGAAGGCGGAATGTTGGACTTCGACATCACAGTCGCTATGCCACAGCTCATGAAAGATCTCGGTAAGCTTGCCAAAGTTCTTGGTCCAAAGGGTCTCATGCCAAGTCCAAAGTCCGGCACAGTATCGGATAAGCCAGCCAAGATCATCGAAGAGCTCAGCAAGGGTCGCATCGAATTCAAGATGGACAAGCAGGGCATCATCCACGGTGTCTTCGGTAAGCTCAGCTTCGGTGAGCAGAAGCTCAAGGAAAACTTGAGCGCTCTCCTCCAGGCTATCAAGGACGCTCAGCCAGCTGCCATCAAGACAACGTACATCCTCTCTGTCAGCGTGAACCCAACCATGGGTCCAGGACTCAAGGTTCAGCTCTAATCTTTTGACCGAATTTTAGAAAGGAGGCAGCATATGCCTCCTTTTTCATAATCATCTCTATGCCGCCCCTCACTCCAGACAATATCGAAAAGAAAGCTGTCCTCGTACCTCAAGGCTTAGGGAAAATACTCATCACTGGACTTCAGGGGAATGTCTTAGCTCTTGGATCTCAGAGAGAAGCTGTACAGACGCTTCTTGGAGAATCCGTTCTACAAGAACGAATATTTCCGTCAGGACCAGACGGCGTAGCTGCGAAGCAAGAATTCAGTAAGGAAGGCGGCGTTATTGTGCAGAAAGGCATCGTGATCGAACCCAACATTTCCAATCGTATTCTCATGCACAGACGCACAGTGGCAACACCGCATAATCCCGGCCATCGTGTCGTGGTAGGAAGTTCGATTTTACTCTCGGGTGACGGCCGAAAGGATGTGAAAGAAATTATTGATAAGAAATTGATACTTCCGGATACGCTCAAAATAGAAGATATCCCCACTGAGTTGATTGCGCTTGGTGGATCAGTCGCAAAAGAGATTACATATCTCTTTCTTCTATATCGTCTGCAAATCGATCGAAATCTTGCCCCTCTTTTGGATGTCACTGACTCTAATACAGACGAGCTCGGCATAGAGACTCGACGCAAGGCTGCACGACTTGTGAAAGACAAGCCTCTCGAAGCAGCAATCTTACGAAACTGGAATGAATTTTAGGCAATTGCCTTGAGGGTCTGACGAACTTCGCCAAGATCCTCGATGGTGAGCAACTTCACTCGTAGCTCTTTCGCTCCGTCGAAGCCTTTTACGTAACTACCAAAGTGGCGACGCATTTCCAGTACTCCCCGCTTCTCGCCTTTGTACTTCACCGAGAGATCCAAGTGTTCCAAGATGAATGGAATACGCTGACGGAAGAGTGAATGCTTTTGCTCTGATTCCATGAATTGATCCGGAGCTTTTCCGGTACGAAGTGCGTCTAATATTTCCTGCATAAGCCATGGGTTACCGAACGTTCCGCGGCCGACCATCACGCCATCTAAGTTACCAATCTTCTCCAGCGCATCTTGTGCAGAGTTGATGTCGCCATTGCCAATCACTGGCACGTTCACTGCCTTCTTGAGTTCGTAGATCGGCTCCCAATCGGCTTTACCGGTGAACTTGTCGCAGTAGCGGCGACCATGAATAGAGAGTGCTTTTGCTCCTGCGGAAACAAGAGCTTGGCAAAATGGAATCAGGTTTTCCTTCGAATCCCAACCGAGGCGTGTCTTTACGCTCACCGGAATCTTCACGGCTTTGCACGCTGCAGCAACAAGCTCTGCTGCGAGTTCTTTGTTGCGCATAAGCGCTGAGCCGTAGCAAGAAGAGACGATCTTCGCGGCAGGACAGCCCATATTGATATCGATGCCATCGGCTCCAGTCTGCTCAATGACTTTGCATGACTCCAAAAATTTCTGCGGATCGGAACCGAAGACCTGCACGATGAAAGGGCGCTCGATAGTCGGATCGAACTCCAACATCTTCAGTGTTTTCTCGGCACCGTACGCGATGGCATTCGTTGAGAGGAACTCTGTGTACACGACAGTTTCTGGTGCAGCTTTTTTGATGAGCTGTCGGTACGACGCATCGGTGACACCTGCCATAGGAGCAAGTGCGACGATTGGCCGAGTAAGTGTATCCCATGAGAAAGCCATTTGATGGCCTATTGTAGCGTTTTTAGCGAGTAGAAAGTAGTGTTTAGCGAGTAGTTTCCCGCTTTTTCTACGCGCTCATCGCTACCCGCCCTTCTCCTTCTCTCTCCGATTGCCAGCCGCCACGTTCGATGCTGCAAAATGTTTACTTTAGGCTCTGCGATGCGCATACTGACCTCCATGGTTGAAATGCTGATTCCTCTGGCCATGGCACAAGATCCGGTCGATCTGACGCCTCCACCGTCGTGTGGAAGCTTCTTTACGACAGGTATGGGTGCCCCAGGCCAAGGCTTCATCTGTGCAGCCGACTACATTGCCAACCTTACGTTCATCGTGATCGGTTTTGCCGCATCTATTTCCTTGGTCATGCTCATCGTGAACGGCTTCCGCTACATGATTGGTCCTGCCACGCCGGGTGGAAGTTCCGACGCCGCTAAGAAGGGAATGACTTCTGCGCTCGTCGGACTCGCACTCTCTCTCCTCACGTACGTTATTCTCGATACTCTTATCTTCGCTGTTACCCAGTAACTTATGGCTAAAAAGAAAAGCTCTTCCGCTCATCACAAGGACACATTCACATCGATGCAAATCTTGAGTGCGAAAGCACAGTCGCTTTGGGCAAAAGCGAAGTCGCGCATGCATCAGCCAGGCGCACAGGAAACATTTACGCAGATTCCCCTCTCTGAAGATCAACCAAAGAAAGTGGTGAATGTCGATGTATCCGCAGCAACCATTGCGAAGCTCACGCTCACCGTGTGTGGAGTACTCATTGCCGGATGGCTTCTGTTTGCCATTCGCGACAAGCTCGTCATTCTTCTCCTGGCATTCTTCATCGCAATTGTGATGGACAACAATGTCCGCTGGATGGAGCGACGTGGAGTACCGCGTGGGGTTGCAGTGCTCATCATCTACATCCTCTTCCTCTCGATTGCTGTCTTCCTCATCGCATCTCTTATTCCAATCGTTGCCTCGCAGCTGCAAGACATCGCTCGCTACATCAACCACAGTGCCGATGCCTTCATCGCAAATCCGAATATTCAACTCCCATTTGTCTCGGATGTCATGAACGAGCGTCTCACGGGAATGGCGCAAGCCGCATTTGAGCAAATGGGGATTAAAGACCGTGCATCCGCACTCTTCCAGTTCGGCCAGAACCTCTCCACAGTGGCGCAGAGCTCTATTAGCTTTGCAGTACAAATTGCAGGATCTGTCTTCAACTTCATTGTGAACCTCACGCTGATCTTAGTCCTTGCATTCTTCATTCAGCTGGAGCGCGAGAAAATTTCAGATTTTACTCGTTCGGTGTTACCACGACGATACCGCAGCTACTTCGACACAAAGGCAGAGGCGATTTACCAGAAAATTTCCCAGTGGTTCCAGGGACAGCTCATTCTGTGTGTATCGATCGGACTGTTGGTCTTCGTCGCATTGAGCATTGTGGGAATGCCATACTCACAAACCTTGGCGCTCCTCGCTGGCTTCACAGAATTCATCCCCTACGCTGGCCCACTCATTGGCGCGTTCCCTGCAGTCATCATTGCACTCTCCCAATTTGGCTTCGTGTGGGCTGCCGTCATTGCCATCATCTACTACGTGGTGCAGCTCTGCGAAAACAACCTCTTGGTACCACTCATCATGAAGCACGCTGTGGGACTCTCACCCATCTCCATCATGTTTGGCATGCTCGTAGGCGTGAGTTTCCCCGATACGGTTCACCCCGTTATCGGTATCATCCTGGCAGTACCGGCAACTGCCGTGATCACCATCTTCGTCCAAGATTTCTACGCCATGCGCAGAAAAAAATGATTCTCCTTTCTCGCTCTTCTCGGCCACAGCTCGACCGTCGTTCTGTGGCTTTTTTGTCGAGAATCAGGCTATTTCTCATGCAAAATGATGGCCTAAGCCTCAAAACTACAAATGTTAATTATTTTCAACAATTACCTACTCAAATCCATACGATTCAAATATCAACAGTACTTACTTCACTTTTAGGAAATTTGCGTGGTAACATTCTCGATCACTTCTCAATCTTGTCACTCTGACATAGAGAGTGATAATCTCTTCTCCTCACTTCAGTTCTATGCATCCATTCGATCGTTTTACCCCAAATGCGAAGCTCGCTCTCCAGCTGGCTGAGCAAGAGGCGAAGACAACTAAGGCACAGTACATTGGTACCGAGCATCTCCTGCTTGGTCTCCTGGGGATCCCGAAGTCCTTGGGCTTCTCCATCCTCACTGGTGCTGGTGTCACGCACGAGAACATCCGCATTCTCATCAAGGCGCAGAAAGGCACCGATGACGAGAGTCAGAACGTGAAGCACGGTCTCTCCCTCTCTCTCAACACCGTCATCGAACAGAGCGTGCTCATCGCTCACAAGTTCCGCCATGCAAACATTGGAACAGAGCACCTCCTCTACGCACTCATCAGTAATGGAAAGAACGCTGCCACTGCTCTCCTGGAGAGCATGCAGATCAACCCAGACGACCTCAAGGTTCATATCGAGGAAATGTTTGGTCAGATCAACACCTTCCGTCAGCAAAACCGCAACTTGGAATCCTCTCTCGAGTCCTTCTTCCATGGTCTCCAGGGCGCACTCGCCGGCATGCAGAATCAGCCAGGTGGTGATACGGAAGGCCTCAAGCGCCGCAAGGCCGAGGGTAAGAGCAAGACTCCAGTGCTGGACTACTTCAGCGAAGATGTGACAAAGAAAGCACGCGAGAAGAAGCTCGACCCTATCGTTGGTCGCGACTTAGAGATCGAACGCCTCGTACATATTCTCAACCGCAAAACAAAGAACAACCCTGTGCTCATTGGTGAGTCCGGTGTTGGTAAGACAGCAATTGTGGAAGGTCTCGCACAGCGCATTATTGAAGGCAAGGTTCCTGTGAGCCTGAAGAATAAGCGTGTCCTCCAGCTCAACATGGGCTCTGTCATTGCCGGTACCAAGTACCGCGGTGAATTCGAGCAGCGCTTTGATGACATCATCAAGGAAGCATCCGAAGGAAAGGGTGAGATCATCCTGTTCATCGACGAGCTCCACACTGTTGTTGGTTCTGGCTCTGCCGAAGGTTCACTCGATGCTGCAAACATCCTCAAGCCAGCCTTGAGCCGCGCAGCACTCCAGGTCATTGGCGCTACAACGACAAACGAATATCGTCAGACGATCGAGAAAGACCGCGCACTCGAGCGAAGGTTCCAGTCCATCATGGTGGAGGAGCCAAGTATCGAAGATGCCATCACGATCCTCAATGGTCTCAAAGGAACATTCGAGCGCTTCCATCGCCTCAACATCGACGATAAGGCCATCGAGGCTGCTGTGAAGCTCAGTAAGCGTTACCTCACCGAGCGCTTCCTCCCAGACAAAGCCATCGACGTGCTGGACGAAGCTGCTGCTGGAAAGAGTATTCACTTGAAGGACGAACACTCCCCTCGCCTCGCTGAAATCGAGCAGGCGCTCAAAGACATTGAGTCCAAGAAGCAGCTCGCCGTCCGTGAGCAGAAGTATCAGTACGCTCTCAAGCTTCGTAAGGAAGAGGAAGAGCTCAACGAAGAGCGTAAAGTGCTCCTAAGTCAGGTCGACGGTGACGTCCGCACGCCTGTGTCTATCAACGAAGATGACATCAATGCTGTCATCGCTCGCATGACTGGCATCCCTGTCTCTCGTCTCATGAAGTCCGAGGCCAAGCGCCTCAACTCTCTGGAGAACGTCCTCAAGAAGCACATTGTTGGTCAGGACGATGCACTCGTGAAAGTCGCTCGTGCCATCCGCCGCAGCCGTGTCGGTATCTCCGATTCACGCCGCCCCATCGGTTCGTTCCTCTTCATGGGTCCAACCGGTGTCGGTAAGACAGAGCTCGTGAAGACCTTGGCCAGTGAAATCTTCCAGCGTGAAGATGCGCTCATCAAGATCGATATGTCTGAGTTCATGGAGCGCCACAACGTCTCTCGTCTCACAGGTACCACTGCTGGTTACGTCGGCTACGAGGAGGGTGGACAGCTCACAGAAGCCGTTCGTCGCAAGCCTTACTCGGTCGTTCTGTTCGATGAAATTGAGAAGGCTCACCCTGAGTTCTTCAACATCCTCCTCCAGATCATGGAAGATGGTCAGCTGACAGACGGTCAGGGAAAGACAGTCGACTTCCGCAACACGATCATCGTGATGACCAGCAACATCGGTGCCGACAAGCTCACGAAGGAAGCTGGCAAGATTGGTTTCAAGCTCGGCTCCGAAGCCAAGCGTGAAGAGCAGGTCTACGAAGAGAAGCGTCAGGAAGTCCTCGCCGAACTCAAAGACAACTTCCGCCCAGAGTTCTTGAACCGCATCGACCACATCATCGTGTTCAATGCGCTCAATCAGGAAGCCATCCGCAAGATCGTCACACTGCACGTGGACAACCTCGCAGCTCGTATCAAAGAGCAGGGCTACAAACTCGTCGCTGACGAGAATGCCATTCGCATCTTGGGTGAACTCGGCTTCGACCCTGAGTACGGCGCACGTCCTGTCCGCCGCACGATCCAAGACAAAGTCGAGGATCAGATCGCGGAGAGCATCCTCAAGGGAATGTTCAAGAAGGGCGACACCATCAAGGTAGTCGGCAAGGACAAAGACGAGATTATTCTCATGCACGACGATGAGACGCCTGCTCCAAAGAAGCGCGAGAAAAAGACGCTCATTGCGTAGGAATTCAACGATACCAAGGAAACCAAAAGAGTCCGATGAAAGTCGGACTTTTTGGTGAAAGTTACATATTTGCTAGATTCAAGCTCTAAATCGTCGGTTTCCCTGGTTTCCTCGGTCTCCTTGGACTCCCCCATTTTCTATCTTCAAAAAATGGCTTATTTCTGCTATAATAAAGAGATACCAAACACACACATCCATGCCAATTGAAGCAGTCAAAATCCCGCAGAACGTGTACGTGGAAGACCGGATCATCGGTCCGATCACCATGAAACAGCTTCTCATCACGGGAATCGGCGCTGGAATCAGCTACGGTTTGTATGCGACCGCAACAAAAGCTGGCTACGTTGGCATCGCAACCGTGGTCATCACATGGACGCCGGCGGTCATCGCTGCTGCATTCGCATTCCTCAAGATCAATGACTTGAGCTTGTTCAATATCATCCTCCTCATGATCGAGGGAATGAACAAACCAAACACTCGCTACTGGAGTCCGTCACCTGGCTTAAGTATCAACGTTATTACTCGCTACGCTGCGACCGAACTTGTGGATAACAACAAGAAAGTTGCTGCCAATGCCGAGAAGCTCGCTGAAATTACGAAGCAGCTTGAGAAGCGTCAGAAGGAGCTGAGTGATCTCTCTGCAACATCGAACCCAGATGTCGCCACACGCATCGATGCAGCAACGCAGTCGTCGGTGGAAACAAAAGAAGAAGTCGTTGCGACTGAAGGAGCACAAACTCCACGCACGTATCCGGTGCGTGCAGACAAAGTAAAAGTGCAGGGTCAGCCAAGTCGCAGTATCGATGGCATCGCACAGTCCTTGAACGTCTTCGATCAATTCCTCAAGTCTCAGTAATGGAAAACACCACGCCAAATTCGGCTAAGCCAAAGGACACTGTCCGCGGGAAGAAGAAACCATTCTCGGTTTCTACCCAGCGCTACCTCCCGATCGCTGAAATCAAGGAGGACACAGTCGTGCTCAAAAACGGCGGTCTCCGTGCCGTGCTCAAGGTGAATTCGCTCAACTTCAATTTAAAGAGCGAGGTGGAACAGCAAGGTATCATTGCTGGTTACCAGGGGTTCCTCAACACACTCCTCTTCCCGGTACAGATCCTCATTCGTTCCAGTCGCATTAACGTCGACCCATACATCTCGAACTTAAAGAACTTGGCTGGAAAGCAAAAGAGTCAGCTTCTCAAAGAGCAAACGCTCGACTACGCCAATTTCATGGAGAAGCTTGTCGATGTTGCTGACATCATGCAAAAGAATTTCTACCTCATCGTCCCGATCGATGCTCCAGCCAAGGCCAAGCGCGGTCTCATCCAACGCTTCCTGGAGTGGATGAATGTCGATGACTCTCGCTCCAGGGCGCTCCAACGCAGCCGCGAATTTAAGGCGTACGGCAAGATCCTTCACGACCGCATCACGCTCGTGCAATCTGGTCTTGAGAACGTTGGTATTACCATGCGTCGCTTGGGCACGGACGAACTTGTGAAACTCTTCTACTCCATCTACAACCCAATCAGTTCTGAGAAGCAGAAGTTCAAAGATGTGAAGGAACTGAACGCAGACAAAGCAGCGCTTTTCTAAAGAATCCCGATTGCATCGGTGAGCTTTTTTGGGATGACGAGTAGAACGAACGAGGCTTTTTTCGTACACTGAGAGGCAGATGCGGCAAACCGTACTACTCCCCTTCCTCGGCGTTGCAATCGGTGTCGGACTTGCGGTCTTTGTGAGTTCTGTCGACATCCGTGGTCAAGCACTCCCACCTGCCGCAGGGACTGAAGGAAGTGCATGCGACATGACGGAGAGATGTGATGCCGGGCTTGTCTGCAATGGATTCGACCCATTCATCGGCCCAGGAACATGCCAGACTCCAGTGTACTGCTGTGTACAGCAAGTACCGTACGTCAATGGCGTGTGTCAGGCTTCAAATACAGGCAGAAATACACCAGACGCTGTGTGTCCACGCAATACCGATGGAAGTGTTATAAGCTTTACGGGTGATCCTACCTGCGGAACGCGGGCATCTGGCGCTGGTCAGCCGTGTGGTGTGTGTGGAGATGGAAAGAAGGATCCTGGTGAAGCGTGTGATGATGGAAATGATAGTAATGACGATTTCTGTTCTACGACATGCGTAAGTCAACACCAGTATTGCTGCAATGCAGGAGGGAATGAATATGACCGAGGTATTTGCATTAGTAGCTATCGCGTTGACAACTGCATTGAAGATACAGGCATTTTTTATTCATCGTATGACGGTGATGATGCTGAAATAGGCGCAGGGTTAGATAGTTGCATAACTCAGTGCGAAGTTTTCAATAGCAACGAAGGTGCTGGAGGTTGCGGCGACGGCATCGTGTTTGGCGCAGAAGAGTGTGACGACGGAAACACTGACGATGATGACGGCTGTAGTCTTGACTGCAAGATCGAAAAAGAGCGATGCTGCGCTCCATTATCATGGTTCGGTGGTACCGCGCTTGGTACTCAATGTACAGCTGCCAAAACAGGAACTGTTCCAGATTGCATAGGAACCAAAAGGTACGACCATTCCAATACGACGTGCGACTACGATTGCGATTCGCCTCGTCGCCCAGCAGATTGGTGTTGCATGGATGGAACATACGAGTGCCGACCGGTCGGAAGCTAATTTCTAGTACGTACCACAAAAAGCACTCGTCAATTCTTCATCGTGGGAACTCTCACTACTCGTGTTACGCTATGCGCCGTGCTGGCCTTGTTACATAATACCGGTGTCAAATTTCTGCTTGGACTTGCTGCGGGCATTGCAGCGGTCGTCGTGATTTCAGTTGTGCAAAGAGGAACGCCCCTTACGGGTCAGACCGTTTCAGGATGTGAGTACTGTATGACGAGCATCGGCAACTGTGTGTATGAACCCTCCAATGTGGGGCAGTGCTCTGGAGAATCGCGATGGAGTTCCTATTTGAGTTGCTCGGGCGGTGATCCACCAAATCCAAGTTGCGGCGGAACACCTCCGCCAACATACAGTGGTTGGTACTTCAATACCTGTCAGGACTCGTGCATCTACATGTCGAATTCGTCATGGCCGCTGGCATACGCGTCACAAACCGATTGTGACAATGCCCGCATTAACCAATGCGGAATGAATGGTTGTATCCCCAGTGGATGCGCATGCGGTCCAGATGGAATTATGCGCTGTGACGACCCAGGCTCCGCAACAAGCTGTGATGGGGACACATGTAATCCGTGTGACACGGCATACGGAGGAACACTCCCTCAGTGCACCATTGGTAGTCAAAGCCTCACTACTATCTCTTCCTTTACACAACAATCGATGGGAGGTGCCTGTGGATACGTGGATCAGTATGCGATGGGTACATGCTGTATCGGAAATACGGTCTACCCCGCAGCAACGCCAATTACCTGTGCAAATCCGTACGAATGTCTGAGTGCTGGAGCCCCTGTACTCGGCAATCCTCCTCAGAGTGGATCGTGCACAACATTCTGCATGAGCGCAGCAATGCCCTGGTGTGAACTAGCCGGAGGCGGAGGTAACTACACTGGTGGCGACATTGCGCCAGGAGGCATTTGTGAACTGAGTAATTCCGGGGGGTGTTGTCTTTCCCCTAGTGAGAATGAACCATTTACTCCTGGCACGCAGAACACACTGCCATGCCAAGACCCAACGAACTATGAGTGTCGTGCAAGCACAGATGGCTACAAGCGCTGCCAATCTCGGACGAGCCCCATCTGTAACACCCTCCCTACATGTATGATCACAAGTACAGGTGGCCAGCCTGGCGGCACCTGGACTGGTCAACCCATCCTGAGCGGCAATGTATGTGAGCTCACAACAGGAAGTAGTCCATGTTGCTTCAGCTTCAATGACACAGTGTCGCACACGCAAGCAGAGGTGATGTGTGCCACTGCAGGAGAAACATGTTCGCTCTCCAGCATGGGATTGCTTCGGTGTATTACACTGAGTTCCAGTGCATCGTCTTTCTCCTCGTCTCGCTCTTCGATCTCGTCTTCACGATCATCACTCTCCTCTAGCGCTGCTCCATCTGTGTGCTGCTTCAGCAATCTTCCGCCAGATGCTGACATCTGCCGACCGATCCTACCGCCTGCTCCGTTCTAAAATCATCACGCGCCAATCGGTTGAATGATTGTCAATTCTTCATGGAGCGTAGAACCATCGCAATCTTTGCCTGCGTGCTACCCTATTCTCCGTGCCTGCCTTTTTGCACCACACCGGAATGAAATTCCTGATCGGGTTGATCGGAGGCGTGCTCATTGTTGCTCTCTTTTCTTTCGCAAAAGATTCTTCTTTTTTGCGCGGACAAACTGCGGGTAGTTGCGACTACTGTATGACCTCCATTGGCAACTGTGTGCTGGAGGGGCAAGGTCAGACATGTGTGGGCTCCGCTCGTTGGTCGACGTATATGCTGTGTTCCGCCGGCGAACCACCATGTTCTGACCCCGGACCAACTCCCCCGCCACCAACAATGCGCTACACCTACGGCGCTTGTGGTTCGACGTGTTATCAAGTCACAACAGGAGGATGGGCAACACAACAAGAATGTGAGAATGCAAAAGCAATGGCATGTCCTACAACAGAAGTCTGTCAGTCCATAGGATGCACCTGCACCACGTACAACAACACATGGCAGTGTCCACCGGGTGACCCGATGAATCCACTCCAGCCTCCAGCCTCCAGTTGTCAGGGCTCATACTGCAATGTCTGTACCGACGCCACTCCGCCAGTTGCGCAATGTACCTATAACGGTGGTCAGCAAGGATACGCTCCAACGACGGTTGGCCCAGGTCAGCAGTGTGGCTGGCTCTGGGACAATGTGATGGGAACCCAGTGTTGCACCGGAACAAACTGGGGGGCGCTCTACCCAACCATGTGCGACTGGAATAGCGGCACCAAATGTTACGACAGTGCCGGAGTAGAGCTCACCACTGCATCGTCGCCTGGGCAAACTGGCATCTGTAAAACACAAGCGGAAACACTACCGGCCTGCACCATGATGGGGACAGGAGAGGTCTATGACGGTACACCTGTGCCAATCGGGGAAATCTGCCAATTTTCCAATCAGTCGTGCAGCTACATTCCTTCGAATGGCGGAGCGCCGATCATGGCAACCACAACGGCACCATGTGAGAACAATGGCATGTGTACAACTGTGAATGCAGGTGGCCCCATGCGCTGTGTTGCACAGGAATGTAATAGTGGATCAGCAACAATTTGTTCGGACACACCTGTCATCTCGTATAGCCAAAACGCAATGTGTGGCGAGAACGTACAGCCGTGCTGCACATCCACTGGAGTCGCAAGTCATCAGACTGTGACATGCGCGGCGCCATATGAGTGCATGAATGGAAACTGCCAAATTCCAGCATACGAACCTCGATGCAATACAACCAGCGGTCAACTGGAATGCGTCTCCGTACCATCGATGCCGGGTTCAGTGAATCAATTCATGTCTTTGTCTTTGTGCGAAAGTGGCATCAACGATGGAACGTACAACTACATGTGTAGCTGTCGCACACCAGGGCAGTCTTGTGCAACAAGCGTTGCTGGGTGTTGTGGCGGCGTCGCGTGTGGCACGAATGGCCTGTGTCCAGGAGGTTCGTCCTCACTCTCCTCCTCTCGCTCATCATCACTGTCATCTTCACGCTCTTCCAGCGCCCCCTCTGTCTGCTGCTTCAGCAACCTTCCGCCAGACGCAGATATCTGCAGACCAATTCCACCGCCTTCGCCATTCTAAAATTTACGGTCTACCTCTTTCCTTGTTACTATAGTCCACAATGTCGTCTGCTGTCCGATCATCGTTTCTTGCTCCGACGCTAGGCATTCTTGTGGGAGCGGTGATTGCTTTTGCATTTATTCAAACACAAACCAATCAAGCACCTGTACTTCGTGGAGATGTTTCACCTGACAATCTTCCGTCAGGTCCAGCTGCGCCAGGTGCCGAATGTCGTTTTACGGTATCGTGTGATAGCAATGCAGATTGTGGTGGCGTTACACAGTTTGGAAACTGTCTATGCCCGAATAAAGATGCTGATGGGAACTGCTTAAATAATGACATCAGCTACTGCCAGCTCTTTCATACTGTCGAGTGTGTGGAAGGAGAAACATGTGCACCGGCAATGGATGGCATGCGTTGCACAACTGTGACAGTTCCGAAGGACTGTGGTCTCTGGAAGAATGAAGCTCAATGCTCTTCAGACCTGGCAACTGGATGCGATCCTGATAGAGACGAAACATGCCAGTTCCTGAGCCATGGCCCCGGCAGTCCAACTTGTGCGTGCGTCGGTCCTGTCAGTAATTACGGTCCAGTGGATGACTGGGCATCATGCCTAAAACCAATTCCGTGTCAGACAGATAAACAATGTGACGATGCAGGGCTTGGAACATGTGTACTGAATCCTACTTTCAACGGTGTCACGGAAATCGGATATTTCTGCACAGAGAGAGACGAACTGGAATGCAAGCATGATTGGGCGCACTGTGTGGATAATTCAAACGGAGGCAAATCCTGCAAGCCGGACGCTATTTGTGGTAATGCCTCAAAAGAGGCGGGTGAAGACTGCGATCCAGGAGGTATTTGTATCGACGGTACCGCAGGCGGCGAAACTATCAATGGCTCCCAGGCATACGCGCGATGTGTCGACGGTGGTGGTGGCGTATCTATCATCGCAACGAACACCTGCACTGAAGAATGTAAAAGCGTTGCATCATCTTCTTCCTCAGCTGCTCCGAAAGACTGGTGCTGCATGGATGGGACGTACGAGTGCCGACCGATAGGTGGAGCACCTGTTCCGAATTTTTAGCGCAGAGAATCTCGTTGCTCAAGAGTGTGTATTTTGATGATGTGACTTCTTTGTAGTCAGACATCCATTTATGATGAAAAAAATGTTCGCTCGTACTACGTTATTGGCACCGACGATTGGAATTCTGATAGGACTCACGATCGGCATCGTCCTATTGCAGGCCACTCCAGAATCACGAATTCAATTGCAGGGAAATACTGTCTCATGCACGTATATCAACTGTGATTTCAATTCCGATTGTCAGGTAGGAGGCAACAATTACGGAGGATGTAAGTGCGCGAATGGTGCGTATGCAGTCGATCAAGGACTTTCGCGAGTGAGTTGCATAGAGCAAGGAGGCAGTGGAAAGTGTGATATCCCCGTAACAACTCCGTGCAACGATGGCTCTACCAATCCGCCGCCGGTCAATCCCCCTCCGGTCGCCCCACCACCGCCAACGACCAATCCTCCACCGGTCACGCCACCGCCACCCACAGAGCCACTCCCCCTCCCCACGACCGGATACACAACGGACAATCTCCCCACGGGACCTGTAAACCCCGGAAGCATTTGTAAATTTAGCATCCGATGTACAACAGATGCCGGATGTGCAGCTGCGAATCTCGGTACGTGCTCGTGCACTTCCAAGGACCCAACAACTGGAAATTGCACCAACGCTCAGGAATTCTCTTCGTGTATTCAGTCATACGATGTGGGCTGCACTCAAGGCCAAACATGCACGAAAGACGTGCCTTTCGTTGGGACAGTCTGTACATCGCCCGCAACACCAACTGCCTGCGGATCGATCACAAATCGAGATATGTGCTCCAATGGCGCATGTACGAATGCTGGTGAAACATGCCAGTCGCTTCATACGATGTATAACGATGAGTGTGGATGCGTGAAAAAGCCGACAGAACCAAAGGCAGGAAATTACCAGCAGTGCACGGACGTCCTCGTCCGGTGTATCTCTGATGCAGAATGTGCCGACTACGGCGGAACCTGTACGAACGTTATCAATGGGATCACATATCAGAGCAGTACATTCTGCAGCTCACCCATCGACATCATCGAGTGCACCACTGCGGGTGCAACATGTGAGCTGATGTACGCCGATAGCGAGTACGCCGTCTGTGTGCCGCCATCAGTCTGCGGAAACAAAGCGATAGAGAAGGGGGAAGAGTGCGATGAAGGTGGCACCTGTTACGCAAGCAACCTCGGTGACGGCTGGGCAGTGAACAGTCAGTCAGATGTAGAGCTCTGTCTCGCTGCCAGTGGTTGGTTTGAACCACTCGGAACCGCAACGTGCTCTGGGGAATGTAAAAAAATAACTGCTGCTTCTTCGTCATCCGCACCTCGCGATTGGTGTTGCATGGATGCGACGTACGAGTGCCGACCTGTAAACCCACCGTTCAACCCATTCTAAAAATTCCGATTGGCCATTAACTGACACGTATTGTCCATACCTTCTCTGCTGCATTTCTTGCTGCAAGGAGGCCGAAATTGCACAATAGCCGAAAGTGTTTTTACGCATTGCCTCGTCCCCTTTCATGTCACTAAAAACGACAATTGCTCGGCTCTCACTCGGAGTACTCCTGGGTGTGGCATTGGCACTTGTACTTTTGAACAGAGGGATCAAGTGGGGGAATTTGCGTGGGCAAAGTGCCACCGGAGGACAAAAGTATTGCTGCGTCCAAACGACTATTAATGGTGCTGGAGATCGTGAGCTACGATGTCAGGCTGACCCAAATGTTGATGGTGAATGTATCGGTGGTTCCTTTGAAGGAGACGAAACATGTGGCGGCCTAGCCCCTGGTGGTCTTGGGACTATCTGCGGATGGTGTGGAGATAATACCCAGCAAGAGTTTGAGGAATGTGACGATGGCAATGTGGATGGCGGAGATGGATGTTCGCCCACCTGTACGAAAGAGACACCAGTGGCTTCATGCACAGACCCGAATACGAAGTATACAGGCCCAACAGCTGCTGAAGATTGCTACAGAGAGTGCGTACGGCCACCACAATCCTCTTCTTCATACGCTTCCAATAGCGGCTACTCCTCTAGCGGTGGATACAATCCTCCATACAATCCACCCAACAATCCTCCTCCACCAAACGACGGTGGCGGTACTCCACCGGGCGGAACTCCTCCGGGAGGCACGCCACCGGGAGGCACGCCAC
>CAZNPE010000001.1:0-316429 GCA_964575275.1 uncultured Candidatus Peribacteria bacterium | reverse complement strand
CTCCGGGAGGCACGCCACCGGGAGGCACGCCACCAGGTGGTACTCCACCGGGCGGTACGCCACCAGTGAATCCTCCACCACCAACTGCAAGTTCACGCGCAACTTCCAGTACGCCCACTTCCAGCGCAGCTCGCTCTAGTCTTGCAAGCTCCATTCGCTCTAGCGCCACCGCGGTGAGCTCAGTGCGTTCAAGTGCAGTCGCTGTCAGCTCTGTACGCTCTAGCTCTCTCAGCTCTTCTCGCCCCAGTTCGGTCAGCTCATCTCGTTCGAGCTCACTGAGCTCATCTCGACCAAGCTCGCTCAGCTCTTCTCGCTTTAGTTCGCTGAGCTCATCTCGTGCGTCTAGCCTCTCAAGCTCACGCGCCTCGAGTCTTTCAAGTTCCAGGGCAAGCTCATTGAGCAGTTCTCGCTTCTCCTCCTTCTCATCCGTCCGCTACAGCTCTCTCAGCTCCATCGCGTACAGCAGCTATTCCTCGCGGCCAGTGATCATCATCCCTCCGCCAGTGGTACCTCCACCGATTGTTCCGCCACCTGTCTTCCCACCACCGATCGTTCCGCCTCCGGTCTTCCCTCCGCCAGTTGTTCCGCCACCACCAGTGGCATACATTTACTGTGGTGATGGCATCCTCCAACGAGGTGAAGAGTGTGACGATGGAAACAATCGTGATCTTGATGGTTGCAGTGCTCAGTGTAAGTTAGAGAAGGGGTACTGTGGCGACGGCATCCTACAACGCGGATACGGTGAACAGTGTGACGAGGGTGCACAGAACGGCTCACAAGACTCGACCTGTACTCTGCAGTGTAAGGTGAAAGTTCTACCATACTGTGGAGACGGTGTACTGAATCCTGACACAGAAGAATGTGACAATGGGCAGTACAATGGCAGCTTCACAAACACAACATGTTTGGAGAACTGCTTACTCCCCTACTGTGGAGACGGATTTGTAGAAGCCGATGAGCAGTGTGACGATGGAAATCAGTTCGACCTAGATGGCTGTGCAAACAACTGTGTCCTAGAAACCCCCGCTGCTCCACCGCCTCCACCGATCATTGGCCAGGTCACCCCGCCTCCACCATATATCCCTACTCCAGCGAAGACTCCGACAGGGCCAGGCCTCGTCATCTTCTTGGCCTCAGGCGCAGCTGCAGGAATTGGTCTCGTCCGACGTCGTTTGAAGGTCTAAAAGACAATCTCCGATTTGCCATTAACCGCAGCAGATTGTCCATGCTTAATTGTCGTGATTTCTTGCTCGTAGACTCACAGGATTGCAGAATGGACTCTAAGAAACTGCCGATCATCTCGGCGAGCAATTCTCTCTGATGCACTACAAGTCTACTGCTACTCGGCTGATCCTCGGAATCGTATTCGGATTCATCATTGCTATCGTCATTTTGGACGCACGAAATTTCAAATTAAGTTCGCTCACCGGTCAGGTGACTAGCTGTACAGGAGGTGGAGATAGCTGCTCGGAAAATGCTCAGTGCTGCAGTGGTATCTGTCAATTTCAAGGATTCGATGGTGTCTGTACATATCCAACTTCCTCATCGCTAAGCGCTACCTCAAGTAGTGTCGACGCAATCTCGGCAAGTATGTGTGTCGCCGCAGGCGGCGATGTTTTGGAAAATACAACAATGGCTGCTTGTACTTCTGGTGCGTGCGTCTCTACATGCGGAACACTCAACGACGATTGCTGTGACAACGACTGGAATCTGCTATGTGTCCGAGGATTGGTATGTGTGAATAACATCTGCGTCAACCCTCCATACAGCAGCAGTAGAAGTTCGTACTCCTCGTCGAGGAGTGCTGTACCACCGCCTCCCCCACCTGCATCGAGCGGAGGAGGTGGCGGACTCTGTTCACAGGGATTGCTTGATATCGGATACGTGGAAAACCCCGATGGCTCTCTCGGAATGTGGCCATGTTGCTGCCCGGTTGGAGCGCCGTGTAACGTGCCTGGCTTGGCATATTCCTGCACCACAGGTCCGCTCCCTCCACCACCAGTCCCACCGGTAAATCCACCACCGGTGAACCCGCCTCCAGTGAACCCGCCTCCAGTGAATCCTCCACCGGTAAATCCACCACCGGTAAATCCACCACCGGTGAACCCGCCTCCAGTGAATCCTCCGCCACCAACAGGATCGAGTGCGCCACGCAGCTCTGCTCCTGCATCCTCTCGTAGTTCAGCCCGATCGAGTTCGACAAGTGCACGTAGCTCTAGTCGTTCCGCAGTCACTGAGTCATCGCGTTCGGCAAATCCGACTCCCCCGCCACCAGTAGCACAATCGTCTCGCTCGAGCTCACTCAGTTCTTCTCGCTTGAGTTCTGTGAGCTCATCTCGTTCTAGCTCGACACCAGTCGTGATCGTCTTGAGCTCCTCTCGTTCCAGCTCGCCGACTACTACCCTCTCCTCGAGTGCTCCAACAACCGTGACAAGCTCTATCGGTAGTTCATCAATGACATTCTCTTCATTTAGTTCGTCACTCTTCTCGAGTCGATCAAGCGCGTCTTCGGAAAATAATTCCTCATCCAGAGGCTCAACTACCCCGCCGCCGGTCAATCCACCGCCGGTGAATCCTCCTCCAGTGAACCCTCCACCAGTGAATCCACCGCCTGTAAATCCTCCTCCGGTGAATCCGCCGCCTGTAGTCATTCTTCCTCCTGTAAATCCTCCACCAGTCATTATTCCTCCGGTGAATACGCCGCCACCTACCATTGCATCTATCTTCTGTGGCGATGGCGTACTGCAGCGTGATGTCGGTGAAGAATGTGATGATAGAAACACGCGCGACCTGGACGGTTGTAGTGCGCAGTGCAAACTGGAGACTGGCGAGTGTGGCGATGGCATTCTGCAACGTGCGTTCGGCGAAGAGTGCGACGCTGGTCCTCAAACAGGCACCGCTGAGTCCAATTGCTCCTGGCAGTGTAAGTATAAAGTCCAACCGTACTGTGGCGATGGCACTGTGCAAGAGGAGCTCGGGGAACAGTGCGATGCCGGAGCTGGTAATAGGTCAGCGAATGGAACAGGCTGTTTGGAGAACTGCCGCCTCCCATACTGTGGCGATGGAGTTGTCACGGCTGGCGAGCAATGTGACGATGGCAATCAATTCGACTTAGATGGCTGTGCCTTCAACTGTCGTTATGAACTCGCCGCAGCTCCTCCTCCACTGTACGGCCGAGTCACGACTCCTCCGCCACCCATCACCGTAAATACTCCTCCACCGACAAGAACTGAAACAGGCCCCGGACTCGTAATTTTCCTCGCTTCGGGGGCTGCTGCGGGAGTGGGATTGGTAAGAAGGAGGCTCAAAACCTAGAAAGGCGAGAATTATGAATCAGGAATCATGAATGATGGATAGTTTTCCTTGATTCTTACTTCATAATTCCTACTTCTTGCCTGTGCTAGCTTTAGATTGCGTAATCCAACTTATTACCCTACACTGCATCCGCTTTAGGCTGCTCGTGCAAGAGTCCTACTGCACTCTTACTCTTTTCCTTGCACCCCCACATTCAGTATGGCTACAAAATCGAAAGCCGCGTCGAAGCAGTCTTCGGCCATGTTGGAGCTCCTCAAGGACTCCCCACCTGTGTTCCGTGCCCGCCCAGGTGAGCTCATTGAAGGGAACGTTATTTTCAAAGGCAAGAACAAAATGCTTGTTGACCTCGCAGGAGTTGCAACAGGTATTGTGTCGGGTCGCGAACTTCGCGATTCCATGAACACCTTCCGCGACTTGAACCAAGGCGAGCCTGTCTCAGCACTCGTACTGGAAGAGGAAAACGACGAAGGTATGGTTGTCTTGAGTCTCCGCATGGCAAGCCAGCAGAAGGCATGGGATAGGTTCCACAAGATGGTCTCCGACGACAAGACAATGAAGTTCACAGCTCAGGAAGCAAACAAGGGTGGCCTCCTCGCCAACATCGACGGCATCCGCACCTTCCTCCCGGTCAGTCAGCTCTCCCCAGCCAACTACCCACGCGTGAACAACGCTGATTCTTCTGAGATTATTACTCGTCTCGGCAAATTCATTGGACACACATTCACTGTCAAAATCATCACTCTCGATGAGGCTGCAGGGAAGATCGTTGTCTCCGAGCGCGAGGCAATGGCCGAAGAGCGATCCAAGGCGTTGGAAAGCCTCACTATTGGCGACAGTAAGGACGGTATCGTCAGCGGTATCGTAAAGTTTGGTCTCTTCGTTGCCTTCGATGGCCTGGAAGGACTCGTACACATCTCTGAAATCGCATGGGGTCATGTGAAAAACCCATCCGAATTTGCCCAGGTGGGTGACCGCGTAAAGGTGAAGATCATTGGTATCGACGGCGAGAAGCTCTCCCTCTCCATTAAGCAGCTCAGCAAAGATCCTTGGGAAGAGATTGCAGAGCGCTACCCAGTCGGAAAGAAGGTTGAAGGCACTATTGCTCGCTTCGCAGACTACGGTGCATTCCTCAGTCTAGAGAAAGACATCACTGGTCTCGTGCACGTCACTGAGCTCAGTCACGAGAAAGTCACCGACCCAGCCCAGGTACTCAAAATCGGTCAGAAGGTAGAGGCACAGGTGATCAACATCGATATCGACGAGCGCCGCATTGGCCTCTCTATTAAGGCTCTGAAGCCTATCGATGCCGCAACTCTCGAGCGCCTCAAGAAGGAGCGCGAGCAGTCCAAGACGAGCGCTAGCGGCTTCGTTGCCTCGAAGTCTGGCAAGAAGTACTACGCTGCAGATTCTGCTCAGGCCGAGAAGATCGCCGAGGAGAACCGCGTCACATTCAAGACCGCCGAGGAAGCAGAAGCAGCCGGATACTCTGCATAAATAAAATAGTAGCTAGTAGTATGTAGTAAGTAGTATGGGAGAAATTCCTTACTACTTACTGCTTTCTACATACTACTTTTCCGCAAGTTTTTCTTGGCTAAGGAAATGCAAGTGCAAGTAGAACACCTCCTGCCCACCACCTTTCCCGACGTGATAGGTAAGCTTGTAACCATCGATCCCCTTTTCCTTCGCAAACTTCTGCGCCTTGAGGATGAGCATACCGGGAATGTGCGCAGTCTCAGGTGTGACGTGTGCGATGGACTCCACAAAGTGTTTTGGGATGAAGAGGAGGTGCGTCGGAGCCTTCGGATGGATATCGCGAAACGCGAGCACTTCGTCATCTTCGTAGACAACCGTGGCTGGAATCTCTTTGCGGAGAATTTTGTGGAAGATGGTGTCGGACATAATGGAAGGAAAGATAGAAATATAGTATCGGGATGCCAATGGCAAAGAAACCGGCTATTAGCTAGTAGCTGTTTGCTTATGAACCATCGGTCGAAAAGCCAATTGCCACTAGCTAAAAGCCAACAGCCTGCTAGTGACTTTTTCTCTAAAATAAGGTAAAATATAGGTGTATGGTGAAGCAGAAAATGTCTGCAGAGGCTGCCCCAAAAAGCGTCTCCGAAAAGACGGAAAACGCACCATCGGTTGTGTTCCAGCCTCCTGCTCTCAAGGAGGTCGTTGAAGTAATTAATTTGATGGGAACAGTGTCGAATCGCATTCGCGAAGATAATTCTGGAGACGTGCCAGCTGCTGGTGGCGGAGCTCAATCATCAGGAAATCAGAGTGGAACGTCCACTCGCGATGAAGCAATTGCCAACGCGCCAGCAATTCCGGTCATGCAGCAGAAACTCGTAGAAGAATTACGCAAAGAAGTCGCAAAGATTGAGAAGCAGGCCAAGGCGCTCAAGCGCTCCGGTGACCGCGGATCAGCCTTTGCATTGAACGAGCTATACCGAAAAATTCGCCGCTTAAGCAACCTCATCGCAGAAATCCTGCAAGCCTCTGCGGATATGATCAAGCGTTTCTACGTGTCGGTATTCATCGACAAGCAACCACTCGTTGTTAAGGGCGGTTCGATTGCTCGATCTGATGAATAATGTTGGAGACAACGCCTTCGACAATCGGAGGCCAATGCACTGAACGCAGGAACCACAGGACGACAGGCATAATGATGACAACAGTCGCAAGAGCGCCAAGTGTGGTTACTGTTCCTTTGAGGAAGGCCAAGGCCATACTTCGACGAAACTGCGTATCGCGACGCACAGCGTAACGGAGATGACCCATCTCGATACGAAGAGCATCCATGTCGTTCTTTGGTGCTGACTTTTTTGCACTCGGCATGGGGATTACTGTATCAAAAAAATAGAAATTCGAATATTGAAATCAGAAGAAGGAAAGAACTTCGAAGTTGGGTGTTGAGCCACTTCAAATTTCTTTCTTCTTATTTCTCATTTTCTTAGACAATTCCGCAATCATGCTGTTTTGTCTCCGATGCTCCCGTGATAGCGCTCAAGCCCTCAAACGTCTGGCTCTCCGGAAGCATTTTTTGGAGATCTTCATTCTTTGGCAGCTGTTTTGCTTCGAGTGCACGGCTCTTCCAGAGCTCGCGGAGGGTACGAAGATATGGGAGATCGGCTTTCAAGCGATCGACGTACGAACTTGCACGAACACAGAAGCGAGTGTGCTTGAGTCTTTCAGATAGAGCATACAAACACGCAACGAAAGCTTCCTCTCCGCCTGCAAGACGATAGGCAAATTGATCCTCGACAACATTGGCGATCTCCTCTGCATCTAAACCAGCGAGAACAACAAGCTGCTCCGATGGACCGGATGGGAAGTAGTGACGAACACCCATACGACGGAGCGTGCATGGCACGGCAAGGTCAGCAACGAGGTCGGCGACCTGGGTGGCAAGTCCACCCTCTGTATTGTGATCCTCGACAACAATGAGATGTTGCGTCTCGAGTGCGGCCTGAAGAACAGCGGCAGCATCCAATGGACGAATGGACGCCATATTGAGGACACGAATAGAGCGTTTCTGGCCTACCAAGATATCGGCAGCCTTCACTGCTTCGTGGAGCGCAGCACCGTAACTCAAGATCGTTGCCTCATCGCGCTGGTCACCATGACCACGAACAACAGTGCCACGACCATCGAACTCGTACTTCTCGTCGTAGATTGCTTTGCCACTGTCTGTGAGAAGCTGTGGATGATTGGAGCGACCGGAGAAGACGTAGATGTTGTCGGTACCCGCAGCAATGAGCTCCATCCCCTTTTCGGCCATGGCAGCAGCCTGGTTACTGTCCCCCGCAACCCACACCTGTGTGTGATCGAGTGGGATGTTCACGTAGTTACGCTCCTGGTGTGTCTCTCCGTCCTCACCGACACTCAAGCCTGCATGTGTACAGTCGTGGAGAACGCCAAGTGGGATGTGCCCTGTATTTACATCGATCAATCGTGCGTTGGCGCGCGCTTCATTGGTACCGAAGGCTGCGAATGTATATGTGACAGGAAGGAGTCCTGCCTGACGCATGCCCGCAGCCATCATGTACATGTTGGCTTCCGCGACACCCACGTTGATCACGCGATCTGGGAATGCTTTTTCCACGGCACCGAATCCACCGGAGTCCGCTAAGTCGGCATGAAGAACAACGATACGAGAGTCGCCTGCCATGAGAGCCTTCAGGTGTACCGCACCGAAGTCTTTGCGAGCAGCGCCTGGAGCAGTGGTGATAGCGCGCTTGTATCCCTTTGGCAGCGGGAATGGCAAGACAGCACTGGATCGCTTACTGCGAGCCTTGGAGTAACGCATCTGATGTTCCTGACGGAATGGCAGGTAGTCCTTCGTGAGCTCATCGATGGATGGAAGCTTGAGGAGATCGAGTGCCTGTTTCGCTTCATCGGCACTGAGAGGCGCTCCATGAAAATTCTTTTTCCCTGTATTCGATCCTTCTTCCATGAGTGCAACCCCATCGCCCATCGTCGTGTAGTAACAGATGAAGATAGGGTGACCTTTGCCTAGGAGTGTATCGGCCAAGTCGTTGGCAGCACGCACCTGTGCAATGTCATTGCCGTTCTGCACCTCCACCACATGCCAGCCCATCGCCGCAGCAATGTCAGCCATGTCGGTCGCCATCGTCTTGGATGGAATGCCGGAGAGCTGAATATCGTTCCAGTCCCCATGCATGACAAGATTATCGATACCCATCTTGGACGCAAGACGCATAGCTTCTGCTACCTGCCCCTCCTGACTGTCGCCATCAGCAACGAGAACATCCACCTTCCCCTTCTTCTTCAAATATTTCTTTCCGTACGCCACGCCGAGTGCATTGGAAAGACCTTTGCCGAGTGGGCCAGTGCCGAATGGAATATCTCCAACACCCGCCTCGATGTGCCCCGGGAGACCAGAGATCGTGCGGAAGCTGTCCATGATTGCCTGTGGGGATGCGAGGCGATCATCGCCGTCATCGCGACCAAACAGCCACAGCAAGTTATATCCGAGCAGTGACAGATGACCTGCACTCATACGGAATGATTCATCGACGGATGGATCGCGACGTCGAGAGACTTCGTATCCGAATGTAAATGCAGAAAGTGGTCCGCCTGGGTGACCAGACTTATGCTTGATGGGCGCCTCGATGCTTAAGCGCATCATGATTTTATGAGCGAGGTCGTAGGCCTTCTTGTCATCGGCGCTGAGCTTGGCCGCGTCTTTTGGGCCAATCCAATGCCTGGTTCCATGAGACGTGGAACCAGCAATACGCTGGAGCGACATCGGAACGTCTTTCGTGTTCTTACCAATGAGTGTTTTTGCGTCGGGGCGAGTCATAGGACTTAGAGTGTAGCAAAATGCTACTTCTGCGTCTCGGCGTACTTCTTGAAGTTATTCAGGATCGACTGCCATCCTTCACGCTGCATTTCGATAGGATTCTCTATCTCCGCATCGAACGTCTCTTTGATGTGCGTTGTGTCACCTTTGGACTCGAACCACACACTCACCTTCCGGCCATCACCCATCGTGTAGGAGATTTCCTTATTCTCAACAACCTTGCTGTACGTCCCGCCGAAATCGAATCCGAAACTGCCATCCTTGGCCTCCATGCGATAGGAAAACACCCCACCCTCGCGGAGATCATTGGTACCGCTTGGCGAGTGCCAGTCATCGGATGCATGGTTCCACTTCGTGACATGCTTAGGGTCATTCCAACACGTCCAAACAGTACCGACTGGGGCGTTCACAGTTGCTTCGATCGTGATAGGAATAGGCATAGACCACCAGTATACACCGACGAAATGATTGACGAGCAGAAAAATCGGCTTATGATGCGCGGCACAGACATGTCAGCTCAACGAGCCCTCTTTGGCACTTTCTTCTTTTTCTCCTTTAGTGAGGGGAAGAAGTCGATGTGCTAACAGCTGACTAACGCCACAAAGACTCCTTCCCCCGCCACAGAGTGGCAGGTTTTTTTGCTTCTTATCACTTTTTCAATCATGCAAAATCTCGACACCAAAGACTGGGTAGATTCCCTGCCCGATGGGACAACGATGTCCATCCTCGGACCACCGAAGACGTTCACGGACAAAGCCGCGCGCCTGCTCCTTGGCGACACCGATCGCGTGAAGATCGACTACAAAGACAGCATGTGGGATATCCACGATGCAGTGAATAACGGTAGGAACCTTGGACTGCTTGCGTACACGAACTACTCGTCTGGACACGAACCAGACAACCTAGAAGAGCTCTTCTCCGAGCCATGGGAAATCCAGGCAGAAGTCCTGCTCCGTGTACAAATGGTACTGGGCGGGCCGGGCGCCATCGATTTGAGCTCGATTACAGATGTGTACTCCAAGGATGTCGGCCTTCGACAGTGTTCCGCTTTCATCCGAAAATATTTCCCACGTGCCAATAGACATGCCATGAACTCGACGGTCGATGCCATCAGAGAAGTTGCTGCCCGCAAAGACCCTCGCGCTGTTGCCATTGGCCCCAAGGCTGCGCACCTCGCTCATGGAAATACTATCCTGGCCGAAGGTGTATCCAATGCCGAGCAGCGTGGCGCAGATAACGTGACACACTTCATGGTCGTCTCGCGAGCAAATGCAAACCGAGTGCTCACGCCTGGACGAAAACACCATGGAATTATCCTCACGCCGAAAGATATGAATGGTGTGACAAGCATTGCCACAAAAATCATGGCCGATAACGGCATGGGGTTGTATTCACAGCCCGAAAAACCGATTGGCCCCATGAAGTATGAATTCTTGTATCTCATGAATAGCGATCCCGAGAAGAGTGACGTGACTCGAATGATGACGGATCTCAATAGACACTTAAGCCCCGCTAATGGCACACCTCTCGTACAACCGATCTCCAGCTGGGATGTTCGTGAGTTCGACGAAGGCTTAGCACATATTTAATGTGACTTCTTTGCACAGATCAGCCGCTACAGAAATGTCGTGGCTGGTTTTGGTTGTGTGACAGATCTCACTGAAGAGATGTACACTCTTGATTCAATCTTTTTCCTCCACTCACTATGTCGTACGTCGATGGATTCGTACTCTGTATCCCCAAGAGCAAGCTGAAGGCATACAAAAAAATGGCGACGGAAGGCTATAAAACATGGATGAAGCTCGGCGCGCTCGATTACAAGGAATGCATGATCGATGATGCCGCTCCACAGCACGTGACGTTTACATTCGGAAAGATGGCACAAGCAAAGCCTGATGAAGTCGTGTTCTTCTCCTACATTGTCTTCAAGAACCGCAAGCATCGTGATGCGGTGAACAAGAAAGTGATGGCCTACTTCGATAAAAAGTACAAAGACAAGCAGCAAGACATGCCATTCGACATGAATCGTTTCGCGATGGCTGGCTTTAAGACAGTGGTAGGCAAATAATCGCTCGATACACATCATCAGCCGCTGAAGCGATTTGGTGGCTGGTTTTAATTGAGCTTCATAAATGCTTTTTTGCAAATGCCCTACCAGAATGAGACTTAAGATATCGCTCAAACGCCTGAGCTTTTGAAAGATTATCGAAAGCCGTATAGGTCATTAACTTCCAAGGTTTGAACTTGTTTGTATGAATGCTAAAACCATTGTTGTGCTCAACGAGTCTACGCTGGGGATCATCTGAAATGCCCACATATTTCCGTGCAGGAACAAAGATCGATTCAAGTAAATAGACAAAATACATAGAAGTATTCTGCCCGGCTTCGTCTCGCTTCGCTCGGCTACGCCGTGGCATCCGGCTTCTTACTGAGCTGTTTTTGGCTTAGCGACAATCCCGGCGTAGTTCTGTCCTCAGACAGAACGAAGCCGGATGGAGCGGGTGGCGGGAATCGAACCCGCGTCATCAGGTTGGAAACCTGAGGTAATAGCCATTATACGACACCCGCAGAGGGAAATGAGCTATTTCGACCGCGAAATTCTACATTCTGCGGTCTGGATACTCAATTTGATCTGAGCACCTTCTGCACAGAGGCCTTTAAGCGTTCATCGGAGGGTTTTGTCCACGGATTACAGGAAACGATGCGGCCGATAATCAGCCCAACGGCAATGAGCCACGGACGTTCGACTAAGGACTTGATGGCGTACTCGGAACACGTTGGCTGATGCGGACAATATCCGTGCGGAAAGAAATGTCGGATGAACCCATGATCTGGTGAGATCGTTTTTTGGTACACGCGGATGAGTCCGATGGAAACTGTTGCGGGGAGCCGTAAAACGGTCGCCAGTACTTTGCGGAAGGAGAGTTGCATGAGTAGGATGCTTCAGTATACATCTTTTGCTATGCAACTGACGATCAACGACATCTTGATGCTGCTCTCCATCGTTGCGGTGGCGATGCTCATTATTTTGCTCTATCACCTCATTTTTAGCGCAGTAGCGCTCCGCCGCTTGTCGCAACGACTCGATGACTTAAGCGAAGATGTGGAGTCTATTATCCTCAAGCCTCTTGGCGCTATCGACTACATGATCGACTGGTTCTTGGCCGTTGTGGAAAACATGCGTGGCGGAAATGACGAAGTAGAAGATGAGAAGAAGAAACACCACCACAAAGACTGAGCGATTCTCTTAGCGAACTTGAAAGATCTTCAGGAGATCCGAATCCATTCGGCGTACGGTAAACACAGGATTCGTAAGGTGCTCGTAGGCGCGTGCATCGGTGTAGCGAGTAAAGAACATCACGTAATTCGAGCGATTCGTACACTCGAATGCAAAGTCATCGCGCCATGGGTACCACGTCACAAGGATCCCCGCCGTCGGGACACAGATGACCGGATTTACTTCAGCGTGCTCTATGAGCCATTGCATGCCCTCTTTGTACGAAGCACCCCAGTATTCAATCTGGAATTTTTGGTCGAGGTGTTCAGGGTACAGAGCGCGGACTATTTCGTTGCGATACGACCCCTCATACGGATGTACGGATGCGATCTGCGTGAATAAAGATAGAGTAACAAGCACGACAAAAATAGGCTGCGCTCTCTTCTTGCGCACACGTTGGTGGAGAAGCACCAGAAGTTGATTGAGGCCAAGAGCTGCAACAATGCAGATTGCTGGAAGAATAAAGAAAAATTGACGCATTCCATCGTAACGGACGAGTCCTGGCTTCATACTGAAGAGAAGCGGAAAGGCCACCCACATGAGAAGGAACAGATCTTCCGTACGCATCGTCTTCCATGACCAGCGATGCCCCATAACCCATACTCCTATGGCAAAGAGAAGAAGGGTAAGAAGTGGCGTCACTGCAGCGTATTCGAAGACGATGTAGTACCACGGCAACTCCGCACCGCCGAACTCATGACCGAAAAACAGGACCTTTCCTGGCCAAAAATCGCTGCTCAGGAAAAATGCAATTGCTCGTGGGATCAATAAAAGATCTCCCCAGGCACTTGGCCAGAAGAGATACATAGACACTATGCAGATGCCGACTGCAAGTAGAATATTCACCACTGCCGATGGCAGAACGAGCATGAGTGAAGATGTCTTTGACTTCTGCCATACCCACAGAAGATATGTCACAGCAAATACTGGTGCCATAAGCAGCGCACTCACTTTGAGGGCTATGGAAAGCCCCATACATGCAGCTGCGATCATCAACCAAATGGTTGAATCTCTCTTGAGCCCCTTCAGGAAGAAGAAGCTTGTGACAACGAGCGCTGCCATGAGTGGAATGTCCTTTGGATTGTAGTGGGCATGCGCCACAAGCGGTGGATACAAGAAAAAGAGTAGGGCAGCAAAAAGACCGACGCGCCTACCGCCAATACGACGAGCCAGAAGAAAAATAAAAACGAGGGCGAGACTCGTCGTCAGGATGTTGAGGACGTGATTTGCCGCAACAAATCGCATGTAGCCCGCGGTGTAGAGCCATTCCGACAACTCGTAATTGAGGAAGTAATAGAGCGGACCATACTGAATACCGTGACCCGGCATGAGCTCGAGCGCAGAACGATCGCCTGTCTTCCAGAAAAGTGCGAAGAGCTTTCCCCAATTGCGATGGAGTGGCTCGTCCCACGTGACTCCGTACTGAGATATCTGACCGAATTGCAGGAAGAAATATCCCACACCAAGCAGCACTGGCAGAAGCCACCACTCGTGTCGCCCGACCAATGTCCTCACTCGCTGCATGCGACGAGTATATCGTTCTACAAGTCTATGGGAATATCAGTGCAACCTCATCAAGATGTAGCAATACGCCTACATTCAGGAAATGTAGCGATACTTTTTCATAAAATTGATTGCAAAAGTATCTGCGGATTTTTCATCTGGCGAGTCTCTGTATGCCTCTAATTGCGCACGCACAAGCGACAATTTTTCGTCAATTCCTCGCTCCTGCAGACTTGCTCGTACGCCCAATTTCTCTATGTGTGCCTCCAGTTCAGCTGGCGACATATGCATGATGCGACTAGGAGCAAAGCCAGGGAGTGGCAGTCTTTGCATCTGCTCACGTCGAAAAGCACGTCGAGATTCTCCTTCGGCAATAACCTGTTCCTGCGTGTGTGGTATTGGTAACTTTTCATAAAAATCCTTAATGTGCCCAAGCTCATGTAAAACCGTGTAGATGCGTTCTAGCTCCGATGTAAATTGATCCGGAGAAAAATCGAATTTCCTCGCCAAAATCTCTCTGTTCATCTTCTTTAAAGAAGATGGAGGATTTTTCATTGATTCTTCATCGGCTATCTTCAGAAGAATTCTCGCGATTGGATACTCTGGGCTTGGGGCATAGGCAAATCCTGAATTGTCTGAGGTGAACTTTCCTTCTTCTGCACTTAGCTCAACATAGTCGATCTCCGGAATGGCTGAGCACTCGCGCAATGCTAGTCTGAGGATACCTCTGATATCTGTTCTGGAGGGTAATAAAAGTGACCCAAGAGACGCCCTCAGTAATCCCATGATATTTGGAATAGTCACACCCTTCGCGGTCAACCGTTCATACTCAATGGGAGGATTGGGGCTGGCCTTCGTGAACTCTGAATGAGCTTTCATAAGATTTCTGATGATTTTCAGCGTAGTCGATACACTCTTACTGCTGCTCTGGGTGCTTCAAGCCCTTCAGATACTCTTTTGGCTTCTGCTGCTTCAGCAAAGATTCACATAATGCCTTGTATGCTGGATCTGCATCCTGTGGACATCCACCAATACGGAGCTGGCGACGAAGTGTCTCGCGCTGAGACGTTGTGAGATCCTGAACCGTAAGAACAGCTGAAGCTGAGGAAGAGCTCGAGGTCTCATCTGCTGAGTCGCACGGCTTTACCGTTGCAGCTGGGTGCACTGCGTCAGAAGAGGGTGTGGCAGGTGCACTCATACGAATCTCACGCTTCAAGAATCGAAATTGATCAATGTTAAAGAGTTCAAATTGCTGGCTGCGAGGTTCCGTGTTGATCTCACTGGCAGCAGAGGTCACTGCAATGCCAAGAGCAACCGTTGGAACGGCAATGGTTACGAGCACCATGGCGAACGAAGAACGCTGATTCTTTTTCTTCATAGGAGTATTGGTATGAATATTTAACAATATTATACCATATTTATGGTATTTTAGCAATTACAACCCAACTGCCTTTTTGACACGCCCCATGGTCTTTTGAGCCATGGCAGACGCCTTCTTGCGGCCATTTTCTGCAACTTCGCGAACGACATCTGGCTTCTTTTCCAGCTCTGCACGCTTGGCACGCATCGGTGCAAAGTGATCCATATACGTCTGAAGGAGAAGCTTTTTTGCATCTCCGTAGCCAAGTCCGCCCGCACGATACTTATCGGCGAGTGTCTTCGCTTCGGACTCAGACAAGAACAATTTGTGAATGTGGTAGACCACACAGCTGTCTGGATCCTTCGGCGCAGCGACGTCCTTAGAGTCTGTGACAATACCCATAATCGCCTTCTTGATCACCTTCTCATCACCAAAGAGTGGGATGGTGTTGTTGTAACTCTTGCTCATCTTCTGGCCATCCACACCTGGAACCACAGCAACTTCTTCCCGAATCAAAGGCTCTGGAACAATCAATGTATCGCCAAATGTATGATTGAATTTCATGGCGATATCGCGCGTCATTTCCACGTGCTGCTTCTGGTCTTTGCCGACAGGGACCACGTTGGCATCGTACAGAAGAATGTCTGCCGCCATGAGCACTGGATACGTGAAGAGGCCAACCGATGCAGTGATCCCCTTCTCTACCTTGTCTTTGTAGCTGACCGCACGTTCCAAAAGACCCATGGGTGAGACAGTGGAGAGAATCCACGAGAGCTCGGAGTGCTCTGGAACCTCGGATTGATAGAAGATCACAGACTTCTCTGGCTCAAATCCACAGGCAAGATAATCCAAAAGAACATCGTCTCGCATCTTCTTCAGAGCCTTCGGGTCGTGGACTGTTGTGAGCGCGTGCAAATCCGCAATGAAGTAAATACTCTCCTTTGCCTTCTTCACCATCTCCAAATTTGGACGAATGGAACCGAAGTAGTTGCCGAGATGAAGTTGTCCCGATGGCTGGATACCAGAAAGAGAGCGCATGGATGTGAGTATAGGAAAGCAAATGGCTGTTGGCTATTGGCAATTAGCTAATTGCTACACGCCAATCGCTAATCGCCTTACATTGCTTGCTTAAACAGCTTCAAAACTCGTTCAAACACAGGCGGCAACGGCGATTCGATCCTCACTGTCTTTCCGGTCACCGGGTGTGGGAACTCGACAGATGTGGCATGGAGGAAGAAGCGATGCATCTTGAGGAAGCGACCAAACAGGCGGTTTGCCTTCTGGTCTCCGTAGACATCATCGAGGATGAGCGGATGACCAATCATGGAGAGGTGGCGGCGGATTTGGTGCTTCTGCCCACGTTCGAAATGAACCTCAACCAATGAACACCCACGGAAGGACTCTTTCAGTTTGTACTGCGTTGATGCTGGAACATTACCGGTACCACTGCGAGCAGGGAGCGGGATATCGATAGAGCCTTCTTTCTTGCGTGGAACACCCGCAACGATGGCAACGTACGTCTTCTTCCAATCTGCAAACTTGGAATCCACAATCGTCTTGAGCGTGTTCTTACTCTTCGCAAACACAACCACGCCAGATGTCTCGTAGTCCAGGCGATGAATGGGGGCGAGGGATGGGTAGTCTTTTCGCAAAAAATCGAGAAGCGGCAGACGCTGTGTCTTGCCCTTGCCCTTCACCACAAGCTCGCCACCAAGCTTGGTGACTGCGAGGAGCCAATCATCCTCAAAAAGAATGCGTTCTTTCGCGATGGGCATAAACGCAGTATAGAGGATTACTTACCATCAAACTCATCGACTCTATCGAGGATTCCAGTCGCACCATCGAAGTCTGTTACATCACCTGGAACAATCCTACTTCGAGTCGTCACCCTGAAGTGCTCAATGCTTGCTTTCTGACCGCTTGGCAATTGTGATGGATCTTCAGACCCCCTATTTCTATAAATGAGACCCTCCAGCTCTTCAGAAGATAGGCTTGAGTAATCGAAATCAGCTGGCGGTTTGCTTGGCTTGAAAGGTGTAGGCTTCATAGTGAAGTTACTATAACAAATAAATAATAAATGTCAATGTTTCCCGCATGCCGTATAGTGACCGCATGCGACGACTGATTATTAATGCCGATGACCTAGGGATAAATCAACAGAGAAGTCATGGAATTTTCCTGTGTCAGGAGCAAGGCGTACTCACGAGTGCCAGTTTGATGCCGAATGGATCGGATAGTGACCGTGCAGCGCGCTACGCAGATGAGCGCGATCTTCCCACTGGCTTACATCTCAATCTCACCACCTATTCCCCTCTTGGTCGTGCGGCAGACATCCGCTCACTTCTGACTGTCGATGGATACTTTTTAGGGCGTGACACATTGGAGCGCATTCTAGGTGAAGGCGAAGTGGAGCCTGTGCACATCGAACGTGAGATTCGTTCACAGGTTGAGTGGTTCCTCGAGCACCGCGGTCAGCCAACACACGTCGACGGCCATCATCACATTCACATTCATCCGGTCATCGCCCCTATTCTCATTTCGATCTTGGATCGCTACGGCATCTCCTTCGTTCGTATTCCGAGCGAACCAGCAGTTCCGTTCGGCTTCCCCATCGAACCATCGCAATCCAAATACATTGAGAAGATTTCTGCGCGCGCCGATGCAGCGAGAAAAGTCTTTGAGGCACATGGCATTCGCTCCACCGATAACTTCCGCGGCATGGCCTTGGTTGGCAATGCGTCCAACAGGAACATGCGTCACACCCTCGGTCGCCTGCCAGAAGGAACGACAGAGCTCATGACACACCCTGGTAGCCACAACCCATCGGGCGAGCCGTTCGATGCCGATCCACAACGTCAGACCGAAGTGAACGTCCTTCTGAATCCGGAACTCAAAACAGAGTTGAAAGAGCGGGAAATTTCCCTATGCTCGTATGCCGATCTCTATTGATCCATGCCTCCTTCTCTCCGGGAAACCGCTCTCAAAACCTGTGAGTGGAATCACACAACATTGGATGATGTCATCGCAGATCTGAAATCGATGCGAATGATCGCCTGTGGCGCTATCCATGAGCGAGGAACTACAGGAGATGCTGCAGTGACAAACTGTAGATTTCGTGAACACAATCTGTCGTGCCTTCACCCTAAGACGGCATCGCAAGGATTCGACCGAGTGAAAGATAGCGTGATGGTTCGCTTGCATAGATATCTACGGCTTCTTGCGGAAATGTATGCAAATACACACGACGAAAGCCTTCGCATTGCGATGGAATTTCCACATCCAAATCAGAGCATCAGAGAAATTGCAGAATCACACCCTTTGTTTTTTCACATGAAAGCAACAGAACATCGATCGTATGCGACAGACTTCAGGGCAAACCACCTGCATTTCACGCTCCCTGTCCTCGACGCATATGCTGCAATCGAAAACGATCAATTGCTCCATGGAAAAGAAGTAAAACGCTACAGAGACAAAATACTAGCCGTGTTTTTACAGATACAACTGCGCAGCTAAATCGATCGATGGTGGACGAAACTGTACGACGCTCGAACCCAGATTGTCGAGACATATTCAATGCTTGAGAGAGCTTTTTCCCTGCAGCGAGAAGAGGTTTACGCATGATTTGCGAAGCAATTCTTTTCGAAAAATGACACGAAAGTGCCATGGTGCTGTTGAATCCGAGGGCAGCTCTCTCATGCCGTATAAGCCCACAGGAATGCTATAAGAAACAACGGAGCGGTCACGAGGCCAGGCACATACCTTTTTACAGCCGCAGCCCATACAAGATGCTGAATACCATTGGCAAACATCAGTAGATTGAAGAACATCATGAAGCCTGTCCTATGAGGAAAATCCGGCAACAGCAATATCGCTATCCAAAATGAGAGGAATGCTATTTCGAAAGCCAAGAAAACAGGAAAGGGCATCGCAAAGAGATACCATTTCCGATGGAATCCTGTTGAAAGCTCTTCGATAGAATGCAGGAACTGGATCCCAAGCATCATCGAGAAGGCCAGCACTAGATTATCTGCTGACATTGCAGAATCTTTGTAGGGTTTCAGAGGAATAAACAGGTTGGATGGTCGAATGTTGAATACCAAACTGTTTGTGACAGATTTCTTCAATCTTGCTCACGATACGTTCACAGTCACATACATCTTCGATCTTCACCGTCACTTTGCACGTTAGGTGATGCTCTTTTGGGTTCTGGCTCCATACGTGGATATCACCGACAGAAGTAACACCTTTCACGTCCTTCACTGCTTTCTCGAATGCCCCGTAATCAAATCCATCAGGAGCTGATTGAAGAAAGTATCCCATGCCCTCTTTGAAAACTCCCCAGCCAGTTCTTACCATAAAGAACGAAATGAGAAGTGCAGCAGCCACATCGAAGTACACGAAGCCATAGTAATAAGAGAGGAAGCCGCTAACTACAACCGCAGCGGAACCAATGACATCGTATTTCAAACATTCGTAGGTTCCCTTTGCATTGAGGCTGCAACATGCATCTGCCTTGAGACCGAAGGCTGATACAAAATTCACTACTATCGCTATGCCACCAATAATCATAACGGGTATGCCCTGGATAGGTTCAGGATCGACGAGAAGCTTGATGGCTTGGAGTGCTGCCATGAATGCTGTCACAAGCAAGAGACAGCCTTTCACAAACCCAGCAAAGGCATCCATGCGCTTGTAACCGAAGGTGCGTCGCTCGTCCGGTGCCTGTCGCGTCTTCCGTTCACTGTAAATGCTCAAGACAAGGGCTGCGGTGTCATCCACGTTCATAAAGCCATCGGCCATCAAAGCGCTGCTGCCGAGAATGATGCCAGCCGTCACTTCTCCGATAGCCAGACCTCCATTCAGAATCAGGGCTACTATGAAGTTTTTTTCCAACTTCGAGGAGGAAGTTGGTGTGTCGCAGCCGTCATTGCAAGTTTTTGACATAGTAATGGGTTATGATTGCCAGTCGAAGTCCACCGTGATGACCTTTCCATCTATTTGGAATTGGGTGAAAGCGCGGTAAAAATCTTCCAACATCGACGTACTAAATACAGGATCTACGCCTTCTTCGGATGCATGAGCATGAATGAATTCTCCTGTGGGCGAGAGAAGGACACTGTGGCCTCTCGCCCCTAGATACTCTTCTACTTGAACGGGGTACCCTGCGGTGTCGGTGATTTTGTAAGTGAAAGAAACACTCTCATCGTTTTCCTCGACTTCAACGGCGATTCGATAGCCATCCACGACTTTCACTTTTTCACTGTTTTCATGGATACCAACTGTGCCTTTGTTGCCACTATATGCTCTCTCAAAACGGATGGTATGAGGAGCATTATCGTTCTCAATAAAATCCGCATAGATCCAGTAATTGCCTCCGGCAGGAGCTTTATAGGGAGTTCGCCAGATGCCGCTTGCATCGATCACCGGATGAAGATGGCTGAAATATTGTAAGTCATCGCGCACAACGATGAGGTGCATTTCTTTTGTGTGACTTGTTCCATAGTCAGAGAAAGTGTCATTACCTTCTTTTACACTGAACGCAATTTCATTATCCGTGCTCTCATCGTGAACGGTAAGATCACGAGTATTTTCATACGTCGCTTCCTGATGTTCACCACCATGTTCCGAGGGTGTCACCGCAGTTGCTGACGTAGGTGCACTGATTTTGGCAAAGAGAAAAAACACAGCAGTGAATCCAATCACCATGAACCACGGCGCTATATCAGAAATCCAGTTGCGGCGCTTTGGATCGAAGCCTTTCAGAAGCAATGAGTTCGTGACGACTGATACAGAACTAAAAGCCATAGCAAGTCCTGCAAGTTCTGGGCGCAGGACAATGCCAAAACTGCTGAATAGACGTGCAGCGATAGGTATGCCGATAACGTTGTAAAACAGGGCAAAGAAAAGGTTCTGCTTGATCTTATTCACCGTGGTACGGCTCAACTGGATAGCAGTGACGACATCACGTAGATCATTTCTCACGAGCACAATGCCACCTGTCTCCATAGCGATGTCTGTGCCGCTGCCCATAGCGATACCAAGGTCCGCTTGTGCGAGTGCGGGACTGTCATTGATACCGTCACCGACCATCGCTACTCGTTTCCCCTGCGCCTGCAATTTCTTTACCTCACTCGCTTTCTGTTCGGGCAACACTTCTGCGAGCACGTTCTTGATGCCAAGTTTCGCAGCGATGGCCTCTGCTGTGCGTCGATTATCTCCTGTGATCATATACACAGCGATGCCCATTCTCTGCAGCTGTTCTATCGCATCCTTTGAGGTCTCTTTCACCGTATCTGCGACAGCGATAATGCCGAGCACGTTCTGTGCATCTGCAAGAAGCATCGCAGTTTTTCCTGCTTCTTCCAGTTGTTGCAATTTTGTTTCGATATCTCCAAGAGAGATTTTCTGCCGCTCGATGAGCTTACGATTGCCAAGGTAGTACAGAGTTCCATTGATCGATCCTTCAACTCCATGACCTGGTATGGCTTGGAACTTCTCTGCCGAAGAGAGGGAGATATTCTTCGTCTTCGCATACTGCACAATGCTCTCTGCCAATGGATGTTCTGATCCCTGCTCCAAGCTTGCTGCAATGCGTAATAGGTCATCCTGCGATCCCTTGAACGCAATGACATCTGTTACCTCCGGCTTACCCTTGGTGAGCGTTCCTGTCTTGTCGAACACGATGACACTGATCTTGTTTGCTGCTTCCAATGGTTCACCGCCACGAATGAGAATGCCATGCTCTGCGCCCTTGCCTGTTGCGACCATGATGCCTGTGGGCGTTGCTAGACCAAGCGCACAAGGGCAGGCAATAACAAGGACAGAAACGGCTGCGAGTAATGAGAATGTGACAGTTGCTCCTGCAAGAAGCCATCCAATAAGCGTAATGATGGCAATGATGACGACAGCCGGAACAAACCACGAAGATACCCAGTCAGCGAAATCTTGAATTGGTGCTTTGGACTCCTGCGCCTCTTCTACGAAACGGATGATGCGAGCCAGCGCCGTTTCGCTTCCCACTTTCTCCGCTTTGAATTCGATAGAGCCGTTGCCATTCATCGTCGCACCGAAGACGTGGTCTCCCTCCTTTTTCTCTACGGGAATACTTTCGCCTGTAAGCATGGACTCATCGATAGATGTGAGCCCTTTGAGAACGACACCGTCTACAGGGATCTTCTCGCCTGGCCGCACAACAACAATGTCACCCGCCTGTACTTCCTCGATAGGAACGTCCACCGCCTGCCCGTTGCGTAGTACTCGTGCTGTCTTCGCTTGCAAGCTCATCAGCTTTTGAATGGCCTCGCTCGTGCGTCCTTTTGCCCGTGTCTCCATCCACTTTCCGAGCAGCACGAATGTAATGAGGAAGGCCGCAACCTCGAAATAGAGATCATGGACTTCACCAATAACAGTTCCATGCGTAATAGTGTGAACGGCGAGGTTGTAGATGCTATAGAGAAAGGCGGTATACGTCCCGATTGCAATCAGGCTATCCATGCTAAATGTTCCCATCTTCAAGCTCGACCAGAAACCTCTGAAAAACCCAGATCCTAGCCAGAACTGTACAGGAGTGGCGAGGAGGAGTGACACAATGCCCATATAGGGCATGAGCGACGTATGCAGTGTCGTGTCTGGGAAGAACGACAACACCATGAATACGAGCATTGGAAGGCTCAAGATGAGTCCGATGAAGAACTTGCGCCGATAGTCAGCAACCTCGGCTTCTTGACGCTTACGATCCAACTCAACTCCGTGATGTCCATGCTCATGACGCACTTCTGCCTTGTAGCCAGCTGATTTCACTGCGGCCACAAGATCGTGCTCGTGAACGATAGATGGATCGAAGCGCACATGTGCTTTCGCTGACGCAAGGTTCACGTTTGCTTCTTCAACGCCCGGCGTTTTCTTGAGTTTGCGGGTGACAAGAGCGCTACAGCTCGCACAGTGCATGCCGGATATATCGAGAGTGCATTGAGAGGACATGGCTTACAGTGAAAAAACTGCATATTTTCTATCCAGCGATTCGACTTCGCTCTTCCATTGCTTGAAGTCGAAACTTTCGTCGTGGTCGAGGGTAACGTTCTTCGTATCGATATTCACATCAACGTTTTTGATCGCGGAGAATTCACTACTTACATCCTTGATGAGTGCAGCACAGGAAGCGCAGTGAATTCCAGGAATAGAGACTATGGTTTGCATGGGAAAGTATGGAAAGAACTAACGGCGAGAGAGACCAACTACATGCAGAACCTCATTGATAAAGGCTTCTTTGTCAGACGGCGAGGCCAGTTTCTTTGCCGCGCACGTATGAAGATGGCTTTCAAGAACGGCAGATTGGATGTGTTTCAGGTGTCCCTGCATAGCAAGCGCCAGTTCAAGGATCTCCGTGCAATACGCATCTTCCTCAACCTGCTTTCTCAATTTGGACATCAGACCTTCGAGCCTTTTGACGGCATCGAGCGTTTTCTTCTTTGCATCATCTCTCATAATTGAAGGGGTAGGGGGTAGGGGTACTATATCCCTACCACCTTCAATGTCAAAGAGTTTTTAGTAGAGGATGCCGATCAGGTAACCAACGATCACTCCAATAAGAGCCATGGATAGACCAAACCAAGGGTTTACTGCTGCCTTGGATCCTGTGGATTCTTGAGGCGAATCATGCCACTTGAGTTGCGTCATAAAGAAGAAGGAATCAGATTACGGTAAAAGAGCCGCGCACCATGCCCATGGAGCACGTGAAAGCTAACTGTCCTTTGCTGGGAGCTGTGAACTCGATGATATTTTCCCCGCTACGAAGTGCTTGAGTGACGTTCAACGTGGGAATTGTCATGATACTGGTGCATCCCGACGCTCCTGAACCATCGATCTTCCAACGAACGGGTACCCCAGCTTTGATAGTAATATTCGATGGATCATAGCCATAGCGCGTTACCTTCATCGATACCTCCTGCACTCCACCGTTGATGGTTGGGGCAGAACCCTGTCGAGTGTTGCCTCCGGCGAATACGGAAGACACATCAAAACCAGTCAAAGTGAATCCGCTATTCAAATTGAACAGCGCCAAGAGAAGCACGAGTGCCCCTGAAAATCGCAGAAAAATTCGTGAGAAGCTTCCCGTAGCAGCAGAGGAAATGGCACTGATGCCCAGGAGCGAAGGCAGGGTCCCAAGAGCAAACACAAACATCGTGATTGCACCCGTCATAAAACTGCCAGATGCAAGAGCTGCAAGTTGTAGAGATTGGGTGAAGCCACAGGGCAGGAAGAACGTAAAGGCACCCAGAGCAAACGGTGCTGCGGGATGATCGCTTTCTGAAAGTGAAGCAATCCAGCGAGACAGCTTCTTGGGCGGCCTAATAGGAAAACTACCCTTTGGGATAATGTCGAGGATTGAAAGAGCGAGGTACAGCATCACGAATGCCACGATAATATTCATGTAGCCCGTCATCTGGGTATTCAGAGTGATGGATTGGCCTAGAACACCTACAAACCCACCCAGAACGAAATACGATGTCAGGCGACCGATATTGAAGTGCATGAGAGGCTTGAATTTCTGCCATGCGGTTTCTGCTTGATGCACTTCGTTATGCTTGGCTGCCAATGCCAAAAGTAATCCTCCTGTAACAGCGAGGCAGCTACTGGTTCCTGCGACGAGACCGATGAGCAGGACGCCGCCCATGGATAGAGCACCAGACGTGGAGGGAGCTAATGAAATGAGGTCGAAGGCTTGTAACAGTTTGTATCCGGCGAAAATAATGAGCAGTGCTACTCCTATTTCCATCCACTTTCTTTTGTCAGGCGAGAGTGATGAGACTGTTGGGCTATCCCCATCTACAACGCTATATCCTGCCTTCTCAATTATAGAGGTAATACGTTCGGCACTGGGAAGATTATTGGCATCGGCGGTGATATGAGCAATTCCGCTTTTGTGATTCACATCGACATGTTTGATGCCCGAGACTGCTTTGAGCTTTCGTTCGAGGAGCAATTCACAGCTCGCACACGTCATGCCACCGATGCAGATAGTTGTGTACCGTTCTTTGGAAGATGAATGAGACATACGAATGAGAGAAACAGCTAAAACGGCCAGCGTACTGGCACATGTTCATACTGTCCCTCTAAAAGCGGAGAACGACAGTTTCAGTAGATATCGGCGGATTTGGTGGAGCATGCGATGTCGGCCGACCACCCTGTTCTTGGATAGGACTCTTGAAAATAACCGTAGGTACTGGTGTGACGACCATTCCCTCGCTGAATGTAGAGCTATAAGCAGCGGTTGTAGAAGCAGATTGAGAAAGACAATGGCCATTATCGCAGGGTGATCCTTGTGGCTCCTGTTTATCCTCATGCTCGCAGTGCTCACAGTGTGGTGAAGCAGGTGTCATATTCATTTCCATTGCTTCGTGAGATTCAGCGGACATCGGCATATCTGCGGCATGTGCCATGTCCATCATGCAAAAACTTCCGGTTACGGATTGAACTGCAAAAGCCAATACAAATAGTCTTTTATTCAACATTGCCATAGAATTATAGCTCCGTTATGGCAAAAGACGAAGAAACCTTTGAAAAAGCTGTATCTGAACTGCAATCCATAATCGATGGTGCAGAACCTATTGCACGAAAGATATTAGAACCAGGTGTCTACACTGATCCCAAGATCATGAATCCGGCCTTCCTTGCGTTGCTGGGTTATTTTGAGAAGCACTTCCGACGGCGCGCTCGCAAGGTCCCTGTAAATCTACTAATCAGCATGTTCATGAAAAATTATGAAGATGCGTTTGGGGAATATCAAAGAACCGGAGTTTTGCCCACAAGTCTCCCCGATAACTTTGGTAGTCCAGCCACAGTGCAAAAAGCACTTCTCTTTGGAATTGAGAGAGCTTTATTACTAAATAAGCCCTGGCCTATCTCATGGATTGTTTATCAATGGAGAAAACTGAAAGAGAAATGTAGTTTAGTTGATGATTCTCACACTGCGATTGATTACAAGGCTGCAGAATTCTGTGTCACAGAGATGGTTGAAGAGGCTGAATCTAGCGACCAGATTCATGGTATCTATAAAGACCATACAACGCTTACAATGAGGCCACCTCGTAGAGATGATGAGCCAAGAGAAGCTTACAAATACCTCAAAACAGAACTAGATCCCCAACTAAAAGAAGATATGAAGGATTATGGTGATGCAAAAGAGGAAAATAGGAAAAAGAAAATTCTCTTCAATGGAAAGGATTTGCCCTCGGAATATGAAACTCGTAAGAGTGCCCTAAATCAGATTTTTAAAGAAAAGATTGGTGCTGATTTTGATGAGGTCAGAACGATATTATTAGCGTTCAATCATGAACGACCTTTTATTCTTCGTGAACACCAAGTTATTGAGCAAATCAGCAAGCAATTCGGCTTCACCGAAGAGGTCGTTAGACGAGTGATAGATGGCCTACTTCTGTCTAAAAAGAAGTTACGTGGCGATACGCCTGTTTGGAAACTGACGAGACAGAAGAATCGAATCACCCGAAGACCGATATTGAAGATGAGATTATGGGATGGTTACAACTACCTTGGATGGTCACCTGTTATTTTACGAGAGATGCTGAATCATTTTAGTGAATTGATGATTTATGGTGAATTACCGGATGAATGGCTTACAGATAAAGCTGTGAGGGATGCCGCAGAGAAACTCTCACAAGATGTTTCAACTTGGTTTGAAAATGAATTCATACGTCTAATGTCAGAAAGAGGCTTTATCGGGCGCGAAATAAGAAAAGATAAAGTGATTGGGCGCGGTGATGCACAGATAAAATATACAAAAGGTCAGATTGATTTCTTGGGTTTCAACTCGGAGTTGCAGTTGTTGTTAGTTGCTGAATGCAAACTAGTAAAATGGTCAGCTGATGCAGGTGATGAAAATGGCGATTACAGAGAATTTATTAGAGATCACGAGAGATCTAATGTAAAAACACATTTTGATAAACTACTTTCAAAGTATGATTGGATGTGCGAGAACGTCGCAAATGTTTTGCCTGCACTGAAAAAAGAATACCCAGAAATAGATTTCGGAGAGTCTATAAGAGTTGCATCGGTTATGGTTACATACCATCCAATGCGGATCTCGGTTTTTGCGAAGGATCTCCCTTTGCGGTCAATCGTCAGGTTTTTGGAAGACTTTGATAAGAAGGGCGATTGGCCTTATGACTTTGGCCTCAAGCAGATAGCAATTAAAAAAGATCAATAAATTGTATAATGTATCTGAAAAGGAATTGGCATCGACACAGGCTTCACTCACTAGCGCAAGATGCCAACCAGGAAACCATCAAAGGCCAAGCTAGAACGTTTCTCTGGCGAAGAGCTCTTCGCGCATGCTTATATCAAGCACATGGGCAATGCGACTGCTGCAGCACGAGAGGTTTTCAATATAGAAAGTGATGCCTATGCCGGTAAGAAAGGGTCAGAAATGGTAAGGAAAAGTAAGGTCAAAGAGCTCATAGACGAGGCGCTGACAATCCAGCGAGAGAATCATAGAAAGTTCCTTGAACAAGCTCCGTACTACCTGCATGTCATAGCCAGAAAGCTGGTCCAGATTATTGAGGATGACAAGACCACTTTCGATAACTGTATGATCGCCTGTGACAAGCTTGCTCGTTTCGCTGGCAGAGATCTTTCGGAGGAAGTTGCGATTGCGAAGATCAAAGCCGAAACCATGAGACCATTGCCCACAGACACACCACAACCTCTAAACAATGAAAGTTTCCGCAAGGTGCTCTTCATGCTTCATCCACCAGCAATTCAGAAAGGCGGCGTTCCTCCACCTGCATTGGTTCAGCAATGGCGAGAACAGGGTGTTCCGGAGCATGTGCTTGAACAGTGGCAGAGAGAAGGGGTCCCAGAACAGGCAGAACAGGTGAAGCTATAGGCAGCGACCAGGAAAGGGATATAATGCAACTGTACCCATCGCTGTTGCGCACGTTGTTCGTGCTTCAACGCACCATCACCTACTGCCAGTGCAAAAAGGGGCATCTTGCCTCGGTCATCGCACTGGTGTGGTAGGGCAACCTCCGCAACAACGATGGGTACGCCGAGCAGGGTGCCCCTTCTTGGCTATTCCTTTCCCATCTACCTCTATGGAAAAGCCGCAAAAAACAAAGCGTCCATTCGTTACCCGCAGACAGCTGGGATGGTTTCTAGTTCCAGTGCCCTTCTTTGTATTTGCAGGAGGCGGCATGAACGGAGCTGGTGGCATGGCTGTATTGTTTGCATGGGTTATCGGTGCTTGCTACCTAATAGCCACAGCAAAGCCCGTAGAACGACAGCCAGAGAGTGTCTTTCGAAAGATCCTACGCCGGATAGGCATTGGCCTCGGCTATGCCTTCTGGCTCTTTATGCTGGCTTCATTCAATGACTTGGTATGAGCTTCTTTACTGAATCAACGGCTGTGATACTATGGCCTCGACATCACAGGTTAGACACTAGGCACCGACACAGACACTGGCACCGACATCGACACTGGCATTGGCACCTCTACATGATGCTCGTTTCGTTCGATGTCGCTTTCTGCGCAACGGCCAATATCAAAGCACTCTCAACAAGAGTGCGATCAGCTTTTGTCTGCGGATGGCTTGGATCTTTTATCGAATGCAATTTATGGGTACTTCGAAGAAATAGAATCCTGCAGATCAATGTGTAATAAGCATAATAAAACAGCGGCGATACACACACGTGGAAAAACACTGCAAGTTTTTCGAATATTCAAAACCGACGAGCTCACGGCCAAAAATATCCGTCATGCAACCGAGCAGCTTCCTAGTTGGGAACAATCGCTCTTCTGGGAAAGCAATCAACAGACATTTCAAAAGACCTTGAAGGAAATAGAAAGCAGAATGGCAAGACATGGAAAACAGCATGCCATTATTACAAGAGGCATCGAGTGGAATGATGTACCGCTGATTGTTCATGCCTATAAATTCGAACCAGATTCAGTCATGAAGGTAGAACTTGTATTTCCACCCTGCAAAAACTGTATACCTTCTTTACCTCTGCAAGCAGTTACTACAATGCTGGAATGCCATGAGTTTATTGTTCCTGACTTCATCGCATCTCCACTACCTCCGTATTCAAGACATGAGATGAATTTTCTCACGACCATCAAGGAATATCTCCTTCAAGAAATGCCGAAGGATCTCTACGCCACCTCGTGCTTATAGAGGGTGTCTTGCCACGCCGGAAACGGAGTGGGAAGCCGAGGCACCCTCCATGAGCATCAAAGGCACCCTAGCTTCCCACTCCACTGTCTATGGCCAGACGTAAGCCACCAAAAATCACCGCCAACGCCCCTATCTGGGGCATCTGTCGTAAATCAGAAGAAGACGACCAGCGGCAGGTAGAAAGCATTCCTGATCAAATAAAGCAGATCAAGGAACACTATGAAGAACATTTCCCAGCGAATATCAGAGCAGCGCACCGATTACGTTTTATAGAAACAGCACAAAGCGGCTTCGTTCCAGGTCTACCTACCGTAGCCGAGGTATGCAAAGCCGCTGCTCGAGGAGAAGTATATGGCGTTTTGGCAAGCAGAGTGAATCGTCTAGGGCGTAACCATGAAGATCTGGGAAAGTTCACACAATGTCTTGCTGATGGCCTTATTCCTTTTCTTGGAACAACAGATGGTAAGCGCTTCAAAGGCGAGGATATTGGAACGATTATCATGTTGGGTCTAGAAGGTGCCATGGGATGGCATGAGAGCGCAGAGAAAAGCAGGGTTGTGTTTGATCGCATGCGCATCCGTGCGAAAGAAGGAAAACACATGGCAAGAAAGATGTTTGGATTCAAACCGCATCATGTCGTCATGGAAAACGGAGAGGTGATGCGGCACACAGTAAAAGATGAAGAACGCTTTCTACATCTTGTGACTATGTATCGCATGGCAGCTGCAGGTACGTCGTTTCCTGATATAGCTCGATGGGCAAAGAGGAAGAAGATTAAACAGCGCAATGGCCAATCTCTTGGAACATCGACTATCGCTGGGATTATTCATAATCCTTATCCCAAGGGGGCTACCCGCTATGCTGGTGTTGTGTATGAGAACACTCATGAAGCCTTCGTTTCACCCGAATTGTGGCAAGCTGCCCAAGAGGGTGTTGCCCGTAGGTCCCACACTTCGGGGAGAAAGAAGAAACAGGATTTGCGGAAGTTATTTGTGTTCGGCGACACCGTTCATTGTGCAAAGTGCAAAGGTGTTATGAGTCCCTACCGAGTAGTAAAGAAGAAAACAGGCTCAACATTCATCTATTACGAATGCAAGAACCGAAGAACGAATTGTAAGCAGATTCTTCGACAAGAAGCTCTTCAATCACAGTTCAATGCGATACTCGAAAAGACATCATGCAATGAAGGTCTTCTCACGCAAATACGTGAAAAACTAGTATCGCTCCACAAAGAAAAATCGGTGTACCGACAGCAGGAGGTTCGGCACTTACAAAAAGAATACATGGAGATAGACGCAGCACTCTCCAAGCAGGTTCTCGCTCTCGCAAGAGCGGATGAGCTTGGTGTAGGACACGTTATTGAGGCCGAAATAAAGCAGCTAAAAACTCAACTAGAAGCCACGAAAGCCAAAATGGATGAAGTGCATGACGAAGGTATGGGGTGGATTGATAAGGTTATCGGGAGTTTCAAGTTGATCGAACTAGCAAAGGAAGCCATCTTCTATGGTTCACCTGTTGTTCGTGAAGCTGTGATCAAAGCACTGTGTTCTAACCTTTCGGTGAATGACAAAAAGCTCATCCTTGAGCCACGATCTCCATTCAAAGAAGCTCTTCAACAGGAAGGTAGTAAGTTATGGTGGACGATCTCGGATTCGAACCGAGGACCTTTCGAATGTGAATCGAACGCTCTAACCAGCTGAGCTAATCGTCCTTAGATTACAGCCGGCACACGATAGTCTTTGATTGATCTAGCAGCAAGATCTCCCTACTCTTAGAGTCATGCTCTCCGACGTTTCTGCCATCCTCACCGAGCATAAAATTGATGCGGAGCAAGATTCACTTCCGCTTGGTATTCACTTCGAGCTGGAATCGCTCGATGTCTTGAATATGTCCGAGGAGCACCACTACTGGTCTGAGGTACGCAGGTCACTCATCCGACGCATCGTGAAGAGGTACATTCAGCCGCCGTTTGAATTCCTCGATATCGGCTGCGGCAACGGAAGCTTACTGCGTGCTCTTGAGCATGCATTCCCAGGCTCGCATGCCACAGGTGTCGATGGATACTTAGAAGCACTCATCAACTGCCGCAAGCGCACGCAGACCGCCAAGCTCGTGCTCCAAGATCTTGCGCGCGATAAGTGGCAAGAGTTCAACCGCACGTACAACGTGGTCACACTCCTCGATGTCTTAGAGCACCTCGACCGACCCGATAGCGTGCTCCGTCATGTTCACGGACTTCTGAAAGAGAACGGAATCGTGATCGTGTCCGTCCCTGCGCATCAGTGGCTCTGGAGTGAGCGCGATGTGTTCTTAGGACACCGCAAGCGCTATAACAAAAAGACGTTGACCCAACTTTTGCAGTCGAGTGGATACGAAGTGCTGCACGTCAGCCACCTCTTCTCCTACCTCGCGCTCCCCGCTCTCCTACACCGCAAGATCATTCCTGGAATTTTTCGGACGAGCGGAAAAAACATTGAAGAGCGTGAACTCCGTAAAGTGCCTATCGTCAATGATGTCATGACGATCGTTGGTAAGCTGGAAGCAGCACTCTCGGTGTCGCTGCCACTACCAATCGGAACATCGGTCTACGCGATAGCACGCCGCGCAGCGAGCTAACGAATCGCGCTACGGATACTCCACTCTGCACCCCGCGACAGTGGTTCAAATGACGATGGGACATGCCAGTCACTGTGGTTTTTCTCGTCCCAGAGCACAAGTGTCACATGGTACTTCTTGAGCGCCGCCGATGGATCGGCATAGACACTGTCGCAGGCTTGCTTGGTAAGCGCCAGATCTCGCTCGAACACTGTCTGCGTGCCCTCTCTGCCCGCTGCACTGAGCTCGCGTACATCGTCGGCAAGGAAACGTGTATCGGGTATTCCCCCCTTCATGTATTCCACGAGGCAGTAGCGCTCCGCAAGCTCGGAGAAGGAGATGAGTGTGTGACGCAGAAATGGCGTGTAGACAAGGTCGGCAGTCGTATATGTCCCCAGCACCAGTGACGTGACGGGATCGGTGAGCACTGTCTGCTTCCCGGGTTCTTGATTGATATATTGGATAGGCGCAGCAAGATGTTGGACGCTCGCGTAGTGCGGCATTGTCGTGAAAACAGCAGCACGACCAAAGTAGTCAGTGAGTGCTCCTGCCAAGAAAAGAATGGACACCAAACTGGTCGCGCTGATGATGACTCTATTGGCAGATTTTGTCGTGGTGTAGACGAGGAGCAGGAGCAGTGCCAGAACACAGACGTAAGGGTAGTAGTGCGTCCAGTACGAGAGTACCTGGCCGTGAATGAATTGCTGATGGAGAACGATGAGAAGTGCACCAATGAAAAGGACAATCGGCTGCGAATGTTTGTGCTTCCACAGTGAGAAGTACGCACCGATGGCAAGAAGAATGAAGAGAACGCTGCGCGGGAGAGATTCGAATTCGCGAGCATGGATCAAAGAACTTCTAAAGCCAGCATCCACAGCATTCGGATTGGCGCTATTCATGACAATGAGAACCAAGAATGGCGATGCAACAATGAGTGCGGTCACACCTACGCTCAGAATCTGCGTGAGGATCTTCATCCGATCAGACGATGGTGTTTCGAGAAACAATGTCACGGCCAAGAGTCCAAACGAAGCCCACACATACGTCCACGCCCAGAAATAGATGCCTGGAAGAAGTCCAAGCAGGACGCCAAGAGTCAGTGAACGAGGAAGAGTCCGTGCGCGGAACCAATCGATGAGAACAATCATCATGAATGTGACATATGGCAAACTCCAGGATTGGTGCACCACACGACGCATGGGACCAAGTAGAAGGAAGAAGATGAGTACCGCACCAATGAATGAACTGCGTTCGCTGACACCAAAACGACGTGACAGCATGGCAAAGAGCGGCATGAGGAGTGGCGCCAGGAGAACGGAGAGGAGAACACCGAGCACTGGTGCAGACATCCCCATCCAACCGAAGAGTGTTCCCGCCGTTGCCTCTGGCAATGTCATCTGCAGCCCACGAGGCGCATCATCACCGCTGACGATAGCATTGGATACATCCTGCAATGGATGGTGCATCGCCTCCTGAATACGCATGATGTACTGCGACTCGTCTCCTCCTTTGAAGAGAATGCCCTGGTAGTCCGATTGAAGAACTGTACGAATCGGTTGAATCGCCAGAACGATAACGCCGATGAGATAGAGTCCAAGAAGGAGGCGCCGGAACGACCAGAACGTGTGTGTCATGACCGCGATAGTGTAGCGCAAAGTCCCTAGCCGCCTTAAGGGAAGACCTTTATCATAGATCTATGCGGACTATTACGGTTCTCTACACAACCGCAACAGGGCACACGGAGTTTGTGATCGACACAGTGCTCGATGTTTTTACGAAGCAACTTCCAGGCACTCGTGTGGTGAAGAAACGAGCAGAAAATGCGACGCCAGAAGATCTCACCAATGCCGATGCACTCCTCCTCGCCTGCGGGTCTTGGAATACGAACAATGTCGAAGGTCAGCTGAGCCCATATATGGAAGATCTTCTCAGCGGACGTGCTGCAAAAGTGGAGCTGCAAGGAAAGCCTGCGGCTGCTATTGGACTCGGTGATGAACGCTACTACTACACCGCTCGTGCTGCCGATAAGCTGACCGAATACCTGACGCTCCGTGGTGCAACACTGATTGTACCGACGCTCAAAATAATCAACGATCCATTCGATCAAGCACCGAAGATCCAGACCTGGGCAAAAGAATTTGTCTCTGCATTCAAAGGAATCTGATGTCTCGTATCTCTATCAAAATTATCGGCTCCTCCGGACAAGGCCTGGACTCCATTGGAGAAGTCGTGTCCAAATCTCTGAAGCGCAGTGGCTATTGCGTCTTTGGCTACCGCGAGTTCCCATCGCTCATCAAGGGAGGTCATGCCAGTTACCAGCTGGACATCTCGGACGAACATATCGCGAGCACAGAAACAAAGGTCGATATCATCATCGCACTCAATCACCACGCACTAGAGCGCAACCTCTCTGACCTCAAGCAAAACGGCGTCCTCATTCACTACACACATCACTGGCGCTTCTCGGATGCGGACACAGCGCTCATCAAAAAAATGAAGCTCACATTGGTGGAACTGCCGATTGAAGACACGCTCCAAAAACTTGGCGCGAAGCCCATTCTCGCCAACGTCCTCTTGAGCGCATTTGTGTGGGCAACACTGGGACAAGATATCGACGTGATGAAAAAAATGGTCGGCGAACGCTTCGCAAAGAAAAAAGATCTGTTAGAACTAAATATGCGTTGCATTGAGGAAGGCTTTGCGCTGAAAAAAGCGAAGCCAGACGTGCACGTATCTCTCCCGAAGCCTCAGAAGAAATGGAAGGACTACCTCTACCTCTCCGGAAGCAAGGCGATGGGCTTGGGCGTGGTGCACGCGGGTGTCCGTCTGTATGCGGGCTATCCCATGACGCCATCCAGCCCAATGCTTACCTACATCGCATCGATCCAGAACGAAACGGGCATGGTCATCAAGCAAGCGGAAGATGAAATCACGGCAGCACAAATTGTATCTGGTGCCATGTACATGGGGACCCGCGCGCTCACTGGAACATCTGGTGGTGGGTTCGACCTGATGAGTGAGACACTGTCCTTAAACGGCATTATCGAAAACCCAACAGTCTTCGTGCTCGCTCAGCGTCCAGGTCCTGCAACGGGTCTTCCCACGTGGACTGGGCAAGGCGATCTACTGATGGCGATTGGCACTGCACACGGCGAATTTGCGCGCTGCGTGATCTCCGTGTCCGATGCCGACGACGCGTTCTACCTGGTCAATGAAGCATTCAACATCGCAGAGAAGTTCCAGATCAGTGTCATTCTGTTGACCGATAAGCAGATCGCCGAAGCGTTCTACACACAGGAACCGTATGACCAGAAGCGCATCACGATCGACCGCGGATTACTGATTACTGATCCAAAGAAGCTCAAGAAGCTGACATCCACCGACCGCTACGACCCGATGGCAAAAGATGGCATCTCCCCTCGTTGGCTCCCTGGCGCCGATGCCGCGACTTACGTGGCACAAGGTGATGAGCACAGCGCAGATGGCACAGTAGATGAATCAGCACACAATGCCGTCCTTCAGATGGATAAGCGCATGAAGAAAGGAGTTGCATTGAAAGCTGCCATGCCAGAGCCAAAGTTGTATCAGTTCATCGATGGGAAGTGGGTAGTGGATAGTAAAAAAGCCCCAGACATTGATGTCTTACTTGTAGGTTGGGGAAGCACTAAATCGGCTGTGATGGATGCAATCAAAAACTACCCACTACCCACTACTTACTCATCGATCGGCTACCTCCACTACACACACCTGTGGCCACTCCGTACCGAGAAACTCGAAGCTCTGTCCAAAAAAGCAAAGAAGACGATTCTCATAGAGGGAAACTACCAAGGCCAGCTGGGCGTGCTCATCCGTCAGGAGTGCGGGCTTCTCATTAAAGACAGAATACTTAAGTACGACGGACGACCATTTTTTGTCGATGAATTGGAGGCAAAGTTAATGGAAGTAATCGGCGTTCCAGAAAAATTGAAAATGAAGAATTGAAAATTGAAAATAGTACTACTTTCTCATCGTTATGATGCTAATTCTCTCTATCAGCCGCCTCCGTTCATTCGATTCAAAAAAAATTCTCAATTTTCCATTCTCAATTTTCCATTCGTAATGGCATCTATCCCACTTGATATCGGCTCAGCTATGAGAGCCTTCCACTCGAACAATACGTGTACGTGGTGTGACGGCTGTGGCGACTACGGTATTTGGACAGCAACCAAGATGGCGATGGCCGAACTCGGCATCCCACCACATGGTGTTGTGCTCTGCTACGACGTTGGGTGTCACGGCAATACGTCGGACAAGCTCATGGGCTACCGCTTCCATGGCCTGCACGGCCGTGTCATTCCATTCGCTGCTGGTGCCAAGCTCGCCAATCCTGCCATGCCTGTGCTCGCCTTCGGTGGCGATGGCGCAAGCTTCTCCGAAGGTGTCGGTCACTTGGTTCATGGCATTCGGAGCCACTACCCCATCGTCTTCTGTCTCCATAACAACGGAAACTATGGACTCACCACAGGTCAGGCCAGCTCGCTCACACCACAGAATCAGCCGATGAATACCGCGCCAAACGGCATGCCAGAACAAACGCTGAACTCCATGGACTTCGTGTTCTCGCTGGAGCCAACATTCGTGGCTCGTGGCTTCTCGGGAAACATCAAGCAGCTCACGCAAATCCTCAAGGCAGCGATGAGCCACCGCGGCTTCGCGTTCGTGGACATCCTCCAAGCATGTCCGACGTATAACAAGTTCGCGACCCACACGATGCTGATGGAGAAGTGCTACAAGGTAGAAGACGAAGGTCACGATCCATCAGATTTCGTGAAAGCCAGACAGATCGCAGTCGACACCAGTAAGCGCATTGCAACCGGTATCCTCTACCGCCGCGAAGATATCCCTAACTTCTACGAGAGACTGGTGCCACGCCACGGAAAAACGACATTCCCCATCCAAGAGGTCGAGAAACAGGACGTAACAGGGCTTATGGAGGAACTACGCTAGATTGCCGTTTTACGGCTTCTACTAGTGCTATTTTGATGTCTAAATACTTGCTTTTTGAAAATTAAGTGTTATTATTACGTATTAACTCTCGATCCTTGGAATCGTTCCTTGGAACCATCGAGAACCCTCTATTCCACCGCTCGCTTGTCAGTCTCTGCGCACGGTGCGTGGGGTGAGTTACTCGTGAGCGGCGGTAATGGAGGTAAGTGCAATGTCTGGTGAAGTTCAAAAGGCTTCGGTGCTGGCGTCGCTGACGGTGAATTTGGCCGGCTTCGAACAGTTGACCCTGCGCTATCCGCACCAGAACGCGGATGGGCAATTTCTCGTCTGCGGGGTCACCCAGACGACGGAAGGTGGCTGCCCCTACGTGAAGGTGACCTTCACGAACGGAGCGGTCGTCGGAGCGTTTCTGACCGCAAAGGCCGAAGAGGTCTTCTAGGTCTAAGCCGCGCATTTACCACCCCCATTCCCAGGCCGGAGAGAATCACATCTCTCCGGCCGCATTTTGATGCGGCTCAATGTCGAATAATCTGATCCAGAAAAAATTGATGAATCTTTGTCTCGCCACGCGCTTCGGGGTGAAACGTTCCTACCAGCACATTCCCCTGCCTCACAAGCACTGGGTCGCCATCGTGCGTTGCCAGTACCTCTACGTCTTTTCCAACCTTCGTGATCTTCGGCGCACGAATGAAGGCAACCGCAACCTTTCCTTGAATACCTCTCACCGTAAGATCGGTCTCGAAACTATCGATCTGCGAGCCATACGCATTGCGATCGACAGTGATATCGATGAGCCCCAGAGGCTTTGGGGCATTTTTGCCAGTGGTCTTGGTTCCGAGGACGATTGCACCAGCACACGTTCCATAGAGTGGGATGTTCTTTGCCTGCATTTTTTTTCCGACACCAGTACTCTCCAAAAATTTTGCGATGACCGTGCTCTCGCCTCCTGGGAGGATGAGCGCTTTTACTTTGGCTAGATCTTCGACAGTGCGAACTTCCATCGCAGGCACCTTCAATGCTGCCAGAACATGGAGATGTTCCTGGAAGTCGCCCTGAAATGCGAGGACACCGATCATAGAAAAAATTAATGGCCGCGCTCCTGCATGCGGACACCTAATGTACCGATTTCAAGACCAACCATCGCGTCGCCAAGGCCTGTCGAAACTTCCATCACTTTCTTTGGATCCTTGAAGTGCACCGTCGCCTGGACGATCGCCTTCGCCATGCGCTCGGGATCTTTTGACTTAAAGATGCCAGATCCGACGAAGACGCCTTCTGCACCAAGCTCCATGAGAAGCGCAGCATCGGCTGGAGTGGCAACGCCACCTGCGACAAATGTGACAACTGGAAGGCGCTGAGCTTTCTTCACATCTTGGAGAAGTTCGAGTGGGATGCGCTCCTGCTTGGCGTACGCCTTCATCTGGACAGGAGTCATACTCTTGAGCTTGAGGATTTCGGACTTGATGAGCTTAAGGTGACGAACCGCTTCGATGACGTTACCTGTCCCCGCTTCACCCTTGGTACGAATCATGCATGCGCCTTCGTTCACGCGGCGGAGGGCTTCACCGAGGTTGGTGGCTCCACAGACAAATGGCACCTTGAAGCCAGTCTTATCGACGTGGCTAAATGGATCGGCCGGTGTGAGGACTTCGGACTCATCGATGAAGTCGACCTTGAGTGCCTCCAAAATCTTGGCTTCCATCGTATGGCCGATGCGCACCTTCGCCATCACTGGGATGGAGACAGCATCTAGGATTTCCTTAATAAGTTGAGGGTCGCTCATGCGAGCAACACCACCCTGAGCACGAATGTCAGATGGCACGCGCTCGAGCGCCATGACTGCACACGCGCCTGCTGCCTCGGCGATCTTAGCCTGCTTGGCAGTAACGACATCCATAATCACGCCGCCTTTCATCATTTTGGCGAGATCGTTGCCGGTACGATTGAGGACTTTGAACATAGCGGATAGGTGACGAGACATCTCGTATCTACAATAAATATATTATGCAGCAGCCTTTGTGGTTGCGAACTCTGGGTCAATGCTCAAGCGACTCTCTTCTGGAAGTACCTGGTTCTGGTACTTACTGAATGGCTTGGCGTTGTATGGAGTCTCCGCTGGAGACGACATCATCTCGAACGCGAGCTGGCAGACACGCATGCCTGGGTACAGAGCAACTGGCAAACGGTTCAAGTTACTGATTTCGAGTGTGATGGTGCCGCTAAAGCCAGGGTCAACGAAGCCTGCAGTCGAGTGCACGATAATGCCCAAGCGTCCGAGTGAGCTGCGTCCTTCCACGCGCACAACGAGATCATCTGGAACGGTGATCTTCTCCTGTGTCACACCGAGAACGAATTCTCCTGGCTGCACGATGAACGGCTCGCCGTCAGCAACGTTGATGACACGCATGTTCTGAGCGAACGTCTTTGGGTTCTTTGGGTCAAGAACAGCGTACTTGCTGTGCTCGTAAACCTTGAACACATTCCCCAAGCGCAAATCCATGCTACTCGCGTGGATGTAGCGGAAAAGTTCAGTCTGATTGGTCTCTATCTTTACTCTGCCGGACTGGATGGCAGCTTTGATATCGCGGTCGGAGAGAATCATAGGAGAAGCGTAAGGAGTGGAGGGCACAGTACCACATGCCCTTTGTGCGGGAGAATAGAAAAAATGCTACAATGCTTCCCCATGCCAGAGAAAGATCTTCGAGAAGATATCGCAGCAGACGAACAGTCTGAAAGCTCAGTGAATAACGCTCAGCTGAAAGCCGAACGTGAGCAGATTACGATGCAGTACCGCGGATACTTTCACGAGACATTCAAAGAGAAAAAGGTTGCTGGTCGAGAAGAGACAATTCAGCTGCAGGCTTGGGTAAGTACTCAGGACACGTCCATAGAAGGAATTCAATCACTCCAGAAATTCTACGACGGATTCTTGAAAGAACAGCTTTCGTCGGGGCGCAGACTCCACTCAGACTTCCATGCAGAAATTAACGCCGCTCTCTCCAAGCGCTGGATTTCCAAGAAGTCTCACTCGGAATGGGTGAAGCGCTTTGAAGATGAGAATGTTGGGTATAAGGCGAGAGAATACTGGATTACGCATCAGATGCCAGACTTCGTCCGTAACTGGGAAGAAGTTGCTCAAGAACGAAAAAAGCTTGTCACGACAAAAGGATTCGATGATCTGCTCAAGATCGATCCGCATTTCAGTATCTTGAAAGATGCCTCTCTTGAACAATTCCTCGACCTGCACTACGACGAGCGCAAAGGGCTCATCGCCGATGCCAAGGCGGCACTTCTCGCCTCGAACAAAATGCAGCTCGATCTCTACTCCCATGCGAAAAGCAGGCTCAGCATGGCTGTGTCCAGCGGCTTCCTGGCCAGTGGGAAAGTTGGTACCTGGTTACACCGCATCTTTAAAAGCAACGCTGATCCAAAGAAGATCGAAGAATTTGTCCATGGCTCTCGCAAGAACTCGCTCAATGATCTCATGATCAGTTGGTACAAAGTGAAAGATCGATTCGATAAGGCAAAAAGTAAATTTAAGGGTTCCAACGAGCAAACGATGCCACGCGGACTCTATCCGCTCAGCAACTCTCAGTTTCTGGCGATGCACTACGACCAGCGTCTCCAGTATGTCGAGGAGCTGGAATCTCGCATGACCGAAGCACCTGATGTATCGAAAGAACCATCGATCTTCCTGGAAATTCGTCATGCGATGGATACGAAAGATTGGGCGCAGGCAGCAGTGCTCATCGCCTCTGCAAAAAAGCAGGATATGACGCCCGAACAGAAGGCGAGATTGGGATCTATGGATCAGTACGTACGAAAATTCAATACGAAGGAATCCTCTGAGCTCACAACCGTGATGGACGCAAAGAAGCGCATCGACACTATCGTCCAGCAACTAGGAAAGACTCACTCGGAGGTGCAGCCAATGGTGCTTCGTCTCCTCAAAGGGCCAAATGCTAACCGCTCGATCCACCAATTCCGTTGGATTACATACAACCACCACTGGTGCCGCACGCACGGCCCGCCATATTTGGATGATGACATCGCACGTAATGGCGCATCGGACGATAACAAAGAGCTCACGAAGCATCGTGCCGAACAAGGTGAAGATGTGGGTCGCAATGATGTCATTGATCGTGAAACTGCGGACAGTCACTACTTCCGCAAGAAAGAATACTCCACGCACAAGGCAACCTACCAACACACGAACGTCGCCAGCGCAGGTGTCTGCAATGCACAAGCCGAATGGCTCGAGCGTGAGCAAGACCCAAAAACGCTCTACTGGACGACATATATTGCCAATAGCGACGGTGACCCCAAGAGCGCCCTCTGGCATAATGAGCTCTTCTATAATCTCACAGAACTCCGTTCTCTCACCTCTGTACTCAAAAATCACGGCTTCATGTATAACGGCGCCGACCGACCACTCATCAGCCGCAACTAATTACTTCCCCACTCTGTATGCGTTTCTCTCCCCTCCCTCTTGTCGCTGTCTCCGCAGTACTGCTTGCCGCATGTAATGCGCCACACATGACGAGCATAGACCAGGAACTTCAAAATCCACTCACGGCATCTCGCTATGGCGACGAACTCGCCGATGGCATGGCAAACATCATCATTCAGGACGACCCGATCCTGAAGGAAGATGGTGTACGCGAAAAAATCGAAAATGAAATTCGTCGAGGCAAAGAGATATCTGCCGATGCGCAAGACAAGCAATCGGAAGGAGTCATGGGAGGCATTCTGCCGATGGGAGCAGATAGTACTGGCTACGCTCTCTACGTGGATGGCACTCTCTTCCTGTCGTCTGACTTCTCTACAACCCCTGGCCCATCGCTCCACGTGTACCTGACGAATGCCATCGACCCTCGCGATGTCGAATTCCCCGATGAATCCGCTCTTGACCTTGGAGAAATTCAATCTGCATTTGGCGCTCAACAGTACGAGGTTCCGGAGCAGAAGGAAGGCGCAGAGCCACTACGTACGTTCGTCCTCTTCGATAAAACTCTCAAGCGCATCTACGGTTTTGCGCAGCTAAGTAAGAGATAGTCATTTGCGCAAATATGTATACAAAAAATGGCGAGTCGTCTGACTCGCCATTTCACGATTCAGAGATTTTAGAGTTTTATTGATGACGCCTGCTGAAGGGCTGCATCGATAGCAGCGGAAATCTCTTCAATGTTGTTCTTCACCTTTACACCGGCAACGAAGTAGCTAGGCGTGGAATTCACGCCAAGCTTCTCCCCTTCTGCATAATCGCTCATAACAGTGTCTCGCTTGATGTGCGAGCGCACACAGCGATCGAAGAGGTCAACATCGAGCCCGAGATCCTTCGCCCATGTACGGAGCATGCTGCTATTCAGCTGATCCTGACGAGCGTAGTCCATATCCACAAACTCCCAGAACTTATTCTGATCCGCGGCGCATTCAGCAGCCTCTGCTGCCTCAAGTGCGTATGGGTGAGACGTGCGAAGCGGGAAGTGCATGAATTCAAAACGTACGCGTGTACCGTACTTCTCGAGAAGTGGCTTATTGAGAATTTCGTGCGCAGACTTACAGGCAGGGCACTGCAGGTCAGCGAATTCGACAACAGTGACCAGTGCTGCCTGTGATCCACGCGCAGGACGTGAAGATGTAGCGCTTAAGCCTGTGGTATCAACGCCACAGCCAGCGAGGAGTGCACATGCACCCAGAAAAATGCCGATGGAATATTTGGAAAATTGCATGGAACAATTCTACAGTCACAAGTGCAGAGACTCAATTCGCATCGGTGCATTCTCTTAATCCTGGTATACTTCTGCTCCCCCATGACCCTCTATCTCAAATATCGTCCACAGAGCCTTGCAGATGTTGTTGGACAAGACCACATCGTGACAACATTGGAGCAAGCAATTGACCGAAAGAGCGTTTCGCATGCGTACCTTTTCTGTGGAACGCGCGGCACAGGTAAAACATCTGTTGCTCGCATTATGGCGAAGACGATCCTTCTACAGGGTGTAGAGGATGAAGTAGTGAAAGCACAAATGATGAAAGGGATTGAGGACGGATCTTTCGTAGATTTGGTAGAAATCGACGCTGCAAGCAACCGACGTATCGATGATATTCGCGATCTGATCGAGAAAATTAATTTTTCTCCGTCCGTCGCAAAGGCAAAAGTCCATATCATCGATGAGGTGCACATGCTCACAAAAGAGGCATTCAATGCGCTACTGAAAACCCTGGAAGAACCACCGGAGTACGCGTACTTCATCTTGGCGACGACAGAGCTCCACAAAGTGCCAGACACCATACAATCACGTTGTCAGCGCTTCCTCTTCAAGAAAGTAAAAGATGACGACATCATTCGTCGATTGCAGTACATTGCAGATCAGGAACACATCACTATAGATCGCGACGCGCTCCGCGCCATTGCGCACCATGCATCTGGCAGTTTCCGCGATGGTATTTCACTCCTCGACCAACTCCGCTCGCTCCCCAAAATCGGCATTGTCGATGTCACAGATCGCATTGGTCGGACTGCTGCAATCTTCATTGAAGATGTCATCACAGCAATTGGCGAGAAAAACCTTCATCGCATCACTGAGCTTGTTCACCAGATGGAAGAAGCGAATGTTCCACTGGATACAGTTGCAACCGATCTACTGGCAGTCATTCGCACAAAGATGCACGAGGCAATAGAGAAGAAGCAATCACCCGCGCCATTCATTCGTATGACAGACATCCTCCTTGCGGCATTGAAAGACATGCGCGCGTCCCCTATTCCGGGACTGGTACTGGAGTCGGCACTGGTGTCTATCTGCACGGAGACGCCAGTGGTAGAAGAACCCCGGAAAGTACTGCGCGCACCTACTCCACCATCTCCGCATGTCAGTACTCCCCCACGACACACTCCGCCTGTGGCTCCTGCGGCGCCCAAGACTGAGGCAGCACCGAAAGCATCTATCGTAGAAGCGGAAGAACTGACTTTGCAGAATATCCTGAGGCATTGGGACACATTGCTAAAGACTGTGAATCCCCCATCCGTACGCATGAGCCTGAAAGACGCAGCTGTCACAGGAGTGGAGAATGGAACAGTTCGCTTCGCGTTTGCATCGTCTTTCCATCGTGAGAAGGTGGCAGACACGAAAGCGAGTCGCAATGTGGAAGAAGCGCTTCTTGCGATCTTTAAAAAGCCTGTCCGTATTGTGTGCGTTGTCGAGAAAGACGCCACACCTGCTGTCGCCTCTGGCCCTGCCGTAAGTTTAGTAGAAGCAGCGGAAGAGGTATTTGGAGGCCTGTAGAGATATGAGTTTTGAGACTTGAGATTTCTTTTTTTCTCATGTCTCATATCTCATGACTCATGTCTTCAACCTTATCCAAATCCGAATTACGATTGGCCATCCGCGATCGTCTCAAAAAGATGAGTGACAATGATCGTCGTGTGGAGAGCCAGGTCATTGTTCGTGAACTCAAAAAAATTCTGACCAGCGCGAGGACTGTCGCGGTGTACATGCCCTACCTCGACGAACCGGATATTCGCCCCCTCATCACCGATCTTCTTGCTGAAAAAATCGTGATCTGTCTGCCAAAAGCAGCACCTCATGGCATGGCAATGCATCGAATCCAATCGCTTGAAGAGGTGCAACGAAATCCCATCACCAATATTCCGGAGGCGATCGAGAATGCGCCACTCGACGAGAAGACAATCGACGTCGTTCTCGTTCCCGGCCGCGCCTTCACTCCAGGCTGCGAACGTCTTGGCCGTGGCAATGGCGGCTACGATCGCTGGATCAGTGATCAGAGAAAGAAAAATCCACGAACACAGATGATCGGACTCGCCTTCGAATGCCAGATTCTCCAAGACATCACTATAGAACCGCATGACGAGAAGCTTGATGCTGTCCTCACATCAACAAAGGTATATCGGAGGTAAAGCACAGTGTGAGGAGTAGTCACTAGTCACTGAACACTTATTTGCACCTCAAACCTCTTTGCCATTTTCCCTTTGCCATTTATGATCCAGCCATGCCCACCTACACCGACCTTCAGAAGGCTGATCCAGAAGTGTATCAAGCCTTGTTTCACGAAATGACGCGCCAGACCGATGGCGTAGAACTCATCGCCTCGGAGAACTACGTGTCCTCTGCGGTTCTGGAGACAATGGGAACGGTCTTTAACAATAAATATTCGGAAGGGTACCCTGGTCGTCGGTACTACGGCGGGCAGGAATACACAGACATCGTGGAGAATCTTGCTATCGAGCGAGCAAAAAAATTGTTCGATGCAGGACACGCGAACGTTCAGCCGCACGCTGGTGCTCCTGCCAACGTGGCAATGTACTTTGCGCTCCTCGAACCAGGTGACACTGTGATGGGTATGGATTTGAGCCATGGTGGCCACCTGACCCACGGTCACCCTGTCACCTACCTCACGAAAATCTTCAAGTTCGTGCGCTACAAGATGAAAGATCCTGAGACAGGAGAAATCGACTACGACGAAATGTTGGAAGTCGCTAAAAAAGAAAAGCCAAAGATGATCCTCGCAGGGTTCTCGGCATATCCACGCGAACTCAACTACGCCAAGATGAAAGCCATTGCCGACGAAGTGGGTGCCATCACCGTTGCGGACATGGCACACATTGCAGGTCTCATCGCTGGAAAAGCTGCTCGTAACCCATTCCATGATGGCTTCGATGTCATCACGAGCACCACACACAAGACGCTTCGCGGTCCACGTGGAGGCCTCATCATGACACGCACGCCAGAGCTTGGAAAAAAGATCGATAAGTCCGTGTTCCCCGGTTTCCAGGGTGGTCCAATCATGCAGATGGTAGCTGCCAAGGCTGTCGCCTTCGGCGAAGCACTGAAGCCAGAGTTCCAGGACTACGCCAAGCAGACGGTGAAAAACAGCAAGCACCTCGCGAAGTTCTTCATGGATCGTGGCGCCAAGCTCGTCACGAACGGTACCGACAACCACCTCATGCTCATCGACTGTGTGAAGTCGTGGGATCTCCCAGGCGGCGAAGTAGAACACCTCTTCGACCGCATCGGCATCACGCTCAACAAAAACATGATCGCCAATGACACACGTAAGCCTCTGGATCCATCGGGCGTTCGTCTTGGCACACCAGCGATTACAACACGTGGCATGAAGGAAAAAGACATGGAGATTTTGGGTGGATTCATGCTCAAGGCTATCGAGAAGCGCACCGATGACAGCGCTATTGCGTCTCTGCACGAGGAAGTAAAAACCTTCTGCCGCAGATTCCCCGTTCCGGGCATTTCGGCGTAATACTCGCCTTTCCCCATACATCTATGAAGAAAACAGCAAAGAGCCTTGGACATTCGCTGAGCGGTCTCATGCATGCAGTACGTAGCGAGTCGAATATTCAAAAATTTCTCATTGCGGAAGTGATTGTCGTACTCATAGGCCAATGGATTGGTATTTTCTTCATTGAGCTGTTTGTCGTACTGCTCTCCGGCACCATGTTCTTTATTGTTGAACTTTTCAATACAGCCATCGAACGACTCGCTGACACATTCGATGACGAAGCGAAAAAGCACCATGCAGGACACTACCACCTTGGCGTGAAGCAAACGAAAGATGTGGCTGCAGCCGCATCACTCATTGCGCTCTTGGTGCATGGCATCATCATCTTCATCGTGTACTTCCCATACTTCCTTCTGAAGTTCTATCCCAACGCATGACAATCCTGCAGGCACTTGCCCTGGGCGTCGTGGAAGGCATCACAGAATTCTTGCCAGTCTCCTCCACTGGTCACCTGATTCTCACCAGCAAACTCTTTGGTATCGCATCGACAGAAGCGGTGAAGAGTTTTGAGATTGTCATTCAGTCTGGGGCTATTGCAGCCGTACTTGTGTTCTACTGGAAAACACTCCTCAAGCATCGCGCGCTCTGGCGACCCATCATCGCTGCATTCATTCCAACAATGATCCTGGGGTTCCTCTTGCATGACGTGGTGAAGACATACCTCTTGGGCAATGTATCGATCGTGCTATGGTCTATGGGAATTGGCGGCATCGTGCTCATTGCCTTTGAAATGCTTCACAAGCGTCAATGGACAACCAATGACCCCGCTACGATCAAAACATTGCCAGCGGCGCTCATTGGCGTCATGCAGACACTTGCGGTCATCCCTGGCGTCTCACGTTCGGCTGCCACGATTGTCGGCGGCATGCTGCTTGGTGTCTCTCGTTCGGCAATCGTGGAGTTCTCTTTCCTCCTGGCGCTCCCAACCATGGCAGGTGCCACAGCACTTGACCTCCTCAAGTCCTACGATCAATTTTCTTCGAGCGACATTATCTCCATTGTCGTTGGCTTCGTTGCGGCCTTTGTCACAGCGTACATCGCGATTACGTGGTTGCTGAAATACGTACGTACGCACACGTTTATTGCGTTTGGGGTCTATCGCATTGCTGCAGCACTGGTCCTTGCGCTGATCTTATAAAAACAGCGAGGAACGATGTCCCCGCTGTTTCGTGTGACGACACGTATTAGTCGTTAATCTTGACGGTTGCGCTGTACGGATCGCTGAGGGTTGCGCCATTCGTGGAGCTCGAGAGTGAGATGAAGATCGTCTCTTCACCCTCGGAGAGTGAGTCCTTCACCACTGGGATCTCGAACGTCTTGCTTGTTTCGCCTGCGGCAAATGAGAGAGTACCGCTCGTTGCTGTGTAGTCTGTGCCAGCGAGTGCGGAGCCACCATTGGTGGAGTAGTTCACAGACGCAGGAACCAAACTCGTAGCGTGCATCACGGTAATAACGGCCTTCCCCTGACTCTCGCTGATAGTGAAGGTATCGGTACTGAACTTAAATGATCCACTGCCTGTCATGACACCAGCCTCGTTATCGTTAATGACGACGGAAGAAGCGCCCTGACTCAAAACAGCACCATTCGTTGGGTTCGTGAGAACGACATTGAAGGTGCGATTCCCTTCGATGGAATTGTTATCGGAGATAGGGACAGAGAATGTCTTCGTGATTTCGCTCGCACCAAAGTTCAGTGTACCGCTCACAGAAGAGTAGTCCGTGCCGGACGATGCGGAATTGTTGCTCGTACCGTAGTTCACAGCAACCGCAGTCGATGTAATACCACTGCGCGTAACCGTAATGAGCATGCTACCGGCATTCTCCATGACACCGTAGACACTCGCGCTGAAACCAATCGTCGCTGTCGCTACGCTGCTACTAGAGCTGGAGCTAACCGATGCGGAGGAATTTGGATCGATAATGTTGAGCGTGACTTCGGAAGGCGATCCTAGCGTGAGAGATCCTGTCGGATTGCTCAGTTTCAGCATGACAGTCTTATGACCAGACGTTGAGGTGTTATTGAAAATCTTCAACCTCACTTGCTGACTAGTCTGCTTGCTCGTGAAGTTCAACGTACCAGAGAGAGGAGTGTAATCACTTCCTGCCTTTGCTGTACCGCCACTGAAAGCGTAGTTCACAGCACCAGCGCCTGTATTGCCACCGACGCGGACGATATTGATGACGATCTCACCGGTCGCCACGTTCTTGTCGACATTGTACTGGTTGGCATCGAAACGCACTGAGCCACCTGGGTTGTACGAACTACTGCTGGAAGATGAGCTTGAGGAGCTCGAGGAGGAGCTACTCGACGAACTGCTCGAAGAAGAGCTAGAGCGAGACGAGCTGCTGGATGTTGGCGTAATGCCTTTGATCTCGTCGCGTAGACGCTTGAAGAGAACAGCTGCCTGACCACGAGTCAGTGGCTGGTCTGGACCGAATTCAGTGGCATTCAGACCTTTGATGATGCCAAGAGAATACATCTCACCGATAGCTTCATCGGCATAGTGAGACGATGGGACATCGCGAAATATGGCCGAGCCGCGGATAGCTGCGCTGATGGTCGTAATACCGGCCCCAAAGAGAGCGCCGATGGCGAACGTCGCGGGAAGAACGCGCAGAAGAAGAGTGCGTTTCTGCATGGGAAGAAAATGGGAAAAGTGCGCCCATTCTAAGAAAAAACGACCCTGGAAATCAATTGACTGTGACGAGGAAACCAAAGAAACCAACGAATCCTAGGAACTAGAAAGCCACCTTGGTTTCCTTGATTCCCTTGGTTACCTCTGAATTTGTTTCTTGCTACTCACTATCGCTAATACAGTCTTCCTCCAACAGGAACATCCTTCGATGGCTGAACCAGCACCACATTCCCCTGATCATCTGGAACACCCAGTGTCAAAACTTCGGAAATAAACTTGCCGATCTGGCGTGGTGGGAAATTGACAACTCCCAGCACCAATCGACCCATGAGATCTTCCTTGGAATAGTTCGTCACAATCTGAGCCGATGACTTCTTCACGCCAATCTCGGTACCAAAGTCTATCGTGAGCTTCCAGGCAGGCTTTCTGGCCTCTGGAAAATCTTGCACATCGGTAATGCGTCCTACACGAATATCGAGTTCGCCGAAATCTTCGATAGTAGCCATAGGCAAAAAGAATAGCTCAGGGCATCCAGAAGCAATAGTTCAACTGGAAACCAACGATTCCGACGAAACCAAGAATCCTTGGACTCCTCTCTTATCCCCCTTTCTTCTTCATTGCCTCGAGCATCGCCTTACTTGGTGGCGGCACGCCACCAGTCTGCTCTAGCTTCTGCTCCATCTCCTTCATCTTAGCCTGCTCCTCGGGAGACAAAGCCTCTGTGATGCTCTTCTTGCGGAGTGCATTGAAGTCGTTGATCCACATCTCTCGGTCGCGCCAGGCACGGTACTCCTCAATCTTCATACCTTTCTTGCGTGCGCGCTCGATATCTTCAGCTTCCTTCTCCTTCGCCTTACCTGCTTTCTCGGCAACTTTGCGACCTTCCTTTGCACTCTGGAGCCACTTACTAATCTTGTCTTCTACTGTGGCACGCTTCTCACAATAACGTTCGCGGGAGGCGCGACGAATGAGTGCAGCGCGGTTTTCATCGCGCTCAAACTGGGGTGGAGGGAGTGTGGAGACGGAGAATGGCTTACTTGCCATACCGTTGATCATGAGACGCATGTACGCGTGGTATTTCGGCAGACTTAAGATATCGTTCTGGTCGACCATTTCTTCGAATTGCAGACTCAACACTTCCGCATCGTCGGAACCAACCTGGAAACTGACCATGGAACCCACGTTACCGAACACTGCATCACGAAGTGTGGTCTTGCCATCGCCAATGAGGAGCTGGCCGATGTACTGGTGCGCGAGCGTGAGGTTCAAGCGATACTTACGAGCCTCGGACAAGATGGTCGCAAAAGACTCAGTCGCAAAGTTCTGGAACTCATCGACGTACAGGTAGAAGTCTTTGCGCTCCTTCTCTGGAATATCCGTACGACTCATGGCATCCAGCTGGAATTTGGTGACGAGCATCGAACCTAAGAAGGCCGAGTTATCTTCACCAACGTTTCCTTTACTCAAGTTCACGAGAATGATCTTTCCGCTATCCATGGCTTCGCGCAGAGACAATTTGCTTGTCACCTGACCGACGATATTGCGGATCATCGGGACAGACAGAAGCTGTCCAATCTTGTTCTGGATAGCAGCGATCGCTTCCGTACGATACTTCTCCGACCAGGATGCGTATTCATCTTCCCAGAAACTCTTCACGAGCTGGTCGCTGACATGGTCGACCACTTTCTTGCGGAAGGCATCGTCGGAGAACATGCGAAGAATGCCAAGCATGGAATTGCCCTGGCCTTCGATGAGTGCGAGAAGCGTATTGCGGAGGATGTGCTCCATGCGTCCGCTCCACACGTCTGGCCAAAGCTTGGTAAACACGCTCATGAGACCAGAGACGACCAGTGGATACTGATCCGGGCTCTTGGCCGAGAGCATGTTGAACGACATCGGGTGATCTTTATCCGCTGGGTCGAAGAGAATGACATCGTTCGTACGATTGGCTGGGATAAAGCGCAGAATCGCTTCAATGAGATCTCCATGCGGGTCGATGACACCCACACCCTTTCCGGCAACAATGTCGGAGAAGATCATGTTCTCGAGCAGCGTGGACTTACCCATACCCGTCTTACCGATCACATACATGTGACGGCGGCGATCGTCTGGCTTGATACCAAATTTCAAACGGTGACCTCGGAAGACAGACTCACCAAGCACAGTGATCTCCGGAGCAATTTCTGGAACAGGGATATCCACTGGTGGCTCGAGCTTTTTACTAAACACCCAATCGATGTTTGGCGTCTTCACAAGTGCGTTCGGCAAGTGCCAGAGCGTCGCCACTTCCTCTACAGAGAACGTGTATGGGTTCTTGAGCGTTGGCTTGAAGGTGCTGATGCGCTCGGATTTCTGTGGCACGAAACCGTTGCAGTTTGGGAGCGTGAACTGACGGAAGCTACCGGTGATTTCCTGGAGCTTCTGTTCTGCGGCAGCTGCATAGGCAGGAGCAGATACCACAGACACACGTACTTCGGACACGAAGAGGAGCCTGTTCACTTTATCAATGATGGCAGAGAGTGGATCTTCACTCTCGTGGCTGCGACGACCGGACTTCAGTGTCTCCTCGTGCGTGTCCATCTCTGGCTCGGCATCCAAGATGCTCATCTTTGGTACGAACGAGAACCATGCACGGAATCCGCCCATCAGAATGTTGAGCGGTAGATACGCCCACCAGCGCCAGCCACGTGCCAAGTGCACAGTGGCAAAGAGGTATGCGTACCAGCTCATGCGCTTAGAGAAGCCCTTCTCCATGAGCGGTAAGAATTTAAGTACGCGTTTACGATAACTGTTCTTCAGCGGCTGAAATGTGATCTGAATATGGCCACGCATCGCAGGATGCGGATAGCGAACGAGCGTGGACGTGATACCAGCGATGGAGTCGACTGTCTGACGCGTAAGCAGATCATCGAACTGTGGATGACGCTTGATCGGATAGATCTCGTGCTTCATCAACCTGAGTGATGTCGAGGTGATGATTTCTTTGTCGGTTGGCTCGAGCTCTTTTGGGTTCAAATGTTCGATATCAATGTCTGGATACTGTGCGTAGAGCTGGCTTTCTACGAGTGACATCGCCTTTGGCGAACAGCGCACAAAGAAGCAGATCTTTCCCTGGTACGAGCCAATCTCAAAGCTTACGAGTCCATCAATCCCCTTCAGTGTATGGAGCGCAGACAGCGCAGGCTCAATGTGCAGTGGACCACGCGCGCTCGATGCATCATCGGGGTCGGGAATGGGTGGCCGAATACGGAGAAGGATGTCTACCAAGTTGAGTGAGAGAATACAGAATTCAGAATAGAGAATTCAGAAATGACTGAAGCGATACGATACTCTTGCCGCATTCTGAATACTGAATTCTGCATTCTTATGAATCGCGAATTAAACTAGCCACCATATCCAACGCAACCGTGTTATACCCATAGTCCATACGCGTTGGGCCAAGGATGCCGATGGCACCCCAGCCGTCACGCACTTGGTACTTCGTAATCAACATCGCGCAGCTTTCAAATTGTGGACACAGGTTCTTGTCACCAATGAAGTGCTGCACATCGTCGGTGAGAGTGATATTGGCGATGAGGTCAGCCAAACGCTGTTCCAAGACTTCTACGACACCGCTGACTAAACGACTATCAGCAACGAATTCTGGCTGCTTGAAGACATTCGCGAGACCGAGGTAATACACACGCTCACGGTGTGGAACTGTTGCAAATGCGACATTTGGCACCATGCCTGCGAGGAGGCCAACAGCCTCGTACACACGCTCGCGATCTTTGTGCTGGAAGTACTGTTCACGGAGAGAGTTGAACTTGGTGCGAACTGCACGCTCGTGTGTGGATGGATCCAAGAAGTCACGCACGTACATGCGGTAGCCCTTCACGGTTGGCACGCGGCCAGCCGATGTGTGCGGCTGCTCTATGTACCCCTCTTCGCCAAGCACACGCATTTCGTTGCGGATCGTGGCACCAGACACAGCAAATTGTCCGCTCTCAATGATGTGATGAGAGCCAACGGGAAGCGCTGTTCGTGTGAATTCATCTATGATCGCCGCGAGTAATTTGGCCTGACGCTGATTCATAACTAGATAATAGCAGATGGGAACTGGTATGACGGACGAATGGCAGTGAGTTGGATATGAGTTTTCTGTCGAGTGAAGATAGAGAGAGAAACTTCAGATTTTGGCTTGTGACTGCGATTCATTACTTATTTATTATAACATATTATTAAAATATGGTCAATAATTCAATTAAAGACACTTTTAGACCTAAATCGACGTTTTTAGCTTGTTTGTGTACTTCACTAAGTGAGCATCTGCAAGAAGTTGTGGAATTCCCTGTATAGCGCCCAAATTTCCTCCGAACAAACGTGCAATTCTGTCCGCGTACCCATAGAGAATAGGAAGTTCATGCATGAATTGATCCCTTTCTTCAGATGTCACACTTTCTTCTGAAAGCTCCATGATGCGTCTTGCAATGATGCCGGCAATGAGCGGCAGCCTCTTTTTTAGCAATGGCAACACTGCTGTGTCGCCACCCTGCTCTAAAGCAGCTAAAAGAGGATCAACATATGCAGCGATAGCACGAGGAGCTTGAGCATCGAATGGTGCAGGCAGCATCTCTGACTGTATTTCCTGACCAGATTTTTCGGAGAGCCATCGAGCTTGTTCCACACGAATACTATCTTCGTATCGGCTATCAGAAAGTTCTGGAAGACTAGCAAGCATATCCGCAAGAATAGTGACACATTGTTTGCGGAGGTCATCTGTAAAAACGTCGTGTCCCTCGAGAAGTGCCTTCAGTTGCGCGCGTTCATCGCCGTAGAGGAAATCTATACTCCCTCTCTGTGGAACAAGTAATTCTGGCACTGCCGTCTCCAGCAGAAGCGGCAATCGTTTCAGTGCAGGCTGCGTTTCTGTCGCTGGAATAGAAGAAAGAAGATGCGAAGCGATGTTTTTCTCTGGCACTGTACCGCCGAGAAGGCAGAAAGGATAATTTTGCACCGACTGATTTCGTACTGCCTTATGATCACTCCACAGCGGGCTGAGAGGTGAGGCGACAAAGAGAGGCCTCTTCACACGATCAACATCCTGATTCATGAATCTCAAAGATGCTTCAATACTTTTCACGATTGAATCTGTGGTAATGAGATTTCCGCTAATCATTGCGCCAACCTGTATACCAATAGACTGGCGAACTGTCTCTGTGGCCACCATAACAATCAGTCTGTTTGCATCATCAATCTTGACGCCGATACCCATTTTCTCGAGCGGAATTCTGAGTTTTGCATGTGAAGAAAGCACCTCGTGCATCCTGCACGACACATCGTAAATATGATCTAAAAGCCCAGTTTGCGATTCATAGTCCACTGATCCTACGCACCTCTCCCCTTCAGGAGACACAAGTGGCCCCTGCAGTTCAACCTTCTCAACTGGGCGGACAAACCAAGGCGCTGGCCATGCCTTCACATGCTCATCATCTACAAATAAATTATTTCCAATCGGAATGCGTTGTTCACACATCAAATTCAGCACGCGACGAGCCTGTCTCGATGCAGCCACCATATCGGCAGCACGCAGGTGCGGCTCTGTTGGGACAGGCTGTGCGTCCGGAAAGAGTTCACGAAGTGTAGGCATAAAGGCGGAGATTTTGCCTACAGGTACAGCAAAAATCAACAAATACCTTCAATTCCTGGGGTACGTTCCTTATTTCGCCTTCTTTACCTTGATAGCTGGCTTTGTCTTGCGCTTCTCTTCGATCACCTTCACCTCTTCCTGCTTCTTCTTGGAAGCCTCAGAAACCTTGCGGAAGCGGTCGACACGACCAGAAGCCATGATTCCACGGTACTCACCTGTGTAGACAGGGTGGCAGTTGGCACAGACTTCGACCTGCTGCGTCTTTACTGTGCTTGGGATGGTGTAAACCATGCTGCACGAAACGCACGTTGTAACGGCGTCCTTGTGGAGCTGAGGGTGAATGGACTTCTTCATAGCCGGAGGAGTGTAAGGGTTGGGGCGGCCAAGTGCAAGCGGAAAAAAGTAGTATGTAGTACGCAGAAAGTAGTATGGGGCAGGCATTAATCGAGGAATGGTGCCGTTACCCTTACTACTCACTACTTACTACATACTACTTTTTAGCCTTTTTCTTTGCCTTTGGCTCCTCTGGCTCAGGCTCAGCTGGTGGCTCTTCTATATCCATCTGATCCTCTTCTGCAGCCTCTTCCGCCATCGCAATCGCGTTTGGATCTTCCATAATGACGCTCATGGACGCCACCTTATCGCCAGTATCCAAGCGCATGACGATGACACCCTGTGTGGCGCGACCACGGCTTGGGATGTCGGAGAGTTTCATGCGGATTGCCTGACCTTGCTTGCTGATACAGATGAGGTCACCCTGATCTCCTTCTGTAAGGATAGATCCACCAACGATGTCACCGGTCTTCGCCGTGAGTTGTGCAGCCTTCACTCCACTTCCACCACGACCTTGCAAGCGGTAGAGCGTGACTGGGCTGGCCTTACCGAGACCGTTCTCCATGACGACGAGGAGCTGGCTCTTCTCTGGATTGCTGAAGACAGCGGCTTCCACAACCTTGTCACCACCACCGATGCGGATACCGCGGACACCGGCCGCAGCGCGACCCATGGCGCGGACTTCCTCTTCGTTAAAGCGAATGGACTTACCCTTCTTGGTAAGAATGAAGATTTCATCTTTGCCACCTGTTGCCACCACCCACTTGAGTTCATCGCCTTCTGGAACTTTCTGCGCAATGAGACCCGAGCGACGGATGTTGTCGAACTCAGCGAGCTCTGTGCGCTTCACTGTTCCTTGGACTGTTGTCATGAAGAGGTGTGTCTTGCCCTCGAGCTTGGCCTTCATGATGGCAGTCACCTTCTCACCTGGCTGAAGCTGCAACAAGTTGACGATCGCCTGACCCTTCGCGGTGCGGCTGGCCTGTGGCAATTCGTAGACTGGAAGCTTGAAGACGCGACCCGTGTTCGTGAAGAACAGCATGTCGTCGTGGTTGCTGGTACTGACAATGCTCATGATTTCGTCTTCCTCCTTTGTCGTCATTCCCTTGATACCCTTGCCACCGCGGTTCTGCGCGCGGAACTGTGCTGGGCTCAATCGCTTCACGTAACCGTGTGTCGTGAGAGCCACGATCATTGGCGCATTTGGGATGGTGTCCTTGGCGGAGAATTCACCGACAGCGTGTGGGACGATGACTGTGCGGCGGTCGTCACCGTACTGCTTGGAGATCTCTTTGAGCTCGTCCTTCATGATGCTGTCGATGCGCTTCTTATCCTTGAGGATGGACTCGCACTCCTTGATGAACGCGTTCGTCTCCTTGAGTTCGTCCTGGATCTTCTTGCGCTCGAGTCCTGCCAAACGGCGGAGCTGCATTTCCAAGATCGCGCTGGACTGGATCTCGGAGAGCTTAAACTTCTTGATGAGGCTCTGACGAGCGTCGTCTGTGGTGTCGCTCTCGCGGATGGTCTTAATGACTGCATCGATGTGATCGAGCGCGATGGAGAGACCTTCCAAAATATGTGCACGTTCCTTGGCGCGGTCGCGGTCGAACGTGACACGGCGAGTGATGATCTCGCGGCGGTGATCGATGAAGATCTGGAGGAATTCCTGGAGGTTGAGGAGACGTGGCTGAATACCATCGGCAAGAGCAATGCAGTTGTAACCGAAGCTCGTCTGCAAGTTTGTGTGCTTGTAGAGCTGGTTCAAAATCTTCTGTGGGTAACTGTCCTTCTTGAGCTCGATGATGACGCGGATACCCTGACGATCGGACTCGTCGCGGATGTCGGAAATTCCCTGGATCACTTTGTCTGTGACAAGCTCGGCGATGCGCTCGATCATGGCAGACTTGTTTACCTGGTATGGAAGCTCGGAAATGCGAATGACGTGACGATTGCCAACTTCTTCGATCTCCGCCTTTCCACGGCAGACAACAGAGCCACGACCGGTGAGGTACGCCTGCTTGAGTGCTTCCTTATCGTAGACGTAACCAGCTGTTGGGAAGTCTGGACCCTTCACGAATTCCAGGAGATCTTCCACCGATGCATTTGGCTTATCTGTGAGGTGCAAGATGGCATCGGTCAGCTCGCGGAGGTTGTGTGGCGGGATGTTCGTGGCCATACCAACCGCGATACCAACCGTTCCGTTGAGGAGCAGGTTTGGGATGCGAGATGGCAGAACCGATGGCTCCTTTACTGTGCCATCGTAGTTGGGGCGGAAGTTCACGGTGTCTTTGTCGATGTCAGCGAGAAGTTCAAGAGACACCTTCTCTAGGCGACACTCTGTGTAACGGTAGGCAGCGGCGTTGTCTCCGTCGATGGAACCGAAGTTACCCTGACCATCGATGAGTGGATAACGCATGGAGAAGTCCTGCACCAAGCGAACCATCGCTTCGTACACTGGAGAGTCTCCGTGTGGGTGATACTTCTTGAGCACTTCTCCCACGACACCCGCGCACTTGCTGTACTTGCGAGATGGCAGAAGACCTTCGCGCAACATGGCGTACATGATGCGGCGGTGCACTGGCTTTAAGCCATCGCGAGCATCTGGAAGGGCACGAGCAACGATGACGCTCATCGCGTAGTCCAAGTAACTCTCCTCCATTTCCGTGACAATCGGGCGTGGATTGATTTTGCCTAAGTTGCCAGGAACAAGCTGTGCTTGCTGCTGCTCATCACCGGGGGTTGGGGTCTTTGCCATAGCGAAAACGAGGGTTTAAAAAGTCCACGTGAGACTACCAGAACCCTCATGAAAAGGAAGAGGGTTGAGCACGCGGCTTGTTCAAGTCCTGAAGCCATTTTTTGACATTTTTGTATTTTGTTTTTTAAAGTCAGTACTGTGGTAAAATTTAGACGCATGACACAGGAAATGACAACACGGCAAATCGTGGATGCGATTCATGAAGGTTTACCGATGACAATCGATGCAGAGGCACCTGATAAGAGGGAGGCAGGCACTCATTTTGCAAAGATGATGGCTGGCTATTCCATGATGGAGCAATCTCCACAATTTCTTCCAACGGAATCAGAAAAAGAAAAGATTCGTCAAACCGTGGAGACTGCTACGAACATTCAGGATTTGATCGCGCAGTTACGCAGCGAAATGGCGCAACCACTCTGGATCATTGGACAGCAATTCTTACTCGCCCATCAGCATGGTCGTCCTGTAGGACACGAGGAATTGGAGACGATGCATTGGGCACGATTTGAATACCGTCGGCCCGAGCAGGCAGAGGAGACACGAGCAATGAAACCAGATGCACCTGAAAAAGAATGGCATGCATCAGCTCTTCGCAACGCCATCTATTTCGGAACCAATAACACGCTGTTCAATATCTACGCACTCCTCTGCTGCATTCCACAGCTCGTTCATCAAACCGAGAAGAGAATCATCACACCCGAGGAATGGGGCCACATCGGGGAATCGACACTCCCCCTTCTCTCCAGCTATTCGTCTGCGGACGAAGATGTATTTGAGGAGGGCATCGTGTGGGCACTCCGAGAGAAAGATGCGAGGCCATGGAGCGGCCAAACATTCGATTGGCCAGGTTATGACCCATGGGCATTTCAAATCAATGAAAAGGGAGAAATGCATCTGCATCCACAGATCATCGACCCAACGAAGCAGAAAGTTTTGGAGTGGCTAGAAGAAGGAGGTGAAATTTCAGAAGAGCGAATGGGTTGTCCTGGCCGCGCAGCATTCCCACTCATCCACAAACGCGTCATGCTCGCTTCTCAAGAAAGTCTGTTTCCGTACGTCGAAAAAATCGCATCACTGCCGATGCATTAACATCACGAAGAGGGGCGCACGGACTAGCCGCACGCCCCCCATTCGTTCACGTCGTCGCTTCTGCATCCGCGCCCTGACGCCGATCAGGCCGTCACCACCTCCGCCAGTTTTCCCTGGAGGAAGGCATCCGCCTTCTCCAGGGTCTCGAAGATGTGCGCTTCGGGCCATGCAATCCGGATTTCGATGGCCAAAATGCTCTTCGGGAAATCGATGGGCTCGCATCCGAACACAATCAGAGTCGTGTCCGGATTTCGATGCAGGCTGGCCATCGCCATGACCAGACTTTTGGCATCCAACACAATGTGCAGGTACCAGTCGGCAACTGGCTCAAGGTCTTCGCAGACCTCGATGGGTGTCGCGCACTTCGCGATGACCCACCGCCGATAGGCGGTGCTCGAAGGGGCAATGATTCGCACAGAAATCCTCCTGAAGGGGAAGTAAACACAACCAGCCAATGCACCATGATGGACTGGATGGTTGTGTGCAGAAACGATGTGAACGAACACACCTTCAACCATAGTTGAAAGTTGTTATATTTTAATATATTTACTAATTATGTCAAAAAACCCATAAACAGCTCCCACAAGCCAATAATTGACAATTTAAACCAAATATTCGATAATATCCTCTATGAAAAAGTCTTCCTCACGACCGTCAGAAAAAGGTAAGAGAAAACCGGCGGAAACACCATCGACACAGAGTTCCGCCGTCGACGCTCAGGCTGCTGTGACTGCAGAGCTGATGAAGGGCATTGGCACGATCGATGCGACATCGGAAACACCGGAGACTCTGCACGCGCCTGCGCTCATCGATTCACTCCACGAAGCCCTGCTCGAAAACGGCCATCGCTTTGCGGATATGGCTGCGTTAGTAGAACAAAATTTGAGCCTCGACGACTGTCGCAGACTTATCGAAGAGGTAGAGGTGGAAGGAATGAAGAATATTTCTCTGCTCGGAGAAACAGAGCTCAACTTGCGATCTGATGTTCTGCTGCCAACGAGAAATGAGCTTCGCCTCAATCTACGAATGCGCGTGCTCAACGCAGTACGAAATAAGAGATTGGCCTGCAGCCCGGAGAACAACGAACGAGCATGGCATCTCCTGACTTTTGCGGTCATGGGCAGATTAGCAAGAATGAAAAATATATCTGGCCAGAGTCCGGGTGAAGCGTATCTCTTGTTTGGACTTGGAAACACGTTGGAAAATACAGTATCAGTGCATCCAATTCCGTCCTGGGGAGGAGCGGAAGGCAGAGAGAGTTTTTTCTACGGAGCTGCCTCGGACTCGGGACAAAATTGGTTCAATCTCAATAGGGTGCGCTTGTGGCATGGTAATTCACCAGTAAATCTCTTGTATGTACCACCACTTTCTCTTACTCGTCATGAATGGTGCACAGACAGAGATATGGCACGTAACGCAAAGATGCTCGAACACAGTGAAGGTCTCGATAACATGTACCTCCTCCACCCTACAACCCACTTATTGGTATCTGCTCTCTCTGCAGTCATCTTGAAAGAGACACGACAGAATTTCGGAACAGTAGAGCAGTAGTAAGCTGCCTCGAAAATAAATAGATGTACACTATCCCCTGATGCTTTCCATTGTCTCCACACCCATCGGCAATCTCGGTGACATCACGCTCCGTGCCATCAATATTTTGGGGTCGTGCGATGCCATCGTGTGCGAGGACACTCGTGTCACGGGACAGCTCCTCACGCTCTTGGAACTTCCGAAGAAGGAACTCATTTCTTTTCACGGATACACCGACAGTGGCAAAGCAGATTGGCTGATCGAAAGACTCAAGAAAGGCGAACATCTTGTCTTAGTGTCCGATGCCGGCACGCCTGGCATTTCCGATCCGGGTTTTGTCGTGGTGTCCAAAGTACGCGAAGCCGGACTCCCTATCGAAGTGATTCCAGGTGCCTCTGCATTCCTCGCAGCACTCAGTATCAGCGGCCTTCCGATTAATCAATTTACGTACATCGGATTCTTGCCCTTAAAGAAAGGAAGGCAGACGATGCTCCTATCATTCAAAGAAGAAGAGCGCACGATCGTGTTCTACGAATCGCCACATCGCATCCTGAAAACTCTGTCCGAACTCAGCGCCACATTAGCCGAGCAGCCAGAGCGAAAGATCGTCATCGCCCGAGAATTAACAAAGATGCATGAGGAGATTGTGACTGCAAAAATTTCAGAGATCGAGGAAGTATCAAAAAGCCTCAAGGTAAAAGGTGAATTTGTAATTATTCTGGCAGGGAAATAAGATTCCAAAGCAACCAACGGAACCAACGAAAATAATGAGGGCCTCTCTTTGGTTTCTTTGGAATCCTTGGTTCCGTTGGTTTCCTACCTCACCGGCAACACTGTTCTCGGATCCATATGCACACCATCCTTGGTAATTTCCAAATGCACGTGCGCACCCGTCGTCATAGGACCGGCTCCATGCGTGCCAGGCTTTCCACCCGAGAGCGCAATGGTCTGACCCACATTCACAATGTCACCCTTCTTCACGAAGGCGACAGAGACGTGACCATAGAGAGATGCGTATCCATTACGATGACCGATGAGGATGTAGCTATAGCCCTTCTCGCCACCATCCTTTACCGCGAAGACAACACCATCGGAAATGGCGTGGACTGGCGTGGACTGCATCACGGCAATATCGATGGCGTAGTGCGGCACACGGAACACGCCTTCGTACGCTGCGTCCAAATACCCTGCGGTAATCGGTCCGAACACTGGCCATTGGAACATCGGCGGTAAGTCCGTGAGTGCAAACTGTGTTTCAACATCGTTGATGGCACCCACTGCGGTGCTAAGCCTCTTCTGCAGTTCTGCCAACATCGGAGCGAACGCGTCGATCTGTACCTTCAGAGCAACGCGTTCCTGCGCTGCAAAATCGGCGTCATGCTTGGCGCGTACATAGGTTTCTGCTGCTGCCTGTGGCACACCTTGCTTCATAAATGGAATAACCTCATCCAAGAAGGCAATGTCTTCGGAAAGCTTCTTCATGGCGTCGGTCGGAACGATGGTGCCAGTACCAAATGCAGCCTGAAGCTCTGTGAGCTGTGCCGACAAATTGGATCGCGTGAGCTCTGCAAGTTCGAGTGCTTTGTAAAGTTTCTTGTCTGTGTTTTTGAGCTCCACTGTCTGCTGCAATGCTTTCACTGCTGCTTCCTCCAGCAAATGCATTGCTTCATCTTTGCGACGCACCACTTCACGCTCCTCTTCCAGCGCTGCGATTTCTGCTTCTACTGTCTTTTTCTCCTCGGATAAATCTTTAAGCTTAGCTTGCTTGAGCTCTTCATTGATGGCAACCAAGTCTTCCTGAAGCTTGGCAACTTGCTCCGCTGCTTCCGCCGCTTCTGCGGCGACGTGCTGCAATTCTTCCTCAGTCAGCTTTTTCTCTTTCCAGCTATCGTCGATAAATGACTGCTTCTCATCGACGACTGCTGAGATATTTTCATGCTCTTTCTCTAGGGCAAGGAGCTGCGTGTCGAATTCATCGGCCATCGCGAGAAGGCGTTCTTGGATTCTTCCTGATTCGTCGATGAGAACATGAATCTGCCCAAAGAAACGAGCGCGAGCCTGAGCGACTGCATCGCGGGCGAGCGAGTCTTCGATGCTGTCACCGAGCGATCCGCGAAGAACATGCTTCAAGATAGAGCCGCCAAGCGCAGGGCCAGACTGGGAGAGTGCGATGTCCTTGCTGGTGGAGTAGCGAATGAACTCGACTAAGTCATCGCGTTGGCTGAGCGCAAGAGCAGTGTAAAAAGCCTGCGCCTCGGCAGCAGCATGCATCTGGCCTTGGAGAGCTTCGATGAATGCACGCTGCTCCAAAATTCGTTCACGGACTGCTTTTCGTTCGGTCGATGCTTTCTCCAGATCTAACTTTGCCTCAGCCACTTTGTCGTCGAACTGGGCGAGTGTCTGCTCTAGAGCTGCACGACGTTGTGTTGTTGCTGCCGCGCTGTGCCAGAGCTCCGTAAATTGATCCTTGGCATCCACGAGTGACTGCTCACTGACATCAGCAGCGAGCGTCAGCGGAACTGCGATCAAAAGGACAAGAAAACCTGCAAGCCATTGTGTGTGTGTTTTTTGGCTCAAAGCCATCAAGTGATTATACCAGAAAAATGAGTTTTTTAGAAGGAAAGATAACGAGAAAAATGAATAGCAGGAAACCAAGGTAACCAAAGCAACCAACGAGTATATAAGCCGTAGTTTGCCTATCCTTGGATTCTTTGGTTTCCCTGGTTTCTTTCCGATAATTTCACTTCTTCCACACGCACCATTTACTCTATGATCCCCCCATGATCTACGCCCTCACTGGAACCGTCCACAAACTGGATATCCCGCAGGTTGCGATGAATGTCGGTGGGATAAGCTACCTCGTCTCTGTCCCCTTTCCGCTCTGGGACGAACTCAAGGAGGGCAGCGAGGCGACAGTGACGATCTTCACCTACGTGCGAGAAGATCGATTGGATCTCTTCGGATTTGCCTCGGGTGCCGAGCGCCGACTCTTCGTAGAGCTCATCAACCTCTCTGGCATCGGACCAAAACTTGCACTCGAACTCTGCTCACTCCCACGCAGCATGCTCGCAGGCGCAATTCAGGATGATGATGTTGCAGCACTCACGGAGATCAAAGGCATTGGTAAAAAGACAGCAGAGAAACTGTTGGTTGATCTCAAATCTCTCTTCGAGAAACACCCAGAGTGGGCAACGCTTCCGACCAAAGATAAGCCTGCGTCCTTCGACGGTGACGCCATCTCCGCACTTACGTCTCTGGGCTACGATCAGGCCACAGTCGTCGCTGCACTCAAGCGTGTACCGGCTGAGCTAAAGAAAACAGAAGAGCGCGTGGCTGCGGCACTTCGGTCATTGTAGGAGTCCAACGAAACCAAAGAATCCAAGGATGGAGTATCAATTTCACATTCCTTGGTTTCATTGGTTTCCCTGGTTTCTCATATCAAGACTTTTTTCTTACATCACGATTCACCTCTGGTATTATCCCCCATATGCTCACACTCGATATCAAAGGGACATTGGCTCAGGTCATTACCCCCAGCTTTGGTATACCGGACAGCGAGTTTTCTGCGGTGCGATCGTCCATCCGACGCTACACGCAGGAATGGCTTACCGAACGAGAAAAAGGCCAGCACGCCTGGTCCATGGACCCATACAACAAAGAAGCAATTGGCGATGTGAATCGTGTGCTCTCTGCCATCAAATCTGAAAAAATTCAGACAGTGCTCTGGATCGGCATTGGCGGCTCAGGACTTGGACCAAAAGTCATTCAGGAAGTGTTCGAATCTCCGGACACTCCATCGTTCATTGTGGTCGATACGGTCGATCCTTCGACAATCCAGATGCACCTCAAGCATGTCGATTGGAAGCACACACTTCTCGTCGTCGTGAGTAAGTCCGGTGGAACCTTGGAAACAATGTCGGCGTTCTTCGCGTGCTACGAGAAGCTGAAGTCTGCCGTGAAGACGCACCCAGGGAATCGTGTGGTTGCAATCACAGATCCGGAAGAAGGCGTGCTTCGCGCATTTGCGCAGTCACATCGTACACACTCACTCTCCATTCCTCCGGCTGTCGGCGGTCGCTACTGCATCTTCACTCCCGTCGGACTCCTGGCACTCGGACTCTTGGGTGGCGACATCAATCAGTTTGTCCGAGGTGCAAAAGAAATGGATACGTTCTGTCAGGAAAATTCTCTCTCCAAAAATCCAGCTGCATCACTCGCGACTGTGCAGTATCTACTGGATACCAAGCGCAGCTACCCGATCCGTGTCATCATGCCCTACGGCGATAGGCTCAAGTCCATGGCACGCTGGGGGCAGCAACTCATTGCGGAAAGTTTGGGCAAGACCGAAACACACAATCCTATTCCTCTGGCTGCCATCGGCACACAAGATCAGCACTCGCTTCTGCAGCAGTGGATGGCCGGCCCACGCAAGTCGTGGCACCTCTTCATTCGTGAAGTGGATAAGCCACGCGTAGAAGTCCCGCGCGATGTGCCAGGTGAATTCCAATACATTGCAGGCAAGACCTTCGGCCAACTCTTGGACGCGTGCTACACCGGCACGAGCCAGGCACTCACATCAGCCAAACGCCCACATGTGACCATCTCTCTGCAACGCTTGGACGAACATCACCTCGGACAACTCTTCTTCCTCCAGATGGCCGAGCTCGTGTACTTGGGCAAGCTGTATCGCATCGATATTTACGGACAACCTGCAGTGGAGATTGGAAAAAAGATTACGAAGCAATTGCTGAGCAAAGGGCAGTAAGCAAGGAAAGAATTCAAGGGAACCAAGGAAACCAACGATGTACGCTCGTTCCTTGTACTCCTTGGTTTCGTTGGTTTCTTTTCTGAAAGAAATTTTCCTGCTGTATACTAAGACCGATTTCCCCCTCCGCCCTCATGGCCTCCCCCCTCCTCGATTCTGAATTCAAAGCAAAAATCCACGACTCCAAAGGTGTGACATTCGTCGACTTTTGGGCTCCATGGTGCGGTCCATGTCGTGCAATGCACCCGATCTTCGATGAGCTCAGCGCGCAGTACACAGGCAAGGTCACGTTCTACAAAATGAACGTCGACGAGAACCCAGATACGCCTCAGCAGTTCAACGTTATGAGCATCCCAACGTTCATCATCTTCAAGAATGGTGAGCCGGTCGACACCATTATCGGCGTGCAGAGCAAAGAGACCATCGTAAAAAAGTTGGACGAGCAGCTTAAGTAATTTTCATGCATATCATCCTCGGGCTCATCGGCGTTGCGTTCGGATTCGTCCTCGTAAAGTACCGAGAGCGTGTGGGTGACATGCTTGGCGAACCTGCGTGGGCAACAAAAGTCGGTGGCATCTACAACGTCATCATTATCATCGCGGCACTCATCTTCTTCTGGAGCATTGCGTACATCACTGGGACGCAAGATGTCCTCTTCGCCCCGATCATCAACTTGTTCCCCAATTCGCAGCGTGGAATAGAGGGTGGCGTGCCGATGGATCAGTTTTAGGGGATTTAAAAGAGAGCTATGGGGCTTTTTGGAGCAATTAATCTATCGCGCCCAAGCTGGATCAGGAGTCGGCCATTCAGCCGGTAGATTGAAAATTTCATGAGAGAGTCTTCCTTCCCGTAATTCCATTCTTTGAGTTTCCCGATTTGGAATCTTCTGAAAACCTGGCCACATATCAGGTGCAATTGGATGGGTGGCCCAAGGGTTATGCCATAGCACTGGATTTCTTTTTGCAATGTTCCACGGCCCAATATCTTTAAGAAAGAGTACCCCACTCACTCGCTTGTTCTGCACACCACGTGGTCCATACCAAAGACCATTGGGTGCTCTCCTTTCAGAAGTACGAAGCGTCCTACGATCAATGATTGTCTGCTCTTCTCCAAAGAGTGCCCCCATGATGTCGAATGTATCCACAGCTTCTTCCATCGCATCAATAGCAATAATATAGGGTGCATTCAATACTCCATATCTAGTCGCTTTCTTTTGCAGTGATTCTAAGATTGGTTTTCGGTCATCCACGGCACGTGCAAATGGTCCTGAAGAAAATGTACCGAGAGGTCGCAATCCTGGCCTACCTCTTGCCGCATCTGATTTAGGGATTGGGTAGAAACCAATTTCAAATCCATCCTCCTGCCATGTCCAATAATAAGAAGATTCTTGCAGACTTTGACTATTCTGCATTGCTTGCCCAACTACATCAGGGTCTAGATTGGCAAGTTTCTGAGTTATGAAGCGCCTAAGAGGCGCAGCACTAATACTCCTATCAGGATGACGAATAATATCGATGCCAATAAAAAAATTCGGCGACTGCAGTCGATTGAGAGCGTCATAAATGGTATGCAGTCTTGCAAAAGCTGCGCCACCTTCTCGAAATTCGGTAGCTACCGTACATTCAAGAAAACAAAAAAACTCTCCACCTCTAAACAGGCTGAAATCTGGCTGCCTCCGATTTTCAATATGAGGATGAACTTGTGGACCTAGGCCAAGACTTTTCGTATATGCATGACAGTAGAGCTCGGCAAAGGCACCATGATGATTGCCAGCATCACTGCTACGGAATCTTGCCCTGACATCCGGTTTGGCTAAATTGGGATAATCAGCAAACCACTGCTCAAGTACATCTCTTACTGAAGAGATATCTGATCTTGCAGATCGATTGTAATAGTCAAATTCAGGTTCGGCGTATAAAGCAGGGCCAGTGAATGTTCGTATGATTTCATCAAAAAGCATAATAATTAGGATTACTCGACTTAAGTCCTACAGAAAAACCTGAGACTGATCAAGATATTGGTTTTGGTGGAGCTGAGGGGACTCAAACCCCTGACCCTCTGGTTGCAAACCAGATGCTCTATCAGCTGAGCTACAGCCCCACATAGAGTGAATTGCGAAGGCGATTCTAACTGCTTTTGCCTTCGGGTGGAAGTCTTCAATACCTACGTCAAAATCTCCTCCAAACCGCCTTCTTCTACAGCTGTTCGGATTTCTAGACCTACGCGCTCACCAACACTCATGGATTCACCGTAGAGGTAACCGGAGTATGGAGTGGCTGCTGTGCCTGGTGAACCTGGGATGCGGAGTGAGACATCGAAGATGACGATGTCCTCCTTCCCCTCTTCCGCGACGACGGCACCTTGCAGTGCAAATGGTCCGATGATTCCTTTGCCACTTGGATCCAACTTCTTTGGCAGTGACTGTGTTGCCTTCACAAATTTCTCACCAAGGTCGAAGGCCTTTTCCAAGATCGATTCCTTCACCGTGCATGCGATGTGTCCTGTCTCGATCATCTTCAGTGGTACGTGCATGAGCGCTGTCATCTGCTGTGGCGCTGTCATGCGCAGGAAACCGTCCAAGTTCGTCTGGCGGCGTGTATCGGTGCCCAGGAGCTCTAGCTCGCCAGAGAGTGGCGAGTAGAAGAAGTTGAAGTTGATTGGCGCACCCACAATGAACTCTTCGATAGTTGCCTCACGCCACTTCTTACTCACTTTCCCCTCTCGCTCCAGCTTGGAACCTGCGAGTTCGTAGCTCTCTTCGTCCGTTGCCAAGAAGAACGCACGCTCGTAACTGCGTGTTGCCTCAGCTGCCTTCACGAGCACTGGACGATCGATCTCTTTGGCATTCTTAAAAATCTTTGGCGTACGAATCCCTGCCTTGTGCAGAAGATCGTACTGATTGAATGGCTGATCGCGCTCTTCCAATTTTAGTAGTGTGCGTGATCCAAATATCGGAATGTGGAAATCATTTTCCACCTTGGAGAAGTCATCGAAGTACACCCAGAAGTATCGGTTGTGTACAAAGATTGTATTCATTTTTTTCAGCTTCTCCTGAATGTTTTTCTTTAAGACATCCTGGAACTGGTCAACGACAATGCATTCATCGACACATCCAATGGAATCCTGACGCGTCTTGAAGTGCTTCGAGTACGTCTTCTCTCGACCTTTGCGCGCAACTGCGACTGTAGAAAAGCCCGCACGACGTGCGCCATGACAGACATCCAGAGCGCTGTGTCCTCCGAGCACACCGACGGTGAGTTTCTGCAAATCGTAGCCTTTGAGGAGTGAGGATATGTTCATGAGCTCCGATTCTAGAGGAAGTCGGAAGTGAGAACGAGTGACTTTTGTTTATCGTCCGAGCTTATTTTTCAACTCGTCGCTTGCGTATCGCGACTTTTTTCCAATGCCTGCGATCCACTGACGGAGTCTGCCGTTTGTCTGGGCAATAGCGATCTCAAAAATATGTTCGATCAATTTAGTGTCATCCACTCTGCCAACCAGAGCATGACGACATGCGAGGAGAACATCTTCTTTACTCGCAATTACAACAGCCTTCGGAATCTCGTTTGTGCGCGCAGATTGCTTAATACTCTCAACGAGAGATTCGTTCACTTCACCTTTTGGATGTGTAATTTCTGCCGATTCAGGAAAAGCACGTATGTATCGTCCCATGCGTAAATATTACCATATTTTTAATTTACGTCAACCAAGGATTTCCTGCAGTCTACCCTGCTTTAGTCGCCTGTTTACTGTCTCTGGCGATGCGACGGCCGGCCTGCCGGCCATAGCTATCCCAAGATCTCTTCTAACCTTCCCTGTTCAATCGCCTGTTTAATGTCTCTCGCAATGCGACGGCCGGTGCTCATCGGCTCACCGTACTTGAGTGCTGTGTATGGCGATCCTTCGATGAATGGATTGGTACCAGCAACGATGCGTGCGCTGATCTCGAAGACGTAGACCTGAAGTTTGCGAGTGACGATCATTTCCAAGCAGAACGAACCGAATAGACCCTTCTTCAGCTTCTCTTTCGTCTGTGTGTTGTACAGCTTGCGGCTCGCCTTCACCACACGCTCACCCATCGCGAAGAATTCTGGGAGCATAGACTCGCGTACCACGAGCGGAATATTTCCCACGATGGTGTAGCTCGTATGAATTTTGGCAGCGAGCTGATCTTCCGCCTTGATGCGACCGATAGAGTCAGCGTTGGATTCGTAGCGCTTATCAAAACTCATGATTTCTAGCTCACCCGTGATCGGTGAATAGAAATAGTGCGCGTACAGTGGAACTCCCACAATGTATTCCTGGATGGTGTAGTCGTTGTCGTCTGGATACTTGCGATCTTTCACTTCGTAAAATTGTTCTGGCGTGCGCACAACGAAGTAGCCGAATCCGCCACCCGCACCGTGGAACTTCACGATAACAGGACGGTCGATATCTTCTGGCTTGTCAAAAACCTTCGGTAGCAAGAGCTTGGCATCCTCTAGCCATACGCGCTCCATCGTGCGGTTGCTTTCCCACTCCAAAATTTCCTTGGTTCCGTAGTACATCGCCTTCATATCCTGCACACGCTTGTGACCCATGTACGAGATGAACGATCCATGAGGAATGATGATGGCATTGCGCTTGAGTAGTTCTGGCTCCACCTTCTTGTCCCACTCGCTCCAGTCATCGACCAAGATGATGTCATCGGCGACACCGAAGCTCTTGTATGGCCCTTCCGATCCGCGCTTACAAATAGCGAGGTTTGGAACGCCTTCATCGCGTGCACCTTTCAGGATCTGGAGAGCCGAGTGGCTTCCGATGGTAGCGATGCAGTAATCCTTTGGATTACGCGAAGCGCCTGCCGCTGATTTCTTGGCGGGAGTCATGGGGATTTCGGGAATTGTAGTCGAACGCGTGAAAGCGAGCAACTTATTTTGCCTTCTTCTCTTAATCGATCAGATCAAAATGGAGGTGCTGGCGGGAATTGCACCCGCGTATGGGGGTTTTGCAGACCCCTGCCTTACTGCTTGGCGACAGCACCAGTGTTGCGGGATTGTACTGATGTTGCCCACAAATCTCTAGGGAAAGAATCGATAAAAGCCGCAGGAAGAATCCTGCGCTAGCTAATAAATTAAATAGGGAGCGGCATGCTTGCCGCGTGAGTCGCAGGAAGAATCCTGCGCTCGTAAATAAAATGTTTACTGTAGCAACGGTTCGAAAACCGTTGCAGGTATGACAGGGATTCTCTATCCGCGATTTGCGAATCGCGGCTACAGCTTTCTATTGATGACACGCTCAAGCCCCTACCTTTCGGCAGGGGCTGGGTGATCCTTCACCCTTGAGCCGTCGTTACGACGCGGAGGCGGCCTCAACCGGATGCTCGCGCATCCAGGCCTCGGCCTGCTGGACGACGCTGGTCAAGGCCGACAACTCGTCGGCCTGGAACATGTCGTTTCGCATGGTCTTTTTGGTGCTCGCGACATACTCGCGAGAGACCTTGACGTACCGCGGGGGCGTCCAGCCCCCGAGGCTGGCTGCCGGGGGCGGCGCGAAGACCTCCGCGACCACGGTGGTCACGGCGTTTGCCTGCTGCTTGAACGTCTGGACCGGCGTCTCGGCGGGGGCGGAACTGCTCATCTGACCGACTCCAACTCGGGAAAGGATCATGTAACCACGAAATGTGGTCACCGCCATAGTGTATAGATATTTAGTTATTATGCAATATAATTTTATTTGATCAATATTACCGTTCTAGCCTGAAATACCCCATTCTGAATGGGAATCCTGGAATCAGATCGATGTACACCGCACCCAAAAACTTACTCTCACCAACGCTCACCATTTCATCCACAATGAACCGGAGCCAGAGAGGATTTTCCTTCTGACCGTAATCGATACGGAGAATATCTTTCTGCCCATCGCTCAAACTTTTTGCGGTGAAATACGTGAACGGATACTTCTCTGTTTTCTCATCACCAAAGACATTGATGCCTTTGCCTGCACTCAAGAATTTTTTACCGCGCCATGATACTTTGCCAAGTTCATCAGTAGTGCCAATCCACTGACCTTCGGCGACTGACGATGGCGTTGTGCCCTTTGTAAACTGTGCATACTCCGGCATCTGACCAGTCTTCCATGTGCGGTAGAAACCGTAACACACGGCAAGAAGACAGAGCCCAAGGAGGATGCTAAAAAGACTCATGAGAATTCTATTCCTTCGCGACACTTGGTTCCTTGAAGGAAATATTCTGGAGAATGAACTTCACCTGTGCAGCCTCGTCGTCTTCAATGCTCAAGGGGAACGACCCTGTGAATGTGTAACCTGTTCTCTCTCTCGATGCAGACACTTGGTAATACCGACGGATTGGTTGGTCGGCGCGAGGACGTGCGCTGAACACGTGAATCGCCGACTCTTCTGCATCGACATACACTGTCTGCTTATCGATGAGTTTGTAGTCGGGAAGAGCAGATACTGCGAGCTGGTTCGCCTGGCTGTAGTCCGGTGTTTTCATCTCCTGCGAGAGCGGCTCGCGAGTAACCGTGACGGTGTCGAGCTGGCCAGCGTGCGGAGTGGTGTACTGAAAAGCCGCGACTGTTTCCTCTGGCACCTGCAATTGCTGAAGCGTTTCCTTGGAAAGAACGCGCCAATCCTTCGGCAAGCATGCGGAAAACATGCCATTCCAGAACTGCTGATCGCAGACCACCGTTTTCGACGAACTACTGCTGCTACATGCAACGAGGAGCAGAGTCGAAAATCCCAGGATCGCAAGCGTCTTTCCGCGAATCATGGAGATTATCGTAGCATGGCCACATACCAGCCGCTACCAGCTCTGCTTTACAGTCCCATCAGTATGTTGACGATCGTGTAAATAGATGTGAAATACCATAGTAGACCATGGTCAGAAGATGCATTTTTTGCTACAATAGAATGATTTATGAAACAAAAACACATTGCTCTCTTCGCTCTTGCAGTCACGTTACTGCAGATCGCAACTCCTGCCATGGCAGCGGGTTCGTGCAGCGTTGCAGCACTCGATACAGTCGCTGGCCTCGGCACACAGGTATCGATGAGCGGATGTGACGCTGGCGTAAGTACCTCACTTACGATGAGCGGTCCTAAGAACACGACATACACACAGCAGATTGCACTCGATGCGAGTGGCAACGCGACAACGTTGATCCCATCCAAATACACAGTCACCGCTGGTGCGTACCAGATCGTGGTGGCTGGTCGTTCCACGACGTTCACTGTCATTGCCGATCGTGCGGATGAAGCAAATTCCACACTCTCTGTCTCGTCCAACGCCATTCGTGGTGACGGCAAGCAGACAACGACAGTCACTGCTGTCCTCCGCGACAAGTACGACAATGCTGTGTCTGGTCGCCCGCTCGGACTTGTGTCGAGTCGTGTGTCCGACAGCATCGTCCCGATGTTCAACGAGACGGATGACAGTGGCCGCTTCCTCTGGACAGCGAGTGCGGTGCAAAACGGTCAGATGACACTCATTCCGTACGACCTCGTCACTGGCTCACAGCTCAAGCTTCGTGCCGATGTCCTCGTGACAAATGGCAGTTCATTTGGCGCATCTCTCACAGGAACTGAACGCGGTGGAGACATGCTTGCACAAGCCCTCGATATTCCGATTCCAACATCTGCCGAACTCAGCAGCACTGTTGTCGATGAATTCGAACTCTCGCTGCCGTTGAATGCAACAGATGTGAAAGCCAATGAACTCTTCGGGATGAATATTCGTGCTCTCCGCAACGGCCAGGTTGTTCGCGGTTACATCGGCACGCTCATTGTCGATAGCTCAGACCCTGATGCCGAGTTTCCAAAGAAGGGCGAAGATCCAAACTCTCCAACAACTGGCCGCATCGACATGCGCAGTGTTGACCAAGGTGAGCGCAATCTCGCTCTCGCATTCTTGCTGAGAAATGGTGGTCCACAGACCATCACTGTGTACGACAAATCCGACCCAAGCATCCGCGGACAAATCACACTCAATGTACTCCGCGATAGTGGTGGTAGCGATGGCCGCATCGTCATTCTGGATCCAAAAGATCGTGCACATATTAAAGGGCACACTGTTCTGCTTCAGGGTCGTGCTCCAAGCCTCGTGAACCTCAAGGTGCGTGGCGGTCAGCAAATCGTGAATGGTGAAAGCGACACAGAAGGCGTGTTCCGCATCAGCGTTGAACTGAATCCACAAGATAAGGAAGCAACACTCTTTGTTGAGAGTGAAAATGGTACGTATGAATCTGCTCCTGTTCACTTGATCGTGGATAACGAAGCTCCAACTATCGAAACAATTACATTCGATCCAACGGAGGGAAAGGCAGGCGGCAAGGCTCGTATTTTTGTGAAATCGGAACCTGAACTCGGCACAGTGATTGCGACAATCGACGGCACACAAATACCACTCTCAGAGTCTGGCGCAGGACTCTACATTGCATCGTTCACTGCTCCTGCTACAGACAAAGTGTACGACGTCACCGTGCAAGCAACGGACACTGTCGGCAATCAGTCCGCCATGCTGACAAAGTGGACGGTAAAGCCGCAGCACGTTCCCACTGTGACTGGCGTCACGGCAGAGAGTCAGGCGTTCCAAGTGACTCTGAACTGGAATGCTGTAGAGACAATGCCAGTGACGGAGTACAAGATCTACATTGCCAAGGACTCGGAGCCAAAGAACTACCTCTATAGCATCTCCACAAAACAGCCTGTGACATCGGCAGTGATCAAAGATCTTCCTCTTGGCATTACGTATCAGTTCTCACTCACGGCGATCAATGCTGATGGACTCGAAAGCGCCGAGAAGAGCATCCCTGCAAAGGGCACTCCGATCGGTATGACACTGAAGGTAACCCCAGGAAAGGATAGCCTGCTCCTCGAATGGACGAAGATCAAAGATCTCCCGCTCGACCACTACGTCCTTGAGTATGGCGTGGAAGCTGGTGTCTACACCGAGCGTCGCTCGGTCAGCGGCCAAGCAACCACAACGATGCTTCGCGATCTCATCGGTGGCATCACGTATCATCTTCGCCTGACACCAGTGACGATCACAGGAAAGACAGCGTCCGATCTTGCTGCAGTAGCACAAGGCACTCCAGGTGAGAGCGGATTTTCGCCAGGAACAGGGGAAGTTGTCCCTCCAGATCTTCTGGATGACCTTCACCCAGGTGCGGGTATCTCCCCTCCTCCACCAGTACCACCAGTGAAACAAACGCCAAGTTCTGGCATCTCATCGACAATGATGGCGTTCGTACTCATCGCGACGACAGTGATTGGACTCTTCTGGCGCAAGTATCGCAAACAACAGGAAATGCTTCGCGCATTCATGGATTCCATGCAGCAGCGGTATCATCAGTCCTAAATCAGCCATGAAGAAGCGCACGCTCTCCATCGGCGGCGCCACGTATGATCTCTTCCTGAAGATGGGTTCTTCCAACGTGAAGAAAGAGTCCCACATCATCCTGGATGCGGGCAGTAAGACGAAGGTTGATCAGGTGGTAGAAACGTGCGGCGGAGGCGCATGTAACACGTCTGTTGGCCTCTCTCGCCTTGGCCTCGCTGCGGGATTTTGTGGCGTGGTGGGCTCCGATCAATGGGGCGAAAAACTCCTCACGACCTTACAGAAAGAAGGAGTGAACACAGACTCCGCAACCATCGTAGAACACGAGACATCGAGCTTCTCCATCATCCTCTCTCTCGCGAGTGGCGAGCGCAGCATTCTCTATGCCCCAGGCGTGAACGAGCATCTGCAAGATGCAACATTCGATGTCGAGGCGATTGGGAACGTCGATGCGGTGTACTTGAATCACTTGAGCGATGCATCGTGCATGATCGAAGACAACATCATCGATGCCATTCTCGCAGAGCCACGCATGCACTTAAGCTGGAATCCTGGTGGATGCCAGATCAAGGAAGGCATGCACGCACCGCACAAATCGAATCTCCTCAAAATCACGAGTCTTCTCCTCCTCAATAAGGAAGAGGCGCTCACGTTCAGTCAGAGTACTACGATGGAAGAGGCGCTGAAGAAATTGTCGAACGCAGGCGTGAAGGTGGTGTGTATCACCGATGGTAAGAACGGAACGACTGCGACCGATGGCAAAAATGTCATCCACTGTCCGATTCTGCCGAATGTGAAAGTCGTCGACACTACAGGCGCTGGCGACGCATTTGGAACCGGCGCGACATGGGCTCTGGTAACTGGCAAAACATTGCCAGAAGCACTGATTGCTGGTACACTGAATGCTGCAAGTGTCGTTGAGCATCTCGGTGCTCAAGCCGGACTCCTCACAGAAACTCAGATCACGAACCGCATGAAGAACTTCCCTGTTTCTGTCTCGACGCGTCCTCTCTAAAAACACTGTACACACATTCCCCTACCTCTATGTCGGACGACAAGTTGCTCGCTATCCAGGAACTCCTCGACTCAGCCATGTCTACGCTGAAGACTGCCAACAGTCTCCTCCGCGAGATGACTGGTGTTGCTGACACGTCCCGCGAGAGATTGTCTACGAAGGCGAGCTCACTTGGTATGGGCGCATACGCTTCCAGTGCCTCCAAGGTAGTGGAAGGCGTCTTCGACGGTCAGAACATGGTGGACTCCACAGGTCAGACGTACCCAATCCCTGCCAACTACGCTTCCAAGAGTAAGCTCGTGGAAGGTGATGGCATGAAGTTGTCCATCACCGACGAAGGTAAATTCATCTACAAGCAGATTGCTCCTATTGAGCGCCGCACGGTCATTGGTGTGCTCATTCAGGAAGATGGTCAGTTCAAGGTACTCGCCGAAGGAAAGGTGTACCGCATTCTCCTCGCATCCATCACGTTCTACCGTGCGGAAGTTGGTGACCAAGTGACCATCCTTATCCCAAAGACTGCCAACGCATCTTGGGGTGCTGTTGAAGCCGTCATTCCACGTCATCTTGCTGAAGCTGCAGCCAAAAACTCCATGGGCATTGATGCCGAGGAACCAGCCGCTCCGGTAAAGAAGAGTGTCCGTAAGAAGAAGTCGGACGATGGCGAGCTCAGTCCAAAGTTGGATTAAGAGGTATCGAAGGTATGTAAAGTAAGGAAGGTATAGAAGGTGTTTTTTGCATGTGAAAAAATCATGCATTTCAATACTTTTTTCTCTTCGCACCTTCCTTACTTTCCTTACCTCAATCACCTCCCTCTGCTATCCTTCATCTCCGTGAAGCTCTCCACTCGTCTCACCATCCCTGCTCTGCTTGCACTCGCCCTTGGACTTTCCATTGGCGGGCTTTTCTTGTGGCAAATTCACCAATCAGTGAACACTATCGAGTCATCGTTTGGAACGAGTGGGACGAGCCTTCTTAAGAAATTACTGCCTGGTGACTCCAAGAACTATCCAACGAGTGCCATGCAATCTCAGGCACTCATCGAGCTCCGTCAGGGTGAAATTTTCGAGCTCAAAGGTGAGTGGAAACAAGCACAAGAAAAGTACAAGCGCAGCGTGGAGTCCGGCGGTGGTGCACCGGCCTTGAAGAAGCTTGCTGCCATCCAGCTTCAACGACGCGAATACGATGACGCGAGCAAGACAATCGATGCACTCAAAGATGAGAATCCTGAGAGTGAAGATGTCATGCTCCTTGAGGGAATTTTGGCTCTGCGTCGAGGAAATCCAAGTGAAGCAACTGCGGTGTTCAATACCAATCCAGAGTCACCACAAGGACTCTACGGACTCGCGCTCGTCTCCATTGTAAATGGCGATCATGAGAAGGCAAAAACACTCCTCGCCAAGGCAGCGCAAGCGGGCGAACCTGCCATTCGCACAGCAGCAAACGTGGTCATTCAGTCGTACAACGAATTCGCCCTTTTCCCAGACGGACAACAGACGCATCTGTCGACACTCCTCGCTCGCTCGCTCGCACAGGTGAATGAATGTGAGATGGCACTCCTTCTCGTAAATCCTGTCGTGCTGACACAGCCAAGTTACCGCGATGCATGGATTGTGAAGGGCTTCTGTGAATTCACAACAGAGCGCACGCGCGACGCACTTGCATCCTTGGAACAAGCGTACGCTCTGGATCCCGAAAAGCCCGAAATTCAGTACTTCCTTGCGCGTACCTATGCTGCACTGGGTGACCCGCAGAACGCAGTCACCTTCCTCCAGTACGCTGTGGTGAACGGATTTTCTCCCGAGCGCGACGCGCGCGAACTCCTCGCCGACTACGCACAGGAACTCGGTAATATCGAGCTCGCACTGGAGCAGTACCGCATCATTGCAGAAGGAAAAGAGAGTGATTTGGACGCATATAAGAGATATGTGGAAATCGCATCCTCTACACAAAATCACACCCTCGACGCCATCGCTCTGGCCAAAGCCGCACTCACGCGCTGGCCCGATGACCCAAGCGCTCTTGCCATCGCTGCCAAGGCAGCACTCGCTGCTGGAATGAAGGAAGATGCCAAGGCCTACATCGACAGCGCACTCCGGATTGATCCAAAAAATCCCGATGCACAGAAGGTGCAGTCTGAGCTATCGTCTCAGCCGTAATCTCCCCCTTCTCTATGGAACGCTCTGATGGTCTCCCAGAATTCCCAGTCTTCGCAAAAAATGATGTGACCCCGAAGCAAATTTGGGAAATCGGTGAAAGAGAGCTCCTTATCTCGAAGCAGTTGGCTCTTGCTCAATTAGAGAATCAGCAGCAGGAGGAGAATCCTCAGTAGGAATTTTTGTTTTTAATTCAGCGCACAAACAAACGCGCGAAGCATCGCGCTCCCCATTGTTAAAAATAAAAAATCCCACGCCGCAGCGCATAAAAAACCGCCGAAGGCAAGCTCCGCTTGCCTGGAGGCGCACCGATTTGGGGTGAGCCCGTGAGAGGGGCGTAGCCCCTTTCACGCATTTAACAAAAAGACCGTCGAGCGGTCTTTTTGTATTTGTGTCCGTCTCCTCGGCTATCAACGAATGAATTGTAGAAAACTTTCGCTGAGCCTGCGTGCGGAGAGTGCACAGGGGGAATGAGCCCCGAATCCTCTGCCTTGCTTTGGTCTCTTGTTTCTCCTCGTGACCGAACGAAGTCCCCGGACCGGTTCGCCACGCGGTGCTATAAGCTCCGGGGGAACACTGGGGAGGAAAGAGGCACTTCCCAGAACTCATTCATCTCTGAGAAGCGTCATTGCAGAGCAGAGAGGGTGATGTTCACAGAAATTAGGTTCTGTTGACCCTTGTGTGGCCATTACCCTCTCTACGAGCAGAATATCGATGTTGTGTGGCGGTGAACGGATTTGATTCCCCGCCTCGACATTCTCTCTCTGTGGTGTGAATGATCTCCTTTAGTTTGTGTTGGTGCCGGGCGTCCCCGGCTATGTGTGTTTGTGTCAGTGTGTTTGTGACCCCTCCGTTCCGTTTGGTGCGGAGAAATCATGTAATTGTATCCATCTAGAAAAAAACCACAAGGAAGTGCTATAGCGGTTTCCAGGAAATATGTTCTAAGTATAAATAATGTATACATCAGGCAAAATGCTGAAACCGCCAGCGTTCTTGTTTCTGGTGTGTGAATCGCCCTGCTATGATGCAGAAATGGAGCTACTGCTCGACATGACAAAACGATGGGTTGCCCTGGCCGTTCTTGGCCTCCTTTTGATGGCCGGCGTGCTTGGAAGCATGGTGTGGCTCTACCAAACAGCCCAAGTGTACCCCGGCTTAGCCGAGCATATCAGTGCGATAGATACACATTTCTTCCTTCGTTCGACGGATATCAACACTATTCGACGAGCAGCGAAGTACTATGGGCTCACCGTCTCTATTCCTCGTGCCGACACTGCCACACGGTACGAACTTGCCATTCTCTCGTCACAGAGCAATCAACCAAACTGGGCGTTCCTTCTTCATATGGACGGACAAGATTTCATAACTGCTTCCACAGGAGCATCCATCTTGGAGTCGGGTCAACTCTCTCGCGCACTCTCTCGATCAAGCTTTTTCCGGACTCATATCCCAAAGGAGTCGGATAATATCGGTTGGGCACGTGTCTCTACGCTCGCTCTTCCAGAATCGCCAGCGTCTGACATTGTACGGACAGTACTCTCTCCTTATAGCGATGTGAGCTGGGAGTGGGGCACAGGCAGTCAGATTGAAATCGATCTGAAAAGTCATGCGCACTCCCCTCTCTTCCCATCGTCAAAGAAATTGCCAACTGTTGCAGAAGACTCCCCACTGCTTTCCTTTGCGTTACGACATCCGGCAGAAGTCTTTGGAGCTTTCGATGAAGAGCTGACGAAAAAAAATCAGCAACGTGCGGAGGGAATGCGTGGCATCGCACAGTCACTTGTGAAGGACTTTATAGGCTTCGGCGATCTGCAATCGGTAGGAACGGATCTCCTGGCAGAGCCTGCACTCCTTACGATGACTCGCGGAAGCGGTGCTGTACTCCGTGCAGCGATCATCGGCACTGCGAGTGACCGTAGTTCACTCCATGCTTTAGTAGACGCGGTCGTAGCCATGAAAGCACAAGGCATCACTCGATCGCTCGTACTCAATAGCGAAACAACTCGTGCAGATGTACGCCTAGGGACGGAAGATGGTGCGGTACAGAATGAGGGTGGCTGGACAGTGAGCGGCGGCGAAGGTGCGGCAATTGCCACAAAAGGTCTTACCTATGTCCTGGCACAGACTGTGACAGAAGCCTTATTCCTGACACAGTCACTAGAACATACCATCGATGCGGAGACAGCCGGATTTGTCCATATCCCTTGGATCGTGCACCAAGGAAGTCGCATTCCACTCTCTGTACGTCGCGATGCCGAAATGTTACTACACGCGATCTTTGCAGAAGTACCAGACACCATAGGATGGCTTGCAAAACAAGAGCCAGGCAGCCTACGTCTCACACTCGACCTCCCGTCTCAGGATCAATAATCGGTATTTCACCCTTGTCCTCCCTCTAGTCAAACGTCTAGCATCCCGCTACCCTCTCCCCGCACTATGGAATTTGACTTCCTCAAACCAGCGAAATACTTCTTCATCGTTTCGACGGTGGCAACTCTTGTGAGCGTTGTGCTCCTGTTCGTACCAGGACCTGTCTTAAGCATTGAGTTCACCGGTGGTACACGCATGGAGCTTTCTACGCCCAAGACATCCGAAGACGTCCTCTCTGCCCTGCATTCATTTACAGCGCACGAGCTCACGCCAACCGTGAACAAGATGCAGAGCGGGAATTACTTGGTTCGCTTGCGCGGTATCGACGATGAGACGCACAAGCAACTTCTCGCGCACTTGAAGAGTAAGCTCACCGACGTCACAGAAGTTCAGTACACAACGATCGGTCCAACGGTGGGCGCTTCGCTCAAGAGCCGCGCTATCTACGCACTCATCGTAGCGTCGGCCGGTATCATCGTGTACCTCGCCTTCGCCTTCCGCAAAATCCCTCGCAAGTACAGCCCCTGGAAATTTGGCGTGACAGCAGTGCTCACACTGCTACACGACGTCATGGTGACTGTGGGCATTATGGTTGTGTTGAGCCACTACACAACTTTTGAAGTCGACACCCTCTTCGTGACAGCGTTGTTGACGATTCTTGGCTACTCGGTCAATGACACCATCATCATCTTTGACCGTATTCGCGATAACTTGTTTATTCAGGAACGAAAAGAGTCGTTCGGTGTTGTGTCCAATCGTTCGGTAAATCAGAGCTGGAAACGCTCTACGTACACGAGCGGATCGACACTCATCGTCCTGACTGCGCTCCTCCTGTTCGGTAGCGCTACGATCTTCTGGTTCGTACTGACTCTGATCATCGGTATTGTTCTGGGAACGTACTCGTCTATCTTCGTCGCCACTCCACTCCTCGTGTACTGGAACGACAGGAAATAATTTCTCCTCCTTCTCATGGAAACCAAAGTAGAAAAGTTAAAGCAATCTCGTGTTCGCACGACGACAGTCATCGACGAAGCATCTCGTGCAACAGCGGAGGCGGCCGCACTTGTGCGTCTCTCTGAGCAAGTAGAGATCAAGGGTTTCCGCGTGGGAAAGGCTCCAGCCGATAAGGTGAAGGAGCGTGTGGGTGCAGACCGACTACTGGAAGAGACTGTCCGCGAACTTCTACCAGTTGTACTCAAAGATGCACTCGAAAAGACAAAAGCAAAGCCAATGCTTCGTCCTGCCGCCAACGTTGTCTCCATGTCCCCTCTCACGATCTCGCTCACGTTCGTCGAACGCCCAGAGGTCACGGTGAAGAAGGCCGATGGCATGAAAATCGAAAAGAAGGAACCAGAGGTCGTCACAGAGAAAGATATCGAAAGCTTTGTGAACCGCCTCTTGTCCCAGGATCGCACTGAGCTCCCTGTGGATCGTGCAGCAAAGAAGGGCGACCTCGTCCAGCTGTCACTGAAGACAACGAAGAAGGGTAAGCCTGTCGACGAACTCACTGTTGGTCACTATGGTCTCACCCTTGGCTCGGAAGAACTCCTTCCGCAACTTGAGGAGCACGGACTGGGCATGAAGAAGGGTGATACGAAAAAAGTCGATGTCACCTTCCCAAAAGATCACAGCATCCCTGCGCTCAAGGGTGAGAAGGTCACCATCGAAATGACAGCCAATGCGATCTCTGAAGTAAAACTCCCAGAGCTTACTCCTGAGTACTTAAAGAATCGTCTCGGTGCCGAGCGCACGCCAGATGCATTCAAGGCTGACATCCGCGAGATGCTCACACAGCGCCGCCGCTCGGACGAAATGAAGCGCCGCGAGGAAGAGCTCTACACAAAGGTGCGTGGTGCAACGTCTGTGGAACTCGCTGACGAAATCATCGATGCCGAAGTGCAAGATATGGTCGCCGACCTCGAGATGCGCCTCAAGCAACAGGGCATGACGATGGAAGACTGGCTCAAGACGACAGGTAAAGATGTGAAAGGCGTGATTGAGGAGATGAAGGGCATCGCCAAAGATCGCATCACACTGCGCTTCGGTATGCAGGAGATGGCCAAAATACTGAAGATAGAGACTCTCGCTGACTCTGTCGATGCCGCCGTGAAGGGCACGCGCGAACGCGCGAAGCGCGATGGTCGCTCGCTCCCCGAGGACGCTCTCATCCCCGGTGGCTCCATCTACGAGGAAATCAAATTCGACCTCACGATGCAGACCTTGATCGAGAAGATGATCAGCGACGAGAAGAAATAATTGCTGCTACACTTCCGTTCTATGGATGCAATTATCTTTGATATGGACGGAGTGATTTCTGACACCGAGCGGCTTCATGGTATTGCTGAGAGCAACATTCTTTCCGCATACGGCATTACCCTGACACCTGAGCAGCTCACCAATCGTTTTGCTGGAGTGCCAGAAAATAAAGTGTGGGAAATCTTATTTAGTGAATGGAACATTCCGATGCCTGAAGAGCAGGTTCTACGAGATGCAAAATTCAACGTCCTTTCCTCGATTGCGACTGGAAATGTCGTTGCTATTCCTGGAAGCATTGAACTCCTCTTGGAAGCACAAGCTGCAGAAATTCCATGTGGTATTGCTTCAAGCTCACGGAGAGAATTCATCGATATCGTGACGACAGAGCTTGATATCCACCAGCGGTTCCAAACTCTTACCTCTGGCACTGAAGTAAAGAATGGAAAACCAGCACCCGACGTCTTTCTTCTCGCTTCAGAGCGACTCAAAGCGCGTCCTGAATATTGCGCTGTGATCGAAGATGCGACGAGTGGATCTAAGGCAGCCAAAGCTGCTGGTATGAAATGTGTCGGATTCCTTCCGCCTCACAGCAAGCAAGATCTCTCTGCTGCTGACTTGATTGTCGACGATATGACAAAGGTAAGCCTAGCAACGCTCAAATCGCTCTGGAAATAATCTCTACGCACCCACCGCCCATCGCATCTTCACTTTACGTTCGCTGCTGGCGGACTTTGCCATGTGGCATTTGTGGTCGTGCACATTTACAACACCGTTGCGCGTGACAATGCCAATGATGCGTTCTGGGCGCGTCTCGGCTGATTGCGGAGCACAGCACTTGGCAAAGCGATGGGGCATGGAGAGTTCGGCATCTTCAAAGATGATGTCGTTCTTGGAGATGGGCACAACGCGTGTCTTGGTTACCACTTTCTTGCGAGGCACAACTTTCTCCGGTGAGACGTGACGCAAGATCGATGATGTGCGAACAGAACCCATCCCTACTTTTACCAGTAAGTCCTCGCGCTCTTTCATCGAAATCTTTTTGCCGTCGAACGAATCGAGAAGTGTGAGATCGTTATCGAGCTGCGGGAGTCCACGCGTCTTGAGTTCCGCATTCACGGACTGCCGACCTTTGATGAGGAACTGCGGACGGTTGTGCGCAAAAAAGTACGCCTTAAGTTTAGAACGAGCCGATGCAGTCTTGAGTGCCTCCAGCCACTGGAGTGCAGGACGTGGATATTTATGCGTGAGGATTTCCACGATGTCACCATTCTCCAGCTCGTGAGTAATCGGCACGATGCTTCCATTCACACGCGCCGAACGGAACTTGAGTCCGATGTCGGTATGGAGCATGAACGCGAAGTCGAGCGGAGTACCGCCTTCCGGCAGCTCGATGATGTCACCACGAGGAGTCAGGACGTAAATGTGGTTCACGAGTGTAAGCTCATCATCTTGATCTTTCCTGTCCGCAGCGCCAACCGACTGCTGCTTCAGAAGAACATCGGAAAGCTGATACTGACGCACAGAATCGATGACACGACTCCCCTTCTTCCCTGTCTCTTTGTACGACCAGTGAGCTGCCACACCGTACTCGGCTTCGCGGTGCATTTCTTCGGTACGGATCTGCACTTCGATCATGACGTTCTTGGGCGCGTGCGGAAGGTTCAGGAGACACGTGTGCAAACTCTGATAGCCGTTTGGCTTAGGGAAGGAGATGTAATCCTTGAATCGATGTGAGATGGGTGTGCCCATCTGGTGAATGAGTCCCAGGGTTTGGTAGCAGTCTTGAATGGTTGGAACCACGACACGAATCGCGAAAAGGTCTGTGATTTTCTCCAGAGCTGTCACGCTCTTAGAGCTCATCTTCTGAAAGATGCTGTACGGATGTTTCTCTCGTGCCATCACTTGCACAGAAGAAATCCCCTGTCTGCGCAAACTGTCACGAATAGCCGTTGCGGAATGTTCTAAAAATTTTCCGTGCTCACTGCGGAGTTTTTCGAGCTGCAACTCTATATGTTGTGCATCGGTTGGGTAGCACTCAGGAAATGCCGAACGCTCCAGCCTGTACTTCAGCGCATAGATACCCAAACGAGCAGCGATTGGCGCAAAGAGTTGGAGCGACTGACGACAGAGTCGCACTCTGTAATCGGACTTGAGTCCGGAAAGCTGCTGCACAAAGACACACGCAACGGAGAGAGAAATTAGAAGCACGCGAACGTCATCAGCAACGGAGACGAGCATGATGCGCATATCATCGGTCGAGCGGCGCCAGCTTGTGGTGTAGAGGTGCGAGAGAAGATGGATGCGACTCACCATGTCGCGAACAGCACGACCAAACTCACGGCCGAGTTCGGAGAGTGTTCCTTCCGATCCTTCGAGCGAATGCTGCAGCACACACGCGATGATGGCGTCTTCATCGGGGCAGAATTCGGTGAGAAGCTCTGCCGTACGCATCGCATGTTCAAGCTGTGTCATCTCTGGCAGAAGTTCCATCCGACGATCGCCATACCAGGCTGTTGCTCGCTTGATGGCAAGTTCAATCCGACGCGTATCCATGCCTGGAAGCGCGCTTTTGACGGACGCAATCAACGTGCCGGGGGTGGGGCGCACGATGGTAGCCATGGGGAGATCAGAGTACCACGTTACAGGCTGCCTCTCCTCCACTTCTTGTGGCCACCCCTCCAAAACAGGGTTCTTAAGCATCCGCAAGCCCTCCGGCCGATGGCCGAAAGAATGCATTTGGGGGTTCATAGCCTCTAGCGACGTCAAAAATGCCGATTCGTTACCAAACACTGTTGACAAGCAGCACCGTGGCGAGTAAAGTACGGCCAAGTCCGAAGACCGGAGGTAGTAGGCCCCAGGCCTACAGTAAATCCTCCCGAGGGATACAGCAGCGCTCATCCGGCCCCGGCTTGGTGAATCGTGCCGTGTTCCTCGCTGGTCTCCCGGGCGTCGGGAGACCTCATCACCCCCAGGAAATTAGGTCTCTTAAGCTCCAGGAAAGAAAACGGAGCGGTTATTTTTTTAGCACTCACTATTTTATGGCTCCCACCCGTCAGCAAAAAGAAGCACAGGTACAAGACCTGTCGGAAAAGATGAAGAACGCATCGTCTGTGATCTTCGCCCAGTACATGGGCTTGAGCGTCGCCGATATCACCAAGCTCCGCTCTAACCTCCGCAAGGAAGATGCAGAAATGCAGGTCGCCAAGAAGACCCTCATTCAGCTCGCTGCAAAGTCAGCCAATGTAGAAGTTGCAGACGAAGCTCTCCCAGGAGGTGTCGCCTGTATCTTCAGCTTCAAGGAACCAACATCTGGTGCTGCTATCGCCTTCAAGTTCTCGAAGGACAAGCCTGTTGTGAAGATCGTTGGTGGTGTATTCGAAGGAAAGGTTCTCACTGCATCTGACGCGAACGCACTCGCAACAATCCCATCTAAGCTGCAGCTCCTCGCGACATTCATGTCGATGTGCAACGCTCCGCTTACTCAATTCGCATCTGCCCTCACATCTCCTCTCTCTGGCTTCGCTCGTGCCATGGCTGAGCTCGCCAAGAAGAAAGAGTCTGCTGCTCCAGCTCCTGCTGCAGCACCAGCCGCTGCTGCCCCAGCTCCAGAAGCTGCCGCTGCACCAGCAACCCCACCTAGCGCTTAAATTCTTTATTCTCTCTTTTTTCCCCCTATTTTATGTCTGACACGATCACTCTCGCCAAGGAGGAGCAGGCTGTCATCGACGCGTTGGAGAAGCTGAACGTGATTCAGCTCAACAACGTAGTCAAATTCATGGAGAAGCAGTACGGCATCTCCGCAGCAGCTCCAGTCGCCGTTGCCGCAGCTCCAGCTGCAGGCGGTGGTGCTCCAGCCGCTGAAGAGAAGTCTAGCTACGACATTGAGCTCACCGACGGTGGCGCCCAGAAAATCGGCGTTATCAAGGTTGTGCGCGAGGCAACTCAGCTCGGTCTCGGCGAAGCCAAGGCTCTCGTCGACAAGACTCCAGCTATCATCAAGAAGGGTGCTCCTAAGGCAGAAGCCGAGGACATCAAGAAGAAGCTCGAGGCAGCCGGCGCTAAAGTCACTCTTAAGTAAATCTCACGTCGATTTCAAAAGAGATTCTCACCCGAGGATCTCTTTTTTTGAATATTGAATATGGAATTTGGAATTTAGCACGAGCAATTTCCACTCCATTCTAGATTCCAAATTCTAAATTCTATATTCTTCGCCCATGCACGAACTCCTCCGTACCTACATCTTCTTGATTCCGATCATCGTTGGGCTCTTGGCTGAGCTCCTCAAGATTATTGTGGAAGGCATCGAGCGTGGCGCGTGGCATGAAGGCATTCTCCGTCCAGGTGGCATGCCCAGTAGTCATTCAGCAATCGTCACCTCACTTCTGATCATCGTTGGTCGTCGTGCGGGCGTAGACTCTGCAGAATTCGCTATTGCGATCGTCTTCGCCTTTATCGTGTGGTACGACGCTGCGAGCTCTCGCCGTGCTATCGGCATGCAAGGAAAAATTCTCAACCGTCTTCAAAAGTGGGTGAAGTTCTCTGAGCGGGTTGGACACTCCATTTTAGAAGTCTTCGGCGGCATCCTCTTCGGCGCTGCCATTACCGCCTTAGGGATCTGGATAGCCAATTCATAGCCTTTTCGGGCTGTAGAAAGCCATCTTCAGTTGCACTTGATTGATACCAGGAACTATTGACTTATTACGTCAATGTGGCGTATAGTAGGCACGCAAACGCCTTCGTCCAAACGTTGATCGGACAAACCGAGTACACGAGAAAACAAGGAAGGTTGCATCATTACTTCCTTTTTTTTCTTTTATGGCTGATCAACAGCTACAGTGCCGCGACTGCGGTGCGCCATTCGCTTTCTCTGAAGGTGAGCAGGCTTTCTACGCTGAGCGCGGTCTTGCCGCTCCACAGCGCTGCAAGGACTGCCGCAACAAGCGCAAGAATGAGCGCATGCAGAGCCGCCAGATGTTCCCTGCAACGTGTGCCAAGTGTGGCAACGCTTGCGAGGTTCCATTCAAGCCACGCCCAGAATCTGAGGGTGGCCGCCCAGTTCTCTGTTTGAACTGTTTCAAGGCAGAGAAGGGTTCGATGGCTGCATAAGCTTTCGAAGCACTTGAAGACGAAGGTCGGTGAGTATCTCGCCGGCCTTTTTCGTTGCAAAAAAATAGGGGTATACTGAAGTCATACTCTCCCCTCTCTCGTATGACATACGACGATCTGAAACAACTCCTGACCGATAGGCGTAGCATTCGCTACTTCACGGATACACCGATGAAGAGAGAGGTGATCGAAAGAATTTTGAGCGCAGCAATACTGGCTCCAAGCGTCGAAAATCTACAACCATGGCATTTCCATGTAGTGACAGAGAAAGCACTCAAGGAAAAATTGATGCAGACATCGTGCTATGGCAACTTTGTCGCTGGCGCTGCGGCGTTTGTGGTGGTCACATGCAACCGAAAACTGGAGACGAAAACTCCCAACATCATTTGGAATCCGCGCGAAATGGAATACTCCTGCATTGCGGCTATGCAGCTCGCCATGCTTGCAGCCACAACACTGGACATCGGCACGTGTTGGGTATCGCTCCACCATGGACCAGCACACAATGTTCTTAAGCTTCCGGATCATCACAGCGTGATTGGCGGTCTGATGTTGGGATACGTGAAAGAGAGCGACAAATCGCCAAGTCGGGAACATCAACGACGTGCATTGAGCGACGCTATCTCCTTCTACGAGTAACACTACTTCCGTACAACACCGGGGAGATCGCAGACAACAGGATTTGGCTTGAGCTCATGGGTAATGGGCAGAGAGGCCGACCATTGTCGAATGGAGTCAAAACAGTCGATGTACATACGATGCATGCTGTCATCGGCATAGAATGCAATATGCGGTGTCACGACAACACTTGGGTGATCGATGATGTCTTTGTTCCACGCAAAATCTTTCTCGTGCTCTAACACATCGAGGAGTGCGCGAGAAATATGACCGGATTTGAGAGCTGCAAGCAGCGCCGCGGAATCAATCAGTTCGCCTCGTGCTGTATTCACAATGATGACGCCTTTCTTCATCCGCGCGATGGTAGACGCATTGATCATATGCTGTGTCTCCGGAAAGACAGGAACGTGTAGTGAAATAACATCGCTCTCCCTGAGGAGGGTGTCTACGTCGACATATTTCACGCCATAGATGGACTCCAATCCCAGTACGCGACATTTGTCGACAGCAAGGATGTGCATACCGAAACCGTGTGCTATTTGTGCAACCTTTGTACCGATCTTCCCCGTACCCACAATGCCAATGGTCTTGCCCATGAGCGCCATTCCCCTGAGACCGTGGTAATCGAAATTACCACTTTTTACCTTACTTCCTGCTTCCGTGATGTGACGGAGTGCCGAAAGAAGGAGGGCAAATGCGTGTTCGGCAATGACATGCGACCCATAGTCCGGAACATTGCACACGATAATCCCCTTCTTTCGACACGTATCGAGATCAATATGATTCGTTCCTACCGATCGTGTGCACAGGAGCTTAAGGCGAGGAAGTGCCTCGAGAACTTCCTTAGAGAATTCACTGTAGATAAAAGAGCACACGACCTCGTGATCTGTACATGCATCGATCAATTTCTTGCCTGTGAGCGCCTCCTTACGAAGCACTGCATTGGGAAAATTACTTGTGATGAGTGCGTGATCTTGCGGGTCAACTTCGAGAAACAGTGGGGCAGACATGCGCTCATCGTACGTCGAAGGCGTTACTGAAACAAAGTAGATCTCTTTTTCTTCCACTGCGACATAGACTTTTACTGAAGGCAACTGCTCGTGCAGTGACTGTGCAGCGCTCTTCAGAGTAGAATCGCGCCCGATGTCTTTTACGTCTCGTCGCGTTCGCGATAACGATAAGCCGAGCCAGTGGAAAAAGTACGCGGCACTCGCTGTGCCAGCTGCAGAGGCTTTGTATGCGTTTTACAGGCAATTCAAGGAAGCAAAGCACGAGGAAGAAGTGAAGAAGAAACGCGAGCGCACCCTCAAGCGAACCGTGGCGATTCTTGTATCGATACTCGTGATTCTGCTCCTTGTCATGGGGACGCTGAAAGTACTCGTACGCCTGAAGAGCTTGACCCTCGGCATGGCGACAATGGCTGGTGCAGAACTTCCAAAAGATGAGAATGGCTTCACGAACATTCTTCTCCTTGGCGAAGGAGACAACGACCATGAAGGCATTGATCTCACAGACACTATTATGATTGCGAGCATCGATCCTGAGAACACTAAGAGTGTTGTTCTCCTCAGCATCCCTCGCGACACCTACATTCTGCAAACGGAGAAAATGGGGAAAGGTCGTATTAATAGCTTGTATCGCGATTACAAGGGCTACCTTATGAAGCAAGGTGATGACGAAGCAGTTGCCTCTCGTGAGGCACTCTCTCAGTTTGCAACAGAGGTAGGAACCCTCATCGGTCTGCCCATGCATGGAGTGGTAAAGGTGAACTTTTCCGGATTTGAACAAACCATCGACGCGATTGGCGGTATTGATGTTGTTGTACCGGAAGATCTCGTAGATACGGAGTATCCTGGGCCGAATTACACCTACGAAACATTTCAGCTCAGCGCAGGTCCGCAGCACCTCGATGGAGCAACAGCGTTGAAGTATGCGCGTAGCCGGCACTCCACCAGTGACTTCTCTCGCTCTGCACGTCAGCAACAAATCATCGCTGCTGCAGGCAAGAAGGTGAAAGAGGAAGGAATTATTAAAAATGTGAGTCGTATTACAGAAATCATGGGGATTCTTTCTCAAAATATTGAGTCGACGTTTGGAACACGCGAGCTACTTGGCCTCGCAGCAATGGGAAAATCGATCGATTCTGAGAACATCATCAACATGAACTTGAGCGATCAAAATGGACTCTACGGCAGTTCTATTGAGGTGGGAGGCTTCCTCTATGCACCTCCGCGCGAACAATTCGAAGGAGCATCTGTCCTCCTTCCTGTTTCACTACCTGAATTCCCCGTGACATGGAAGCAAATTCGCAACTTCATCGATGTCGTCTTCCGGCATCGAGCTGTCTTCATCAAGCCGCTGCGCATTGCTGTCTTGAATGCCGGAGCCAAGGAGGGGTCTGCTCGTCGCTTGGGAGGAGAACTGTATCGTTATGGGTTCAATATTGTAGAAACACGTAATTACGCACCAGGAGCGAGTAATCCAGATTTCCCGACATCATTTATCGCCATCAACCCTGTGCTCACCGCTGCAAGTACGCCGGGGCAGACATCGTCTGTTCACGAACGTGCGAAGAGCAGCACGGCATTCCTTGGCTCAGTTCTGAAGATTGCAGAGGGCAAAACGCCAGATAGCACTCCGTTCCAAGAGAATGGGGTGGACATTGTCATCGTCCTCGGGGAGGATTTCCAGTACGTACCACTGCAGGACATTCGGTAGTGGCACTACTCTCCCGATGCTCACCCCACGCGAGATCATCGCGCAAGCCTGGACAATCACAACGACTGAGCCCTCACTCAAGCGTTGGGGCTTCTTTGGATCCCTCTTTGAAATCCTCTTGGATGTGAAACTCATCATCTATCAGATCTACTTTATCTACACCTATTTCCAGGGTGAGGCAGGCGGCTTTTTCGATATCGAAATCATGCTGTATCACAGCATGCCCTTCTGGCTCTTTGCTACGATTGTCGTCTCTTTTCTTCTTCTGCTGCTTGTTGAACTCTTTGTTCCAAGTCTCGCTGAAGGAGCGATTATTGGACTGACGGCAAAGGCGCACAATAAAGAAAAGCCAAACGGTGGCATGGTTTTTGCACTCTATAACTTCTTTCCCATTCTCGCTGTTCACGAAGTATTCGTCTTCTCGAGTCTCTCAATCCTGGTGACAAGCATTTCGCTCATCCTCCGTTACGGCGCAGGGATGAAGGAAGTAATGCTCGTTGTCGCACTCATTGTGTGGGTCATTTCCAATATTCTGAAATTTTTCAGCAGCTTCACAGAGTCCGGCATTGTCGTAGAAAAACTGGGTGTGTTTGAGTCTGGTGCGAAGAGCGTGAAACTTATCTTTAGCTACATGACACACGTGGTCTTCCTTACAGCGCTCCTCATGATCATTTCGATGCGCATCGTTATCAATACTCTCATTATTGTGCTCGTCCCTGCCGCTGTAATGGGTGGAGGCTTACTCCTCACATACGTGGCTCGCCCTGCTATTAGTTACACCATTGCTGGACTTCTTGGCCTTGTACTCACTGTGATTGCAGCGTACTTCTTCACGTACCTCCACGTTTTCAAACAAGCCGTGTGGACAGTGATGTATATGGAGCTCATTAAGGAGAAGGAACTCGATAAAGTTGGTTGATCAAAAAATATTCTGCGACAGACAATCTTTGCCTTTGCAATCTGCAATGAGAGATTATTCTTGACCGTGTACAAATGTACACCTAGTATGGTGTACGATTGTTCCCAACAACCCCTATGGCTCTCACGCCACACCAGCGAACGGTTCTCAATTACATCACCGAATTCCAGAACAAGCGTGGCTACTCGCCATCCTTGGCCGATCTCGCTATCGCGTTTGGCGTTCGTAGTAAGAACTCCATCGCAAAGGTGGTGAACACCTTGGTAAACGCCAAGCACATCGAGAAAGATCCAAAAGGTCGCATCAAGATCGTAGCCATGCCATCGGGCGATGCACCAATGCCAATGACACTTCCCCTCTTCGGTCCCATCGCTGCTGGTTTTGCAGCACCGGTGGAAGAGCATGCAGAAGAACAGATCACGATCGATAACTATCTCGTTCGTAATCGCTCCTCCACATTCCTCCTTCGCGTGAAGGGCGACAGCATGATCGACGCCGGTATTCACGAAGGTGACTTAGTCGTCGTCGACCGCAGCAAGCAGCCAAAGCCAGAAGATATTGTGGTTGGTGTCTTGGATGGAGAGTTCACCCTCAAACGTCTCAAGAAAGATAAGGGCAAGTTCTACCTCAAGGCAGAAAACCCTGAGTACCCCGATCTCCATGCGATGGACGAGTTGAAGGTAGCGGGAGTCGTGAGTGGGTTGATTAGGAAAATGAGTTTGTGAGTGTTGTAGTAAGTAGTATGTAGCAAGTAGTACGCATGCAAGCATCCCCCGCACCAGTTGCCGGCGTACAGAAGATTCGATCGTTTACAGACCTCACAACCTGGCAAGCAGCTCATAAATTGGTTTTAGCTATCTACACTCTGACAAAAGCCTTTCCGAAGGAAGAAATGTTTGGGCTCACATCTCAGATGAGACGAGCAGCAATATCAATCACTTCGAATATCGCAGAAGGGTTTAATCGTCGATCAAATAAAGAAAAAATCCACTTCTACTACATGAGTCTGTCCTCGCTAACAGAAATACAAAACCAACTCATCGCTTCAAAGGATATTGGCTACGTACGCTCAGAGAAATTTTCACAGATCGCAGAGTCCTCCGTTGTTGTAAGCAAATTGCTCAATGGATTAATTAAATCGATTGAAAGGTAAGTAACCCCCTTACTACCTACTACTTACTACATACTACTTGTTTTCATGATCGCTCACATCGACGCCGACTCCTTCTTCGCTTCGGTCATCATCCGAACTGATCCATCTCTCCGAGGCAAACCACTCCTCGCTATCGGCATGGGTGGCGGCTGCGTGATTGCTGCAACGTACGAGGCGAAGGCAAAAGGTGTGAAAACAGGCATGCGTCTCTCCGATGCGCGAAAGCTCGTGCCGGGTGCAGTAGAAATGGCAGCTGATTTCCGAGAGACAGGCATTGCCTCGGAACAGATCGAATCGATCCTGAAGAATTACTGCCCCATCGTGGAGCAGATGTCGATCGATGAATGGTACTTGGATCTGCAATCACTTGTGGGTGGTTCGCCGACGAACGCAGATAGTTGGGGCAAGACGGTGCAGAAAGAAGTGCTCACCATGACCGACCTCTCGGTTTCCATAGGAATCGCGCCTAGCAAGCTCTTGGCCAAGATGGCGGGTGAGTATCGAAAACCAGCCGGCGTCACCGCCCTGACGCTTCAGAACGATGAGATTCCCCGCTTCCTTAAAGATCGCCCAGCTGCAGCGATCCCCGGCATCGGGAGGCAGCGGCAGACCAAGACCGATGCGCTCGGATGGAAAACAGCATGGGACATCGCGACTGCTCCCAAGGATGAGATCATTCGTCTGTGTGGCAGACCGGGAGTGGAAATGCAGAGGGAACTCTTGGGTGAACGAGTGGTCAGTGTGTCCGAGGACGTCCGTCCACCGAAGTCTATTTCGCGCTGTAGAACATTTAAAACGACTCCCGATACAAAGATTCTGAAAGCACATCTGCTGAAGCACTTGGAGTACTGCACGATGAAGATGCGCCGGTGGAACCTGGGATGCACCGATCTCTCGGTCTGGATTCGTACACCAGACTTCGCCTTCCGTGGATCGCACCGAAAACTGGGACGCACCTGCATCACCGCAGCACAGATGCAGCCCGCAGTACTCGCTGCACTCTCTGGTCTCACGTGGCACGCGAGCAAATACAATCAGGTCGGTCTCGCGCTCTACAACTTCCGCGGCGCAGACATTCTGCAGGGCTCACTCTTCGACGACACGACCAAAGTCATCGCCGATGAAAAGCTGCAGGAAGCGATGGATAGTCTGCATAGCCGCTATGGCAGAGACAGCATCACCCGAGCAGCCGCATTACCGGTGTCCTCCGGCACCATCAAAGATTTCGATCTCCCGATCGTAGAAACAGCTGATTAGAGCTGCTTCAATCTCTCCTCAATTTTTTTGAGCTTCTGTTCTGCATCAGCCAATTTGGCTTTCTCCCCTTCTACAAGTTCTTTAGGAGCACGATCCACAAAATTCTTGTTCTGGAGCTTGCCGGAGATCATCTGCACATACTTCGTAAGCTCGGCCTGTTCTTTGCTCAAACTCTCTTTCAATTTCTTCGGATCGAAGAGGCCAGCGAGTGAGAGGTGAACCTCAACATCATTCAAGAACACGCTCGCAGCATTCTCAAGTTTTATTGCTTTGGCAGAAATGGTGAGACTCTTTGTTTTGCCTAAACGAACAATGTGCGATTGCTCCGATGTCAGGAGATCGGCGTGCTTCTTGCTGACGATGGTGACGTCGATTTCCTTCGCAGGCTCGATGCCATTATCGGCACGGAGCTTACGAATACCGGTGACGACATCGATGACGAGCTGGAGCGAGTCAAACGCCTTCTGATCCTTGCGCTCCTTCTTCGCCTTTGGCCACTCGGTGGAGATGAGCATGCCAGCGTCTTTTGGCTTTACGGAAGCCCAAAGTTCTTCTGTCACAAATGGACAGTATGGGTGGAGCAAGCGCAGTGTGCGGCGAAGGACATGGACGAGAACAGCGTGATTCGCAGTGCCCTTAGAAAGCTCCAAGTACCAATCGCAGAAGTAATCCCACACGAAGCTGTAGAGCTTTTCGCCCACTGCACTCAAATCGTAGGTCTCAAGTCCTTTGGTTACGTCTTCGATCAAGACTTCCGATGCATGGAGCACTGCGCGGTCGGCTACTGAGAGTGATGCGGCGTCTGGAAGCTTCTCGATCGACTGCGGATCGATCCCCGCCTGCTCGCACTGCATGAGCACGAAGCGAGACGCGTTCCAGAGCTTGTTGATGAAGTTGCGGTAGCCTGCGATCTTTTCCTCGTACAAGCGAGAGTCTGCACCGGGGCTTTGACCAACAATCATGGAGAGACGCAGCGCATCGGCGCCGTACTTCGGGATGATATCCAAGGGGTCGATCATCGTTTCTGGATCACTCTTACTCATCTTGCGACCATCGCGCGTGCGGATGAGGCCATGGAGATAGACCGTCTTGAATGGGATCTGGCCTGTCGCGTACGTCGTCATGAGGATCATGCGCGCCACCCAGAAGAACAGGATGTCGTAGCCTGTCTCCATGACATTGGTTGGGTGGAATTGCTGGAAGTCTGGGCTGCGCTTCAACACTTCTTCCAACGAAATACTCGCATCTTGTGCCAACTTTGGATCGAGCAGAGTCGACCATGTCCACAGACCCGAGCTGAACCACGTATCGAGCGTGTCTGGATCTTGTTCCCAGCCAGCGCCCTTTGGTGGCTCGATGCCGCAATAGGATTCCGTTCCTTTGTACCAGACAGGTACACGGTGCCCCCACCAGATCTGACGGGAGATGCACCAATCGCGCAGATTATCGATCCAGCTGAAGTACGTCTTATTGAAGCGATCTGGAATGATCGTGATGTCGCCCTTGTGCACGACCGCGTGCATGATCTGTTTCAGGCTCATCTTTTTCTTCTGCCACTCGACGACTTCCTTGTTTACATCGATAAACCACTGGAGTTTGATCTGCGGCTCGAGTGTTCCCCCACCGCGCTGACTGACGGCCTTGTTGTGAACGTAGTTTGCATCTGTCTTTACCAGTAATCCTTTCGATTCGAGCTTGGCGACAATGAGCGGACGCGCTTCGTCGATCTTCATGCCGGAGAATTCACCTGTGTGCGGAAGTAAGCGACCATCGAATCCAATGATCTGCTCACGCTCTAGGCCATGACGCTCGGCGATCTCAAAGTCGGTGTGGTCGTGCCAAGGTGTAATCGTCATGACACCGGTGCCAAATTCCATATCGATGGATTCATCTTTGATGATGGTGGCGCGGACTGGTCCATTGATCCACTCTGCTTCGAAGGTATCTCCGTGCTTGAATTTCTTGTAGCGCTTGTCGTCTGGGTGCATGACCACGTACTTATCGCCGAACTTTGTCTCTGGGCGAGAGGTGCCGATCTCAAATGGGCCGTATTTGAATGTGTAGAACGGAGCCTTCTCTTCCTTGTAGACCACTTCGTCATCAGACACTGTCGTCTGAAGTTTGGGATCCCAGTTCACAATGCGGTGACCGCGGTAGATGAGACCATCCTTGTACATCTTCTGGAACACATCGTTGACACAGCGGTTGAGCGATGGCTCAAAGGTGTAGCGCTCGCGAGTCCAATCGCAGGAGGAACCCATCTTGCGAACCTGAGAGCGAATCGTCTTCTTACTGTTCTCCACGAACTCCGCAATCTTGGCGATGAGTGGCTCACGGCCGAGCTGCTTACGCGGATCTTTCATACCGTCCTTCTGCAAATTCTTGATGACGACGTTCTCCGTAGCGATCGCCGCGTGGTCGGTGCCCGGCACCCACAGCGCCTTCTTTCCCTGCATGCGCGCGAAGCGAATGAAGATGTCCTCCAGCGCCAACATCACCGCGTGACCCAAGTGCAGCTGGCCGGTCGCATTGGGTGGCGGCATGCTGATGGTAAATGGCTCGCCATCCTGTGGGCAGGATTCTGGTTTGAAGGCACCACTATCCTCCCACATCTTGTAGATGCGGTCTTCCACAGCCTTAGGATCGTATGCCTTGTCTAACACGCATCAGAGTGTAGCGGAATCCTGGAAACAAAACGATCGAATGTTGAAGTACGCTAACCACTCTTTTCGCTCTCTCTGTAGCGATGAATCTGATGAAACCGATGCCGAAAAAACTCATCAATTTTGTAGTAGCGGGAAGAGCGAAACGTATAATACGTAGGAGAAAAGTACTTCTGCCCCCTTCCGAAGAATCATGAATATCATCCCCATCCCTGTCCGCGAATTTGCCACTACACATCCTGGATTCGTTCCAGGTTTGGAAACAGCTGCATTCGTCGTGCTCAGCGTCGCTGCAATTATTGGCGGAACCAAATTCCTCGCTCGTAAAATAGGGATCATCGATTGAGGAATCGTATACGCTACAATCTGCGCCATGCCGCGGTACCATTTTTTCTGTGACACATGTGAAAAGGAGTTCGACGTGGTGTTGCCCCTTGGGTCGAGCATCACGCCAGATTGTCCGACCTGTGCGAAGTCCACTCACGTGCACAAGGTGATAAAGCCGCCTATGATTTCCTTTAAGGGCAGCGGATTCTACAAGACCGATAGCTCGGCCACGCCAACAACGCCGAAGAAAGCCGATCCACCTGCCACGCCCACTCCACCTCCAGCAAACGCTGCATGAAAACAAGACGATCCAGCGCCGAATGGTTCATCGCACAAGTGCTGAAACTCACCTATGGTGAACTTGCGCTCGTGTACTTCACAACCATTCTTGTCTTCGCTGTATTGTACGACGTGCTCTTGGTGTGGGATCCATCGCAAGCGCCAACCATACCGATGAGCACTCCAATGAACGAGTTGCTGAACAGCATCTACTTCAGTGTGGTCACTGCAACATCTGTGGGCTTTGGCGACATTGTTCCTCAAGGCATTTCTAAGATTCTCACAGGTGCCGAAAGCATCTTTGCGCTCTTCATCTTTGGCGTACTCGTCGCAAAACCTATCTCCGAGCGGCAGGAGCGAGCGGTGTACCAGATGCACCAGCTGACCTTCGATGACATCTTCAATAGCATCCGTGAAGGTTTCTACATCATGCGAAAAGATTTCGATATCGTCATCGACGAAGTGAGTCACACAGGCACGTTGACTAAGCGTTCAGCTGAAAATCTAGAAACCGCACTACGACATGGCCAAGTACTCATCGATGATATTGCCACCTTCTACGATAGTGAACGACATCTGTACCGAATCGACACTCGTCGTGAGAAGCTCCTTGCCGAGGGAGTGCGTCGAACATTCCAGCGACTGGAGCTTCTGCTACTCGACTTCAAGAAAGCATCGATCAAACTTTCAAAGGGTTCCTCCATACATACGCCCCTCATCGAGTTCGTCACTCTTGCGAAAGCTATGGTGAAACGTTGGCAGAAGCATGCGTCGAAGACGGTGAATGACGATCTGAAAGTGGTAGAAGTATCGATCAAGAGCATTCAGAGACACATCTAAAAACGGAGAGCTGTCGCCCTCCGTTTTATGAATGCTTATCTACGTGGTCCGCCACGGAATCCACCGCCTGGGCGTCCGCCGCCACGGCCACCGAAGCTGCCGCGTGGTGGTGGGGGTGTCCAGCCAGCTGGAGGAGCTGTCATCTGCTTGAGGGAGAGACGAGTCTTTCCTTCCTGCGCATCGTACTCAACACACTTTGCCTTGATGACGTCGCCAACTTTGAGGACGTCTTCCACCTTCTCGGTGCGAGCCCACTGAAGTTCGGAGATGTGAATCATGGCATCTTTGCCATGACCGAATTCTACGATGGCACCAGTGCCGTCGATGATGCGAGTGACCTTGGCGTCGTAGACTTTGCCAACTTCTGGCTTCTCGACGATGCCGAGGATCCACTCCTTCGCTTTCTGCATTGCTTCGCCGTTGAGCGCAGTGACGAACACAAGACCACTGTCTTCGATGTCGATCTCGACACCCAAATCCTTCGTGATCTTTTGAATGGTTTCGCCACCCTTACCGATCACGAGGCGAATGTCTTCTGGATTGACCTGAATTGTCTCGATGCGTGGAGCGTATGGCGAGAGCTCTTTGCGTGGCTCGCTAATGGCACCAAGCATGACCTTGAGGATGTGTGCACGACCAGTCTTCGAGCGCTCGAGCGCTTCCTTGAAGACAGAGTCCGGAAGACCCTTGATCTTGATGTCCATCTGAATGGCAGTGACACCTGTGGCTGTACCTGCAAGTTTGAAGTCCATATCACCACCGAAGTCCTCTTCATCCTGAAGATCGGAGAGGATGATGTATTTGTTCTTGGCCTCATCGGAGACAAGACCAAGTGCAATACCAGAGACTGGCGCCTTAAGAGGCACACCGGCAGCCATGAGCGCCAGCGTGGAGCCACAGGTTGCAGCCATAGAGGAAGAACCATTGGATTCTAGGATTTCTGTGACAGTGCGAATGGTATATGGAAAAGCTTCAGCGTCTGGAAGCACTGGCTCTAGCGCACGCTGTGCCAAGTTGCCGTGACCGATTTCGCGGTTACCTACGAAGAGACGGTTACTGGTTTCACCAACAGAGAATGGTGGGAAGTTGTAGTGATGCATGTAACGAAGCTCGTGCTCACCTTCCATTCCCTCGACCAACTGACGATCGCCAGGAGCACCAAGTGTGCATGTTGTGAGGCCTTGTGTCTCGCCACGCTGGAAGAGACCAGAACCATGAACACGCTGTGGAAGAATATCGATCATGGAAGAAATCTCACGAATCTCTGTCGGCTTTCTGCCGCTCATACGTGTGTTCTCTTCCAAAATCAGACGACGCATTTCTGCCTTGATGATCTTGTCGACAGTCGAGGCGCCTGCCTTCATGGCATCGGCCAAATACTTCTCCTCTTCTGGAGTTGCAGGCGGACGCGCAGCATGCTTCTCCTGAATCTTGAGAGCAGCCTGCTCCATGAGACCATTGAAAATCGCGCGACGCTCTTTCTTGGCCATTGGTGTCTTGATTGCCTTTGTGATTGTCGGGAGTGCCCAAGTCTCAAGGTGCTTGTAATCCTCCTCGTGAACATAGAATGGAGGGGTAAGCTCAAACTTTGGTTTACCGATTTCCTTTTGAATCTCCTGGAAGAACTTGGCAATCTTCTGCGCCCACTTCTTCCCGAAGTCGATGGCACGGAGGATCTCCTCTTCTGGGACTTCTTTGGCACCAGCTTCGATCATCACCACGCGCTCCAAGGAGGCAGTCACGAACATATCGAGGTCGCTCTTCTTGCGAGCTTCAGCCGATGGATTGAGCACGAGCTCGCCACCGATGAGACCGACACGAACCGTGCCGAGAGGACCGTCGACAGGGCAATCGGAGAGAGCGCACGCTAAGTTGGCCGCGTTCGCCGATGCGATGTCGTGTTCGTGCTCGAAGTCGTAGCTGAGCACAGTCGCGAAGACCTGGATGTCGTTGCGGAGGTACTTCGGGAACATAGGACGCAGACCGCGGTCGATAACACGAGCGAGAAGCACATAGTCATCGGCTGGGCGGCCTTCGCGCTTGCGGAAGCGAGAACCTGCGATTTTGCCGCCAGCGTAGTACTTTTCCTGGTAGACAACCTGGAGCGGCAAGAAGTCCACGCCATCGCGTGCCTTGCTACTGACAGTACAGTTGCCCATGGAGACAGTGTCGCCCATTTGGCAGAGCACAGTGGCGTTCGCCTGTCGGGCGATAGCACCAGTGCGGATGATCATCGGTTCATCACCGAGCATCAAGGAATATTCCTTTTGCATAAAATAAGATAGGAGGGGAAATATGCGCCCCTTCCTCATCTCCAGGAGATTTTTGGTGGGTGTGGATCTACATAGCAATATCTATCATTTTTTCAGAACCCAGCGCGGGATGCTTCCCGCGGGGAGCCCATGGTCATTTAGATACTCCTACGTAAATCCATCAAAAATCCGATGGTGTAGAGGAAAGAACGTAGGTTCATTATACCGAATTCGCTCCTTCTGGTCTATTGCCTAATTCGCCTCTTCAGGCTCATCCCATGGCAATTCTTCTTGCGGGAACTCCAATCCTTTTTCGCCCAGAAGGCTACGAATGTACGCAAGATGTGGTTCATGCGGATCAACGAAGAGATCTGAATAAGGCGTTTTTCTAGGTAAATTACAGACGAGCCTTTGCTGCGGAGTATCTGCCGGCTGACTTTCCTGCAGGGCATACAGGTCTGCCGCAAGCAGAATATCATCACGTACTCTGGGTCTCGCACGCGCGATCTGCATCATCGCAACTGCCTCTTGCGATGTCGATCGGCTGAGAACAAAATCCGAAATTTGTTCGAAACTTGGGGCTCGCTCTTGCATACAGGAAAATCCTACTCTCGCAGAGACTGGAGTCAAGAATCTGCTACAGCGCTGCCGAATCTGCACTCTCTGCCTCCTTCCTCTCCTGCTCTTTCCGTACTTCTGCATTGTGCTTATCACATCGGTCTCGAAACTGATCGATCTCTGGAATCCTAGACTTCAATCGCCCTCCGGCATTTTTGATCACTCCTCTTAAATATTTATAAAGCGGGGCTTGTGGAGAAGCGGATGCGGCCACGCCTAAGAACTGATCTGCTGATTGAGGTGCCTGCGGATCAGTGGGTAGGCGCAATGATTTCTGAGGGTGAAACGGTCTACTTCTCCAAGTCCAATGTCTTGAGCATCTTGCTGTATGCCTTGTCGTCGTTCATCTTCAAATACGTGAGGAGCTTGCGGCGGCGGGCAACCTTAGCCAAAAGACCGCGACGAGCGGAGTTGTCCTTCTTGTGATCCTTGAGGTGCTTGGTCACGTGATCGATTTCCTTCGTGAGGATACCAACCTGCACCTGTGGGGAACCGGTGTCCTTACCGTGAGTCTGGAACTTGCCGATAATCTTCTTCTTGCTGGCTTTCTTGAGAGCCATAAGTGTGGGGGAAAAGGGAGAACGCGCTTAAAAAATAATTCTCCAGGCCTCTCGGAAAGCAAAAAGCTAACAGTGAAGCGTGGTAGTGGGCGAATTCTACTCGCAGAAGCTTCAAAGTCAAGTTTATTCGTCGCAGAGGCCTCAAAACGAGGAAGAAGGCTCATTCAACATCCTCACGACTTCGTCGAGCGAGAGTGTGTGGACAATCGTACACCCTATGCTAGGATGCCGACCTATGACTACTACCCTCGCTTTTATTATCGGAGTTCTCGCTGGAGCAGGAGGTGTGTATTTCTTTTTGAGGAATGCGTATAAAAACAATGAATCGATTATTGAGACGATCGCCGCAAAAGTCGCCAAGAACCAGACGAGTCACATTTTGGAGTTGGCAGAGAGCAAATTCAGCGACAAGAAGAAGAATATCGATGACGTGCTCGGCACGATGAAGAAGGATTTCAAAGACGAGCTCAATAAGATGGAAGGAGCGATGAAAGATCTCACGAAGAACAATGCACAGATTGACACGCGCCTGGAGAGCGCTGCCAAAGTTATTAAAGATCTATCGGATACGACAGGAAATTTGAAGAACGCCCTCGCCAGCAATAGCCGCCGCGGTCAGTGGGGTGAACGTATGGCAGAAGATGTGCTCCGCCTCGCAGGTCTTATGGAGAATGTGAACTATGAGAAGCAAAAGAAGCTGGAAGGTGCCATGGGCTCCAAGCCAGACTTCACCTTCCTGCTGCCGCAGAACTTGAAACTGAACATGGATGTGAAGTTCCCATTCAACAACTACCAGCTCTACACCGAAGCAAAGACAGAGCAGGAACGAGACCTCTACAAGAAACAATTCTTGAAAGATGTTCGTAACCGCGTGAAGGAAATTCAGGGCAGGGATTACATCAACCCAGAGAACCAGACAGTCGATTACGTTCTTCTCTTCGTCCCAAACGAACAGATCTTCGCGTTCATCAATGAGATCGATCACACACTCATCGATGAGGCCATGAAAGCAAAGACCATCCTCTGCTCCCCTCTTAGCTTGTACGCCATCTTAGGTGTCATTCGTCAGTCCATCGATAACTTCAACTTGGAAGCGAAGTCCAAGCAGATGCTCTCCCTCCTTGGCACCTTCAAGATGCAGTGGGAGAAGTTCAAAGATCAGATGGCAACCGTGAAGACTCGATTGGAATCCACGCAGAAAGCGTACGAAGAACTCACTGGTGCTCGTGAAAGACAGCTCGATAAGCCACTCAACCAATTGGAAGATCTTCGTATTTCGGAAAATATTAATCCAGCGTTAGCTGAAGAAATTTCGGAGAAGATCACGAGGAAAAAATTGTCTGCTCCTGAGCGAGAAGAAACGTTGTTTGGCTAAACCGATCCTTGCTCATTCAATCATGGTGCAACGACATCCAAAGGGGTGGCGTGCGCCACAGTGGGGGTCTGAGGCGCGGGTATTGGCGCACACGCGCTTCTTTTGATTCTTTTCTTGTCGCTCGGACAAGAAAAGAATGAAGAAACTGTCTCGATAAAAACTTTCACCCACATCGCAACACTCAATCTAATTTCTAGAAAAATACTTCACTGAATGTGCTACTCTCCTCCCCGCTCATGACGTCCGAACTCGACCCTATTTTCACTGGCCTCAATGAACAGCAAACAGAGGCGGTGAATTGTTTGAAGGGGCCGCTTCTCATTTTGGCCGGAGCTGGCTCAGGAAAGACCAGAACAGTCACGCATCGCATCGCACACCTCATGGCTCAAGGCGTGCCTGCATGGCAGATCTTGGCAGTGACTTTCACTAATAAAGCAGCGAAGGAATTGCAGGAACGCATCGCGAAAATTTTGCGCATCACAACTGGCGAAGATTCATCGGCAGTGATCGATAGCTCAGCAGCAAAGACAGGCGGCGGAAAGCTGCCGGTCTCCGGAACATTCCACTCTATCTGTGCTCGCATTCTGCGTCGCGACATCGAAAACATTGGTCGCAACAAAAACTTCGTCATCTACGATAGTGATGACCAGGAGAAGGTGATCGCGCAAGCACTCAAAGACATGCATATCACCCCAGAAGAGCTCAAGCCGCGCGCTGCCCTCTCTCGCGTGAGTGCATTCAAGAGCGAAGCAGTCACTGTCGACCAAGCTCGTGGACGTGCAACCACACATGCGGAAGCCAAGATGGCCGAGATCTACAGCCTGTACGAGAAGAAGCTTCGCGAGAGTAACGCACTCGACTTCGATGACCTCATCGTAGAAACAGTACGACTATTTACTGAGTGTCCCGATGTCCTGGCTCGGTACCAGAACACGTGGAGATTCCTGCACGTCGATGAGTACCAGGACACCAACCGCGCGCAGTACCTCTTCATCAGCTTGCTTGCCAAAGCACACCGCAATCTGTGCGTGATCGGAGACCCAGACCAGTCCATCTACGCCTTCCGCGGCGCTGACGTCCGTAACATCTTGGATTTCCAGAAGGAATATTCGGATGCGGTGTCGATCAAGCTCGAACGTAACTACCGTTCCACGCAGCAAATTCTGGACGCTGCTGATGGTGTGATTTCTGCGAACCCCAATCGCCCACCGAAGAAGATGTGGTCAGACCGAACCGACGGCAAGAAGGTGACGCTCCAAGAAGTGATGGATGAACGTCGCGAAGCAGAAGAAGCCGTTCGCACAGCGCTCCAGCACCAGGCCGCTGGCATTCCCCTCTCTGAACAAGCAATCCTCTACCGCACCAATGCGCAGTCGCGTCTGTTTGAAGAAGCATGTCTCCGCGCATCGGTGCCATACCGCATCTTGGGTGGACTCAAATTCTACGCCCGCCGAGAAGTGAAGGACGTGCTCGCGTACTTGTACACGATCCTCAATCCGAACGATGCAGTCTCACTGCTTCGTATCATCAATGTGCCATCCCGGAAGATTGGTGATACGACGATGGCGCGTCTCCAGAACTTCTGCAACGAGCGCAGCCTCACGCTCTGGCAATCGATGAAGCACATCGAGATGGTAGAAGGCATTGCACCAGCAACCAAGCAGCGCATTGCTGACTTTGCCGCACTCATCGAAGAAGGTCAGCGCATGTCGATGACTGCTCCAGTCAGCCACGTTGCCGATTGGATCATCTCCAGGACAGGACTCGAGCGCTGGGTACGCGATGACACCGACGAAGGCGAAACTCGCTGGGAGAACATGCAGGAACTTCTGTCTGTAACCAAAAAGTACGACGGCCTCGCGCCACAGGAATCGCTCACGAGTTTCTTAGAAGAAGTCGCTCTCATTTCCGAAGTCGATAAGTTAGCGGAAGGAAATCACGATGCGCTCACACTCATGACACTCCACCTCTGCAAAGGTCTTGAGTTCCGTGCTGTGAGCGTAGTCGGCTGCGAAGAGGGGCTTCTCCCGCACAGTTCCGCAACATTCGATCGTGGACAGATGGAAGAAGAGCGCCGCCTACTGTACGTCGGCATGACGCGCGCAAAAGATCACCTCAAGATTCTCCACGCAACGAGCCGCACGCTCTGGGGCAATACGCAGAGCAATCCGCGCAGCCGCTTCCTGGATGATTTACCTCACACAGTCATAGAAGCGAAGAGCGACACATTCGACAGTAAATATGCGTGGCTCGGAAGCACGGCATCGCCAGGTAGTCAGTGGTGGCAACCAAGTCAGCCGAAACCGAAAGCACCGGTCAATGAATTCAACCAGGATAGTGGTAGCAGCGACGACTGGCTCGAGCACAACGAAGAAGTCATCGACGAAGGCACACGCATCGTGCACCGCACCATGGGGCTCGGTACCGTTCTTCACCGTCGTGGGGACATCGTGGAAGTGAGGTTCGATGCAGGCGCAACCAAAAAGCTCGCGCTCGGCATCGCGCCGATCAAAGTAGCCGTGGAATAAATTAGAGATCGTCTGAATCCATCAGATGATATTTGTCTCCTCCCCAAAATTGATCGAGGGAACCTGAAGGCGGCGGAACAGACGCTGCGGTAGAAGGCATGCTCGCTGGATTTGTGATGTCGTATATTCGTGTACCCAGTGTTTTCGTTTGATCTACCAATCCCCGCTTCAGATCTGTCTGCACATTAGGCACAAGCGGAGAGTATGGGTCGGTGATTCCACAGGGTGCATTCATTGGGCTCATGCCATAACCCTATCACTGACAAGTTTTGTAGACAAATCTCTCACAAAGATGACTTGAATAATGGCTTCCTGATAACGAAAAATGGGTAGCGAGAGATAGAAATCTACCCACTACCCACTCGTCACTCATCACTTTTTAGTATTTCCAGCGTGTTCCCTGTGCAACAGGCGCATCCAGACCGATCCACGTAAATGTATTTGTGCCATCGCTATAGCTGACAGCACCAGCGGTGGATGCACTGCCTGGATCATTGATAGTCAGACGCAAGCTCGCATGCTGCACATCTGTGGCAGTGATATCAGCATAGACAGTGATTGTCTTTGGACCATCGGTCACAGAACCAAAACTATCAGGGATAGTACTACACGTCACAAGCGAGCTTGTGTTCGGACACGTGTAGCGATCGGGAAGTCCTGGCACACCAATGCGCACATTGCTGATGGATACACCGCCTGTCTGTTCTATCTGAAGTTGCAACGCAGTGATATCGATCTTTGCACTGCTATCGGTTTTTCGACCACTGAATTCAAAGGAGGCAACAAGCTGATTGCTCGCAGTAACCAGCGCTCCTTCTGCCGGCAGCGTATTCTTCACACTTGTAATAGTTGAGCGGGCTGTCGTAAATGCTGGGAAAGTATCCGAACCAGACGATTGTTTTGTGTACTCGCGACTGCTCCATTCGCCATTGCCAACAACAGTCACCGTAGAGATCTGTACCGCAGAATTACTGTCGCCGCCGGCATCCCGTGGATTCAGCTGTGCACGGAAATACACGCGACGCTCGTCTCGCTTACCAATAACAAACGTATTGGTTGGCATCGTGAGTTTGTAGGTGCGGTTGGACACCACTGTTGGATCCAGCGACGCACGCCCAAGGTACTGCTTGTCATCGTTGTAGACCAAGATCGACTGAACAGCAGATGAAGCGGAGTTGAGAGAAACCGAAATAGATGTGACATGGAGCGGCTCTTCTTCAATGAATATTTTCGCCGCACCAATCACTGGCGATACTTCTCCGAGGAGAAGGAGTTGCGCATGGATAGTGGTATCCATGGTATCCAGTTGGCCTGACCAACTGGAGGAACTGCTCGTCATACCTGTAGAGGAGCTAGACGAAGAACGACCGGGAGCAAAGATCGATGCATCGGGATCGCACGGCATTGGCAAACGACGACCACGGAGGACGATGGCACGAGTGTATGAGCCATAAGTCATACATGGGCTCAGTGTCGGCACTGAGGATGAGCTAGATGAAACGCGTGCCGAACACAGAGGGTTGCGACCAGCGCGTACAAGACGCTCTGAACGACGTTCTTCGCCACGGTTACGGCATACACGGAAGAACGACGATGAGGACGTGCCTGTCGCTGCCATCAAACCTGGCGCAGCTGAGCTTGCGATAGACGCACACTGGAGGCTGAGAATAAGACTTCCTGCAAAGAGCGGGAGAGCATGAGAACGAAAACGCATAAAAAATAATTGGGAATCTGTCTTGGAATGACGAAGTATGGGGACAGAGGTTGCAACTTTGATATTGCTAAAAAGAAAAAAGCATGTCGTAATGTCCGGCATGTCTACACTCCGCGATGAAGTTCTCGGCTTTCTGCAGCAGAACGGTATTCGCCTGAATACCGACCTCGGTCAGCATTTCCTCATCGATGAATTTGTCCTTGAGACAATCCTTGAGACTGCAAAAATTCAGCCCACAGATTCTGTGTGGGAAGTAGGTCCGGGTGTGGGAGTACTCACTCGTGAACTTGTGAAGCGCGCAAGAAGTGTGAGTGCAGTAGAAATCGACCAGCGATTTATCGCGCTGCTCAAGCGATTTGTAGGGCAAAACAACGTCCTGAATGTCATTCACGGCAATGCACTTCATATTCAAATACCCTCCGATACCCCATACAAAGTAGTCGCGAATATCCCCTACCACATCACTTCTCCACTACTGCATCACTTCCTTTTGGAGAGCGCTCTTCGACCGACATCGATGACGCTTCTCATTCAGAAAGAAGTTGCGGAGAACATTTGTAGCGAGGGAAGCGATAGCATTCTAACAGTCCTTGTCGCACTGTTTGGAAAGGCGACACTGGAGTGTGAAGTGCCACCAGCATGTTTCGTGCCACCACCAAAAGTTGATTCAGCGGTGATCCACATCGAGTGCTATGAGAAGCCGATTGTTGATACTGAACGAGCGAAGAAAATTCTGAGTCTCGCCAAACATGGCATGAGTCAGCGCCGCAAAATGCTCAGTAATACCATTGGGCAGCTTCCGAATGGAATGGAGGCGCTGAAAGAAGCAGGGATCGATGCCACACGTCGCCCACAGACAGTGAAAATCGACGAGTGGATGACGCTCGAAGAAATCTTGAGGAAGTCACGTCCATGAAAACATCGCATGTCAGCTACGGCTTCCTGCTGACATTTCTCCTCGTACTCTTTCTCTTCCGCTGGGTCGCATTGCCAGCGGTATCTTCGGTCACCATCGCGATCTTGGCCGTCATTGCGATCAATCTTCTCCTTGCCGCTCTCCTCGCTCGCCGATCGATCACATTGTCGCTCCTCCTCGCAATTGGAGCTGGAGCAATCCTGGCTGCTTCGTGCGCACTGCGAACCGTGCACGTCACAACGACGAGGGATATCGAGGCGCATGCGAAGAATGCGGAGGTGACTCTCCTTGGCCGAATTGTAGAACCACCTGATGTGCGTCCACTCGTCAGCAAATTTGTGATTAGTGTCGATGCGATTCTGAATGCCGATGGCTCGCGAATACCAGTCGAAGGAAAAGTTCTGCTCAACGATAATGGAGGCTGGCCCGAGCACTTCTACGGTGATGAGGTGCGCATCAGCGGAAAGCTGCGCAAACCTGAGTGGATCGATGATTTCGATTATCCGCATTACTTGGAACTCCAAGGTATTCGCGCCGTTATCACACGTGGCACCATTCAAACGGAAAAGCCTGCGGACTTAAGTCTGATTGGAGTGCTGACACACTGGCGCACGAAGGTCGAGAATCAAGTAGGGATGATTCTTCCGGAGCCGCATGCATCACTGCTTGCAGGACTACTCACTGGTTCCAGGCGTGGACTTCCAGATGATGTCTCTGATCAGTTCCGAACTTCCGGTATCACACACATCGTCGCAATCTCCGGCTACAACATCACGATGATCTTGGCGCTCTTAAGTAGCCTCCTGTTCTGGTTGCCGCTCAAGTGGAGATTCTGGCCACTCGCTACAGGCGTCATCCTCTTCACGCTGTTCGTTGGTGCGAGTCCACCGGTCGTCCGTGCAGCCATCATGGGTATCTTGGGTCTCCTTGCCCTCCAGGCGAACAGACTCAGCGTGCCACGACTCACTGCACTCTGGGCAGCATTCGCGATGCTCCTGTGGAACCCCATGATGATCTGGTACGACGCGAGCTTTCAGCTCTCATTCATGGCGCTGGTCGGCATCATGGAACTCACCCCACTCCTCAAGAAACTCTTCGATCGTGTACCCAACACGCTCGCTATTCGCGACTCACTCATCACAACGGTTGCGGCGCAGATCGGAACGCTTCCAATCTCGATGATCATCTTCCAGCAACTCTCACTCGTCTCACCATTTACAAATCTTCTTGTCGCACCACTGGTTCCCATCGCGATGCTCCTTGGCTTCATTGCGATGTGCGTGAGCACTCTATGGCTACCACTTGGCCTCACTGTAAGTTACCTGGCCTGGGCAGTACTCCAGTGCATTCTGTGGATTGGAGAATTTGGCTCCATAGTGCCACTCGCGGCGATTCGGTGGTGAGCAAATTATCGCTTAGTTCAGCGGGAAGATAGAAAGCAAACTTCCTATTTTTGACACGTGTCATCAAAAGAGGATACTCACTGCATATGATCAATCGGCTTCCCGATTTTTCTCCAAAACCAAAAATAGTAACGCAAAGAACGCCTATCAAGATGACTGCGGCTTTTCCTTATGATGAAACAATCGTCCTCTACGAAGGCTGCATTAGAAAAGATTATGAATCTCAGAAAACCAAGAATCTGAGGCTTCCTACACTTATTATTTCAACAACGAAGCAGAAGCTTTTTACTACATTCGTAGAACTTTGCAGCGCAATGCCGGAGGTTGTGTCAGCTTGCGTTAGCGTAACAAATGAGACCAGGGATATCTCTGAGCACTGGCGATTGGATATTGATATAGCTGTTGCACTGAGTGTGATCGAAGAACATCGAGATCTTCTTGTTGAAAATGGTTGTCTTGGAATATCTCTCATGAGTACAGACCCTATCTACGAAGTCCATTTCGATGAGCACAAAACTATATGTGTCTATCATCAAGAAGAAGGATTTCTTGCGAGAACTCAATCAATTGCACACGAAATGGGTATTCACTACGATGGGAATCTGCGCACAGTCATCGATGCAGCACACTATCATCGCTCTGATGAGTATCATGCAGGGCAAACAGCGACACTAATCCGAGAGCTAGGCGCGGAGCTGAGGCAGACGTACGAATAGCTACCATCGATACTCATACACCTTCGTCTTTGCACCAAAGGGCATGGTAACGACATGCACCTTGTACGGCTTCATATTGTGAATAGAGAACGCGTGCGAGATAACCCGTGCACCCTTCCGAAGCTCTGCATCAAATTTCGGCTTCAGCGTCTGCATGAGACCAATACCCAAATATGTGAAGATGACATCGGCCTTAGAAAAATCTGCTGCCATAAAGTTTTCACAACGCATATCGGGCTTGTACTTGGAAAGCCAATTGCGAAGTTGTGACAGGAGCCATACACCATAGGCACCTTCGTAGCCGATAGCACGAATCCCGGGCTTCTTCCTAAGAGCTTCACGAAGAATGCGCCCATCCCCTGCTCCAAGATCGAGAACGATATCGCCTTTCTCTAGTTGTGCCGCATTCACCATGGCATCAATGACACGCCGAGGAGTTGGTACAAAAGGAACGCGCCATTTCAGATGAAACAGCGCGCTTGTAGCCAAAAGAAGTGTAACCCCTAAGGTGATTGCGAGCGTCGCAAACGCCCAGAGCGTCCCTAGTGCGTCTATCACGCAGGAAGAACGAGACCCAGGTACGTGAAGAATGCGGCAATAAGAATCACGACAAGACCCACAAAGACCTGCATCCCTTCGGTGCTGAGGAATGTGTCCTCTGCCCATGTCTTCAGCTTCGTTTCCCATGATGGGAACCACGCTAGAATTGCAGCCTTAATCAAGGTAATCCAAACAATAGCTACAACGAGCCCCTCTCCATCTGGAGAAATTTCCCACTGACGGTTGAGTGTTGCGATACACACAACAGCCAACACCACACCAATGAGACGGAGCAAATACTCGTCACGAACGAGCTTCTTGCGCCAAGCAGCATGCTTCGCATCCAAGAAAACAAGCGGGAATCCAAAGGCGTACAAGAAGACGCCAACAGCAAGACAGAAACTGGAGAGAGTCATGGAAATGTGTGGAAGATTCGGAGATTGTCGCTAATTGTCGCGGTTCCCAGGGAAATTGCCAATTGACAATACTGCTCGCTTCGTTCTTGACTACGGAGCTCAGGACGTGAACAATTGGCACGCTCTTTTGCAAGATGACGCGCAAACTAGCCATTCTGAATTCAATATTCCAGATTCCGAATTCTGATATGGCCCCATCGTCTAACGGTTAGGACGCAGGATTTTCATTCCTGTAATCGGGGTTCGATTCCCCGTGGGGCTGCCATCCGTCTTCGTTGCTTCGCAACTACGCCGTGATTGGCTTCCATATGAAATTGTTTGAGGTTCGACAAGGCCTCGGCGTAGCCCGGAGGGCGAAGCCGGGTTCCCCGTGGGGCTGCCATCCGTCTTCGTTGCTTCGCAACTACGCCGTGATTGGCTTCCATATGAAATTGTTTGAGGTTCGACAAGGCCTCGGCGTAGCCCGGAGGGCGAAGCCGGATTCCCCGTGGGGCTGCCACTTGGTGCGAAAGGAAACCTGCGGTTTCCTCTCGCAGACTCTCCTTCCCTTAATTTGTGCGCTCAGCCCGGAGCAAGTCCGGTCTTCGCGATTTTTTAATAGCATTTCACAATCAGAGCGGGATTCTTCCCGCGGAACATTGAAAATACATAGGAAGCACGATGCTTCGCGCGGGAATGTTTACATTCTTTGTCGCACCTTTCGCTCCAATTTTGCTGTCACAACAGCAACGCCAATTAAGAAGAGGGATGCGAGTGTACACATCGCAAAAATCGGTGGTCGGTCATCACTCTCGAGAGAGAAAATCCACACTGCGCCAATGACGACGAATGGAATCATGACCATCGCACAGTATCGAATCGTTCGAAATGCTTGCAGCGAACGCTCTGCGAAAAGCGTGCCTCGCCGCAAAGACCCTAGCAAGGCAAAGAGCTGAAACAGCGCTACAAAAAATGGGATTGATGCGATGTACGCATATGCCAAGAGCGGATCATCCAAATAAATCTGCGTCCAGGATGTCGCACTCGCGTTCACACCTTCGAAGTGTGGTTCCATGAGTAAGAAAGCAAGAATGACAATACCAATGAGGGCAACCATACCTTGCAATACTGCGATTGGCATTCGGTTGAGATGTGCATTTGTCATAGACACCCATGAAGACATAGGTTGGATGAAATAACAACAAAAATGTGCTTTTTACAGTAAAAAAACTCCAGCAAAACATTCTTTTATCTCCTTCCCATCGCCTGTTCTATGTCCTTTGCGACACTATTGGGATGCGGCACCAAAGCAATATCGGTACCACCTTGAAATCGTACAGTGCCGTAATTCAAAACATTCTGAAGCAACCCTTCTTTGTATGCTTCTACAGTACGCATTTTATCGAAGGAATTTTCCCGCATGACATCGTGCAGAAGAAGCGTGGTTTCAAACTGAATACTGCGCTGATTCGTGATAATGATGCAATCAACTGCCTCGCTGAGTAAGCGGAAGAAAAACCAATGGTGAACCACGAGGAGCAATCCAAGCGCCACAATGAACAATGTCCAAGAGATCCAGGGTGAATGAAATGCGTTATATCCGGCGAGGGAGAAGAGGAAGAGGCTGACGCCAGTCAGACTGATGTACACGAACGCTGGAAAGACGTATTTGATCCAATGCTCATCGACAATCATGAGTAGTCGTTCGCCGTTCTTGGTATCCAGGTGAGGCATTAGAGCACGTGTGGCTGAAAGAAAAAGATCCACATCGAAACACCACCAATGGCAAGGGTGGACAGTACGTAGACGGAGACGAGAATGGTATGTCGAGCGGGGTTGAGCGGTGCATCGTGCAGCGTGCGGAGTAGACGTATCTGCTTGTGTTGCACATGACGAAAGGCAAGCAGCGTAATCCACAGAGCAAGGAGAGAAAGTATCTCAATGCTGAGCACAAGAATGGTGACTGTCGACATGCCAGGAGTGGCGAAGAAGTCGTTCACTGACACAGAGTATACACCGTGCACTCACTTTGTAGGCCACGACATCAACACCCAAACTGACCTTGTGTGCAGGGCTCAATGACAGGTGTGCCAGTAAATACTCCGGGCTGCTTGCCGCTGGTAACGTAGTCTTCCACTGACGTTGTCGCCCATTCGTGCTCGTGGTTCCACAGTTCCCAGAAATGTCGCCACTCATTCCATCCAATCCCCAGATGATGCACATAGATGCCCTTATCTGCGAGCATTTGGCCTACCTTTCGTCCAGTCATGCAAGGAATGGAGTAGCAGTACACGATGATATCCTTCTCCTTCGGCAGCGTGCGAAATTCACGCACAATGCGATCCACTGCACCATAGTCAGAATGGTCTTTATCGCGATAGGCAGGAATATTGATGGCTCCAACAATGTGCTCTTTTTCGTATTCCTCTGCACTTCTCAAGTCGACAAGAACAAAGTCGCTCCTCCCCTCCTGAATTCCTTTGCGAATACTGTGTGGGCTGACATGCACAGCATTTTCCACGGCATAAAAATCGCGAATCAACGACTCTTGGGATGGTGGAATGAGATGGGTAATACAGAAGCTAGAGAGGACGCCGGCTACTGCACCGCTGACAAGGGAGAGAAAAACATATGAGTGAGTTCTCATAGAGTGGTGGAAGAAGGAGAGGAAACCGAGGGTGGCAATAATGACACACCACGCATCGTCGTGACCAGTTTCTCTCCCCATTTTTGGATACGATCTTCTTGGCCGTACGGTTCATTGACGATAATGAGTGGCGTGAGAAGCATAGTTGCGTGCGATCGTTTCAAAAAACTCATAAAACGCTCGGTGCAACGAGTTGTGTAGTAGTAACGATCATCACCAAGGCTCACGACTGCAATGCGTTTCCCTTGTAGATCAACATCCTTAGCGCGTTCAAAGAGAAATTGATGCATGTGCGTATTGAGTTGACCCTCAATACCCCCATAATTCCACGTGCCTGACGCGAGAATAATGACATCTGCGTCCAGGAGATCACGAGGCTCTGCCAGCTCTGCACGCTGCTTCTGTAGCACGATGGCAGGACTCTGTTGCTGCAAGAAGTCAGCAAGTCGATCGATAACGTATTCCGTGTGACCACTCGTCGAGGCATAGATAGCACGAATCGAAGGAGGCATGCCACCATGATACGGAGGAATAGTAACACTATGCAAAGCACGACTGGACTATATTTTCCATGCACTACGCATGCGTGTGGCCATCGTGCAGCAGTCTCTCGATACGCTTATCCGGCACCAGCCACATCAGTGCGACGAGCGCATAGAGCGCGAGAGAAATCTTGGTGTCGTGAAATGCGAGTGGAATTGCGGCTGCGTATGCAACGAGTGACACTTTTCCTTTGTAATTTCTACCAATCGCGATCTTCAGCTTGCTACTTTTCCCACCATGATGACGCACGATTCGTTTCTGGAGGATGGTGTACCCAAGGGCAGCACAGAGCAGCACAACTCCATAGATGGCTGTCGGAAGTGCGGAGAAATGATTCTCGTCCATCCATGCAGTGACAAACGGAATGAGTGAAAGCCAGAAGAGGAGATGTAAATTCGCCCACAAGATAGAGCCATCGACATGTTCTGCGGTATGCAACATGTGATGGTGATTGTTCCAGTAGATGCCGAGGTACAAGAAGCTCATCACGTACGCTAAAAATACCGGCACAAGTGGTGCCAGGGCTGCCATCGTATCCTCGTGAGGGACCTTCAATTCCAACACCATGATGGTGAGGATGATGGCAATGACAGCATCGCAAAATGCTTCGAGACGGAGTTTGTGCATAGGACGTGAGCATACACTTTTGGCTTGCTGCCTGCTACGCTGTGCGCATGCCTTCACAAAAATCCTCTCTCATTATCAAATTTGCAATCGTCCTTCTTGTTCTTGTCGTACTCGCGGCAGGAGCAAAATTCACCATCTTCGCACCGTACGAAGTAAACGGTTCATCGATGGTCGAGACACTGAAAGACAATGACATGATCTTTGTAAATAAGTGGGATGGCTCGTTCGTACGTGGCGACGTCGTTGTCTTCGCTTCTCCTGCCTCTGCTCCGCGCTCTGACATCAAGCGCATCGTCGGGCTTCCTGGCGAAACAGTGGTGATCAAAGATGGCAAAGTGTTTCTTCGCGCAGATAACAAGGATACTGAGCTCGATGAACCATATCTGACAAAAGCTCAGGGGCAGACGTACCGTTATCCACCAGGAAGTGGCGACACATCGGCAGCAATCTATGTCATCCCTGCCGACTCTTACTTCCTTCTCGGAGATAATCGTATGGGCAGCTTGGATTCACGCTGGTTCGCCGAAGAAGAAGCGGGCGCAGGCTTCGTAACATCGAAAGACATCATTGGAACCGTCTGGTTCCAGTAATTCATTCTCTTTTTTTCCATGAAAAAGATCATCGCACTCCTTGCCTGCACCCTGACACTCGTAGCCTGTAAAGGGAGCAGTCTTTCGTACAAGGTCTTTCAGTGGTCATTCGACGAAAAAGCGCACACACTGCATGCAAAAATTGTCGCAGCGGATGGAAAGATAGTGAAAGAAGTGACGATACCGATCGAAGCCGCGAGCAATGGTGCCTATTTCTACAAAGGAGCGAGCGACACAGTGCAATACCATCCCGCAACGGACTCCATCATCTATCAAATTCGCAATCGGGATTCCTACAAGCATAGACTGTACGATGACTCACTAGATTTTGCGCAAGCTCTTTTCCGTACAGATTTCCAGGGCTCAGCACCGGTGCAGATTTACGCAGAAAATGTCCTTGCTCCACCAGATTTTGGCGCGCAGGGAGAGGAGTCGATTCTATGGTCTGCGGCAGGAGACAAGCTTGTAGCCATCAAGCTGCAAAAGTACACACCAAGCCTCGTCATCTACGATCTTGCGCAGAACAAACTCACGAAGGAATGTACTGATCTTCCGGATTACCAGGGAACAACATACATCTATGGAAAAGGAAATGAAGTGATGTATGTCTCTATAAAGACAGAAAGCCGCGGAAAGGTGTTCATCAATATGGATTCCTGCGCTGTCCGACGTGAGACATACAAATTGCCAGAAAAAGATGATACGAACTTCTCGACTGCGCTGTCTGGTATCAACCTCTCGCCGGATGGCAAATGGATCGTGTATCGCTATTTCCTCATCGACGCTGCAACAGGACAGAAACAGAAAATGTATGGTGCGCCTGAGCCAAAATCTGAGGGGATCAACGTGAACTTCTCGTGGTCATCGGACAGCAAGTATGTCGTGTACAGCTCGTACAATACCGGGAACGTATATGTGTACGATGTGGAGAAAAATGGTACGAAGAAGCTCCCGATTCCTGCTAAGAATGGCGCAACGTTCTTGCCCAACTCACACGATGTGTATCTCCACGATTATCCGAATGGCGTAGAGAAGAACACAGTCTTCAATATTGATTCCTGGACAGGCGAAGAACGCACCCTTCCTATGGGGCAGGCAATTCCGTAAGCGGACATTTACCACGAACGTTTCCTACCCTGACTGCGACGACGTGGTGGGCGACGACCCCCGCCTCCGCCAAAGTGACCACGACCTCCGCCGTACTCGCTGTGTGTTGACTGTGGCACCGCGCGTGGCGGTGGCAGTACTGGGAGCGGGCTCTTCTTCAGTGTGGAACGAATCAGACGCTCGATGATGCGGATTTCGTTGCGCTGATCTGGCTGCGCGAAAGAGATGGCACGACCTTCCTTGCCTGCACGACCAGTGCGACCGATGCGGTGCACGTAGTCGTCTGGATTGTCCGGAAGGTCGAAGTTGATAACGACTTCAATCCCTGTGACATCGATGCCGCGAGCAGCAATGTCTGTTGCAATAAGTACGCGGTAACGACCACTCTTGAACCCTTCCAAAGCCTCTCGACGCTGCGCAAGTGAACGGTTGGCGTGGATCTCAGCAACGGGGTGCCCCATGGCATTCACAGCGCGCGCCATCTTCTTGGCACCGTGTTTGGTACGGGAGAACACGAGGATGGTGCCAGTGTATTCAGCGAGGAGTTTTTCTAAGAGCTGGATCTTCTCTTCTTTGCGTACCACGAAGATTTCCTGCTCCACCTTGGCAGCGGTTGTGCCTGCTGGAGCGACTTCAATGCGAAGCGGAAGTTTCATCGCCGTCATCGCGAGCTTCACGATTGGCGGTGGCATCGTTGCAGAGAACAGAAGTGTCTGACGCGTTGTTGGAACGTGCTTGAGGATACGATCGATCTGAGGCTTGAATCCCATGTCGAGCATGCGATCTGCTTCGTCGAGAACGAGAACGGAGACTTCGCGCAGTGTCACTGTCCCCTGCTCCAAGTGATCATTGAGACGACCAGGTGTTGCGATGAGCACACGCGGATTGTTTTTGAGCATCATGCGCTGGCGATACATCGATGCACCACCAATGAAGACTGCGGTACGAATGCCGAGAGCATGTGCAATAGGCGCGAGAGACTGATCAATCTGTTCTGCGAGTTCGCGTGTAGGAGCAACGATGAGGCCGCGTCCTCCATGAGCCATCAGGCGATGGAGCATTGGAATGCCGAATGCGAGCGTCTTCCCTGTTCCTGTCTGGGCAATACCCATGATGTCCTTGCCTTCAATACACGCAGGAATAGCCTGATGTTGGATGGGCGTCGGCTTAGTGAAGCCAATTTTGTCGAGCACAGCCAGGATCTTCGGATCGATGCCGAGCTCGTGGAATGTGGCCTGCGGATGGTTAATCGGAGAATTCATGAGGAAAGAGTATACCAGGATTTCCCTAGGAATAATAGCGACTTTTTCTCTTGTAGAAGGGAAATTCTTGAGTTCCTTGCCATTGCGGTGGTGGGAGCGCACAATTCGATTCAGTCCACCTCATACTCACACGTGAATAAATCCTGCTTCATCGTCGCCTTTCTCCTAGGCACCATTAGCGTGGTTGCCGTGCAGCAAACCGGATGGACGTCGAAACACTGTACATCGACATATAGCCTGATTAACCCCGCAAATCGCTGTACAACTGCTATAGAACAAGGTGAATGGGACTACGAGCCCCTGCGAGACGAACTCTTGATGAAAAAAGAAGAGTGGAAGACGAAAGGGCAAGTGTCACACATCTCCATCTATTTCCGCGATCTTGATCACGGTCCACGCTTTGGTATTGGTGAGTACGATAAATTTCAGCCAGCAAGCCTGATCAAGCTACCAGTGCTCATTGCGTTTCTGCATGAGGCAGACCGAGACCCAAGTATTTTAGAGAAAAAACTTTCATATTCAGATGAACTGAAGGTGAATGAGAATGTGGATGAATCGTGGCAAACGATACAACCGAATATCGAGTACAGCATCCGCGAACTTCTCGAGAAGATGATTGTGTACTCGGATAATTACTCCTACCTCCTGCTGACGAGGGAAATGAACAGCACGCCATCCATCACTGCGTATTACACCTTCCGCGACTTGGGCATCCTTCGCATGATGCAAGCACCAAATGCTGACTACATCTCTATTCAAAATTATTCCAACTTATTCGCTGTTCTCTATAACACTGGTTACCTCTCAAAGGATATGTCCCAGCTCGCACTGGAGCTTCTCTCAGAAAGCACCTTCAAAGACGGACTCGTTGCCGGTGTTCCAAAGAACGTGCGTGTCGCTCATAAATTCGGTCACCGCATCTTGGCCGATGCAGATAGCCAACTGCATGACTGCGGAATCGTGTATCACCCCGATATGGCGTACCTGCTCTGCGTGATGACTAGCGGACCCAATATGGAAGCAGAACAATATGCAATCGCTGAAGTTTCGCGCATGGTGTACGACGCAGTGTCATCCATTCGATCCGTCACCTTCCACATGTAGTGTCGCATTGAGTACGAATTCAGTGATTTTTTTAAGTATGTCAATGCACAACTCATGTTTGATCATTCTCACCCATGCCCTTCTACACGATACTAGACATCATCTTCCCCTCTCCTTTCACACACTCACTATGGATTCTCCATCCTCTATTCCGCAAAAAAACTCGACGATGAAAATTATCATTGGCGTCGTTGTTGCTTTCCTCGTACTCATGGCTGGCTGCCGCATGATCACTCGTTCTGTTGGCGAGAAGATGGTGGAAAAGATGATTGAGAATGGGAGTGGCGTCAAAACAGATGTTGATATGAAAAACGGCTCTATGAAGTTCACAAACGAGGAAGGAACTGTGACGACAGGCAACGCATTGCCTGACGACTGGCCAAAAGATATCCCCACCTACCCTGGCGCAACGATTCAGTTCTCAGGAACAGCGAACCCAGACAACGAAGCGCCTGGCATGGCAACAATGATGACAACAGCAGATTCTGCCGATGCAGTTGCAACGTTCTATCAGACAGCCATGAAAAATGGCGGCTGGAAGATCGAAAGTACGATGAAGATGGGAGAAGGCACCATTCTCGTCGGATCGAAAGACACACGCAACTTATCTATTGCAATCGGTTCCTACGACAACAGCCAGACCTCGATCACGATTGGCGTCCAGATGCAATAATTACCCTCGACCCCCCCCTCCCTCATGTCAGAACTCCTCATGCTCACCCCCGAAACGAAGCCGACATCATCAAAGAGAAAAGCTATTGCAGCAATTGTCGGTCTTGGCGTCGCTATCGTGGCTGGAACTCTATGGAATATGAAGAATACGAAGGCACCTTCATCGGTGGAATTCGAGAATATTCCAATTCCATTTGCAGAAGAGTCCGCGCCAGGTGTGCAGGGATCTGTCCTCATTGGTCGCCAAAACGGTATCGATATCTACAAGATTGACCTCTCCGGCCCTGCCTCCAGCGATGACGCGATGAGCGAAAACAAGATCTATATGATCAGTACTGCCAACTACGCTGGAACACTGCCAACAGTGCCGTTCGACACCGTCATGAAGCTGTCCAACGGAACAACAGCTGGCATCGACTACTTCCTGTACCAATATTCCGATGCGAATGCGAGCTACGAAATCGCACACAAGAACGACCCAACATTCACGACTCGTTTCAAAACAGATAAGTTCGGCGCATCGTCTACCGCATGGGCTAACGACGCAGCAAACGGTGGTGGCCTTGCCGCATTCCAAACCAATCGCGGCATTACGTTTAAGTCCACATCAGATGCGGTAAATGGGATTTTGATGGAAGCAAATCAACGCTATGTGCTGGTCGTCAATCAGGTAGGTGGCGCTCGTATTTCGGTTGGGAACATCAATTACTGTGGTAACAGTGTCATCGGTGACTCTGAGCAATGTGACGATGGAAACAGCATGTCAGGCGATGGCTGCTCCTCCACATGCCAAGTGCAAAGTGGATGGGTGTGCATGTCTCCAGGTACTCCATGCACATTGGCGTGTGGTAACGGCATGATCAACGCTGGTGAACAATGTGACGACTTCAACACTATCTCGAATGACGGATGTTCCTCCAGCTGCCAAGTGGAAGCTGGGTGGCAGTGCACCTCACCGGGTACGGCGTGCACTCGGTTGTGCGGCAACGGTGTCATCGACTCTGGAGAACAGTGCGACTACATGGCACCAGGAGTCACGACAAATGACTGCACGCAAAGCTGTACGCTCGTCGCTCCAAATCCTTTCTAAGGATAAAGAAAACCCATCTGCTGGCGTGCGCCAGTGATGGGTTTTTTCGTACGCGTTGGTTATCCTTCGAGGCCGTCGAGCATCTCAAGGAGTGAGTCGTACTTCTGTTGTACTTTCTCACGCTTCTCCTTCAAGGAATTGATCGTCTCTACCAATGTCTGCACATTCTCGCCAACCGCAGAGCCGACTGATTTCTCCAGTGTCGCGATGCGGCTATCCAAGCGAGTAAGCAACTTCGCAGTTGCCTCTACGCGTCGCTTCGTTGCGATAATCTTGCGAAGAGTTGCAGGACTCACCTCTCGAGCAGAGCTATGCATGTTGTCCTGCCCCTGCATCTGACGCTGCTCCACTGCACGGTACGGATTAGCGCTCGCATTAGAAGAGCCACCGGTTGCAAATGTTGCACTACCAGCAACACTGATAGCCACCAGGGCTCCAGCGACTGCAAACATGACAACATTTGGGTGAAGAGACTGCTTCTTTTTCTTGGGCATAGTGTTTGTGTGAAATGTTAGCTCTATTATACCAAAAAACCGCGATTTTTGGAAGAGGCCTCTACCCACTCTCCGCTACTCACTCACCACTCTTACAGCCCTTTCTTCTGACATCGAGAGTTCACGACCTCAGCAGTTACCGACGCACCAATGATGAGTGCGCCAGAGAGAACAAGGAGAAGTGTGGGTTCGATGGAGTGAATGACGAATGCCTCCAAAATGAATGTCACCAGAATGGAAAGGTTGAACATCATGTACGCCAAGTAGCCGTCGATGCGTTTGAATGCTTCGTAGTTGAGGAACTGACCAAAGCCAACGAAAAGGCCTATGCCCATACCAAGCAGCAGCGTCTTCTTGGTGAGTCCTTTCAAGAGTGTTGCCCCAAAAAGCGGTGACAGTGCGATGACCGGAGCCGTACACATCAGGAGGAAGAAGAAGATGTGCAGGTTGAGGAGCATGCCATCCGTCTTCTGGAAGCTCTTCAAGTATTGAATCTGACCAATGACCAACAGCACATCGAAGAAGGTTGAGACCATCGCCAGAGCATCGCCCACAATGCTCCACGACTCATTGAGGAGTGCGTTGTTATAGACCAGAAGCGAGCTTCCGACACCACCGCACACAGCAAGGAGAAATATCATGAGCATCGTGCGCGGTTGCTTGAAGTATGCGATATCGCGACGCCAGAAGAAAGCTGCAACAATAAGTCCGATGAGCGGAGCGAAGTTATTGAAGAGAAGGAGATTGGTGCCGCTTGTGTACATCAAACTCGCATTCTTGAAGTACATATGACCCACCTGACCAATGAGGAGGAGGATAAAGCTGGAATCATATGGAAGATGCAAGCTTGGCACCTTACGGTCGCGAATCAGCGATTTGATAACGTAGATCAGGCCAGCAGGAATAAGTGCACCAATACCAAGGAGGAAGGTACGCAAAAACGGCGAGAGATCGTTTACCGATGTGTAGCGGATGTAGATCGGTTCCAGCCCCCACACCATTACTGCGAGCAAACGAATGATGTAACCCGCACGCTTTCTGCTCGTGATAGAAGACCATTGTCTCGCAGAAACAGGCCGAGTGCTCCTAGCATCCAGCGGCGCAAAAAGCGCTTCTGTCTGGAAGAACGCATACGCCACATACGAGAGTGAGAGGGCGAAGATCACGATGAGAGGCAGCAAACTAAATTGAACTTCGTGAATCAGCAGAATACGGAAGACCATCAGCACGAGACCAATAATGTTGAGGAGAAGCGCAACACCCAAATACCAACGATCAGTACGCATGCGCACGACATAGTGACGCAGGAGTTGCAGGAGGTAGTAGTTCACCAAGAGAATCGGAACGAGCGGAAGCGCTTGCACAACAAAGAGCGGCACCGCCGAGAGCGTGGACATGAATTGTTGGTACGCAGGAAACAGAAAGATATCTAAAAGAATGACTGCAAATGCCATACAAAAGGCTCCGAGTAAGAACACCTTCTGACGAGCTGGAATGAGTGTCTGAACGTTATTCGTCCAGTCCTGACGCTCAAGCAATGCGATGAAATCCGCAAACTGCAGACGATCAACTGACGTACCACTGATGAAGATATCGGCAGTACGAGTATCTGCCGATGTACGCATGCTCACATTGTCGACGGCGATATCGACGGTCTGAATCACACTATTGAGCTGCGAAAGAATATCCTGGCCAGGGTGCTGCGATGCCGCAACATGGAGGCGGAAGACGTATCGCTTTGACAACGCGGCCGATGATTTCTTCTTGTGATCGGGGTAGAGAAAGAACACGACATCACGAGCGCGGATAACGCCCTCGCCAATCATCGAAAGAACCTGATCGAACGATTCACGCTTGAAGTGATCGGCAGCACTCTGTCGCTGCGCCTTCGAGAAATCGGAGACGAGCACCTTACGGTAGTGGTCGAGCTCCTTCTGGAGAAGAGTGGCTCCCAGAGCGATTTTTTCTGACTTACTGGTTTGCTTCAGCACCTCAACAATGAGGAGGTGTGCATGACGAGTGGAGACCATCTTCAACCAATCGAATGCGACATGCTTCTTGGCGTCGAAGGTGACATGCACTTCATCGTCTTCCTTGAGGACTTCGGATCCATTCACCTGGCGACCATTCACGCTTAGGCTCACGGTATTACCCGCTTTTTCATCGTAGAATCCATACGCTGCATCCAGTGCAGTAGAGCCAAATGGCAGAGAGATGCGCTTCCTGTCGACAACGACGGAGATGGACTCACGCAAGATATCGGACTCGAGCGCTTCCCAGAACGCGCTGCTGCTTTCGCGAGTTTTAAGATCCAGAGATGCAGATCGCTTAAGCCATGAGAATCGAGGGAGAGCATCTTCGCCCTGTGTGAAGAGCGTGATGGCAACACCGTAATCAATCTGCTGTTGCATATCGGGTGTGCGAATACGAATGTCGGCAATCGCACCGTCGTTCATACTCACACGTGTGTGAAGGCTCTGGTAACCCGCTTCTGTGGGTGCTGCGATGAAATCACGGAAATGTCCGCTCACCGGCCTATACGACGTGTGGAGAGTCTTTAGGAGCCGGTAACAATCGTCTTCGGTACGCACCACAATGATGATGCTGTACGCATCCTGCGGCAGGGTGGCACCTTGCTCGGCAATGAACTGATGGAACGCGTAGAGATTTTTGGGATGCAGCGACACTTCTAGTAAGCGACTGCCCTCGTGCTGTTTGATGAGCTCCTTTTCAATCGCTGGAGCGATGTGCAGAGCTGCCTTGCAGAGTTCATCGCGCTTTTTCTTTTCCTCTGCACCATTGTCATACGCATGTGGCACACAGTGTTCGGCAAATGCCATACGCACTTTCCGCATGCCGAGATGGAATGCGATTTTGTAGTACACAGACAGTGTTTCGATAGCGAATTTTCGGCGTCTGGAAGCCGTGGGAAGACTACCGATGGTTTCAACATTGTGCAGACGGTCGGCGAGTTTGATGAGGATACTGCGGAGGTCTAAACGCATCACATCGAAGAGCTTGCGAAGCGTTTCTACTTTTCGATCGAGTGGAAGATCTGGACTTAAATCCGCCTGGGTAAATTTCGTAATGCCTTCCACAAGTAGCGCTGCACGACGACCAAACTTCTCGATAATTTCATCTTTCTTGGCAGGCGTGTCTTCTAAAACATCGTGAAGAAGAGCAGCGATGACCGTGTCACGATCGGCTTTCCACATCGCAACAATTTCCGCGACGGCAATAGGGTGGAGCACGTAGGGGCTGCCATCTTCGCGTTTCTGCGGTGCGTGGGCCTCAACCGCAAATTCGAATGCACGCTTAATATCGGCAATATCACCGGCAGAGAGGTGTGTGAGTTTCGCTGCCAGAGGACGAAAATCGGGCTGCGCGTGCATGCCACAAGTAAGAGTACCCTCCCCCGCTTTCCCGATCCAATCGGAAATGGAACATCAGAAAGCAGACGAAACATTTCACAAGAGATCGACGCCATCCTTCTTGTTCTGCTTGAAAAAAGAACAGACGAAAAAAGGCCTCGCTTTTGACGGCGCGGCCTTTCTCGTTAAGTGCGGTTAGCAACCGCAGGAACAACCACCAGACATGGGAAGAGTTGAGAGAATGAATAGAACAACTGCAGTATAGTTTAGTACTAAACTAATGTCAACACTCAAAAGGGATATTTTCTAGAGAACTTTGAGTTTTCCTTTAGCTGTAGCCACATTTTTGTAGCCTTTTTTCTTCAGAATTTCGGCCAATTCGCGATCAATTCTCTCAAAACAGCCTGGTCCTTCCTTCATGAACACTGTGCCAATCTGCACCGCATCCGCACCGCAGAGGAGGAACTCAAATGCGTCTGTGCCAGACTTGATGCCACCAACTCCAATGATCTGCATCTTGTCGCCAAGCAGCTGACTGAATGCACGAACGTTGGCGAGCGCGACAGGCTTAATATAATCCCCTCCGAGTCCACCAAAGCCGCCCTTCGGCTTGATGAGTGGCGCTTCTGTTTCTGGATCGATGATCAGCGTGTTCCCCACCGAGTTGATGCACGAGAGGAACGCGATCGGATACTTCTTGAGCACTGCTGCGATCTGCTCCCAGTGCACAGGGTCAAAATACGGTGGGAGCTTGATACCGAGAGGCTTCTTCACATCTTTGCACACGTCTTTCAGAATGCGATCTGTCATCTCGAAGTCATAGGCGATTTGTGGCTTACCCTTGAGGTTTGGACAGGAGAGATTCAGCTCGATAAGGTCGACATCACTGCTCATGAATGCGTCCACGAGAACAGGAATGTCCGTCGGTGCCATGCCGGCAAGACTTGCGACCACCGGCTGTTTGAATTCCTTCTTCAGTGTCGTTGCGATCTTGAGATATTCTTTGTATCCCAAATTTGGCAGCCCCATGCTGTTGATGGAACCAAGTTCGACATCGGCGTAGCGTGGCTCCTCATTCCCCTGACGTGGCTCAATGGTGCACGACTTCATGACGATGGCGCCAGAGGCGGACCTTCCGATCGTGCGAAGCTCATCCAGCGTGACATCCAGCGGTCCGGCTGCATTGAAAATAGCCGACGGGAGCGTGACCCCCGCGATGGTTGTTGAAGTGCTCATTGAAACGATTATAAGGAATTTAGAATCTAGAAGCTAGAATTTGGAATAAAATTCAATATTCCATATTCCTAGATTCCAAATTCCTACCTCACTGCTTCCTTCATAAACCTCGCAAACAATGGATGAGGCCTATGTGGGCGGCTCTTAAACTCAGGATGGAACTGGCTTCCAAGCATGAATGGGTGATCTTTAATCTCCACGATTTCCATAAGTCCTGTTGCTGGCCATTCACCCGAGAAGACTAATCCCTTGTCCTCCAACTTCTTGCGGAAGTCATTGTTGAACTCATAACGATGACGGTGACGCTCGGAGATTTCATCGGACTTGTACGCCTCGTACGCCTTCGTCCCCTTCTTGAGCTTGCACTTGAACGCGCCCAGGCGGAGCGTGCCACCCATGCTTCTTCCTTTATGCTGATCGGGCAGGAAGTGCACGACGTATTTATCTGGGGAAAGCTTTTCCTTTTCATCGAATTCCTGACTTGTAAGTTCGTTATCTTTGAGCATTGCGCGAGCGAATTCGATGGCAAGCAGCTGCGATCCGAGGCATAGACCCAAGTACGGAGTCTTGCTGGTGCGTGCGTAATGCGCGGCGAGGATTTTTCCTTCGATACCGCGTGTACCGAAACCACCCGGCACGATGATGCCAGCGCAGCTCTTGAGGCTCTTCCACATGTCTTTGTCCTGCTTCTCCAATTTTTCACTATCGATCCACACGATCTCTGCCTTGCGACCGTAGAAGACGGCAGCAGATTTGATGGATTCGATGACGCTCAAATACGCGTCGTCCAAGTGTGTGTACTTCCCTACGAGCGCGATGCGGATAGGATTTTCTGCCGTTTCGTAGCGAACTTTTCCTTCCGACCACTCCTTCATATTTGGCTTCAGCTTGCCAAGACTGAGCTTCTCACCAATCACCGTTGCGATGTTGTACTGCTGTAAGTTGAGTGGAACATCGTAGATCGACTTTACGGTCTGTGCTGGGATCACTGCCTCGCGAGGAACATCGCAGAAGCGACTGATCTTATCCAGGAGTTCGGTGGGAATCTTGTAGTCCGCACGAGCGAGGATCATGTCTGGCTGTAAACCGATGCGACGCAGTTCGCGTACCGAAAGCTGCGTTGGCTTTGTCTTCAATTCTTTGGATCCTGCAAGGTATGGCAGGAGTGTGAGATGTACGTGGAACAAACGGTCAGAACCAAGCTCAGAACGCATCTGACGAATTGCCTCCAGGAATGGCTCGCCTTCGATATCGCCGACTGTTCCACCGACCTCGATCATCATGATCTCAGCACCGCTCTGCTTGGCGCCATTCTTCATCCAATCTTTGATGGCATTCGTGATGTGGGGAACCACCTGAATCGTGCCACCAAGGAAGTCGCCTTTGCGTTCCTTGGCCAAGACTTCTGTGTAGATCTTTCCTGTTGTTACCGTACTGAAACGACTCATTGGCTCATCGATGAAACGCTCGTAGTGACCCAAGTCCAAATCGGTCTCCGCGCCATCGTCTGTGACGAACACTTCACCATGTTGGAATGGGCTCATCGTGCCAGGATCCACGTTGAGGTATGGGTCGAGTTTCTGCACAAAGACCTTGTAGCCACATGCCTTAAGAATCGCGCCAATCGATGCTGTTGCGATGCCTTTGCCGAGTGAGCTGCAGATGCCACCCGTGACGACGATGTACTTAGGTTTACCTGGTTGTGGGGATTTTTTCACCATAAGAGAAGAGGAGGAGTTCTTTTGGGGAAACCCTCTAGTACTATTTCTACGAGCCCGCCGTGAATTCTACTCATTTTCGAAGAAATGGCAAATATTTTGACAAGCTTTTTGAAAGCGGTTTAATACCTAGTGCAGTCCCTTTCCTCGTGGAAAGGAACCCGACTGCCCGGTCTCTTATTGTGCAGTCTTCGGATTGCGTGATAGGAGACCTTCCGGATGGCCTGCTGATTATCTCTCTTCTGCACCCACCTCATCCCTGAGACTTTCACGTGATTGCTTTCCGCTTTCAGCGTCTCTCAGGAGTGCGTTAACACGAGCACGAACATGCGGAGACACCTGAGGCTTGGGAAGTGTGAGGCGCGCCAATGTATTCAATAGTCTCGCCCCAAGTGTCGGTTTCAACACGTTCAGCTGTTGAATCTGATCATCCGATCCTTCTGTCGGAGAAGAGGAAACCATAGAAAGAGTGGGTGAAATGACTATTTTGTCATCGACTTCACTTTCTTCTGCACCTGTTTTGTAGCCTTCTTGGCTGCGTGCGATGCCTCTTTCACCTTAAGGCCAACGAATTTCTGCACTTCGCCCTTGGCAGACTTGTAGTAGTCCTGAACGTACTTCTTGCCTTCGGCAATCTTGTCGTCCAAATGATGTTCCTGTGCCAAATGCTTGGCTTCCTTCGCAACAATCTGACCATCCTGAGAAAGGTGCTTACCCAAAATCTTGGCGGCTTCACCAGCATCTTTGGCGCCAACCAATTCCTTGCGGAGCTTTCCATTGGAGAAAACATACCCAGCGAGCGCGCCACCGAGCGAACCAAGGAGAAAAGAGAGTTTCTTCATAAATACAGGGAGTAAGAATAGGGAGATACTACAACTCAAGACGAGTGAAGTCACGAACTGTGACTGGAAATGCTCTGCGCTCGTGAAGCAAATATATTTTTGATAATGACAGCATCCAATGGGATGGCGCGCACCATAGTGAGGGTCTGCGGCCGTGGGTGTTGGTACGCACGCACTTTTTGGTTCTTTTTGCTGCTTGGGCAAAAAGAACACAGAATCATTTCAATGGAAACTTCTCGCGTAGCGATTTCAACTGTGTTTCCGATAGCACTATCTGCAAATCCTGATCGTTAGCTGCAATAACATCATCCGCAGAACCAAATTTCTTGAGCAGTGCTGCCTTTGTCTGGTCACCAATCCCAGGAACTTCATCCAATTTGGATGTGAACATAGAGAGATCGAGCCTCTTCTCTCGCTTTGCGTTGGCAAATCGATGAGATTCATCACGAATGCGCTGGAGGAGGAAGCGTGCTTGTGATCCACTTGGAACTGCGAGTGAAATGGGCGATCCTGGAACGAAAATTTCTTCCTCACGCTTGGCGAGCGATGCGATCGGAATATCGAGTCCAAAATCATCGAGAACTTTCTTTGCTGCTGATAATTGTCCTTTTCCACCATCAATGAGGATGAGATCGGGGTGATCACAGAACGAAACATCTGCCTTCTGTTTGGATGCGATGTACAGAAGAACCATTCCTGGTGGTTGGCCGGGATGATCTTTCGCCCAATTTTCCATCTTTTTCTGAATGACAGGAGGTGGGTTATCGATCACCTGGAAGCCAATTTCTGCGTAGTACTCGACGAGCGATTCTTTGGAAATATGAACGTAGACTTTTCCTTTTGTCACGCGCTTCAAAAGTGTCCGAATAATGACCTGTCCCAGATGATTACCACGAGTGCCTTCGCGTACCCAGACCGATCGAATAACAGGAACTTTTTCTGGATACGTGAAGAGTCGAGCGAAGCCAACAATCTCCTCCCCTTTTCTGGCAACAATATAGTCTTCGTAATTGATACCATCGGAACCAATATCATTGGGATGTGCGGCGCTAATCTCTTCGATTTTTTTCTGCTCTGCTTTGCGCGCTTTACCGATTTCAATTCCTTTCGCCGCAAATCTTTCGGTCACTGTCTTGAGATCATCGGTGAGATACTTCAGACGACGACGCAAGCCTTCGGCCAGTGACTTGTAGTCATCGATATCGCCTGCCTTCACTGTCTTCATATTAAAGCTTCTGTAATGGTCTCTTTTGGCTTTCCCATGTACAAAAACGACCATACTCGCAACTGTTGCTGTGCCTCCCATGTGCGAGATGTCGTAGCCTTCGATACGTCGTGGCGGAGCTTTGAGCGACAGGAGTGAGGCGAGTTCGGCGAGAGAGCTTTCTACCTTCTGCGCCTCCGCCTCCCACGCCGCAAATTGTTGCTCTACTTTTTCTTCGGCATTGCGCACAGCCATGTCGAGAAGCTTGGATTTCTTCCCTCGTTCTGGAACGACAATGCGCACTGCTTTGCCACGACGCTCGCGTAACCACGTCTCCAGAAGTTCCGCTTCGCCAATCGACTCGGAGAGGATGATGACATCCGGAATGTCTTCTGTTTCCAGGTAGTACTGTGGCAAAAACTGTGCGAGTGCATCCGATGCATTGTCAGCTTCGCCTTTGAGAGCGAACGAAAGTTGCTCCATGACTTTGCCATCGCGCTCTCGCAGGAGTACGACCTGTATTTTTCCGCGACTGAGAGCGATTCCAAAGACATCAGCATTCTCGCCCGATGTATCGGACACCACCTGTTTACTCTCCATTTCTTCGATGAACTGGAGAGAGTTGCGGAGCTGAGCTGCCTTTTCAAACTTCTGTTCCTTTGCTGCTTCGCGCATCAGATCTAGTGTCTTCTTTTTCACAATCGATAAATTCCCTCGGAAAAATTTTTCTACTTCCGAAATTCTATTGCGATACTCCGCTTCGGATAGGGTTCCGATGCAGAGACCTGCACACTTTCCAATTTGGTAATCGAGACACGGAGTCCCCAGAACTTTCGCATTTCCTGGGGTTGGATGATTCAGTGCCTCGATGGATTTCTTGCACACTCGGAACTTCAAAATATCATCGAGCATGTCTAGCGTCTGATACGTGTTTTTGGCTCCCATAAAAGGTCCAAAGTACTTGGCCTTATCGTTCTCGATACGACGAACTACTTCGACTGATGGATATTTTTCATGCATTGACATGCGGACGTACACGTAGCCTTTGTCGTCCTTCAGCATGATGTTGTACTTCGGTTTCAGTTGTTTGATGAGCGTCGACTCTAAAATGAACGCTTCCAATTCCGACGTGACGACTGTGATATCGAAATTCGCAATCTGCTTCACCATGATGCCTGTCCACGGCGAGTGTTTGGCACCTTTCTGCACGTAGGACGACATGCGACTGCGGAGCACTTTTGCCTTTCCGACGTAGAGCACGTTTCCCTCATTGTCCAGCCATCGATAGACACCCGGTTCTTTGGGAACCTTGGCAACCCTTTTACGAAGGACGTCGATGGGGGAAGAAGCTTCTGGCAAATTAAGAGTTCGGAATGCAGAATACAGAATACAGTAAGAGAGAGCTGATTTTTATATTCCAAATTCCATATTCCGAATTCCACATTCCAACTCTCGGCTATCGTTCTCAACTACCGATCGCATCGCGATACAGTGCGCTGTGTCGAAGCACTGATGACGCAGACGATTGCATCGCAGATGGAAATTTTGGTCGTCGATAATCATTCGGATGATGAATCGATCGCATTCATTCGCGCTCAGCTCACAGGCAAACCGAACGTAAAGATCATCGAAGAGCGTGACAATATTGGCTACGGTCGCGGCAATAACGCCGCCGCAAAGATCGCGAAAGGAAAGTATTTACTGATCCTCAATCCCGATAACGTGCTCCCAAAAGATGGCGCAGAAAAGATGCTCTCCTTCTTAGAGAAGCATGCAGATGCTGGCGTCGTTGGCCCTGCACTCCTCTACCCCGATGGAACGGTACGTCCGTCAGCACGACAATTCCCTCACCCGCTCGACCTCTTGAGGAAGCGTCTCTTCCCTGGTCATTGGCATTCCACGTTCGATGCTGAGCGCACACTGAAAGAAAGGAAGGAATCGGTAGAAGTTGATTGGCTCGTAGGTGCGTGCTTGATGATGAAGACGGAGTTCTTTCTGTCGCTCGGTGGATTCGACCCGCGTTATTTCCTCTTCTTTGAGGATATCGACCTCTGCCGACGCATTAAAAATGCAGGGAAGAAGGTGATCTACCTTCCTTCTCTCCATGTGTTAGATAGGAAGGGGCGCTTGAGCGGAAGCTCGGTTTTCTCGATCTTTACGCGCAAAACAACGCGAATTCACCTGCATAGCGCACTCAAGTATTTCTGGAAGTGGGGTCTGTAGAGCTTTATGCCCTTCCAGAACGTGAAAAGGCAGCTTGACTGACGTGCGGACTAACACTACAGTACCCCGGCTATGAAGAAGGCAATTCCATTTTCGGCAAACGCACGCGCTGAGGGCGAAAACCCAAAGCACCTCCGCAAGGCCGGCTCTGTGCCAGCTATTGTCTACGGAAACGCTCACAAGAGTGCTTCCATTAAGTGCAGTGCCAAGGAATTTCACAACGTCTACCTGAAGGCAGGTGAGAACACGATCGTCGAACTCGATGTCGACGGTAAGAAGGTTCCATGTCTCATCCACTCCGTCACTCTCGACCCAATCACAAGCGCCTACGAACACATCGACTTCTACGCAGTCGACATGACAAAGAAGGTCACAACACGCGTTCCGGTCATCTTCGAAGGCGAATCCCCAGCTGCCAAGAACTTGGGTGGTGTTCTCCTCACGATCCACAGCGACTTGGAAGTCTCTTGTCTCCCAAACGACATTCCTTCTCACTTCACAGTGAGCTTGAACAGCCTCGAGAACTTCCACGACTCCATTACAGTCGCGAGTCTCAAGGTTCCAGCCAACGTCACCATCACAACTCCGGCACAGACAGCTATCATCATCGTCCAGGAACCACGCAAGGAAGAAGTGGTGGAAGTTGCTGCAACAGCCGTCGCTGCCGATGGCACAGCTGCTCCAGCTGCCGACGGTGCTGCCGCACCTGCAGCTGCAGGTGCTGCTCCAGCTGCTGCTGGCAAGGATGCCAAGGCTGCTGCCCCTGCTGCTGGTGCCAAGGCTCCAGCTCCAGCCAAGAAGTAGTCATTCATTCTAAAAGACGATCGCACAGTGCGACCGCCTTTTTGCGTGCCGTAGGTTCTTACGCCGCCATGTCGAAACTCTCTTCGATCTCGCGACTCTTGCGCTTGGCAAGGTGTGCCTTGGCGCGTCCAGAGTGCATCTCTTTGTATGCCTTGATCTGTTCTTCTAACTTTTCTGTGCAGCTATCCAATGCTTCGAGTGCTGTGAACTTACGAGACTCAGCACGAAGAACTTTTTTTGGGAGCACGACCGTGACCATCACTTTCACCTGATCGCGGTCTTTCTTTGTGTCGCGGCGGTCGGCTTCGACACGGATTTTGGAACCTTCATCCTTGAGGAAACGGCAGTACGTCGCGAGTTTTCCGATCTTTTTAGCGAGGAGGAGAAGCTCCTGATCGTTGTATGTAACACCTTTCTCAAAATGCTCTACATGCATGGGGAAATGCGGGAAAAATGATATCTGCACCGTACCAGAGGCTGGAGACAGCCACATCTTCCAAAAAAATGGCTTTTGATGTATAATAGTAAAGAAAATACACACTACACATCCATGGATATCCAGAACCTTCAGTCGAAGATTCGTTCGAGCAGATTGCTCTCCAACCCGGAGCGCACGTATTGGCTCGAAAATATGAGCAAAATGAACGACGACCAGCTCGGAAAGTTGGAAATTATTCTCACCGAAGCGGAAGAGCTCCCATGGAATCAGGAAATGCAGCAGTACATGTTACTTGCGACTAAAGCGACTCAAGCACTCCAAGCCTAAACACACACTCACTTCCCTCTCACGTTATGCAGAACATCGAAAGTCCAAATGCAGGCAAAGACGTTCCAGTAGAACAACCGAAGGACATCACATCTGAACTTCGCAATTTGGAAGCATTGGTCGGCCAGGGAAAGCTCACAGAGTTCGTGCAAGGCGCACTGAAACTCGGCGTGAAGAAAGGCAACGAGCTCGTACTGCCGGATGGTGGCATAGAGAAAATCATGGGTGTACTGAAGACTCCAGAAGAGCGTACGAAAGTTTTGAGCCTCCTGAAGAATGAAGGCCTCGCAGAATCCAGTGGGCTCCTCGCCAGACTCAAAGCACTCGCTCCAGCAGGAACCACGCTCCCTGATCGCATTGGCGCTCCAGTAAATCAACTGATTAAGAGTGTCGATGGTCTCATTAGCAAGGCTCAGACAGGCATCGCACAGAAATTCAATATCGACCCAAGCAACTTGGATCTCATTCGTTCCACTGCGCTTGGTTTCTTTGCGAATGCCGCAGAAGGTCTTGCCATTCAGTTCTTTAAGTTCGTTCCAAAAAATCAGCGCTCCGGCATCATGCAGCTCGCTCGCGGCATCCGTACAACCATCGATCCATCCGCAGACATGACGCAGTACGATCAGTGGATCAAAGAACTCGATACAGGCGAAACTCGCACATTCAACGACTGGGTAACCTGGAAGGACAAGGTCGCTCAGGAGCAGGCACAAGGTACGACAACAGCCTCAGCAACTGAGAACACAGACGCTCCAAAAACAGACGGTACTCCTGAGAAAATTGCCGATAAGCCTGTCACAGCAAAACTTCTCGACGGCAAGGAATTGAAAGTCACGCTCAATGAGAAGGATAAAAAACTCACGCTTGGAGCAGCTGATCAGACAAAGGAAATCAAGCTTCCAGAGAGCACTGATATGGCGAGCTTCACGCTCAAGCAACCAACAAAGGATGTGGCCGGTGCTCTGGATTACGGTCTCACGAGCGGCACAAAGATCTCCCTCGACCCTGCCAAGCTCTACGCTGCAGTCTCTGAAAAGAAGACTGACATCACGACAGAGAATGGCATCAAAATTCCTCTCTCACCTTCTTCAGTCTACTAATGGCTGATCCATTCGAAGTATCACCAGAGGCATTACGAACAGCAACTGAGCTGGTCGAGATGGCGCGTGAGAACACGCCAGACAAGCTCACTGCGCTCAAACAGAAGATCGGCACCGTTGATAACGACACGTTCGAGCAATTTGCGAAGAAGATTGAAGAACAGAAGATTGCGCTGAACAATGAAATTCGCGAAGGGCTCCGCGAACGTGCAGCACGTCTCACAAATTTGGAAACACGTCTCCGAGTACTCAAACAACTTGGTATTCCAGAGAAGTCCGATGCACCGAAGAAATCATTCTCCGAGCAGGTGAAAAGCGGCGTCGCTTCTCTACCAGGACTCTTTGGAAAGGGCTTTGACTTGATCAAAACCAGCTTTGGCAAAGGATTTGATGCAGTGAAGAATCTACGTGGTCGCGACGTGAAACGTGGTGCGCTCATTGCTATCAGCTTCATCGAGAAGGCTCCGGGTGTCTTGGTGAGTCTCATTACAGGTGGCGGATTCTTAAGCTCGTTTGCAAACTTCATCCCGAGTTTTAACTTTGCCAATCGCAAACTGGCGGAGATGGACATCGAAGACACGATCGCAAAGAACAAGAAAGAAGGTGAGACGATTGAGTTCTCTGGTATTTCGAGTGCAGAATTCACTGCATTCCAAGCTCTAGAGAAACTCAAGGCAGCGAAAGGTGAAACAGTCCCTGTCCTTGCGGACTTAGTTAAGAATTACATCGAGCTACAGCGCAAAAATGCTCCGGGTCAGCCAATCCGCATCCGCCTCTCCGAGTTGCAGTCGATGGATGAACTCAAGGCAAAAGTTGCCGAAAAGGAGACAGCGGACAAGGCGACAACTATTGCAACGTCACTGAATCTCTCCGATGTCCGCTTCGACGAAACAAAAACATCTATTGAGAGTGGCATCCTCTATGCGTCCACAAAAGACATCGAAGGAAATGCCGTACGAAAAGGAAGTAACCTGGAGAAACTCCTTGAAATCAGGAAACAGCTTCCGAGTGCGACGAGCATCGTCCTCGCGGAGACGAATGGCATCGAACTCTCGTGGACTGGAAGCGAAAAAATCGCTCGTGTTTCACCAAACACAGCAGTAAGCCTCACCAGTGCCGAGACGCTGTTGGCAAAACCAGCACCAAGCAAATTCAACACCATTCTCATGAAGAATGGCGGCCGCGCGCTCGACACCATTACGTACACTCTCACCGAGAGTAAAGATCTCCTCACTGTCCCAAACAATCCACAAGTGCTGAAAGCACTCGAAGACAAATTGGAGGCAATCCCCTTCACTGGCATTGATCTCAACAAAGGTGCAACCTGGAAATTGATCAATGGTGAATTTGTGCCAGAATCTCTTACGCCTCTCAATTCCTAATTCATCCCCTTACGTCCTATGGCGAATCCAAATATCGACATTCTCCCAAAGCCAGAATTCGACAAGCTCTCGGCTCTGCGCAAGCAGATCGACGACAGCAATATCCTGACACCCGAGGCTGACGGATTTCGCACTGCGCTAGAAAAAGGTACAAAAGATGAGATTTTGGGGTCGCTACGCACGCTGGCGGCAAGCCTCGAGAAACAAGGGGTACTGGATACATTCAGAACTTCTCTCAAGGCAGCACAACTTGCTGTAGGCGATACCCTGGATGATGCAGCGACTGTCACGGAATCACTGCTCGGAAACACAAAAGATGCCGCCACCGAAGGAGCAAAGGCACTCGGCAAAATCCCAGGCGTCTCCAATGTTGTCGATGCGGCAAAACCAACATTTGACGCGCGTGTGAAGCCAGTCCTCAATGCAACGGCAAAGCCAGTAATCGATGCAGGCATGACTGCATATTCCACGCTACCAACCGCATTCCGTCTGCCAATTCTTGGGGCAGCGGTGGCAGGTACTTCGTACTTGGCATCGTACCCAGTGAAGTGGCTTGCCAAGCTTCTTGGCCTCGTCAGTAAAGATGCGCGCGAAACGCTCATAGGTATCAGCGACACGATGAAGTCCGCAGGAGTGCGCCGACTTGCTATAAAGGGCGGAATTTTCGCTGGCATCGCAAAACTCGCAACCGATGCATTCAAAGGAGGAAAACTCGATGGACTTATCCCGAATCGCCTTAAGAAGAAGTCAGCCAAAGACGGACTGTCTCCAACTGAAGCATACGACAGCTAAGCGCTGAAGCGAGTACAATAGAGCACCATGCCGCTCTCGTACTCGCAGATTTCCACCTACCGGCGCTGCCCCAAGCAGTATGAGTATGCGTCGATCAAACGCATTCCTCGCCCGCTCTCGGCTGGAGAAAGTTTTGGCAGTAGTATCCACAACACACTAAAGAAATGGGGTGAAGCAGAGCTACGGAAGCAACCGAGCAAACTCACGAGTGGTCAGCTGACCTTGTTTATCGAAGAACATACACATGACAGAGACAGCGAACTCACTCTAACCACGCTCCTCAATTTCTGGCGTGCATCCTTCATTGCCGAAGGGTACGAATCACGTGCCGAGATGGATGCCAAACTCGCCAATGGCGAACGTGCACTCACACATTTTTTTGACTGGTGGAATACAAGGAAACGAGATGTCGTTGCAGTCGAAAAATCATTCAAGTTCTCACTCCCAGACAGAAAAGATATCGTGCTGAGCGGCCGCTTCGATCGTGTCGAACGTGATGAGAATGGTTTGATGATCATCGATTATAAATCGACATCGCCACGGTCGCAGGAAACGCTCGATAATGATCTGCAACTTTCTGTGTACGCCATTGCCTCTGCAGAGCTCTGGAAAGAACCAGTACAGCACTTGTCTCTGCTCTGCATTGGGAAAGATGGCATCGTAGAACAGAAAACACTGCGTTCGCAGAAACAGTTGGACGATGCACTCACAACGATTCGTCTGATCGCTGATCGCATCGAAGGCGGAGACTTTGCCGCAACACCAGGCATCGAAAAATGTTCGTACTGTCCGTACCGAGATCTGTGTCCCGCACGAGCAACGACCTGACGTATTTGTTATACTCGTAGCCATGGAAACGTACGCATGGTATAGCCAACTCATCAAACCAGTCTGGGCTCCACCAGCCTGGGTCTTTGGCCCGGTGTGGACGGTGCTCTATATCGGAATCTTCCTTTCATTCGGTGCCGTGTTTTGGATGGCATTCACAGGAAAAATCCCAAAGAAGATCATAGTCCCTTTTCTTCTGAACCTTGTGACGAACGCTGCCTTCACGCCGTTGCAATTCGGTCTGAGAAGCAACCTACTCGCAAGTGTAGACATTCTGCTAGTACTTGGAACACTCATTTGGGCGATGAAAACAATCTACCCTCACGCTCACTGGATCACCTGGGCACAGCTTCCATATATGGCGTGGGTCAGCTTCGCCACATGCTTGCAACTGACAATCACGTATCTCAACATTCGCTAATCAGAGAGCGCCAGCAAAGCCCTTCAGGCCTACGCCTACAGCGTATGCAGCAGCTGCACACACAGAACCAATCACAAGAATTTCGATGGGACCTTTCACCAAACGCTCACGTGTTACCCAACTACGGAGAAAGCCGACAAAGAGAAGTGCAATTGCTGTCGAGACAATCGTGATAGGAAACTGAGGGAGATCCTTGATGGGGAGGAGATACGGAATAATGGGGATAGAGCCAAACGCAACGAATGCCAGAAAGGTCATGAGGCCATGCAACCAAGGCTTTCCGTCTTCGTCGTCAAAAAGACCATGCTCTTCCTGCATCATAGTTGTCGCCCAGAGTTTGCGATCGGCCGTAATAACTTTCGTGATGCGCTCAAGATCCTCGCCCTTGAATCCTTTTGCTTCAAAAATTTCGCGAATTTCTTCGCGTTCAATCTCCGGCATGTCCTGTATTTCTTTCATTTCTTCCTTATACACACGTTGGTAGTGATCTTGCTTAGAACGAATCGAGAGATAGTTGCCAAGCCCCATGGAGAGCGCGTCGGCGAAGACGTTCGCAAAACCAAGGATAATGACAATGTATGGCGCGAGATCAGCGCCAGCCACTCCCGAAACCACAGCAAAAGTGGTCACAATGCCGTCATTGGCACCGTAGACAATGTCGTGGATGTACGGACCAAGCTGATTGCCGTGCAATTCCTCTGCGCGGTGCTTGGCAAGAGCCTTCTTGATATCGGAGCGATCTGGCATAGCACTGAGTATACCAAAGTTCAGAATCGGGATGCTTTCCGTGATGTTATTTCGGCGGCTGATTCTTTGGGCTGTAGTTCTCCTGTGCACGGAGTGCTTCGACTGCCTTCTTCAAATCAGGGCGGAAGCGCACGAGGAGATCGAGCTGATGCTCTTTGACGTAGTTTCCATCCAGCGTGGACTTCACCAGTGCCTGCAGTGGCTTTGGGAAGTGATCCTTGAGTACGGAGAGGAATTTGCCTGGAGCAGATACAAAGACATGCTGCACTTTTTGATCACGCACGGATTGCTCCATCGATTTCACAACTGTATTTGCAAATCCGCGAAGACGACTCTGCTCAGCCTGATTGTTGTCACCCAGACCACTCGTGACACCGCTTGGGCCGCGAACGGAATCTTCACGATCACTAAACGTACTCTCCTTGGACTCCACCTTTGCCTGCTCCATGATCATATGGCCGCCAACATTCATCAGACGGCAGTGGTGCGTGTCACACACGACGAGAAGCATTGGCGTATCGACATCTGGCATGGCGTCTGGGAGCTGAGTGGCGTTCTTCATATGAAAAAGAGGGAAATGTGCAGCCATTCTAGGCACCGCTCGAGAATTGACAATTGACAGTGAACAATCGACAATTGCGTGGCTCTTTTCACGAAAAACGACTTTTCGACTGTGCAAAGCGCTTGTGGCCCCATCGTCTAATGGCTAGGACACTTGGTTCTCATCCAGGAAATCGGGGTTCGATCCCCCGTGGGGCTGCCACTCCTGCGTGAAAGGAAAACTACGTTTTCCTCTCACGAGCTCTCCTTTCCTAAATTGTGCGGCTCCAGACAGGCGGAGCCTGTCTTCGCCGAGTTTTATACAGAATTCCGTTTTCGCGATTTTTGAAAATGTAAAATCGGAGCTTCGCCGTTTTTTTTTAAATTTTTAATAACCAGAGCAGGAGTCTTCCTCCAAGTATGTTACAAAAAAGATTCGTAAGAATACGATGCCAAGTGGATACGATGATCTGTATGATCGCACTCTATGGCGACATTTGTCCTGAAGCGCATCCTCGGTGTTCTCTGTCTTATCCTAGGATTTTTAGCACTCGTCACACCGCTCACGCCTGGCGCGTGGCTGATGTTCATTGGACTAGAGCTCTTAGGGCTTAACTTCCTGATCCCAAAACCCATTCGCGACAAATGGCACCTCGTGCGAGACAAGCTCCTCACGAAGTGGCGCACTCTGTCGTGGAGAAAGAAGACGGTTTAGCGATACTGACCTCGTACCTCAAACAGAAGCCAGCAACCAATAACGCAGCCAAGTAACTGGCCAAATGCACCTCCGCCGTACCCAAAGAAAAGGTCAACAACTGCAGAGAGTGCAAAGAGGACGATGCCATAGAAAAGGAAGTTCCATCCTTTTTTCTGACGGTTTGTCAGTGGCTGGAACGCCATAAGCTCTAGTATCGCTGCTACAAGGCCTGCAACGAGACCAGCAAGCATGGAAATCTGCATCAACCCATAGGCAAAGAGCGAGAAGGAGAATACCGACCAGATCATGCCAGCTGAGAGAATGCCAAAGATGCCAAGAATGCCACCAATGAGTGCCGCCCATGGGGCAATCATCACGAGTGTCTCGTGTGCGCTTGAAGGAAGATGCGGGGCCTTGGCAAAGATCGGCGCAAGCCACGCCTCAAGTGCAGCCATGTGCTTCTGTGTTTTCTCTTTGAATTGTTGCATGTGTAGATGGGAAAGGTAAGAACAGTATACACATACTCCTCCTTCCCTACTCCACCCATAGAAGCAAGCTCTTGAGGTAGTCCACTTCTGGATGATAGATATTGACCGGATGATCGTACGCGTGGTGATGACGCTGCAAAATGCGCACCGAACGCTTGGCCTGCTGTGACGCGTGGAAGATGATCGTCTGGAACAGCTGCTGATCGATCTGGTAACTGCACGAACAGGTGAGGAGTAGACCGCCTTTTGGCAGTGCTTCCATCGCCATGCGGTTCAAGTCTGTGTATGCATGCTTGGCTCTGTCGATGTCCGTGCTGCGCTTGGCGAATGCTGGTGGATCCAAGATGATGAAATCGTACTTATTAGGGAGAGCTTCGCGACGCATGAACTGGAAGACGTCTTCGCTGTAGCCACCAAACTTCTTCATATCGACTCCGTTGATCTTCATATGCTCAGACGCCTTGGCGATGGCTGCTTTGTCGTAGTCGACAGCGTCGGCGGCTTTGGCACCACCAGCGAGTGCGTTGAGCGAAAAGCCACCAACATAGCTACAGCAGTCCAACACAGTGCGGCCTTCGGCAAAGCGCTTCACGAGTGAACGCATCTCACGCTGATCCAAGAAAAGTCCTGTCTTCTGGCTGCCCATGAGGGTGATGAGATACTTGAGTCCACGTTCTTTGATAGTGATGGTGTCTGGACCTTTGCCGGAGAGCCAGCCTTCTACACCTTCCAAGCCTTCCTTCTTGCGGCCTGGACCTGCGGACTTCTCGAAGATAGCAATTGGCTTCAGCATGTCTGTCAGTGTCTTTGCAACCCACTGACGCAAGTGATCCATACCGAGTGTCGTGAGCTGCACGACCAAGACTTTGTCGTACTGATCCACGATGAGACCCGGCACGCCATCGCCTTCTGCGTTCACGAGACGGAACGAGTTCGTATCTTCCTTCTTGAAAAACTGTCGACGGAGATCGATGGAACGTTGGATGGTTGCCTTGAGCTGCTCCAATGGATCGCCTTTCTCAAAAGCAATCGCACGACCACAGATGTACGCCTTGCGGTTCAGTGTGGCGTAACAGAGAAACTGCTTCCCGCTGCTCTGCACCTCTACGATGGAACCATCTGGACAGTCTGGGTATATCGAGACCGCCGTCTGGAAGATGGCATGGTGACGATTCTTCAGGTGCGGATCGCGACCTGGCTTGAGGATGAGAACAGGATATGTCTTGGACATGGCACGCTAGAATAGCAGAAAAATGCAGACATTTCGATCGTCTCAATGAAACAAAGCACGAATTGCATTTTTAGGGTGCTATTCTCTTTTGCTCTTTCTGCAGCGGTAGAATTGGCCTGCACTCTTCCCACACTTTTATGATGAATTCCATGACGTTTTCACCCATGTTTGGCTCAGGACTTTTCCTTGGGACACTTGGTCATCTCGCTATTGTCTCAGGAATCGTGCTCATGATTGCATGGGCAATCAAGCACCTTTCATCCCAGAAGCTAAAGCACGCAGCGCTCTGGTGCATCGGCCTTGGGGCAGTCCTCACAATTGCAACGACACTCTTCATGGGTTCCTACGGTATGCGAAAGAGCTTCATGTTCAAGACAACGGACGGCAGTATGATGGACAGCGACGACATTCAATTCATGATGAAGCGTTAGTCGCTATTCGTGATGGTATCCCGTCCCTGCAAGAATTGCGTGGGCACGGAAGAGCTGTTCTAAAAAGAGTAGTTTGCAGAGCTCGTGTGGCAGCGTCATTTTGCTTAAACGTACGATGAGCGTCGCCTTCTCACGGATGCGATCATCCAGCCCATACGCACCACCAAGGACAAAGGTGATTGGTATGCCGAGGTCGCGCTGCTTCCCGATCCATGATGCAAATTCTGTGGAGCTGAATTCCTTCCCACGTTCATCGAGCACGACAATCACACCTTGAGTCTTTTCGAGTGCGGCAAGAATGCGATCGTTCTCTTCTTGTTTCGATCCTGTCGATAGAACTCGCTCGATGAGTTCGCACGAATGACGAAGACGCTGCGCAAATTGTGAGCAGCCATCCACTGTCCACGGTGTCTTGGTTTTGCCGACCGAGAGCAGAGTGATACGGTGCACGATTACTTGCGGTGCAGAAGCGCAACGAGCTCGATGTGCGCCGTGTGCGGGAACATGTCGACTGGCTGCACAGTGCGGAGTTCGTAGCCGTTCTTCAGGAATTCACCGAGGTCGCGTGCGAAAGTAGAGACGTTACATGACACGTACACGACTTTCTCTGGACGGTGTGTAATGACTGCTTCCAACGCCTGTGGGTGTAGTCCCATACGTGGTGGGTCGACCACAATCACATTGAACTTGTACTTCCCGCCTGCCTTGAGCTGCTGATGGAGAACCTGCTCGGACTTCCCTTTGTAGAAGCTGATGTTGCCGATGCGGTTACGACCGGCGCTGCGGAGTGCATCTTCCACAGCCGATGGATGTGACTCGATACCAACAACTTTCTCGCAGAAGCGAGCAAGGTACTGTCCGATCGTTCCCATGCCGCAGTACGCATCGAGCACGGTGTCACGACCGGAGAGGTCGGCTGCAGCAGCAATCGCTGCATACAACTTCTCTGTTGCGAATGTGTTTGTCTGGAAGAAGGAGAACGGAGAGATCTGGAAGGTGAGGTCGAAGAGACGCTCCTGGATCCATGGCTCACCAACGAGGCTGTGGATCTTTGGCTCCTCTGGCTTATCGTTGAGACCAAAGTGCTCGATGATCATGAGGGACTTCAAGTTCGGACGACCCGCGAAACGGAGGAACTTCTGGAAGAGTGGTTCCAGCTCTTTCTTTCGTGCCTGCACCACAAATCCGATCATGTGCTCGTTGGTGTGCACACCACGACGCAAGATGAGGTTACGGAGCATGCCCTTGTGCGTCTTTGGGTTGTAGACCGGAAGTTTTGTTTCGTCCATGAAGCGACGGACATCGGCGAGAAGCATGGGGAGCTGCTCGTCGTACAAGTGACACTCGGTGATAGGGAGAATAGTCGCCCACTCACCTGCTTGGTGGAAACCGACACCTGGATTTTCATCGAAGTAAATACGTTGAGGTTTGCCACCTGGAACCTTCGGTGGCTTCTGTTCCACGCGCATGTTTGCGTAGCCAAACGTGAGCTCGAGCTTATTGCGGTAGTGGAAGACCTGCGGACTTGGGATAATCTTGAGAACACGGCCAGGCAGCTGCTTACGAATAGCGGGGTCGACTGGAGTGAGATGCTCTAGAGTTTCGCGAACGATGTCTTCCTTGTACTGAATCTGCTTGTTGTAGGCGACGTTCTGCCACACACATCCTCCACATACGCCAAAATGCGCACAACGAGGCTTTACCTCATCCTTGGAGCGCATAATGACCTTTTCGACCCTAGCCTCAATGAAATTGTCCTTTTTTTTGGTAATCACAGCAGAGACCTTTTGGCCAGGAATACCGCCTGAAACGAAGATTGGCAGCCCATGAAGGGTCGTGAAGCCAGCTCCCCCATGGGCGAACTTTTCGATGGTCAAAACATGAGTTTGACCCGGGTGCAGTGCTGTTTGATCGGTACTTGACATTATAAGACTAATATAGTATAAATTAATACTTTCTGATTTTCACATTGCCTCGATTTACGACCCTATCGGCACTGGGAAGAATGACGTTGCCTGCCTGTGCAGGACTGGTACTTGTTGCAATCTGCATTGCAGCAAACAGCATGGTAGCAGCCCAGAATAGTGGTGCAAGCCCAAATGGTGAGCATGCTGCTGCATCTGTTCGTTCGTACAATACGAGAGCGGGGAAAGTAACCATCGTTGCCCCGCACAAGGCAGCGACACTTCTGCCTGTCGTTGATCAGAAAGATATTCAGCCAAACCATCAGAAGATCGCCGACGAGACCCTCCGTGCCCTCCCATCTTTCTGTCGCGATAACCTCAAAAACTTCTACGTGAACTACGACAAGCGTGCCACGAACCGCGGCCTCGGTGGTGCAACGACGATCATTATCATCGGTACAGTTCCAGACGCTGAGTTCCGCGCCCTCCTTATTCATGAGTGTGGTCACGTGACAGACATCGGTGGACTTCGTGGAACCATCGAGAGTGGTAAGAGCGTGTTCTTAGACGGTACGACTCCTATCTACAACGACGACCCAAGTCTCCTCTTCTACCAAATCAGTTGGGCAAATAACACCAAGCGTCACGCGACATCCAAGAATACGGACTTCCCTTCTGGCTACGGAGCATCCGATCCATTTGAAGACTTTGCTGAAAGTTTTGCTTTCTTCGCTCTTCAGCAGACGGAGTTCCAACGCCTCGCGAAGACAAATCCTGTCCTCAAAGCGAAGTACGACTTCCTCGCGACGTACGTCTTTGCCAATAACACCCCCGCTGCCATTGGTACATTTGTGCGCGGCAAACAGGTGCCATGGGATGTAACAAAGTTGCCGTATGTATGGCACGCAAAGAAATAAGCTACTCTCTGTTGTCCTATGTTTGGAGCTATCCCCTTCGGCGATATCAAAGAAGCCATTGAGCTGCTGGAGAGGCCAATGCAATATCCGAATGGGAAAGGATGTGGGATGAGACACGAGACGATCAATCGCAACGCACCTCCTACTCCTGTGCCAGGAGACCGCTTTGGCCTAACAGTTCTTACAATGTTCAACGAATGTCATCTGAGCAACAAGCTTGGTGGCTGCCCTCATCTACTGGAAAGAGTGGTCGATCTTTTAGAAGAAATTCGCGATCAGTTTTTCCGAAATGTCGAACTCAATGCAATCACGCAACGCATCCTGAAATGGAAAGATGACTGTGTGATGTTAGATAGCAGAATGCGAATGGCATGTACCGGAACACAGGGAGGAGGAATCGCCGCGAAATATGCACCATCAGTGGCGCAAGCAGCGCAAGACAGCAAGCCAATTCTTGATGAGTATCATGCTATTCTTGAGAATCCTGCATTTCTTGCGGATCGTGCAGAGGCAGCACGGATTCTTAAAGCACTCCTGCTCTCATGAGAAAAGATCAGCTACTCGAGGATCGGCAAATCTTCGAACGACTCGTGAGGTCATGCGGCATAGCGCATGAAGACGTAAAACGTGACAGCGATGGCAAAGCCATTATCAGTGGAGATACACGTGCCTCACAATCAACAATCAACACGATGTACATCAGCGAATGCTCTGATGCAGCGAAACACTTTGGCTGCCCTCATTTCTTTCAGTTATTTGTCCAACCGGCAGCGAATCGTATTCTGAAGCTTATCGACAAGGAAAGTGATGCTGATGTGGACTTTCTCACAAGAGAAACACTGCGCCTTAGCCGCGTACTCGGGACCATAGACACTGATATGCGATACGCACGTGCGTTCCCCTCCTCAACAGCCAGTCAGCCCTATGAGTTTCCTGTTCTGTTCAATCTAAAGACCATTCCCTCTCTGGAGCAGGCAAAAGAAAAAGTCGACACTGTGCTCCGTGACTACGAAAAGGAGAAACCACGAGTCGAAGAATATCGCCTGAAATTCCTGGAGAAAATCGACATGCTGCTGGCACGGACAGTGTGATAGCCTGTGGATATGCGCCGACCACTTCTTCTCTTCGTCTGGCTCCTCACCGATGTCCTGCTCTTTTTGGGTGCGTACGCTGCGGCGTACTTCCTCCGAGTAGGATTCATTCTCTCGACTGACTTTCCGTTGAACCTCTACATGCAAACGGCACTCATCGTCTCGCCTCTCTGGCTTGGCGTCATGGTACAGCTCGGTATTTTCCGTCTCACGAGAATCCAATCCTCACAGAAGAACATCGCGCACGTTCTCTTCGCTGCTGTTCTGGGATCTGCCCTCTTCACGCTCGCCTACTACTTCCTCTACAACGCGTTCTTCAGCCGCTTACTCTTGGTCTATGCCGGTGCCTTGAGCTTCATCTTTACGCTCGTGTGGCACTTGGCTTTTGATCAGTGGCAGCGCCGTATCCTTCGTCGCAATCCTCCTGCTTACCCCATACTCATTGTTGGCACGAATCGCGAAGCGGAGCGTTTCATCATACTCTTGGAAGAGAAACAATCGCCACTGAAGCCCATTGGCGTCTTAGATAGCCAGAATACTTCTCAGAAAGAGATCGCTGGTATTCCAGTGCTTGGGAAACTGAACAAACTGGAGGAAGTGATCAAGGAAAAGCGACCATCGCACTTGGTGCAGTGCAGCAACCTGGAACACACCATCAACCTCCTGAGCGTCTGTCGCCAACATAAGATAACGTACATTCTGCTTCCATCTGTTCTTGGTGTAGTGGATGGCGCACAGGAAATGAGTATCGAAGGTCAACCAGTGATTAGTGCCCGCGGATAAATCTATGCGTGCTTTCGTTCTTGCCGGCGGCTTTGCCACTCGTCTGTGGCCGTTAACCGAACGCCGTGCCAAGCCACTCTTGCCACTCGCAGGAAAGCCGCTGCTCAACTACACCATCGACGCCATCCCCGCTGACATTCCAGTCACCGTAAGTACGAATGCAGTATTTGCGGATGACTTCAAGAAGTGGAAGGAATCGATGAAAAGATCGAATCTATCCATTGTCATAGAAGACGCTGGGCATGAAGACCAGAAACTTGGTGCACTCGGTGCTGTTGCCAAGTGGATTCAAGAAGAAAAAATCGATGATGATGTGCTACTCCTCGCTGGCGATAACTACGCGGAGTGCAGCCTGAAAGAATTCACCGCGCTCTTCCAAGGCAAACCACTCGTTGCTGGTCATGACATCGGCGAGATTGCACTCGCGAAGCGCTTTGGCACCATCGTGCTGGAATGGCCAGTGAAAGCCGAGAAGATGCAGCCGATCAAAGTGACAGCGTTTGAAGAGAAGCCTGCACATCCGAAGTCGACCATCGTGTCGACTGGATGGTCGATCATTCCCCGATCGGCACTGAATGTGCTGAAAGAGCACGCGCGCTCCAAGCCAGATGATATTGGCGGCATTTTCGAAGAATTCATGCGCAGAAACATCGACGTTGACTGTGTTGTGTTTCAGGGGCTCTGGAAGGATATTGGCTCTTTCGATGCGTACCTCGCACTGCACTGCGACATCGTGCAGGAGAAGACGATTGCCGGCCGCAATGTACGCATCAGTCCCGACTCCTCGCTGAAGGGAAGTATTGATATAGGAGAAGAGACAACCATCACGCAGAGCTCGCTGACGGATTGTATTGTTTTTGGTCATTCCACCATTCAGGACTGCGTTCTCACTCGTTGTATTATTGATGAAGGATGCGTACTGCAGGGTGTGGATTTGACAGATCAGATGCTACGAGCCGGCACTGAACTCAAGAGACGCGTGTCGTGAGCTGAGGCATAACGAAAACATGGCAAAGCTGGAATATTAAGAAAAACGGCCAATTTCACCTTTTTCCCCCTTTGCGTACGCGCGCGCCGGAGGATACACTTGGCCGGCATGCGATTTCATTATGCAATCATCGGCTTCATCTGTCTTCTGGCTGTCGCAGGCTGCGGCAAGGACACATACACGGTCACGTACGACGTACAGACGACCGTGACAGATACAGCCAAGCAGCAAGTGCTCTTCCCTGCCGCGGAGCGTGTCATTGCTCGAAAGCTCGCAAGTATAGATATCAAAAATGCGCGAATTTCCGTACTTCACTTTGGAGGCGATAAGGCAACACTCACTGTCGGCCTGAAGAATATGGAGCAAATCGAGGCCGCCGATGCGCTTGTGCAGGAGAAGCTGACGTTCGACATTCGCGTGGAAGAATCTCCAGCGAGTACAACAGCCGATGCGGTCTGGAAGGACACAGGTGTGACCGCCAAACAACTGGAATGGATTCAGCCACTCACAAACCCCACAACAAGTGAAGTGGGCGTAGAACTGCAGTTCACGGATGAGGGAAAGATGCTGCTATCCAAAGCATTTGCGGACAATGCTGGGAAGAATATTGGCATCTTTGTTCGTGGCCTTCTGGTCTCCAAGATGACGATTTCAAGTACGCCACTGCAGTCCAGTCACATCATTATTGGTGGTATCCCTTCTGCCAAAGTCGCCGAAATCTTCTCTGAAGATGTCAACGTCGGCACTCACCTCACCTTTACCCCCGTCCCTTAGCCTCCCCCATGGCCTCCTCCCCCTCTCAGAAGTCGAATTTTTGGTCGATCGTCACAGGTATCGTGATCTTCCTCTGTCTCATCGTTGCCATTCCCGACAAGTACAAGTCGTGGGCTCCGACCTTTCTCAAGCCATCGCTCCACCTCGGTCTTGACCTTGCCGGTGGAACACAGCTGGACTTCCGTATCTCAGAAGATGAAATCAAGGAGCGTCAGGATACACTCTCAAAGGAGATCGACACCGCAAAAGCAGAGGGTAACACCAAGTTAGTGCAGGCCAAGCAAGTGGAGCTTCAGAGCGTGGAACAGCAACACAACAATTTGGTAGAAGCGATTCGCACTGTTCTTGAGCGTCGCATTAACTCGCTTGGTGTGAGCGAAGCAACAATCACCCCTTCCTACTTCGGGAGCGAGAAGCACCTCCTGGTAGAATGTCCTGGTGTGATCGATGTTGATCGTTGTATTGCGACGGTTGGTAAGACGATTCAGCTCGAATTCAAAGAAGAGTTCAATGGTCCACAAACTGACTATGAACAGAAAATGCGTGCACGCGCAGAGCAGGTGTACCGTGCTGTGACAACAGGCACAGGTAATCTGCAGGTCTACGGTCAGGACTTGAGCAGCCAACTCGGCGTATCGTACTTCGACTCTAACCCCATCTTCGTCTCTGCACTTCCAAAGGGTCTTGAGTCAATTGCAAACCGCAAGCCCACTGACCCGATTATGAAAAACGAAGGCTCTGTCCAGACGGTGGGACAGAACGAACAGGGTCAGCAAGAAGTGAAAGACATTAAGGGTATCTACATTACAAAAGTACTCGAGGGAAAGAAGCCAGTTGCTCGCGTAGTGCAGGATCCGCATGAAGCATTTGGCACGCTTGTGAAGACTATCACTGGCGCGACACTGGAGAGTAAGTCTGCCGTTCTCCTGTCTCTCGTCCCTGCAGATCTTCAGCCCACACTCCAAACAATGGACATCGGTTCGCAGAAAGTAGTGACTGTGGGCACACAGTCCGCCATCGTGTACCTGGCTGGACGTGTGGATGGCTCGAAAGAAATGACCGCTAGTCACATTCTCATTCAGTACAAAGGCGCTGAACGTGCCGATGCCACTGTCACACGCACAAAAGAACAGGCACAGGCTCTCATCAACGACATCAAGAGTCGCCTGGATAAAGGTGCCAACTTCGACAATATCGCACGTACAGAATCCGACGGTCCTTCGAAGGCGCAAGCCGGTAGTTTGGGTGTTATCCGCCCCGGCATGATGGTAGAACCATTTGAGAGCACAGCCTTCGGCCTCAAGCAGGGCGAAGTCAGTAAGGTCATCGAAACTGTCTTTGGATACCACATCATTCGCGCAGACAAAGCTGCAACAACAACTCCCGCAACAGTAACCTACGACGCTCTCCGCGCGCCAGTCGTACAAACAGTGGCGCAACAGTGGGCAGACAAGGTTCAGAAAGGTGAAATCACGCGTATGGAAGACCAAATCACACTTCGCGGCATCTTCTTCTCGCTGGAACCAACAGGCTGGAAGGACACGGACTTAAACGGCCGACGCTTCCGTTCTGCAGCTGTTACTACAGACCCAACAACGAACATTCCTGTTGTGCAAATTCAGTTCGATGAAGAAGGTGGCAAGCTGTTCCAAGAGCTCACGAAGCGCAACGTAGGAAAGCGTATTGCGATCTTCGTCGGTGGCGACCTTGTTTCAGCGCCAACAGTGCAGGGTGAAATCGCTGGTGGCTCCGCTGTGATTACAGGAAGCCGCAACTTCGAGGAAGCGCAAGCACTCGCAACAGACCTCAACACTGGTGCAATCCCCGCTCCTATCTACCTGACAGGCCAGACAACTATCGAACCCACTCTTGGAACAAATGCACTTCAGGAGTCTGTTCTTGCAGCGATTATCGGCTTCATCGTTCTCGCCTTCTTCCTCATTGTCATCTACCGCTCACTTGGCGTCATCGCAAGCCTGGCACTCCTCATCTACTGTGTACTCCTCATCGCTAGCACCAAGCTCCCGATTCTTCTCATTAGCAATCAGTACGTTGTGCTCACGCTCGCTGGTATTGCCGGTATCATCCTGAGTATTGGTATGGCGGTAGACGCCAACGTTCTCGCGTTCGAGCGCATCAAAGAGGAAGTGCACCGCGGTAAGTCCTTGAAGACTGCAGTGGAAGTTGGATTCAAGAAAGCATGGCCAAGCGTGCGCGATGGCAACTTCTCCACGCTCATTACGTGTCTCATTCTCTTCGTGATCGGCACCAGCATCATCCGCGGCTTCGCTGTCACGCTTGCGATTGGTATCTTCATCTCGCTCTTCACTGCCATTATCGTGAGCCGCTGGTTGACACGTCATTTCATCAATACAGTTCTCGGGAAGAAGATGGGACTTTTTGGCATCAAGGAAGAGGAAAGGCACTCTCAGGTGATTCAGTAGTTGACTCTACAAATGAAACGATGATGATGCGGGCATGCGCCATTCGCCCCACGATGCGCTGCCCCATCCTTTCGTCGAATCCCCGGCGATACTGCGTCGAGACTTTTTGCGTGTCGCAGCACTCGGCATGGCAAGTCTGACTCAGATGGGAAATCTTTTCGCGCAAGACTCAGGAGTAGAGCCTGCAATTGCCGCAATACCAATAAAAGACGTACCTGACAGTCCTGCGAGCGCAGAGATGCCGATCGATCATATGACGTTTGATGAAAAGAAAGAGCTGCAAGGCGAGCCACTCGCCCGCTTCACGAAAAGTCCTGAATACATTGGATATCGGGACATGATCAAACGCTCCATCGGACTCCTGAATACTGCATCGTTCGACCGAGCAACAGAGCACCGACGTATTGAAGGCGCTCTCCTGCAACTTCTGAACATCATCAATCCCCTGCCCACTGAAATCCCCGAACTCTTCGACCAAAAGACTCGTGGCGACGTACCAAGGCTACGAGATGGCTCCGCACACAATTTCCCACTGGAGTGGCATCGACGTATGGATGGACTAGAGCGATTTCTGAAGACAGAAGCTTCCAGGGCTCCTGTTCGCCTACCGCCTGGAAAAATATCTGTCTCTCTTGCGATTTCGGAGTATCAGAAGCAAACAGGCTTTCAGTTGTCATTCGTCAACGAACGCATAGTCTTTGGGCTACCGAAGGAAATTGTGATTCGTCCAGGCGCCAACAACCAATTGAATGTCCTCATGAGTATTATCGATATTCGGTACACACTCTCTTTTGGGAACGATCGTCGAGTGCTGAAAATCAAGGATGCCCGCTCTGGTGATCCAGCATTGATCGGATCAGGCGACATTGTTGGATTGATGGAAGAAGGCAAAGGCATAGAGCTGCGATCGACACCATCGAAAGGTGCTTTGGTGATTCCGGATATGCACCAAGCATACCGCGGCGGTCATCAGCATGCCGTGCATGGCTTTAGACATGCGCGAAAGCCCGAGCATCTAAAAACCCAGGCAGAGAAAGACAAAGACAAAGAATTGCGAGATTGCGCTACCGCAGTCAACGACGAGAATCCTCCTCGGGAAATATCGCAGAGTGCTGAATTTCTGACAGGATCAATGCGACGAACAATTGGTAACCAGACAGTCGAATGTTCCTTTAATCTCACATCTCCTGTTGGACGCCAAGAAGTTCTCCCGGAGAAAGAGCAGACTGCAGATGGATGGACAATGACCATTAAGTCGGAGACTAGCCTCTTGAAAGATCGTGAGCATCTCGACTACGGCTGGCGGCAGGCTGCCTCCGAACAGAGTACCTACCGCGTTCGCTTGGCGAGCGGACGTGTACTATCGCTAAAACCAGACTGGCTAGAAACATCACAAGCAACGATCATCTTGCATGCGAAAACGAAGGAGGAGCCCATTTCTATTATTGTTGATGCGCCGGAAGAGGTTGGGCCAGAGTTCGAGTACAAAATTCCGGCAAAGTCTTTGGAAGCGAGTACGAAGCCACTATAAAAAGACGCCCCCATTCGGAAGCGTCTTCTTGGAACCCACTATTGTTTCACGCCTTCCAGATTGAGATCTTCCAGTGCACCTGTCTTGAGCGCTTTCTGGATCGAGGCGACGTACATGGCCTCATGCATCTTCTCGAATCCTTCCACCGTACGACCTGCCTCTTCGACCATCGCCTTTCCATTCTGACCAGCGTCATCCAGAACTTCTGCGTAGGCATTGGCTTTCTCAACGTATCCAAAGTACTCAGGCGTGTGATTGCTTAAGCCCCCTTCGGCTTTGATGGAGAGGTTTTCACGCAGAGCGAGGCGGCTGACATGTCGATCTTTGTCGATGACAGGGTTTCCTGTCGGTGGGAGTGCTGCAACCTGAGCTCCTGCTTCCTGATTCTGATGCTCGCCTTCATGAAGCGACACTTTCTCTGCAGCCTTAGGATCAGCCATAACATCGTGGGCAATGCCTACCTTGCGGCTGTCATCATGTTGCACGCCTGCAGTCGCATCGACACGCTTGAAAATATACGCATCAGGAGTCTCCTCAACAGACTGCATACGCTTCGTATGATCTTTCTCGATACCAGCAGTGAGATCTGCCTCCAACTCTCCTGTCATCGTAAGGTTGCCAACCGTCGCTGCTCCGTCGGTTCCTTTGGCACCTTCAATGATCTCCCGCAACTTGTCTTTCTGAATTTTTTTTACTTCGCTGACTTTGCGCTCCGACTTGCCTGCCTCTTCGAGCGCCTTCTGGCGAGAGACATCAATCAGATGTGTGACGAGCTCTTGCCTGCTCGTCCCTTGTGCCGGTGCTGTAGTGAGAGTGTTGTTCATACGACACTATTTTCTGCTGATTCCCCTGCAAGGAAATCACCACCATAGTCGATGTACCTAAACATCAGAAAAATGGCTCATGAAAGCCACAAAAACGATGAAGTTGATGTATGAACTTTCGGCGTTTTTTTAGCGCACGCGCGTGTTCTTACCCGAGCCTGGATTGCCGTTCTTTCCGGTCGCCTTCTTCTCGATCATTTTGTAGACCGTGAGCTTGGTCATCGGCTTCTTATCGGCATTCTCGCTCGGAGGAAATTTGCCACCGTTCTTTGCATTCTTCATCTTACCCTTCCAAATCTTGTCGATGTTCACACGGTAGAGGTTGTGGTACTTCTCGAGCTCGTCTGGGCCAGCCATCTTCAAGACGTCCAACTCTGGAGCGAACATTTCGCTGTAACGGTCGCGACGACGAATCATCTTCGCCGTACCATCGGCGTACATCATGATCATGGATGGACGGCGGATAGTGTTGAAGTTGCTCGCCATGACATGTGAGTACGCACCTACGTCCATTGCAGTCACGAGATCGCCAGCGCGGAGCTTGGGGAGTTCGATGTCTTTGCGGATCAAGTCCCAACAGTCACAGGTGTTACCGGCAACAGTCACAGTGTGAATGCGCGGAGCAAACATCTTGGACGCTGGGATGATGTCGTACTGCACACCACCTTGGATGAGCGCATCTGGGATGAAGTTGTACGTGGAACCATCGGCGATGACCATGCGACTGTTGAGGCCGAGGCGCTTCTTGCTGATGACGCGCATCAGACCGATGCCGGAGTTCATCACGATACTCTTCCCCGGCTCGAAAATGAGCTGGAGAGGTGGAAGGCCGTACCGACGGAGAAGGTTCTGGAAGTACTTGGGGAAGTCCTTCATCTTCTCGATCGGGAATGCTTCTTCATCACCAATCGCCGCTGGGAATCCTCCACCGAGGGAGAGACTCTGCACGCGAATACCGCGATCCAAACAGCGACGGATAAGCTTGGCGAATGTACGAGCCGCCATCTTGAACACGCGTGGGTTGTGCACGTAACCACCCATGAAGTGGAAACCCTTGAAGTCGACGTATGGACTGCGGCGTGCGAGATCCACAGCGCGGTCGATGTAGCCGATCGGAATACCGTACTTGTTGCCACGTGTGGAGTACGTGCCGAGCTGGAGCATCGGGTTCACACGGATGACGGTGTCGATGTGCTTCTTGAGCTTCTTGGCAGTGGCAGCAATGTGCTCGATCTCTTCGATAGAGTCGGCAGTGATGGACTGCACACCAATCTTGATAGCAAAGTGAATGTCCTGCTCTGTCTTGAAGAGGTTGGTGAACGTGAGCTGCTTTGGCTTGAAGTCCGCAAGCAGACCGAGGATGAGCTCACCAACGGACGAACAGTCGAGCTCGAAGCCTTCCTCGCGCACCATGCGGAGAATTTCTAAGTTACTGTTGCACTTCACGGCGTACTGGAGAGCGATCTCGTTGCCGAATACTTTCTTGAAGCGCTTGAGACGAGAGCGGATTTCGCTCTCGGCAAGAATGTAGAGAGGTGTGCCGTACTTCTCGGCGATCGCATCCACTGGTACTCCTTCGATGGTCATCATGCCGCGAGAATCTTGGTGCACGAATTTCGCCCAGCGTTCGCGCAGATAGCGAGAGCTAATGCGATGAGGTTTTACTTGCTTGAATTTATGAGTTCCCGGATGTCGCTTGGACATTGATGGAGAAAAACAAACAGAGTCGAATTATAGTGGCCGCAGCGCTGGAGTAAAGAGAAATTTGAAGACAATCTTTTCTGTGAAGGATCGGAAAAAGCCTTGATTCTTCAGGGTAGAAAAGCTTGAATAATCAACCATGCTCGAAATCGAAGCAAAATTTCTGGAGATCGACGCAGACGACATACGAAGTCGGCTACAAAATTTGGGCGCAGAGAAGACCTATGACGGTGAAATCATCGTACATCGTTTTGCCGAGATTGATGATGCAACGAAGAAATTACGACTTCGATACCGCGTGACCACAGGCGTCATCGACTGCACGATCAAGACGAAAGTGCACACCAACGGCGCAAAGGTGAAACGTGAAGAAGAATGTTCGTGGGAAGGTTCGTACGCAGACTTCAAAGACGAAAGCGCGCGTCTGCAGTCGGAAGGAATGACTCTCACCGACGATGTCGATAAGCAACGTGAAACATGGAAACGGCCTGGGATCACGTACGAACTCGACACCATCACTGACCCTATTTGGATTCCAACATTTCTCGAGATCGAAGTCGACGATGTCTCTCTTTTGGAAGAATCAGCACGCGAACTTGGCCTCTCGATGAACGACGCGAAAACATGGTCGATGTGGAAGACTATCAAACACTACCGCAAGAAGCGCGCAGGTTTACTGGAAGAACCAGTACTAGAGTCCTAGGAGCACCGCAGCGATCCATGGAAACGCCACTGTGACGTCGCTCTGGATGATTTGGTAGTAGCTCGTGGTCGCAAGCTTGTCCCAGGTGATCTTCTCTTTGCCACCGGCACCGGAGTACGAACCGTAAGACATCGGCGAGGAACCGATCTCGATGAAGCCTGCCCAGTCGCGCACGTCGTGATGCTTGAGGTCGTGCTTGATAGATGGCACGACACAGATCGGGAAGTCAGCAGCGATGCCACCACCCAACTGCAAGAACGCGATGGGGTGATCCTTGGAATTTTCCAAGTACCAATCGTAGAGGTGCGTGAAGTACTCAAGACCACTCTTCATGACGTTCGGGTCGACGACCAAGTCTTTCTCTTCTTTGTACTTACCGTTGTAGGTGTAGCTCGCGAAAATGTTACCCATCGTGGAGTCTTCGAATCCTGGAATCACGATAGGAATATTTTTCTGATACGCAGCGTACGTCCAACAGTCATCGGGATTGGCCATGGGGTCTGGCTTGATGAGCTTCTTCTCGAAGAGACGACGGAAGTACTCGTGTGGGAAGTAGCGCTCCTTCTTCTTCTCTGCATCCTTCCACATGTCATAGAGGTGTGGCTCCATGATGCGCACGCTTTCATCTTCTGGAAGGAACGTATCGGTAATACGGCGGAGGCCAGCATCGCGAAGCTCGGCTTCCTGCTCTGGCGTGAGCTCGGTGTAGCGTGGGATGTGTGCGTAGTGCGAGTGCGCAACGTAGCGGTAGTATGACTCTTCGTGGTTCGCAGCAGTTGCTGACACCAAGTGCACCTTATCTTTGCGGATGAGCTCTGCCAGCAGTACACCGATTTCAAATGAACTCAATGCACCAGCAAGTGTCACAACGAGCTTACCGCCATTGTCCAAGTGCTTCTTGAGCCAGAGTGCCGATTGCAGTGTGGAACCACCGTTACAGTGGAGCAGTGTGCGAGTAGCGAAGTCCGAGAGTGGAGTCTTACTGCCCTTCACGTTCTCCGTGATCGTACCCTTCGTCTTCTGATGTTCTTCGACGATGTACTTCTTGAGCTCAGGTGATAACTTCTCAAATTTTTTCGACATAGGATTCGTTGGAAAGAAACAACAAAGATCATTCTACTGATCAAAGGCGGGAAATCTAGCAAACTATTACATCGAATTCCAATTCGTCCCTTTGTCGCCTTGGAAGAATTTCGTTTCGATTCCCCGCGAGCGCAGCGTGAAACAAAGCGCACTGTTTGAGCCCCGCGCCTGCGGGGCGAGTTTGCGCTTTGTAGCGGAGCGAGTGGTTGGAATCGCAGAAATTCTTCCAGAGCGACCGCTTTCTTTTTGCCATTTTCTTTAGCGCTAAAGAAAATGGCGCACTGATTTCTTCGATTCATTCATACGTAAAAGAATTGCATCTTGGTGCGTATAGCCTCACAATTCCCTGCGATGAAAAACCGCACAATCACTCTTGGCCTCGTGCAGATGTCGATGACCGGCAACGCTGCCGAGAATATGAAGAAGGCAATCAAGTACACCGAGGAAGCCGCCAAGAAAGGCGCTGACCTCGTGGTGCTGCCAGAGCTCTTCCTTGGCCCCTACTTCTGCCAGAGGAACGATGACAAGTCTGCATTCGAGACAACTGAACCAATGCCAGGTCCAAGCACCAAAGCATTGAGTGAGCTCGCAAAGAGGTTGAACATCGTCCTCGTTGGTGGATCGATCTTCGAGAAAGCTTCTGATGGAAAGTTCTACAACACTGCACCAGTCTTTGAGCGCGATGGCACGATGCTCGGCATGTACCGAAAGACGCACATCCCGGAAGACATCCTCTACCACGAGCAGCACTACTTCGCTCCAGGTGACACTGGCATCAAAGTGTTTGAGACATCGGTGGGCAAAGTCTGTCCGCTCATCTGTTACGACCAGTGGTATCCAGAAGCCGCACGCATCGCCACACTCAAAGGCGCTGAAATTATCGTGTATCCAACGGCAATTGGCGTGATCGATGACACTGTCGAAGACAATATCACTGGAGACTGGGAGACGATGTGGCGCTCGGCACAGGTAGGACACGCTGCGGTGAACAACGTCTACGTCGCTGGTGTGAACCGTGTTGGGAAGGAGGGTGCCATCACCTTCTGGGGCGGATCGTTCGTTGCAGACCCTTCGGCCAAGGTCCTTGCGAAGGCTGATGCCAAAGAAGGCGTGACACTCGCCCGTTGCGACTTCAGCCGTGTGAAGCCACTGCAGAAAGCCTGGCGCTTCCTGGAAAACAGGAGACCTGAAGCCTATTCCACGCTTATGGAAAAGAATTGAGAGGCAGCATTTCAATTCTCAATTTTCAATTCTCAATTCCTCTTTCATGTCATCGCAACATCAATCTTCGGTGTATAGGATGCCAGCCGAATGGGAGCCACATCAGGGTACGCTCCTCACCTGGCCGCACGATGAGAAGCACTGGCCAGACTTGTTCACGAACATTCCTGCTATCTGGGCTCGCATGGTGAAGGAGTTGGAGGTTGGTGAAGACGTGTTCATCGTCACGCACGATGAGGAGGTAGAGGCGTCGATCAAAAAAGAATTGAAGAAAGCCAAGGTGAAAGGTGACCGTGTTCACTTCCACCGCATCCCAAGCAACTTTGCCTGGGCACGCGACCATGGGCCGATTGTCGTGAAGAATGAGAAAGGTGATCGCGTTTTTCTCGATTGGATCTTCAATGCCCACGGCAACGACTGGGCACATGATCTTGATGATGAGATTCCGACGAAACTTGCGAAGGAACTTGGTATCAAGAGCGAGAAGGTGCTGATGGTCTTAGAAGGAGGATCGATCGATGTGAATGGTGCAGGGACACTCCTCACGACAGAGAACTGTCTGCTGAACCCCAATCGCAACCCCGATCTCACCAAGGAAAAGATCGAGGCGATGCTAAAAGAGAAGCTCGGCCTCAAGAAAGTTCTCTGGCTTGGCGAAGGCATCCAAGGCGATGACACGAGTGGCCACGTGGATGACCTCACGCGCTTCGTGGGACCAAAGACTGTCGTCACGATTGTGAATGAGGACAAGAACGATCCGGACTACAAACCACTCCAGGAAAACTTGGAACGACTGAAGTCGATGACAGATCAAGATGGCAACAAGCTCGAGATCATCACGATCGCGCAGCCGAAACCAGTGTTCGTGCAGGACTTCCGCATCCCCGCGAGTTACGCCAATTTCTACATCGGCAACGAGTGTGTCCTTCTGCCAGTCTGGAACGATCCAAAAGACAAGGCAGCGATCGAAACACTGCAGAAATGCTTTCCGACTCGTCGCATTGTGCCCATCGATAGCCGAGAGCTCACCTGGGGCTTCGGGTCATTCCACTGTGTGACACAACAAATTCCTCTCTAAAAAATTAAATGGGAGCGGCATGCTTGCCGCGCTATACCCGCTCAAATACATGATACGTAAATGAGAAAGCATGCTTCTCATCTTTTACATGTGTCACCGGCTCTTTGATCTCCTTCCACTTGCTCCAGTCGATCTTGGGTAAAAACACATCTCCCTCAACCTTCGCGTGGACGCGAGTGAGGTAGATACGATCGGTTCCTTTGTTTAATTCCAGATTCTGGAGAAACGCTTCAAACAATCGTGCGCCACCGATGATCAGCACTTCTGGTGCATCGTCTTCGATCAGTTTGGCAATTGCAGTCTCCAAATTCGCAAACACTTCTGTCCCCGCTGGCGGGTTATTCTTCATGGTGGAGGAAATGATGATATTACGACGATTTGGCAAAGGCTTCCCAATCGACTCGTACGTCTTCCTACCCATGAGAACTACTTTCCCCTGTGTCACAGATCGAAAATACTTGAGCTCATCCGGCAAATGCCATGGGAGCGCATTGTTCTTCCCAATAACATCATTCTCGGCCGCCGCGACAACAATCGAAAGAATCATGGCTGCATCCTACCATTAGACAGGGCTCACTCGCAGGAAGAATCCTGCGCTGGGTTTTAAACGGCGATTGGCGCTTTAATGCCCGGATGCGGATCATAGCCTTCGATCGAAATATCCTCGAATGTGAAATCGAAGATATTCTTTCGCTCTGGGTTTAATTTCAATGTTGGCAGTGGACGCGGATCACGCGTGAGCTGGAGCTTGGCCTGCTCCAAATGATTGAGATAGAGGTGCGTATCGCCAAGTGTGTGCACGAAGTCCCCTACCTTGAGTCCTGTCACCTGCGCGATCATGTGTGTGAGTAGTGCGTACGATGCGATGTTGAATGGCACACCGAGGAAGACGTCCGCACTACGCTGGTAGAGCTGGCAGGAGAGCTTGCCCTCGGCAACGTAGAACTGGAACAAGCAGTGACATGGTGGGAGCGCCATCTTGTCAATGAACGGAACGTTCCACGCCGAGACAATCAAGCGACGAGAATTCGGATTCTTCTTGATCATCTCGATCAAGTTCGTGATCTGGTCGTAGATCTTCCCATCAATTCCCTGCCACTTGCGCCACTGGGCACCGTAGACCGGACCCAAGTTGCCATCTTTATCTGCCCACTCATCCCAAATCGTCACACCATTGTCTTTGAGATACTTAATATTTGTGTCGCCCTGCAAGAACCACAGAAGTTCATGGAAGATGGAGCGAGTGTGGAGCTTTTTTGTCGTCAAAAGTGGAAAACCAGCATTCAAATCAAATCGCATCTGGTAGCCGAAAACGGAGAGAGTACCGGTACCGGTACGATCATCTTTCTTCACGCCCTTATCGAGCACATGTTGGAGGAGGTCAAGGTACTGCTTCATGCCCCGATGATAAGACCGAACTGGAAAATTGCCACTACTTTTTCTTCATTCCTGCGTAGCGCCACGCCATTTCGAAGATCTGACGCTGAGTTTCGGCCACTTCTTTACTCTCAATGATGACGCCGAACATGTCTTTATCCCCTTTTAGACCAGAGTCGAACGAACAGATCGCCACTTTGTGATCGTAAACATTAATCTCGTTCTTGAAGTCGAAATCTGCAGCGGGAACCAGGCGAATCTCACGCAGCTTCTTCTTGTCTTCGCCATGCACGCGCTTGCCCGCTTCATCATCAGGCGAGATGCCACGCAGACGGATCCCGCGCTTCACACGTGCATCCACATATTGCTCGTCATACTCAGGCCAATGACGGCGAACGACGGCTGAGTTTGCGAAGTTGAGCAGTTCCGACTCAGCGGTGAGGGTATCTTCGTAGACTTTGCGGAGACCTTCCCAGCCTTCAAAGAAGCGCACGCGAGGCTTTCTGTATTTTGAGCCTTGCAATGAACGAAGTTCAGGAAGTGCACGTTCCAGGGCATCGACATTCTTCCGAGCTTCCAGAGCGACATACTCGGGTGCGACTGGTGCGTACCACTTGGCACGAACTTTGCGCACCATCGTGAAGTAGCCACGGTGCACCATCTCTTCCAGTAAATTATAGGTCGTGATGCGGTTTAAACCCGTTGCCTTGGCGTAGTCCGATGCTGGCGCTGTACCCATCTGAAGACCAACCGTGTACAACCGAGACTGACGTGAATCGAGTCCGACTGCCTCCAAGATATGAATGATGTCTTTGGCCATGCGACATCAGGATAGCAATATGTAATCAAAACGAACAACTCTGGCGCACCGATGAAAATCACCCAAAACTGTTCTGGCTGCTGAATGGCTTACTGATAAGGAAATTTGATGATGTAGTTGTGTTGTAAAAAATAAGAACAGTACCAAAGATCTGTTCAAAAGTTTGATTGAGACGACGGACATCCTCCCTTACAAGGGGTGCGTCTCTCCTATTTCTTCCCCCACACTCATGACAGCGAAAGACGTTATCGCTCTTGCGAAGAAACATAAGTGTACGGTGCTCGACCTCACCTTCGTCGATGTGCCTGGCACACTTCACCACACCAGCAAGCCCATTCATCAGCTGGAAGATGTCCTGAAAGAAGGCGCCGGCTTCGACGGCTCTAGTATTCGCGGATTTCAACAGATTCAGGAATCTGACATGCTTCTCATCCCAGACCCAGCCACTGCCTACATCGACCCATTCACGGAAGAGCCAACGCTCTCCATGTTGTGTGACGTTCGTGAGCCAGGTGCCAAGAACTTGTACGAGCGCAGCCCGCGCACCATCGCCAAGAAGGCGTTGGAATTCTTGAAAAAGTCTGGCGTCGCCGACACCGCCTACTTCGGACCAGAGGCGGAGTTCTTCATTTTCGATCACGTCAGTTACGACGTTGGTACAGGAAAGTCGCACTACGAAGTAGATAGCGACGAAGCAACCTGGAACAGCGGCGCATGCGCAGAGGAATGCCAAAATCTCGGCTACACGATCCGTCACAAGGAAGGCTACTTCCCTGCCTCACCATTCGATAAGCAGCAGGACATCCGCGCTGCAATGGTGATGGAAATGGAGAAGGCTGGCATCACGATCGAAACATTCCACCACGAAGTCGCGACCGGTGGTCAGGCTGAGATCGATATGAAGTTCGATGAACTCCTCATCATGGCTGACAAACTCATGCGCTATAAGTACATCACACGTAACGTCGCCAAGCGCTACGGCAAATCTGTCACGTTCATGCCAAAGCCAATCTTCGGCGATAACGGCTCCGGTATGCACACGCACCAGAGTTTGTGGAAAGGCAGTAAGCCACTCTTCGCTGGTTCTGAGTACGCGGGTTTGAGCAAAATCGCGATGTACTACATGGGTGGCATCCTCAAGCACGCTCGCGCACTCTGCGCCATCTGTAACCCCACGACCAACAGCTACAAGCGTTTGGTTCCTGGTTTCGAGGCTCCGGTGAACTTCATCTACTCCGCACGCAACCGCTCGGCTGCTATTCGTATCCCCATGTACTCGGACAATCCGAAGGCCAAGCGCATTGAGTTCCGTTCGCCAGATGCTGCGTGCAACCCATACATCGCCTTTGCTGCCATGCTCCTGGCTGGCTTGGATGGTATCAAGAAGAAGATCGAACCAGGTGCACCAACTGACCAGAACTTGTACCAGATGGAACCAGAGAAGCTCGCCAAGATCACACGCGCTCCAGAAGATTTGAACGATGCGCTGGATGCTCTGGAGAAAGATCATCAATTCCTCTTGGAAGGTGGCGTCTTCAACAAGAAATTCCTCATGGACTTCATCGCAGTGAAGCGCGACGAAGTTGCCGACGAGCGCAAGCGCCCCACACCTGGCGAGTTCTTCAAGTACTACGACGTCTAAGAATCTAACCGCCCATACCTTCTGGATGTGAGCTTCTGGAAGGTATGGGTTTTGCATACCCTTTCCCCTTTCTCCCCATGGAACTCACCCTCGAAACGCTCGCCTACTCCATCAATACGATGTGGGTACTCATTGCCGCCTTCCTCGTCTTCTTCATGCAGGCAGGATTTGCGCTTGTGGAAGCTGGCTTCACACAGGCAAAAAACGCGGTCAACATCTTGATGAAGAACTTCTCAGACTTCCTCGTGGCATCGATTGCCTTCTTTGTCGTTGGATACGCATTCATGTTTGGCGAAGGAAATGCCTTCATTGGTATGAACGGCTATTTCCTCGATGGAGTAGTGCGGACAGATATCCCGGCGCTCGCATTCTTCTTCTTTCAGTTGGTTTTTGCTGGTACCGCAGCAACTATCCTGAGTGGTGCGATGGCAGAACGCACAAAATATGGAACGTACTTGGTTATTTCCCTCGTGATGACAGCAATCATTTATCCTGTCGTCGGTCACTGGGTGTGGGGCGGTGGCTGGCTGTCTGAGAAAGGCTTCATTGACTTCGCTGGCTCGGGTGTCGTCCATATGCTCGGTGGCACTGCTGGACTTCTTGGAACAATGTTCTTAGGTCCACGCAAAGGCGCGTTCGACCATAACTCTCACGTCGTCAAAGGACACAACGTCACGATAGGTGGACTGGGTGTCTTCATTCTTTGGTTTGGCTGGTTTGGATTTAACCCCGGCTCCCAACTCGCTGCAGCAGGTGCAAGCAATGCAGAAGCGATCTCGCTCATTGCAGTGAACACAAACCTTGCAGCTGCATCGGGAGCACTTGTTGCTATGTTCCTCTCGTGGATTCTTTCTGGAAAGCCAAGTGCAGGCATGTTGCTAAACGGTGTACTCGCTGGACTGGTTGGCATCACTGCTGGTTGTGCCGCTGTCACACCAAGTATGTCGATTATCATCGGAGCAATTGGCGGCGTTGCAATGTTTGCTGGCACTCGATTGCTCTTGATGCTGAAGATCGATGATCCAGTTGGAGCCATCCCTGTGCACGGCATCTCTGGATTGTGGGGCATTCTTGCTGTGGGACTCTTTGCAGCAGATGGAGGGCTCTTTATGGGTGGTGGCTCGGAGCTTCTTATGACACAGATCATTGGAGCTGCGGCAATCATTCTCTGGACTGCGGTGACATCTGCCATCATGTACGGAGTGATCCACGCAATCGTGGGGCTGCGTGTTGATGGCAAAATCGAAGAGGAAGGGCTCGATGCACATGAACACGGAGAAATTGCATACATTCATTAATGTTTGCACATACAATCCACGCCTCATTCATATGCGGCGTGGATTTTTTGTACAATGCGTACATGCCCGAGGTAGAAGTCGACACCAACGCATGCGACTGCTGCCCTGTCTGTGGCGGACTTCAGTTCATTGATCGGAAGTTAAAGAGGTACTGCAAACAATGCGGCACTCTGTGCGAGACGTGCTGCGATAATGGAAAACAATAAGGACGCCTCCTGCTCTTGCGAACAGGAGGCTTCAACCGATCAAACGCAGGCGCCAGCCACGAAGAACATGGCAGCGGTGATCCACGTCAGGAGACTCATCGCGCGTCCAACGCGCTTGACCCCCTTCTTGAGACGTTTCGGGTTGTCGTAATACTTGGTGAAGACGACTTCGTACGACACGAGGCATCCGACGATTCCCGAGACAGGCAGTCCGAACAGCAGATACAGCGTCATGCTGCACCTCCTTTAGGTATTGCTCTCCGCCGCGACCTTCTTGGTCGACGTGTTGCGAAAGAGCAGTTAACTAATATTGTAACATATTTTAAATAATTAGTAAAATACTCGCATTGTCGCCTAGAAGAAATTTCGTTGCGATTCCCCGCGAGCGAAGCGTGAAACAAAGCGCACTGTTTGAGTCCGCCCGAGGCGGACGAGTTTGCGCTTTGTAGCGGAGTGAGCGGATGGAAACGCAGAAATTTCTTCTGAGCGACCGCTTTCTTTTGCCATTTCTTTGGCGCCAAAGAAATGGCGATCTATCTCCCGAAAGTAAAAGCGAACGCTTCGACTCCTTTGCCCTTCAATTTCAATAACATCTCATGTTGAGCATTCTGACCTTCAAAGAGATTGTAGAGATCGTGCTTATTGATGGTGAATTCTTTCGTCTTCTTTCCATCGATCCACACCTCTGCCTGCGCTGGTGCGCCATCGCCTTCGATGCCGAGAACGAGGTTGATTTCGCCACCGACAAATTTCATGGAGATCGATCCTTCATTCGATCGCATAACCTGAAGCTCTTGATCGACTAATTGCCATGAGCCATCCAGATAATATTTATTGAGATCCATCGATGTTGGCGCTTTGTACGCAATCACATCACTCGTTGGTTCTCCCTGCGCATTGCCAAACGCTGGCCAACTGCGAGACCCTACGTACGTTTCTGGCGTCATCGACCCAGAGCCACCACCTTCCTCTTGCGCAGCGAGCTCGCCTGGATTGAGTGGCTTCACATCCACACCTGCCTCTGTGAGTAGGCTCGCAATTGCACGATCGGTTTCTTCGTAGGCACCTTCGCCAAAGTGGGTGTAGCGAATGTAGCCATCGGCATCGATGAGATACTTGGCAGGCCAGTATCTGTTTGCGAACGCGCTCCATGTACCAAAATCATTATCCTGTGCGGTGGGATACGTGAGGCCATGCTCCTTGATGGCAGCTGCCACGTTCTTCTCACTCTTCTCAAACGTGAATTCTGGTGAATGCACACCCAGGAGAACGAATTTCCCTGTGTCTTTGTACTTGTCCCAATACCCCTGCATATACGGCAGTGTACGAATGCAGTTGATACAGCTATAGGTCCAGAAATCGACGAGCACGACCTTCCCCTTTTGCGACGCAAGTGTGAAGGGCTCGCTGTTATGCCATGATCCAAGAGCTGCAAATTCTGGTGCACGAACAATCTTCGGTAACTGCGGAAGATTCATAGAATTGAGGAGAGGTTGAGATGGAGTAGGCATATCATTGGATGAAAAGAATCGCTTTTCGATTCTATCGATCGTTTGGCCAAAGCTCGTATTTTCCCCAAGCCAAACCTGGAATTTCATGAACGCATCATTGTGTAGCCCAATAGCCGTGAGAATGAGGAGCACACCTGCTACCTGTTTAATACGACCGCTGTATGGAGTAATGGTACGAACAGAGTGCACTGCAGCTTGTCCACCATAACCAATGAGAAGTAGAGGTACTGCGGTGCCAAGTGCATACGAAAAAAGTGCGAGTATTGCCATGAGTCCTGGCTCGTTTCGAATGAGCGCCAACGCAAACCCGAGTGCAGGCCCTGCACACGGAACCCATACAAGACCCAATGTGAGACCGATCACGAGTGCGGTGAGTGGTGAATCGGCACCGAACTCTGTCCTTGCACCTGTCTGAACGGTGACCCCCAGTGTCTGAATACGCGAAGCGATACGGCTACCGGACTCCAGTGCCACAATGCCTAATGCAGCAGCAATGAGTACTGCTGGCCATCCTTTGTCGTAGAACAATAGGCTTCCGAGTACCGCAGCAGCGTATTGGTACGAACGATCGGATGTTGCAAACGCAATACCGAAAAGCACGAGTGCGTAGAACGTAGCAATGCGAATGTAGTCGGCGAACTCGTAAAACTGACTGAGGACAGTGAGCAAAATGAATGTAAATCCGACGAAACTGATCATCATACCCAGCACCGTGAAGAGCGGGCGCAACTTACTGCGACCAGCCACGCTCACACCCAGGACAATAGGAAGTAATGGCAAAATACACGGGAGGAGAATGGTGAGAAGTCCCGAGAGGAAGAGCGCGATGTAGGTGGCCATAGCTTATGGTGTGGAACCAGACAGGAGTGACCGTAGCTCTTGTGGTGTTGGATGCAGAATCGATGCGACTCGTTCTCCATCCTGTCCGAGAAGTACAAAGGTGTCCTCCAGAAGCACTCCATACGTGAGTCGTGCTCCGGTGGCAGAGGAGAATTCTAGACGAAATGTCGAAACTTTTGCAGCACCAGAACCATACAATTGGCGCACCAAAGTGTCATTTTTCCTGGAAAATGGGTCTTGCTGTTTAAAGAAAAACAGCAACGCTTTTGTGCGTGATGGGGGTACACTATCGGTAACATACATTGGAACATTTTCTGATCCGGCGTCGACAGGAATATCTGTTGGGGCATCGGAAACAGCAGGTTCTCCGCACGCTGCAAGTAGAACCAACAATGAAAGAAAATACGTCTTACGCATGGAGCGAAGCATACACGAATGCACCTCGCCGTGGCGCATCAATCACTCAGAAACCTCCGACACTCTTCTTTGGACGCTCTCGCATGACACACATTCCTACCATGAAAAATCAGAAGATGTGACAAATGCGACCACTCCTTCTGTGGTGTTTTCTTCATGAGATCTACCTCGATGGCCTTCTGCGTTTTTGCCTTCGTGAGGCCAAGTTTCTGGCTCACGCGCATCACATGTGTATCCACGGCAATACCCTCCTCTACTCCGTACGCAGTGGAAAGAACAACAGACGCAGTCTTACGACCAACGCCACGAAGTTTGATCATCTCCTGCATTGTCTTTGGCACCTTTCCATCGAACTCTTTGATGATTGTTGTGCATGCGGCTTGTATCGCCTTTGCTTTCATTCGAAACGTTCCACACGAATGAATGTCTTGCTCCAATTCTTCTTGAGGAACGCTGACATAGTCCTTGGGAGTTTTATATTTTTGAAACAGAGTTTTCGTGACGATATTCACTCGCTTGTCCGTGCACTGCGCCGAGAGAATAGTGGCAACGAGGAGATCAAGTGGCGTCTTCCAATCGAGCGTACACGTGGCCTGCGGATAGAGCCTGGAAAGCTTCTGAATCACCACCGATACTGTCGGATTTTTTTCCATCGAGGTTCATCCTAGTCCAAAAGAAAGCACAATTGAACACACGAACAACAAAGCGCTGTAGGGTCAATTTCCATTTCGATAGAACGGCGTTACATTTGCTCCCCCATGATTCCGTTACCCCCCATTACGGTCTTCGACGTTGAGACCACCGGTCTCGATGCGCGCAAAGGACACAAGATCATTGAGATCGCTGGTGTTCGTATTGAAGATGGGCAAATCGATGAGACGAAATCGTTCGTGTCACTCGTGAATCCGGAGCGCGAAATCCCATGGGAAGCCAAACAAGTGAATAAGATCAAAGATGAAGATGTCGCGAGTGCTCCAAGCATCGACTCTGTTCTTCCAAAGTTCTTGGAATTCGCTCAGGGATCTATCCTGGTGGCACACAATGCCAACTTCGATATGGGCTTCCTCACAGTAGAAAAGGAACTTTGCTGGGGCTATGTCGATCTTCCTGAGTGCCTCTGCACCATGCTCTTGAGTCGCGCACTCTTCCCAAACGAATTTGGTCATAGCTTGGACGCGCTCGCACGTCGCTTGAACCTCACCGCCCCTGGCGCACGTCACCGTGCATTACCTGATGTTCTCCTCACGGCACACGCACTCCTGAAGATGATTGAGTTGGGCGAAGTGGAATCATTCGATGTCATTCGCTCGGTAGCCGGAATTGGCGCACTGTCAAAATAACGTATTTCTAGGCATGTGAAAGAGCCAGAGAATGGGTTACAATAGCCATGAAATGGCAGTTCTTCCTATTGTCATCGGCGAGAACACGCCCATCCTTCGTGCCAAGACGAAGGCAGTGAAAAAAATAACGAAAGAAATTCTCAAGACGCTCGATGACATGACGGAAACGGTCATTGCATCCAAGGGTGCCGGCATTGCCGCGCCGCAAGTTGGTCGCTCGGAACGCATGTGCATCGCACTGCTTGGAAAGAAACTTGTGTCACTCATCAATCCAGAGATCACCTGGCGGAGTGACACCGTGTCGACAGCCGAAGAAGGCTGCTTGAGCCTCCCCGAAATTTGGCTTCAAGTCACACGCCCAACGGACATCATCCTAAAATTCCAAACACCAGCTGGAAAAGAGCTGGAACTCAAGCTTTCTGGCTTCGATGCACGTGTCGTACAACACGAAGTTGATCATCTCGATGGAATTCTGATTGTGGATCACAGGAAGCAGACGTTGATGTAGAGATCTTTCATGAAGCAAGTTTATTCAGAGCTGCACGCATTTTTTCGCGTACTCTCACCAACCGCATCCTGATAGCACCATCATTCAGCGAAACACGTTCTGCGATCTCTTTTGTCGATAATCCTTCCTCAAATTGTAAAAGGAATATTTCCCAATCCGTCTCTGAAATCTCGGAAACAACTGTGTCTATCTTTGACCACACTTCTTCATTGGCAATAGCAATCTCATGAGGAGTAGAGCTATGTCCATCAATATCGATATCAAGTGCGACGATGCCTTTCTTGGGCATATGCTTTGGCCTTTTTGCGCGAATAATAAAATCAATCGCTCTATGCCTTGCAGCTTTTGCTATCCACGCCCTCACATTTTTTTGCGGTGTTGAGTGAGAAACTTTCAAAAAATCCATAAAAAGCTCCTGCACCAAATCTTCCCGATCTTCCGGACTTTCAATACCGAATACTTCAAATACTCTATCTGCGTACCTTTGATATCGCTCAAACACGACTTCGTATGGGATGACATCGGCAGATTCATCAGCACGAAGCATGTTCATAGCGCGACAATATACGGTCTGAAAAAACTGTCAAAAAAATCACTGAAACGTGCATGTTATTCTTGCTCTATGCCAACCACCCGCGGAACCTGTCTGCTCATCAGAAACAGCAATGGGAAGTTCTTACTACAATTTCGCGATGCAACTCCTGGGATTAAAAATCCGCTGACATGGGATTTCTTCGGCGGAAGAAATGATGACGGTGAATCAGATAGAGATTGTGCAATGCGCGAGATGAAGGAAGAACTGGGCATCGATGCAAAGCCACATGATTTCCACATTCTTTTTGAGATAACTGTCGAGAATATCGAGCAGGTGTGCATCGAGTACACGCGTACGATTGAATGGAGTGAATTTGAAGTATTTGAGGGGGCTGGCTGCGGATTTTTCACCTTGGAAGAAATACTACAATTACCGACTCCTTCCTACATCCGATTATTTGCACAGAAGCTGCTCCAAACCCCTTAAACTCATACTACTTACTACATACTACATACTGCCCTGGAATCGAGGAAAAAGCCCCCCTACAATGCAAGTATGGAATTAGAGACAATCATCGGCTTAGAGGTGCATGCGCAGATGAACACGAAAACGAAGATGTTCTGTGCCTGCGACAACGACGCATGGGGCAAAGATGCTAATACAACCGTGTGTCCTGTGTGTATGGGTCACCCTGGCACACTCCCTGTGCCAAACAAGGCGGTGATCGAGAAGGCCGTCCGTGCGTCCAAGGCGCTCAAGTGCACGGTAAACCCAAAGAGCCACTTCGACCGTAAGAACTACTTCTACCCAGACTTGCCGACGGGTTTCCAGATCTCGCAGTACAAGCACCCACTCGCCTCTCACGGTAAGGTTCAGTTTTCGATCACCGATGCGAAGACGAACAAAGTGACCCCTGGCGAATGCCGCATCCATCGCTTACATATTGAAAATGATGCAGGAAAGCTCATGCACCGCGGCAATTATTCACTCTGCGACTACAACCGTGCCGGTACCCCGCTGATGGAAATCGTGACAGAGCCAGACCTACGCTCCGCACGAGAAGCGAGCGCATTCGTAGAAGAACTCCGCAGAATTTTGATTGCAGCAGACTCCAGCGAGGCAGATATGTTCAAAGGCATGATGCGTTTCGATGCATCGATCTCACTCCGTCCAAAGGGCGATAAAAAGCTGTATCCAAGAGTAGAAATCAAGAACTTGAACTCCTTCAAGTCCCTTGAGCGTGCCATCGCGTACCAGGAAAAAGAACTCAAGAAATTGTGGGAAGCAGGCAAAGCGCCGACCGGCGAAGTGACGGTGGGTTGGATCGACGATGAAGGGAAGACACACGTGCTCCGCGACAAGGAATCTGCTGCTGATTATCGGTACTTCCCAGAGCCAGATATTCCACCACTAGAACTCTCGCAGGCGTTCATCGATGCGGTTGCTTCAGGTGTGGCCAAATTGCCATCCGAAATGAAGGCCGAATACACCGGAATGGGGCTTACTGATGCGGAAGCGGCGATGCTTGTGGATCAGGAACCACTCCGTGCTCGCTTCGATGCAATCAATGCCAAAATCAACGATGCAAAGCGTGCTTCGTCCATCACACTCTCGCAGCTCCCCGGCTTCCTTACAAAACATGGGAAGACGATTGGCGAAGCACCGAGTGCCGACGCGCTCACAGAGCTCGCCGTCGCGATTCACTCCGGCAAGATCAACACGAATGCTGGGAAGGACGTGCTCGAAAAAATGGTGACGACAGGAAAGTCTGCCACTGAGATCATCAAGGCTGAAGGCATGGGGCAAGTGCAGGACGATGGACTCCTACAGAAATACGTAGAAGAGGCTGTGAAAGCCAATCCCGATGCCATCGAGTCGTACAAGAAGGGTAAGACGCAGGCGATTGGTGCCATCGTTGGTGCTGTCATGAAACAGACCAAAGGTCAGGCCAACGCGGCCAAAGTAAACGCAATTCTTTTGAAGATCATCGGGTAATGAAGATTGGAGATTAGGGATTTGAATATTGGAATACTAGGAAGGACTTTTCCCAATATTCTCATGTCCAATATTCCAATTCCTCTTACTTCTGAGCGCGCTCGACGTACTCCATGCTCTCGGTATTCACCTTGATCTTGTCACCTTCGTTGATGAAGAGAGGCACGTTGATGACTGCACCGCTGCTGAGTGTGGCTGGCTTGCTACCACCTTGCGCTGTGTCACCGCGAAGACCTGGCATTGTTTCTTTTACTTCTAGAATGACAGTGACGGGGAGCTTAATACCGATTGGCTTCTCTTCGTACATGAGTGCGTCGACTTCCATACCATCGACAAGGAATTGCACGCCCTCACCCACCGTCTCATCTGGCAGTTCGAACTGATCGTACGTCTGGAGATCCATGAATGCGCGTGTGCCCTGACCTGCGTAGAGGTACTGCACATGACGGTACCCGACATCCGCAGGCTCTATCTTCTCACTTCCCTGGAAGTTACGAGCAATAATGGAACCCGTTTTCAGGTTCTTGAGCTTGCACTGCATGTTCGCCTGGCTCTGGCTCTTGCGTCCAAATTGCGATGCCAACACGATAAACGGCTCACCATCGAGGGTGATAGCACGGCCTGGCTTGAGATCGGTGATTGTATACATAGGAAACAGAGGGAAAGCCCGGAAACGGTACTAGAATGGCGCGAAAATGGCAAATTGATCGCGTACCACGCACCTCATACCTGTGCTCCATAGCCTGAAAGATTGAAAAAATAGCGATTTTTTGCTATAATAAGGAGAAAAATGAACACCAATCCTATTGCCCTCGAACCGCTGTGGTCGGCCGAAGAAATCTACGATGCGCTCATGCGCGAGATCGAGCCAGACCTTGTGTCTGAGACCATCGGTTCTATCGACACTCTCTATCCAGGCGAAACAGAGGAGGAGCGCGATGCTCGTATGAAGCAGTACGCTCTTGCATTCGTTATTTTCGACGAAACATTGGAGGAATACGAACTAGAAAAGAAGGAGGAAATTCATCGCATCAAGAACGAGATGCAGCAAGTCGTAGAGCAGGAATCCAAAGCAGAAGACGACGCTACCATGACAAAGATTGAGGAATCTATTGAATCATCCAATTCATGAATTGCCACTCTTTCAATCACGGCTTCTCCGCATCTGAACAACGATTGCTCCGCATGGGATTTGCTCCAGGGGGCGAAGGGTTCCGCAGCCGAGAAAACACGCCTCGTCAGGAAAGTGGCAACCTCGATTTTGGAAACATTCAGGAGGTACGTGGCGCACGAGATCAGCGCCTCAGTGGCATGCGCCAGAGATTCTCTGGTCCGCAGATGCCTCACCGCGCACCGAACTCTCCAAACATCGCTATTCCTGCAATGCGTGCCAATCCGCGCTTTGCACAGATGCAGAACCGATTTCAGAAGAAGCTCGACCACTTTGGCGAGAGGCCAAACTTCCGCGATCGCGTACAGCCTCGTCTGAACCATTATGGTTACCGCCCTGCGCGTGAATATTATGGTCGCGGCCCTCGTCCAGAATTTCGTAGTGGATACCGCCAAAATCTTGGCGCGTACCAAGGACGCTTCGACGCGCAGCGTCGCATCGACAACGGATATCGTACAATCGCGAAATACCATCGTCTCGGGGCAACCGGCCTTGGACATCAGCACTTTGCGAATAAGGCAATGGCCGAAAGTTTGGGCATCGACCGCAGTGCACCGCGTCTCTCAGGAACTGATGTCGCATTCCAGAGCCACGTACTAAGACTTGAGCAGCAGAAGATTATTGACGAACAACGAGCATTGAACCAGCGATTGGAACGACAGCGCGCAGAAACAAATGATCGCACCAATCGTGTGCTTGGCTTGAATCGAAATGCCTCTGCTCCTCGTACTGATACCGTTTCTGGCGTCTTCCGACATTCAAACAGACCACCATTGCGAGCAAATCCAGCACCAACGAATACTCCTCCTACGAAGGGAGAAACGCCTCAGCCAGAAGTGCCGAAGGCAGAAGCGCCGAAAGCAGAAAGACAAAATGCACCTGACATCCCAAAGCCAGAAATCGGTGGGATTGCGCCAGACGACAAATCCGGCGACAACCTGATTGATGACAAAGTCATCATGAAAGAAGCAGAAGAGAATGGATTTGAATTTACGACAGTCTCTAGGAAGGGTGCGAATCTTGGTGTGATGTTCATCGAGCAAAGCACGGCAGCAGTGCCGAACTCTACTTCGGGTTCCATTCGCTTCTTTATACGAAAAAATGCAGCTGGTGAGCCAGCCATTGTTGGTCTGGACGAATACACACGTAATGCTGCGGGAGAGACCGTACGTTCTCCAAAGAATTCCGCTGCAATCGATGCGGTACTCAAACGCTTTGAGGGTAAGAAGATTGCGCAAGGAACATTCTCTGAATTGCGTGACGCTCTTGATGCAGCGCGAAATCCTGGAAATCGTAACTTCCTCAGAGAAAGAACTATTGCGAGAAATCGCTTTGCAGAAATAGAACGAACACTGAAATCTGAAGTTGCAGCAAGCGGCCTCAAAAATGAACTATTCCCTGATCAGCTCATTGCAAGAATCCAGCAGGGAGAAGTGATGTGGAGCATCAATGGAACTCTGCCGGATGGCACGAGAGTACACATCGACGTAACACAGAAGGGTGACGGCCTCAAAATCTTAGGAAATGTAAGCAGCGATACTACAAGGGGCAGGACTGTGACATTGGATGGAAAGTACTTCCAGTTTGAGAATAACAAACTAAATCCAATCAATGGCGGCTTGGGTAAGGCTCTCGAAGAGCTGAAGACTGAAAGTGCTCGACCAGCACCACCAAAACCACGCCCAGAGATTGAATCACGACCTCCTCTAGAAGGAGAGTCTGTAGACGGCGCTCGAGCACAAGACCTGCTCCGAAATCTTCGCGAGATTATCAATGATGGTCTGAGCTTGGACCCTGAAAGTGCTGCAGAAAAGATCGAAACGAATGCAAATATCGACGAGTTGGTAGCCACCGCACTGCGCGCTGTAGAAACAAACTCGACTGAAATGGCCTCACGCTTGGCATCGGCAGTGAACTACCTTGTACGAGATCTCTTGAATGACACAAACTGCTCGCCTGAGCAGAGAGTAACCTTAGAAAACTTGAACACTCGCCTTCGGGAACGAGTGACCGCGCGGGAGGAGGAAGATCGTCGCAAGCGTACCGTCTAATTACTCTGCCTTGAGCTCATCGCCGAGCTTCTTGATTTCGGTATTCACGTACTCACCCAACCCAATCGGGAGGGCGGCCTTCAGGCGACGCAGCAAGGTGCCACGGTTTGGATTCTTCCCAAGAGACTGCATTTCCACCTGTAACTGGTTGTAACGACTCAATGGATGACGGAAGAGGAGAATACGCTCTACCATTGCTTGTACTGTTGCGTTGAGTTCCTCCTCGGACACAAGTACCTTCTCTGGCTCTGGCGGTAGGTACTGTGCAACATCGGACTGCATGGCTGAGAGAGCAGCATTGGACGACGCAACTTTTGCGAGGAGAGATGACGTTGTCACCAAGAGTGATCGTGCCTCCTTTTGAAGGAGTGGATGCATACCACCCTCATTGCTCAGCAAGCGTGCAAGGTACGGACTCACCTCGCTGTATTCCTGCACAGCTTCATCACTGTCTCCATCGCCACGAAGTAGGGTGTTGATGCGTGCGAGCTTATCGACAAGGACGTATCCTTGGATATCAGCTGGGCTTAGGTTTGCATCGGGAATGACAGCAGTCACCTGCTCCACGGCGTCTTGGAGAAGTTCAACACTTGCGTCCTCGCCTACGTTTTCTGTTGTAGTGAGAGACACGCTAGCATCGGCAATCTGCTTCTTGATGAGGTACTGCACGAGGTTATCGCTCTCGTCAGATGCGAGGGCAACGATGGAGGTGCGGTACTCTGTCAGCGGTGCTGTCGCCTCTGTATCCTGGCCTTCTTTCATGAGTGCAAGCGCCTCGTTCAAACGCGTATTGGCCTGCGCAACACGCTTTTCGGTGCGACCATCGCTCGTGAGCGTGAAGAGGACATCAACCTCTTCGGCAATGCGCTTGGCTGGATACAAGATAGACGTTGGGAGAATGCCCGCAACTTTGACACGACGCTCTTCCTGAAGCTTGGCTATCTCACCGCGGTGCACTGCATCCTGCGAGAGGTTCTTGCTCACCCAAGGATCTTCAAATGCAGATGTTGGAAGAATGAGAATATTGAGCTGCTTACCCTCCTTCACTGTAGCCTTCTCACCTGTGACAAGAAATGCTGTCTGAGTACCGCGCTCAAATGTGACACCTTTGTCATAGACAGAAACAGTCGTCTGGCCAGCATCATCGTGAACGGAGGCACTTCCTGCATTGAGCGAGAGCACACCCTGGGATGTCTCCAGCGTCAGTCCATCGACAATGGGCTGAAGGAGGCCAAATGCCCACACTTCACCACGAATGAGTGTGGCAGTAGGCCCTGCAGCCTGGAACTGTGGACGATCGCCAATATCATGGAGTTTGAGCGTGGTGTTTGGAGCCAAGCGAAGCACGCCGTCATCGTTGAGAAGGAGCGTTGCCTGTGCATCGCCGGTACGCACCATGATAGGACCTGTCACCGTCTCTGCAGAGGTCAGTGCACGCCATACACCACCAACGTAGACAGAGACGTCTTCGCCTACTGGAACGATCTGCACACCGATCTCAGCCTGTAGTGGCGGAGCCAGGAGGATGAGAGGCATGGAACGAATAATCAGCAGGAACATGGCAAACGCGGCACCCCACTTCAGACCCCCATGCAACGTGTGCTCGGCAATAGGATGCAAGCGTGAGAGAAGCGACTGTTTCAGATTGGCCATACGCACTGGCACCTGCACGGCGCTTCCTACAGATGACAAATGCTCCGCAGCCTCCGGACGGATACTACGAAGAATTCGCTGCTTGAGAGAGAGGCGCTTGTCCGGTGCTGGTATAACCGACGTAGCCGCAGAAAGCAGCTGCTGTGGTTCTATACGACGCTGCATTGCCGATTTCATACGACGACGCGCATCGTCACGAGGGACGACAGTATCCGCCAGTTGTTGGAGAGTGCGCTCGTCGAGCATATAAAGTGGCTCTTGTCGCTTGCTAAAACGAAAAACTACAGGGTCTGTTACACAGTTTTTGGCCAAAAAATCGCATAAATCGTACTAAAATCATAAAAAATCAAGCACCGGAAGGGGGCTGATCCGATGGGAGGAGATTTTGGAGCTTTTTCAGGCCACGGAATTTGAGGATTCTCACATATCCCTCTGTCATTTTCAGAGCAGCGGCAACCTCGCTATGACTCATCCCAACCACATAGTGCATGAGGAGAACGTCGTGGTAGTCTCGCGGCAGCTGACGGAGTGCCGAGCGCACACGAGAGACAGACATGGAGCGCTCCATACGGTGCTTGGGATCGTTCTCGATATCGTCATCGACATGCTCTTCGCTTAGCTCTTCAAATCCACGATTGCTACGGTACGCGTCGATAACGGCGTAGCGAGCAATGCGGAAGAGCCACGCACTAAAGGGAACGCCAGCGTACACCTTATACGTATGCAATTTCTCCCACGCCTTCACGAAAATATCGGCAACTAAATCTTCAGCCAAATCTTCTGGGAATCGGAAGACGACGTAGCGATAAATGGGCGTAAGAAACGCATCGTAAATTTTGCCGAATGCATCGGTGTCGCCACCCTGCGCACGTTCAACAAGTGCCTTGAGTTCTTCCAGTGGTATGGGCTGTGGGACGGCCATATGGAGAGACCTTAGTATAGAGGAAGTTGTCCTAGCGCCAGAAAAAATGCAGGCTATTAGCTATACGTTGCAATTAGCTATTAGCTACAAGCTACGAGCTAATAGCCCTTCATCTTACTCCCACTCGATAGTTCCTGGGGGCTTGTTGGTGAGATCGAGAAAAACGGCGTCGATACCTTCGACGGCAAGAAGTCGCTTTGTGATACGTTCGATGAGCTTGGCAGGGAGGCGGAACGCAGCAGCTGTCATGGCATCGGTGGATTCAATGGGGCGAAGGACAATCGATCGCTTCCCGCTCGATGCACCGACTGGAATGAGAACGACAGGGAATTGCCAAATGCGCTTGTACAAGTCTACTGCACGGACTTCTTCATCGACGATGGCATCGGCGTCACGGAGGACATCGGCGACTTCTTTGTTGATAGATGTCGGAGTGAAGACAGGTGTCAATGGTTCACTGTGAGATGTACAAAGAAGAACACGACTGAAGGTTTTGCTCGCATTTGGAATGGAAGTAGCCAACGAAAAATGCTCATCCGTTGGTACACGCTTTTTGTGGAAGAGCACGAGTGCGTGACGATACGTACGACCATCGCCCTGCACACCGACTGACTTCACCGGAAGAACGACGCTGTCTTTCACGGTTTCGATCGCGCCTGCATCCACAGGCTTTTCTGCGCACAGAATACGTACACCAAGGCCAGGCCCTGGGAATGGATGTCGCCAGACGAGCTCGTGCGGAAGGCCAAGCTCTTCTCCCAGCTCGCGGACTTCATCTTTGTAGAGTTCTTTCAGTGGCTCAACAACCAGTCCTCGTTCGATCATCTCCTGTACGAGGGGGACACGGTTGTGGTGTGTCTTGATCTTGTCGGCATGCTTGGTGCCACCGGTCTCAATGGTGTCTGGATAGATCGTCCCCTGCCCCAGCATCCATCCATCTTCGATACGAAGCCCCATGCGATCACTGACATCTCGCTGCACAGCGAGGAATGTGTCACCAATGATCGTTCGCTTCTTCTCTGGCTCATAGACCCCCTTGAGCTCCTTATAGAAACGCTCAGATGCATCTTCGACGTGAAGATTCTTGATGCCGAGAACGTCGAATGCACGCTGGATCATCGTCACTTCGTTCTTACGCATCAGACCTGTATCAACGAGAAGTCCTTGCACACGTTTTGCCCCGAGAACTTTATTGAGGAGCGTGAATGCGACAGTAGAGTCGACACCTCCGGACACAAGCATAAAGACTTTGCGATCGCCAACCTCCTTCTTCACCTGCTCGCCCACGTGTGCGGCGTAACTCTCCATCGACCATGCCTCTGGTGTACAAAGATCGACAAACGTACGGAGGATTTCCATTCCGTGCTCTGTATGTGTCACTTCGATGTGAAATTGAATACCGAACAGCTTCCTTTTGAGATCAGCAATGGCAGTATTCACGCAATCTTTTGTGCTGACCACAGTCTCAAATCCTGGAGGGAGTTCCTTCACCTCATCCCCATGGGACATCCAGACTGTGAACTCTTTTGGCAGTGTGCTGAACAGAGGAGTTTTAGGATCGAGGACACGAATCGGCGTTGGACCGTATTCCTTCACCGTTGCAGGGCCAACTTTTCCACCAGCTGCTTGTGCCAACCACTGGTGACCGTAGCAAAGACCGAGAATGGGAATACCGAGATCTAAGATTTTTGGATCGGCCTGTGGACTCCCCTTCTCGTACACGCTCTGCGGACCGCCCGAGAGAATGATGCCCGCTGCACCTTTCAGCATTGCCGGCTTTGTCTCTGCAGGCAGAATGAAAGACTTGTACCCAAACCGACGAATGCGGCTTGCGATCAAATGGGCATACTGTCCGCCAAAATCCAAAATGACGATGGCGCGGGTGAGGTCGGACATGGGTGGAGTGTACGACCTAGAGCCACAAACTTCAAAGTGGCTTGTGGAATACTTGCTTTAAATAATAAATATTCTATAAATACTCTACAGAGTATGTATTCACTTTACCTTCTCAGCTGAAAACATTCGAACAGGGCTTGGATTTTGTGAATGTGCAGACGAATGCTGTGGGTGCGCAGCTCTATTTACACTCCAATGAACAAAGACGAAGACTTCTCGATGAAAAGACGTCATCCGTGAAAAAACGTTTGAATCAAATTTTAGTGGAGAAAAAATTGGTGCACACTCCACTCGTTGAAAGTGTGCGCCGACTGAATACAGACATACACTATTGGCACCCCCTTGTACTTGTGACACGTTTTTCAAAAGTGATTATTGAATTGTATCCAGGAGCAAGAACGTTCTTAGTGAACGCCAGTCGACATGCGCAAGCACAACTCAGACAAGTAGCGAATCGTGAAAGTGGCCGACGTCTTGCAGTGGAAGTAGGAGATATCATGAATGAATTTTCCATAGAAATGCTGACTGCATTGGAGGATGCAGACTGTAACGCCGATGAAAGAGATATTCGGGCCATCATGACTCTCACGATTGAGAAGGGGGTCTTCTGGGAGCGGGTGAATGGACTACTGACAGATCCCGATATCATGCCATCCGAAGACATTGTCGAAAGCGTTAAGGAAGTTGAGCTGTAGCCAAAAAGTCGTACCTCACTTCCATTTTCTGGACAATAAAAAGAAAGTCCGTAGCATCTCGCCATGCCGAAAACGAAACTTCTTGAAGAGTGGCTAGGAACTATCGATAAGCGCACGAAAATCGATAGGGTGAATGACGTACTGTGCGTGGAAGAAGATACAAGGAAATTACGTATTACTGTCAGTACAGTACAAATCGCAAGCGCACTACTCGCAACTGCAAAGTTGAGAAAGCGCCAAATGGATCCTGTCTCTTCTGTACTCTTTGAAAAAATGACATCGAGTGCAGAGGAAACATTCCCGACTATCACGGAAACAATGAGTGAGTATGCGGGAGAGCTCACGCCGGAATCTGCTGATTTTGTTTTAGGCTTTTCTCGTAGAGCGAGACAGATATTTGGCCGAAAGAAAGAACGCACCCCAGACGAAGAACGATCAATTGTAGGCGAGTGGATTGCTGGTGTTCGTAGAGCAATGACAGAGGAGGATGGTGTATCAGCTGTAGATTTTGAGTGTGTCTTCCAGCATGCGATCGCGAGAAGCACAGGTTTAAATATCAGAAGGGCAATCCATCACCTTGGTAGAATGGACGCCTTTCAGCAAGTTTTGCTCGAGGATCCAATTATGATTCAACTCGTGAGTCCAAATGTGAACTAGCCAAAATCCACAACGTGTACGCCACCGCAGCATCTTCGAATGAATGCAGGAAAAGACCAGCGACACTCGCTCCAAGAAACGCGAGCCCAATTCTCCATTCTCCATTTTCAATTCTCAATTTTCTCAAGACGAGAACAACGATTATCAAGCTCAATATCAATCCTGCCCAGCCCATCTCCACTCCCCACTGCAGGTACCAGTTCTCTGTGAGGAGCGGACAATCACACCGACGCTCTGTGGGATACACTTGTGCGCCTTCAATGAACACGCAGAGATCGTGTCGACTTGTTACCCAAGAGATGTCTGCACCTTTTGGCTGTTCCACACAGACATCGCTCACTGCATTGCTGGCAGGGCCGGCAGCTCCCAAACCAAGCCCCAGTGGATGCTCTTTCATAGTGAGGAATGCTGCGATTGGCTTTTCGATATGCCCAGCGGAGGATTCGGTACGGATAACAACTGATGGGAAAAGAACGAGGAAGAGTGCCCCAAGAACACCCATGCTCGCGATGCCGGCAGCAAACTGTGCAGTGGAGAACTTCTTCGATTCCACAATAGCGACAATCGTCATGACTGCTGCGGCAATCCACGCCGCACGCGAAAATGTCATGAGTAACGCAGCAATCATCACGCTACCCACTACCCACTGACCACTGATCACTTTTTTCCGTTTCATCACTGCTTCCATCACGATCGATACTGGAATAAGTAGCCACAGTCCCAGCTGATTCGGACCGCTCATCGTGCTTTGGATACGACGAATCGCCGTGCCGCCAATCTGCTGAAATGCCGCCAAAGATCCGTGTGGTACATAGAGAGAATGGAGGTCGGAATAGCCAAGCCACGTGAAGAAACTCATGGGCACAAGCAGAGTGATGAGACCGTAGACCGCAACGATGGCGCCCATGACAAGTAGTATTTTCTTTGCAGATTCCCTGAATCGATCCGACCAGTCGACGCGCCGCAGGAAAAAGAATGCAAGGAGCGGGAGAAGGTCGTACTTGAATCCAAGGAGAACCTGCAGATTCAACGGATGCCACACAAGCTGGACGCCGGCATACACAAACGCGATGAGCATGCACCAATCGAGCGCATCGACTTTGAACTTTTCATTCTCTTGCTTGATAACTTCCACAAGCGCGATTGCAATCAGCACTCCAAGCCACACTTCTTTCCACACTGCGATACTGATGAGTGGACGCAGACCTGTTCCTCCAATCATTGTTGTGAGGATAGTCACAAGCAATGCATGGAGCGGAAGGAGCGCAATAAGACCTAGAGCCAATTTTTCTCGGACTTTGGACAGCATTGATGGTAGTGTACTACACCTTTCAATTATGCCTTTTAGAATTGATCAACAGACATACGAGGAATTTCTCGTGTGGCAAGCATCTGCGAGACGCAATCCGCGAACTGTGGAACGTGCTATTCGTGACCTTGTCGGAACACGAGCTGACGAGGCACGAGAAAAAATTGAAGACATCCTTCGGCAGGACATCGGAATGCTTATTGAAGCACCGAGTAAAGATGCTGTATGTACTGTCATGGATTTTCTTCAGGAAAGAATGCAAGCAGCAGAACGAGCCGCGAAACACGAGAAAGCAGAGGCAGAGCTATGGGAATTACGCCAAGCAATGGCAAAAGAATCGATGGAGAAATTACTGACAACAATGCGTGGCATGCGCAACAACCTTGCAAATTTACTTCGCAAGGCGCTCTTCCTCGGACCGAAAGACTGATCCTTTCTTGAGAACCTTTTCAACAGCATCGATACACTTCTCGCTCACGTTCTTGCCGTAGATCTTGGGTGCCTTTCGCATATCTTTGTTATCCCAGGCGAACTCGATCATCTGCTTGATGAGCCTTGCATCGGTTGGCGGAGCAATGAGGTTTCCACCTGCAATTGCAGCTTCCGAACGATCGGAGCCAAAACGGAGTGTGACGCACGGAATACCCATCGCATTCATCTCTTCCTGCATGGAACCAGAATCAGTAGCGCAGACAGAGGCCTTGCTCATCGCAGCAACGACATCCACGTACTCTGCCCACACATCCGAGAAGATGAAGTTCTTGTGCTTCTTGGCAAGCTCTTGGACTTCCTTCATGAGGCCGAAGCGCTCGAATGCGAGTTTGGTTTGGATCATGTTGATAAGGAGCACGGTGCGTCCGTCGAGGATCAATCCCTTCATGGCATCGTAGATCGCACGGAAGCGCTTTTCGCTGATGCAGTTCTCACGACGGTGAATGCAGAAGCGCACAAAGTCGCCTTTCGCTAGCTCTGGATGACGGTCAAACACTGTCGATGACTTGGCACGCTGCAGTGCTTCTTCTGTTGCATCCACAACAGAATTACCAACAACGAAGATGCGATCGTCAGCGAAACCCTCTGAGAGCATAAACTCACGATCGAGCTCAACTGGAGCTAAGTGAATGCCTGTCGCGGCTTCCGAACAACGTGTGTTGAACTGTTCTGGATACGGCTCTTGGCTACCGCGTTCCCAGTTCTTTCTGTCCATCAAAAACTTTCGCCACGCGTTGCCATCGAACTTTTTGAATTCGAACTTGGCAAAGATTGGCGTGAGCGTGCGGATGCCAGCTTCTACGTGCACGGATGCAAAGCCATGGCAGTACCCCGCATTGCTCGCAGCCATCGCTGTTGTGGTGTCGCCATGAACGTATGGAATGACGATTTTCCCCTTCGCCTTGAGTTCACCAATCATCCAGCCTAAGCGACCGATGATCTGACTGACGACTTCGTGCATGGCACCGCGAACATTCAAGTTGAAGTCTGGCTCTACGCCAAACTCCTTCAGCATTCCTCCGCTCAAGTTCTCATCGTAGTGTTGACCGGTGTGCCCAAGCACCACCTGATGTCCGCGCTTCTTGAGTTCCTTGTACAAAGGAATCTGCTTGATGATGTCGGGCTTGGTGGCGATCAGGATGAGATGCACGTTGGGACTTGGCCGCGCGCTCACGTCGTCAAAGAAGCCTTTGGTACGGAAAGTTATCTCTGTCATATACGTAGTATAGAGGAATCCGAAGAAACCGGGGAAACCGAAGAATCCAACGATAGATGGATTATTCCTCGGTTTCTTTGGACTCTTTGGTTTCTTTGGAATCCTTACAGGTATTTCTTCTCTACCACCTTGCCGGCAGCATCGAAGACATACAAGAGTGGAGCGCCTGTTGGGATATTGAGCTCCAAGACCTGCTCCTTCGTGAGGCCATCCAAATGCATGACGATGGAACGGAGGCTATTACCATGCGCAGCAACGATAATGTTCTTCCCTGCGAGAATCTCTGGGAAGATCTTCTTCTCCCAGTATGGAAGAGTGCGTGCAGCAGTATCCTTGAGGCTTTCGCTGATGCCTTCTGGGTTTAAGTCCGTCTTATCCTTTGGTGGTGGAACATCGTAGCTGCGGCGCCAGATTTTCACCTGTTCATCGCCGTACTTCTTGGCAGTCTCCGCCTTGTTCAAGCCCTGAAGCGCACCGTAATGACGCTCGTTGAGTGCGATGTCGAACTCGGTTGGGAGGTTTGTCTGATTGCTTGCGGAAAGAATGAACTTGAGCGTGTTATTCGCACGTTGAAGCTTGGACGTGAATGCCTTATCGAACTTGTAGGACTTGAGTTTCTCGCCAGCAGCTTTGGCCTCCTGCTCTCCCTTTGGAGAGAGTGGTACATCGACCCAACCAGTGAAGCGGTTTTCAAGGTTCCACTGGGATTCACCGTGACGGACAAGAATGAGGTTAGACATGGAAATGAGGGGAATAATTGACAGGATCGATACAGATACTACCATAGCAAACCTTTTCCCATTGTCACCCATGCGAGATCGCTTCCAAATTCTGAAAGAAAAAGAAAAGCCAACAAGTAGCCTCGTGGTGCATCTTTCCCGCAACTTCGTAAAAAGTGACAGATTGAGGGATCTGACAGTACGAGCTCTCGCAGTCCTTCTCGGTAGCGATGGCCAGGCATACCACGAGCTGACAGACAGAATCATTGTCGACGTTCCAGCGGGAATTGCGGCAGACGACAAAGAACTCAGTGAACTATGCGGCTCGTTTTACAGGCTTCGAGATCGTATGCGAACACAAGAAGAAGCCACTGCGTAATGCAAAACACTTTTGCGTAAATTTCGCACTTCCCTCTTCAATGTGTGGTGGTGTATAAAAACAACCAATGGACATTGAGCACCTCACACACCAGAGTTACCGAACATCGATTTGGATCGCGGTTGTGCTCTCTGGACTCATCGTCGCCTTCGCTTCCATCATTGGGCGCGGCACGCTCAATTTGCGCGGCGCACTCTTTGTGGATGAGCCAACGGATGTCACGGTGATTGCGCTCACAGAACCAAAGATCGGCACTGGCGCCTCGCTCAGTGGAATAGAATTCTTGCGCAAGGAAGATACAACAAAGGGCGAAAAGCCGAACTACGCGTACAATATTAAGCTCTCCGACGGTCGCTATTACCTGGTTCGTATTGGCTTCGACAAGGAAACAGCAATGTGGTCACTCCTACAATTTGAAAGTCTGCGGTCTGACCCCATTAACGACTCGCGTTCTTCACGAGCCGCGGAAAGCGAATAGTCGCAGTCACGATACGATTGAGTCGGCTTGGCTCTTGAACCACACGCCACAGCCATTCGAGGTGCAGTGCCTGCATCCATTTCGGCGCACGCGAACGTACACCGGCAAGGAAATCGAATGCGCCACCCACACCCATTGCGAGTGTGATGTTCAACTTTGGAAGATTCCGATGAATCCACAGTTCCTGCTTCGGTGCACCGTACGCAACGAAGAGCACGTCTGCTTTTGATGCGTTGATACGATCAACAATCGATCCTTCTATTTCCTTTGCTGGCGAACCTGCGAACGTTCCTGTGATGTGTAGCGAAGGATTCAATACGCGCAATGCTGCTGCTGCTTTCTCGGCCACTCCTGGAGCTGCACCGAGGAGAAAGATTGATGGTGGTTGCGACAGTGTGGCGATAGCGGTGAGAAGATCGACACCCGTGACACGCTCGGGAAGAAAGCCACCCATATATTTCGCTGCCCACAACATTCCAGCGCCGTCTGGGATATTGAGTGACGATGCCTGAAGAACAGAGAGGAATTCCGGATTTTTCGTTGCTTCCACGACCATTTCTGGATTTGGCGTACATATCTGATGTTTGCCTCCAGATGCCATGAACTCTTGCACGCGCTTCAGCGCTTGATGCTGTGTCACAGCATCGACCGGCACACCGAGGATGGAAATTCGGGAAGACATGGGTTTCATTATCCGCACATTTCGCTCAGAATGGAACTGTACATGCAAAGAATACGTCTTACCCTCCTCGGCCTCATAAGCGTGCTGTGTACTGCCTGTGCGCTGCCCCAGAACGGAAATCACACTACTCAGACTGCCTCGGGCATGGTTGTCACGCACACAGGTTCTGATACCGATATTGGTGCCGAAGCGATGCCGGAGGACACCGATAGTATGGAAGTAGAATCGCCAAGCATCGCACTGGGTATATACCGCGAGACAGGAGCGATAGTCGTGGGGACGGGAAGCCTCCCCATGCTAACAGTGGTCAGCGACATTAACTGTTTCTACTGCCGCGAGTTTGGCGTGAAAGATTTGTCGTGGCTCGAAGAGGAGTACGCCGCCCATGGAACATTGGCCATCAAGCACGTCTTCCTTCCCATGGACAACGTCGGCAAGTACATGGCGCAGATCGCTATCTGTGGACAGGAACAAGGTAAATTCCGCGAGACCATGCTCTCACTAAGCACCACACCTGTCTCGACTGATACGCAGATGCAAGGACTTGTAAAAAAACTAGGACTCAGCCTTGTGTCCATGCGTCGTTGCATGAGTGCGCCTGCGACAAAAAAACTGCTCGATATGATGAAGAGAGACGCCGAGGCTCTTGGCATTAAGCGCGTGCCAATGTTCTTCCTGGGAGATATGAAGTGGCTAGGAGTCGAAACACGTGAAACACTCCAAAGATACATCGATGCGGCTGTCCGATAATTTGCATGCCAGAGTTACCCGAAGTCGAAACAACGCTGAGAGCGATCCGCCCCATCCTGCGCGGACGAACGATTGAAGATATCGAAATCCGCAGACTCAACATGACACTCGGAATCGATCTGACGAAACTTCTTTTCAAACGAACGGTGAACGAACTGAGTCGTCATGGAAAATATCTCTTCATAGAGCTGCACGATGGCCAGACGCTGATCGTTCATTTGAAGATGAGCGGACGCCTTGGCTACCGCATGAAGCATGAACCGGCACTGACGTACGAACGAATTCTGATTGATATCGGGAACGATGAGCTGATTGTCTTCAACGATCCGCGCACACTTGGACGCTTGCTCGTGATCGACTCAAAAACAGTGCACGAGCACCCAAGCATCAAACTCCTTGGGCCAGATGCCATGTCGATCTCCAAGAAAGAATTCACGCAGCGACTGAAGAAGAAGCGTGGCATCTTGAAAGGCGTCCTGCTCGATCAGTCCTTTGTGGCAGGAATCGGCAACATCTACGCCGATGAAGCGTGTTTCTTAGCCAAAATTAAACCGATTCGCCGTACGGAATCCTTGAACGATAAAGAACGTTCCACGATCTACAAAGCTGTCGTGAAAACGCTTCAGAAAGGCATCGATAACATGGGCACGAGCTTCTCGGACTTCGCTGATCTTTTTGGAAAACCAGGACAGAACCAAACGACATTGATGGTTTACGGCCGCTCAGGCGAGAGTTGTCGTGTGTGTAAAACCAAGTTGCAATCGACGAAGGTAGGACAGCGCACGACGGTGTGGTGTCCGAAGTGTCAGAAGTAATTACTTTGTAGCGATCGCCTCGATGAATGCTGAAGTTTTGCCATGATATTTGGCGCTGCTCTTCTGTAAGACATCGATCGTGAAACCTTCGAGCATGGAACGCATGTAGTCCATGCTAAAGAAATGACGGATATGAGTCTCTTTGAACATATCGTCACCCACCTTCTCGCCTTTTCCATAGAGCGGATCATCGACAGACTTACACTTCACGAAGAGCTTGCCACCTGGCTTCAAGACTCTGCCCATATCAGCAAAGACACGACGTGTGGTTGTGTCATCGAAGTAGTGAACCGAGAGATGAGCGTAGACGACATCGAACGTTCCATCGGCAAACTTCATCGTTTGGGAAATGTCATGGAGCGAGGCATCGATGTGTACATTCACCTCGTTCGCTGTTTTCTGCAGCGCTGCGATTCCACTCTCCGAGAAGTCGATCGCAGTGACTGCATACCCATGCGCAGCAAAGAAGATGCTGTCCGTCCCATTGCCGCAGCCAACATCCAGGATCTTTACGGGCTTCTTTCCGATCGTTTCTACCAGCGTCTCTGCAAATGAATTCACAGGTTCAATGCGTCCCATCCACATGTCTTTCCACACTTGCTTATTGATACGAGAAGTCGAAGGCATAGAATAACTGTATCCTATCACTACAATGCTCCTCAAAGACGCCATCTACGACTTCCTCACACACTGTGAAGTGGGAAAGTACCAGAGCAAGAAGACGGTGGAGAATTACCGGCACTACCTGAAGCGTTTCGAGAGCTTTGCCAAGCCATCCACTGATGTGTCGAAGATCGATGCAAACACGGTGCGTGACTACCGTTTGCACCTCCACCGCACGCCCATCCGTGGCCAAGGTGTCACGCTCGACATCAAAACACAGCAGTATCACCTGATTGCACTGCGCGCGATGCTCAAACACCTGCACAAGAACGATGTGAAGACGCTGTCGCCAGAGAAGATCGAACTCCCCAAGGTGCCTGGCCGCCAGGTGGAAGTTCTCGCTCGGGAAGAGTTGGAAGCGATGTTCAATGTGATCGATATCACCAAACGCAATGGCCTCCGTGACTTGGCGCTCCTGCATCTCCTCTACTCCACTGGATTGCGCGTGAGTGAGCTCAGTAACTTGAATCGCAAAGACGTGAACTTAGTCAGCAAAGAATTCCGCGTGATTGGAAAAGGTCGCAAGGCACGCATTGTCTTCGTGTCGGACTCTGCCGCAGAACATGTGAAAAATTATTTGGACAGTCGCCAGGACAACTGGGTGCCACTGTTTGTGTCTAACTCCAATCGATCGAAGACGAATACTCTCCTCGGCGAAGAACGCAGACTGGAGCCACAGGCCATCGAACGCATTGTGCGTACGATCTCTGCCCATGCCGGCATCGTGAAGAAGGTCACGCCACACACGCTGCGTCACACCTTTGCAACAGAGCTCTTAAAGAACGGCGCAGACATTCGCTCTGTTCAAGAAATGCTCGGACACGCGAGCATCACCACGACACAGATCTACACGCACTTAACGAATAAGAGGCTGAAGGAAATACATGAGCAGTATCATCGGTAGTAAGTAGTATGTAGAAAGTAGTAAGCAACTATTCTCTTACTACTTACTGCTTACTACCGGCTACTAATCGTACGATCTTCCTCTTCGCAGTCGCCCCACTCACGATCTGCACACTCGATCGAGGAATTCCAAACTCCGACGCCAGGAATCTCACAAGTTCCTCATTCGCCTTACCGTCTTCAGGCGCAGCTGCGACATCGATCTTCACGGTACCATCATCCAAAATATCCTTCACAACCGTCACTGAAGCTGATGGTCGCACCTTCACACTGAACGTGCATGCACCAGTTGCCGAGAGTTGTGCTTTGAGCCCATCGATCACGGAAGTATCGTACAAGATTTTGGACGTCATATTTTGAAATACTTGCAAGTCATCCCAAGAGTTTTTGACTACGACCAGGAGTAGCTGAATGATGGATAAAGTGCCAAATCGACTCATCCAGTGTTGTTCAAAAAATGAACAGAATGCAAAAATTTGATCGCGGGAGGATTGCGGGAAAATGGCTTGGGCAGTAAAAAATAATCATGCCAGAGACCCCCACAGAACAACCCCCAATGATGCGCTTTGAGTATGGGCGATTTCAGACGCCGCACACAGTGGGCGAGCTACGTCGTATCTTTGATCAATTGTCTCCACAAATGCACGCAATCATCACAAAGCGTGCTACTGAGTATTCTGGAATTCAACAAATTGTTGATGCACTTCGTGGTGAGGACGATACACCACTCGCGCGCCACGTAATCATAGAAATCAATGCACTCCTCGCCATGGTTGAAAGAGAGGAAAAGATGGATGCTGCAGAACAACAAAAGATATGCGATGGGAGAGTCGCCAAGACACGAGAAGCTTCGCCACGCGGCCTTCGCAATCTTTTTGGCCTATTCAGCGCTGCAGAACCGGTAGCACAATAATCTAACGAAGATTGCTCTTGCGCCACTCCGCAATCTTTTTGTGATCCCCTGACATGAGTACGTCCGGTACTTTCATGTCGCGGAATGTGTCTGGACGTGTGTAGTGCGGATACTCGCGTTTGCGGCCAAGAGACTTGGAGAAGCTCTCTTCTGCGGCAGATTCTTCATGTCCCAGGACTCCTGGAATGTGACGTGAGACAGCATCGACAATCACCATGGCTGGGATTTCTCCACCGGTGAGAACGTAATCACCAATCGAAACCTCTTCATCGATCCATCCATCGATCACGCGCTGGTCGACACCTTCGTAATGGCCGCAAAGGAGAAGGATCCACTTCTTCTTTGCGAGTCTTTCAACTTTTGTCTGGGTCAGCCTCTTTCCGCGTGGAGAGAGATAAATGCGATGTGGCTTCTTTTTGGAGTCACCGATGATCGCTTCCATGCAACGTACGATCGGCTCGGCCATCATGAGCATGCCCGCTCCTCCACCGTACGGCTTATCGTCCACTTGGTTGTGACGCAGCGTGCTATGGTCACGAATATTGTGAATGTTGATGGTGAGATGCTCCTTATCCACCGCACGTTTCAGGATGCTCTCGGTGAGAGGCCCTTTGAACATGTCGGGGTGCAACGTCAAAATATCGATGCGCATGGGTATAGGGTATACGTTCTAGGCCGACGAATCACGCTATACTCTGTCTCACGATGCCACAGGCACCCCTCATCGACGTGCTCATTCCGACTTATAACCCCAAACCAGACCATCTGGCTGCGGCTCTATCGGCGCTGCAACACCAGACGTTTCAGGGCTGGCATGCCTTCATTCATGACGATTCTTCGTCCGTAAACGTCTACGCGATGGTAGAACCATTCCTCAAAGACCCTCGCTTTACCTTCGTGGAATCGGACAAAAGACTCGGCATCGGCGGTAACTGGAATGCGTGCGTTCGCCAAACCAACTCCCCTGTTGTTGCATTCCTGTTTCAAGATGATCAGTGGGCACCGAATTACTTAGCCGATGCACACGCGGCATTGGAAAAGAGTCCGACTGTTGGCTTTGTAACCATGAACCATACGTATCAGATCGAAGGTGATATGGACACAGCGCCACTCTACAAATCGGTGGAGACATTGCGATCGGGAATGTCTGCTGGCGTGCACAAGCACGAAGAGGTTCTTCGGTACTGGATCGAGCGGGAACTCACGCCAAACATCATCGGTGAGCCATGTTTTGTGGTCATGCGTCGCTCAGCGATGCAGGAGACAGGAGCGTTCTTAGAGAACATGCCGCAATTTCTGGATGTCGATTACTGGCTTCGCCTACTTCTCACCTTCGATTGGTGCTTTGTCCCAGGAAACTACGGCGCCTTCCGCGTCCACAGCAGCGGTGCGAGTGCACAGAATCAGGAAAGTGGTCAGGGACTCTTCGATCGATTGCGCTGCTTTGAAATGCTTATAAAAAATCTTGATGGATCGATGAGGAAATTGGCTAAAAGATCACGAAATAACGCGCTTCAGACAATGATCGGCAAATTCTTCCGAAGAGTAGAGTCTAAAAAAACAATCAGCAAAAAAGGTGGGGGCGGACTGATGAGCTTCTGCATTCGTCACCCGCTTCTCATTGCCGGAGCATTGCTTCGATACATGCTATCGCCCAAACGGAATTGAGGTTGCAGCTCGCATGAAGCGTCGGTAGGCTCCGACTCACTATGAAACTCCAACGTTTTTTTGAAGCAGCAGTTGACCTCGGTATCGAGCACGACCCACGTGGCCGCAAGCAGATCGAGAAAGTCTTAAAGAAGTTCAAAGACCGCGAGAAGAAAGTGGAAGAGAAGGAGAAGCCATTCTTCGATAGCGAACGCACCTGGAACCCCTACTCGGATTGCCGCATCATCAATGGTGATGGCTCTGAGGAGTTCACACACATCTTTGTAGGTGTGGACATCGAAACACCAGAAATGCTCCTCATCGACAGACTCCGTGAGAAGGGCACATGCATTGATGGTGCGCTCATCCACCACCCAGAAGGACGTGCGCTCGCCGATTTGGAGAAGGTCATGCCACTGCAGATCGATCTCCTGGCTGGCGTTGGCGTGCCTGTAAACCACTCAGAAGCCCTGCTCCGCCCACGCATGGACAGAATCTGGCGCAGTATCCACGCCGATAACCTCCTCCGTACCGAGCGAGCTGCAGAACTCTTGGATATCCCCGCCCTCTGCTGCCACACCATCACGGATAACATGGTCTGGCGCTTCATGGAGAAGCACATCTGTTCCAAGGAGTACGACGATTTGGGCGAAATCCTCAACGCAATCCGCGACATTCCGGAGTATACGTACTACGCCAAGAAGGGTAACCCTCCGATCATCGTGAGTGGTGGCCGCGGCAGTCGCCCAGGCAAAGTCGTTGCCACAGAATTCACCGGTGGCACCAACGGTCCAGAGGAATTCTACGAAGCAAAGGCGCGCGCTGGCGTCGGCACCGTTCTCTCCATGCACGTCACGGAAAAGTCGCTGGAAGAAGCCAAGAAGCACCACATCAACATCATTCAGTGTAGCCACATGGCTTCTGACGCCATCGGCATCAACCTGATGTTGGATGAGATGAAGAAGATGGATTCCAAGATGAAGTTCATCGAGGCCTCCGGCTTCATCCGCGTCGAGCGCAAGAAGTGGTAGACGCTTGTATGCAGTTTGATCTCTTCCTCATTCTCGGCATTCTCGGAATGCTTTTGGTATTGGTCGGATTTTTGATGCTCCAGAGACACAAGTGGACTGCGGACGACACAGCATATGACCTCGTGAACTTTTTGGGCGCTGGCCTTCTTGTGGTGTACGCCATCCCAGGCCGAGCGTGGCCGTTCATCATCTTGAATGGTATCTATGCGCTGTATTCACTGAAGGAGCTAGTCACAGATCTCTCTAAAAAGGGCTAAACATGCATACGCTGAATCATCTGCCATCGCTTCTCCTCAAAAAGATGAACGATGCAGGCGTGCGAACGATTGTCATCGATGGGTTCACGGCATCCGGAAAAAGCACAGCGGCTGATGGATTGATCAAACTTCTTAAAGAAGAAGGTCATGTTGTCCGAGAATTTCACGCAGACTGGTTTGTGATTGATAGAGATAAACGGAACTACAAAGAAAATCCTGCCCTCATGCGCCTTTCGTCATGGGCAGATATTCCAGGCGGCACGAAACTCGCAACATTTCTTGGGAATACAAAGGATGGGTCGCACGTCTTCAGCGCGTACGATCGGTCGACTGGGAAAAGATCTCTGGAAATGACTTTGGAGCCAGTGAAATCCGATGACTACTTCGTGATTGAAGGACTCTATGCATTGAAGATGGCGTCGAAGATTACCCGTCCTGCGATCTCCGTCTTCTTTGTGATGAATGAAGAGACAACGACAAACCGCCTCTATGCCAGAAACACCTACATCCCTCGTGAGCGATTGGAATATGAAGTAGAAAATATCTATCTCCCTTCCATGCGTGAGTACACCGAAGAAATCCGCTCCATGAAAAAACCGATTCTCTTCATTGATACGAACACTCCAGAGAACGTTACTATTGAACGAGACCAGTCTCCTTGAGAACAGCCTCGAACGCACCTGGGTGGTGGATTGCGAGCTCGGAGAGAACCTTGCGGTTGAGCGTGATCTTCGCCTTTGCCATTGCTGGAATCAGCTGAGAGTAGCGGATACCCTTGGCACGAACGGCAGCATTAATGCGGACGTTCCAGAGAGAGCGAGATGTGCGCTTCTTGAGCTTGCGGTCGCGGTATGCGTTCTGACCAGCCTTGATAACTGCTTCCTTACCCTTCTTTACCGTTGTGCGCTTCATGCCACGGTAACCCTTTGTAAGAGCACGGAGGGCTTTTACTCTGCGATGCCTGTGGATACCACGTTTGACGCGCATGGGGAAGGATTAAGCGTATGGGAGGAGGTGACGGAGTGCATGCTCATTTGTCTCGTGCATCATCTTTGTGCGGTTCAAGCGCTTCTGACGCTTGCTCTTCTGAGAGAGAAGGTGGTTGCGGCTGTTGCGGTTGAACTTCAGTCTGCCGCTACCCGTCTTCCGGATGCGTTTCTTTGCGCCGCTGTGGGACTTGAGCTTAGGCATGTGGCAGCACAGAGTAGAACGGACTTGAGCGGATGTAAAGCCAAAATTTGGTAGTAAGTAGTATGTAGAAAGTAGTAAGGGGACGTGAAGCAGAAGAAAACCTCTTTTCCGTACTACTTACTGCTTACTACCTACTACTTTTTAGGCCTCAAAATGACCATAAAGTGGTTTCCTTGGCGCTTCACTGGCTGATCGACGTCGGAAACATCGGCTAAATCGGCCACGAACTTGTTGAGTTTCTGCATACCGTACTCCTTATTCGTGAGCTCGCGACCGCGCATGACGATGGTGACTTTCACCATGTGGCGCTCGGCCAAGAACTCGCGACTGCGCTGCGCCTGACGGTCGAGGTCACCCACATCAGTACGGAAACCGAAACGGATTGCTTTCACTTCTGTCTGCTTACTGTGGGCCTTCTGTTGCTTCTCTTTCTTCTTCAGCTTGTAGAGGTAGCTACCGTAGTCACCAATCTTCACCACCGGTGGCTGTGCCTTTGGCGAAACTTCGATGAGATCGAAACCTTGTTCGCGTGCGCGAGCGAGAGCGTCGACAGTCGAGAGCTTTTCGGCGGCGCCGTCATCGGAAACGAGGAGAACTTCGGGTACGCGAATTTGCTCATTCATTCGCGGACGCGCGAAGTTGAATGTGCGCTGAGGAGTAAAACGTTGTCGCAAAGAAAGAAAAGGGGGAGAAAACGCGCTTCAGCATGAAGAAAACGCGCTCTGAGGTCAAGCCACTAGGCTACTTCTTGTATCCGCAAGTGGACTGCAAAAGTCCGACGACCGACGTCTTTGTGAAGCATGGATGATTGAGAACAGCTTGCACTTCTGGCGGGTAGAACGCGCGGAAGATGTCCGTGGCGTAGAAGTAGGAACCAATAGGATATTGATCCAAAAACTTCTGCTGCTTTGTTGCATCGCCAAGGAGAAAGCCTTCCCACTCTTCACGCGGAAGAGATTCGAAAATACCTGGACCAGTGACATCGTTGTACGGAAGGTAACCAAGTACCCATGGCGTCATGGTGTCTAAGACAACGACGAGTGATTTCTCTGGAACCACTGTGTGCAGCTCGCTGAATTCCTGGAGCCACGTTGGGTCGACATGTGGATCGATAGTGCCCATGCGCTCGACAGTGAGAACACCCTGCGACAGAAGGAGAAACGCGAGCACGCCATGTGCCACTGTTGTGCGTGCATTGTAGAGAGAGACAGCAGCGCGAGCAGCGAATGGGAGGAGGAAGAAGTCGAGCGGCAGAATGAAGCGCTGATAGAAGAAGAGCATCCCAAGCACCGCAACTGCGCACCACACCACTGCCCATTGCCACACACTCCCCTTCTCGGTACGACACGAGAGGATGAATCCACCGATCGCGAGGGCGAGCAGTGGCAGCGACTGCCAGAAATACGAGTCGATGGTGAGGAAGGCGCCGGGTGTGAGATCTTTCCCGGTCGAGAATAATTTCTGGAGCATGTCTGGCGCGTCGATGACCATCGGGAGTGCGAGCACGATGGCACCGAAGGCAATACCCGCGAGAACCCAGAGCACACGTTTATGCAGACGAGGGAGCACAAAGAACATCACTGCGAGCAGTCCGAGCGATACACCGACCAAAATGAGGTCGATGAGTCCTGCAGATGCAGTGAACTGTGGGAAGACATCGCCAATGGAGCGTTGAATGGTGGGTACATACCAGAGTCCACCCAGCACACACGCGAGTACCCACTCGGCAAGCGCGTGCACCCACTTCCTCTCTTTTTCCACAACTCCACGTGAGACGATTGCGGCACCTGTCGACAAGACAAGAACTAATCCGACCTGCTGGTGAGTCGCAATCGCAAACATGGCGTAGAGCACCCACCACCTGGACTGCTTGTGAAATGCGCCAAATGCGAGTGCCGTCCAGAAGAACGAGGCAAACACTTTGTAGTACATCATGAGGAAACCTTCGTACTGCGCAATGGAGAGACACGCTGCGCACAGGACAAAGACTCCTGCGAGTACTCCTTCCTGTTTTGCAATGACACGAGCGAGTGTGAGTGCCACGAGAATGGGAACAAGATTCCAGATCCATCCAATCAACCAATCAGCTGGAACGCCAAGTGCGACGAGTGGGCTTGTAAAGAAGAAAAGCCCTGGCGCGTGCGTCTTGGCCCATTCGGGCAGCGTGGCAGTGAAGAGTGGTGGCCAGCCATCGGCGTGACGAATGAAGAGGTACCTGTAAATTCCCGCATCGTATCCAAAAGGGACAGTGGGAAATTGGACGAGAGAATAGAAATACTTCGCAACGAGAAGCAGAACGGCGATCACGACAATCGTGACAAGCGGCCGCTCTTTCATTTTTGCGTACATGCGCGTGAGTATACCGCATCGTAGAGTTCACGGTAGGCATCGATCTCCGCATCGAGTGCGAATACCGACCGCTCCAGACGACACCCTTTCTGAAGGGACGTCCGTAGGGAGTCATCGAAAAACACTCGCTTGATTGCTTCGGCAAGTGCAATGTCGGACTGCTGTACTAAGAGTCCGGTAGTAGTAGAGACAACATTGCGCAGTCCGCGGACGCTACAACCAACGACTGGCGTGCCTGCGCTGATTGCCTCTGCAGCAGCGAGGCCAAACCCTTCCAATCGAGATGGCATGACGAGGATAGAACTCATGCCAACACGTCGTCGCAGCTCATCGTCTGCGACACGACCGTGGAACTGCACACCTGTGCGCTCGGCATCGCGGAAACCAACAACATGCAGTACTGCCTCTGGAATATCATGAAGAACCATTGTCCACGCACTCATGAGGATGTCCCACCCTTTGCGAGTCTCTGGTCGTCCAATGAACACAGCGGTGTATGGCTCGCGATCATCGCGATCGGCCGCAATGAACGGAGCAAGGTCGAAGCCACAGCCAATGACGGAGACTGTTGATGGATGAACACCGTAATCGTCGATAACCGATGTTCGTGTATCGTCGGAGAGGCACGCCACTGCATCGGCGCTGCGGTACGTAGCACGTTCCCACGGTACGAAATATTTCTTCCATGCCTCGCCAGGCAACATCGATTGATCGACATATGTGTGATTGGCAGTCACAACGAGTGGCACAGGGAGTCGACCACGCAGGAGTGCCCCGCCAGGACCAGTGTGCAAATGTATAACATCAATACCATGGCGCCAGATCCATCGTGTCAGCGCACGCCGAAGGCCAAAAGAAAATCCAATATTTCTCCCGACGCCATACAGCAGAGGACGATTCGATCGATCGAAGACATGCACCTCATCCCCAACGCGACGCAGGCCATCGACGAGCGATCCGACGTGTCTGCCCATGCCACCAATGTGTGGCGGAGCATCCACGCTCACCATGCCGATACGAAGTTTATGGGAGGGCATTGAGAAGGGAGTGAGTAGTAACGTGCGAGTCGAATTGTCGCTTGCAGGCTGTATGCATCGCAACTGGGTCCCAATGTTTCTGGAGCGCTGACAGGAGGGCGCTCTGTGCCGATGCCGCATCGAGAGGCGTGAACATTTGTCCTGTGACCCCCTCAAGAACAGCATCGGTGAGTCCTTCCAATCGCGATGCGACAACCGGGAGCCCTCTCCCTGCAGCTTCGATGCAGACAATACCGAAGCCTTCCATTGTTCCTGCTACTGGAACATTGGGCATAACGAGGAGCGCACACTCCTGCATCAGCTGTTCCTTCTGCTTCTCAACAACCTCACCGAGCAATGCTACTCGTTCTTTGAGTCCAAGTGATTCGATCAATCGCTCGATGTGTCGGCGCTCTCCCCCATCTCCTGCGATCACGTAGTGAAGGGTTGGATCGGACTTGGCGAGAGGTGCGAACACATACTCTATGAACCATGCATGACCTTTGCGTGGCACCAGACGACCGACAGAGAGTAGCGTTCGCTGACGCTCCGATGGAGTGGGTGGAGCTGGTATATCGATACCACAAGGAATAACCGCTATGCGATCGGACGGAATACCGAGCGATTCCACAACGTTCGCAGTTGCCTGACTGACTGCGATGACACGATGTGCTCGCTTGAGTGAAGTTCTGATGAGTGATCGATAGCCTGGAACATTCCATGTGAGATCGAGTCCATGAACAATGACCGCTCGACGAGTACGTCGAAGGATAAGAAAAATCGGTGAGAGGAGTGCATCACCAAGAAGCACTACATCCGCACGTGAAAAGATGGCGCGGAACAATGCATGAATGAAAAAGAATGGCAGAAAGATTTTCTTTCCTCGGTATCCGCAGACAGACATCGACACATCTCCCCTCGCCTGCACCGCTACGATGAATGTTTTCGCGTGAGTCTGCATCCCGCCATACGTAGGCTGCAGAGAACGAGTAATGAAAAGAATGTGCTTCACAACAAAACAATACCTCAACTTTTCATTTTCAATTCTCAATTTTCAATTTTCCATTCGACGCCTCAGCGTCGATACGCTGTCATCTCCACTGTCCAGCGCTCGCCATCGCGTGTAACGCGATCAACCTTGAGGAGTGGCAGCGGCCAGAGGTTTCTTTCGCGGAGCTGGAGTGCGATACCTGTGAACGCACTACGAACATGTGCGAGTCCACCTTCCAAAACTGTCGCACGAATGTCAGAAATAGCATCGGTTGGCACATCGGCAAAGACGCGCTGCTCAGCTTTGTCCGGAGTCGACGCGTACTGAATGAGGTCGAGATAGAGGAAATCTTCAGCGCGACTGAGTGATGCCGGTGCTGCTGCTTCCACTTGTGACAAGAATGATTCTTGTACCTCTACAGACAGGACATCGCGCACCATCATGTCACCGCTGAAACCAAGGACAGCGAGGATGCGACTCAATCCTTGGAATGATCCACGGACTGTAAGATGTGCCTTTACCGTCTTAAAGCTTCCAGAATCAACTGGCGCATCGAATGTTAACTTTTCGACCGTCATTGGACTTTCTTTAGAAACACTATTCACGAGTTCCTGTACCACCGACACCATGCGTGTCACCGGAGTGGAGCTCGGGAGAATGTACACCGACGCCTGTTCTTCGCGTGCGGCCATCGCCTGTTCAGCAAAGACTCGCTCGGCCTCTACACTTGCCGAGAGGAGTGCGACCTCGGACTTGAGCTGAGGAAGTTCTGTTCCTACCATTACTGCTGTGTCGCGCTTCTGACCGAAGAGCTGAGCATGCGACTGGAGCACCCCACACGCACCAATGAACAAGATGACGCCCAACACAAAGAGTCCGATATTCACCTGCCTCTGATGTGTGACGACGTACTTAGGAAGCATGGTGAAGAGTGAGCGTGATGGTGAACGGCGAGACGTACCATTCGTCTTCTGTGTTCTGGATGTATTCAGGTTCGGTGACAGATTCAAGGAGCGGGATACGACGGAGTCCATCCACAAACGATGCGAGGATCTGCAGTGATTGACCGCTGCGCTCACGCACAAGTCCTGTCAGCACGAGCTTTCCTGTATCGGACTGGAACTGAATGTCCGGCAGAGCGATAGGGTCTGATGTACCGACCTTGAAGCTCTTTCGCACATCTTCGATGGCGAGCATGACACTTCCCACCGGAAGAATATCCTGACGAAGTTTCTCAACCTGATGGAGTACTGGAACGTTGCTGTCCTGGAGAAGTTTCTGGCGCTCTTCCAAGAGATCGCCCTTCATACGCTTGAGCTTGACTTCTTCTGCCTGGAGTTCAGAGAGACGAACGATGCTGTCACCCAGACGAACCGGGAAACGGTCTGGTGATACGACCATGGTGATGGCGAGCGCAATCACGAGAAAGACTGCACCAAAGATAGCAACTGACACGCCAAGGCGCTCGACGGTCTTGAGGACAGACGATTCACCCATGGTTGGGGTCGTTTCTGCAGCCGGTTTTGGCTCCTGAACATCTTGCATAGGAATCTCAGTATTGTAGCATAAAAGGCTCAAATATGCTAGAATAAGGACATGCATTCTCCCTTATCCGTGGATGAGCTAGGCAAGAAACTCTCCGAACTGCTTTCCGCAGTGACCATGGGTAAGGACTCTCTTTGAGAAGAGAGGCATTCCTACCAAAATCGCCGAACTAGAAACCGCGACGACTGCGCCTGACATTTGGAATAACCCAAAGCATGCCGAAGAACTCTTTGGGCAGCTTCGCGGACTCAAGAAACAGTGGGAGCCGATCGCCACGCTCCATAGGGAAGTAGACGACTTATTGCAGATCGCAAAAGAGAGCAGCGCTGAAGAAGTACCAGAATTGGAGAAGGAACTGAATAAGCTTATGGAAAAGTGGAGCGTTGCCGAACGTGTTCTCTACCTCGGTGGAAAGTACGACATCGGCAATGCGTACATCAGCATCTCTGGTGGAGCGGGTGGAACAGAGGCGCAAGATTGGGCAGGCATGCTGGGGCGTATGTACTTGCGCTACGCCGAACGAAAAGGCTGGAAGGCAGACATCGTAGAACGCACCGATGGCCAGGAAGCAGGCATCAAATCCATGACCATCCACATCGCAGGAGACGCCGCCTACGGCCATTTAAAGTGCGAACGAGGCACTCACCGCTTAGTGCGCCTCTCCCCTTTCAACGCCAAAAGTCTTCGCCAAACGTCCTTCGCACTCGTGGAAGTGTTGCCGGATATGTCGGGCACGCACGAGATCGAGATTAATCAGGCTGACCTACGTGTCGATACGTATCGATCGGGTGGCGCCGGTGGTCAGCACGTGAACAAAACCGACAGCGCTGTGCGTCTCACTCACCTGCCAACAGGCATCGTGGTGGCGTGTCAGAACGAACGTTCGCAGTTACAGAACCGTGAACGTGCGATGAACATGCTGAAGGCAAAACTCTTGGAGAAGAAACAGGCTGAACAGGAAGCAGAGAAGAAACGTCTGAAAGGCTCTGCTGCCAGTGCCGACTTCGGCTCACAAATCCGCTCGTACGTTCTGCATCCGTATCAGATGGTGAAAGATCTCCGTACCAACTACGAGACGAGTGATACGACTGGTGTTCTGGATGGCGACCTAGATCTTTTAATCGACGCAGAACTGAAGCGCGAGGCACGAGAAGAGTAATTGCGTAAATAAATATATATGTTATAATTAACATTACGTTCACACTTCCCATCTACGGGCAAGAAGCCCAGGTGCGAACGAGTCTAGGGGGCACAGGAGATTTCTGATGGATCGCCTTCTCTCTGTCCTGGACGATTTTGGCAGCCCATGGGCGATCGTGCCCATCGCTGCCGGACTGCTGGCCATTTGTGCAATTGCGGACTTCCTCCGCAATCTGAACAAGGGTCGGTAGTCACCAGCCGCTCCTTCACCGGAGCGGCGTCTTTATGAACATTCTCTTGCTTTCTCTTTTCTCGTATGTAATGGTGTACCAGTACACCATTACAATCTCTATATGACCACACCCGACACACTAGGTGAACTGCCATCACTCGCGAATATGAATGCATTTCTCGATATCGAAGACCGCGGTTCGATCGATGAAGTCGATGCAGATCGCGCAATTATGGCAGCAGCTGCAGGCACAAAACAAAATGTAGTTGTGCGAGAAGCCATCGAAAACGGTAAATCATTCGCCTGGGATTTGGACTAAGACATGCCTCGATTTCGCCTCTCCCTCAACGGCCAAGATTTTTCGACGGATGATTTGCGCTCTGCACAATCCTTCCTTCGTGCACCAGAGTCTTGCATTCCGACATTAGCCGGGGTGATTACAGACAAGATGCGAGCAGGGTTTTGGGAAACATTGGTCGAAGCCGAGCGCACAAGAAATAAGATCAATCATGTTGTTGATGGGCTATCGGTAACGGTGAGCTCTTATTTTTAATAACTGATTGTCGCACGGGTATCTGCCGTCCTTTCCCGCGCCTTCGGCGCGGTTCGCAGGAAGCATCCTGCGCTGGCTTAAAAATAAAAAATGCGAAGACGGACTTGCTCCGGGCTGAGCACTCAAATCAGGGAAAGGATAGCTCATGAAAGGAAAACCGTAGGTTTGCCTTTCATGCCTCGTGGCGAAGAGGGAGGCCGTCTCCGTTTCGCTGTGCTCAACTTCGCCGAGCCATGATGAAATAGCCATCTGGGCGTAGTCGTAGACGAAGCCTGATGGCGGAGAGGGAGGGATTCGAACCCTCGAGACCCTTTTGGGGTCTACGCGATTTCGAGTCGCGCGCCTTCGGCCACTCGGCCACCTCTCCAAAAAAGCGTGGAGAGTGTAGCAATGGACTCTGTCACGCGCTAATCAGATGAAAAGAAAGAACCTGATCTCTTGTGTAGAGAACCAGCTCCCAGAATCGCAACGAGAGTCGCAATAGGGAGCTGGCGGGTTGCCTGTAACGCACAGGCAGAGAAGGGATGGGATCTCCCGGGGAGCGCAATCATTGCGTCTCCCGGGTCGGGCGCCGCACACATCATGTGGCGGCACAGGGCTACCGACGGATGGCTCGGAGAGCCTTCGCGCCATGGGGTCGCAGCGGCTTGCTGCTACGCCCACGAGCGATCTGCTCCTGAGTCTTCCGCTCCGCTTCCGCGGAAGCGGTCTGTTCGGCCGCAGCCTGCTTCGCCAGTTCGCGTTTCCAACGTGTCGACATAGGGGATATCCCGATTGACCCACTGTGGTTCAATCGGCATGCGCAGAAAAGCGCACGCAGACAGCCAGCCTCCGGGTCAATGAGAGGGCAGGTTCTTTCTCTTGTAGCGGTGGAATCAAAGAACTAGAGATACCGCCGTATCGGTACAAATATACAACTATTTAGAAATTTGTCAATATACTACTACGGGAGCCTTTTACGCTGCTTTTCAAGGTTTTTACGCACTGCAGCTGCACCATTCATAATGTCTCGCCCCTTCATGCTTTGCACACTACGTTCGAGAGCTTCGACCTGAGCCAACACTGATGGGTGCCCTGCCGCTGCGACTCTAACCTTTACAACTTCAGCCAGAAGATCATTCTTCACTTTCTGATCTGGAGAAAGTGGAGCTGCCTCTTCCTGCTTTTCAGGAGTTGAAACTGCGGCCTTCGCCCCATTATTTTTTGGAGCAGAGCCATTTTTCCCAAAGATAATATTCGTTACACGTGTGGCAATATCGGCAGTTCTTGCATCTGCAGTCCATGCAATTTGAATGGCATTTTGTGCCAATGGATTTGGCTTTTGGTTTAAGTGCCAAGAAAGCTTTGTCGCCACAACATCACTATCCAATCCGCGAAATGATGGATTCTGGTCAATCAATGTCGTGAGCTTGGCATGAAATTCGTCTCGTGTATGGCCATCCACTCTTGGCGCTGATTGAACAACGTGCGCAGTAGACTCGGTAACTCTTTCTATCTGAGTATCCTGCAAGCGCAAATCCATTGAATCCATAGAGGTGGGGAGAATAAATGGAAGCGTACTGCTACGGCAGTACAAAAAATTTTGATCATTCTAATGATCGTCAAGAGAGTGTCTATAATATTGGACATCAGTTCCCGTTGTTGTCTCTACGAAGCGGAAAAGTTATGTACCCTCCTGCCAACTTGCAAGGTACTTCTTCTGCTCTTCTGTGAGCTCGTCGATCTCGATACCCATTGCTTTGAGCTGAAGATGTGAGATGCGATCATCGATCTCTGCAGGGAGTGTAATGACTTCTGCCTTGAGCTTGCCGCGGTTTTTCACGAGGTACTCACACGCGAGTGCCTGACCACAGAAGGAGAGGCTCATGACTTCGCTTGGGTGGCCTTCTGCAGATGCGAGGTTCACAAGTCGTCCTTCGCCCGCGACATAGATGATGCGGCCATTCTTGAGGAGATACTCATCGAGGTAATGACGAACTCGGCGCTTGCGCTTGGCACCCTTCTCGAGGGCAGCCATATCGATTTCGTTATCGAAGTGACCAGAGTTGGCGAGAATAGCGCCATCTTTCATCTGCTCGACGTGTTCCATACGAATGACATGCAAGTCGCCAGAGACAGTAATGAAGATATCTCCGAGAGGAGCAGCATCTTTCATCTGCATCACGCGGTGGCCGTCTGTTGCAGCCTGGAGCGCGGCAAATGCATCGACTTCTGTGACGATAACCTGGGAGCCAAGTCCCTGAGCACGCATCGCGACACCCTTGCCGCAGCTTCCGTAGCCAATGACAACGACAGTCTTACCGGCGAAGAGAATGTTTGTGGAACGGAGAATGCCATCGAGCGTGGACTGACCTGTGCCGTAGTAGTTATCCATGAGGTGCTTGGTCTTGTTGTCGTTAACCGCGATCATCGGGATCTTGAGCACGCCGTCGCGAGCCATCGCCTTGAGGCGGATGATGCCCGTTGTTGTTTCCTCGCATCCACCAAGAAGTTTGCTGATGAGCTCTGGGTGCTTGGTGTGCATCTCGGTGACGAGATCGCAACCGTCATCGATGGTGATGTCTGGCTTTGTGTTAATGACTTCCTTCAAAAACTTGTAGTAGTCCTCGCGACTCTCTCCTTTGTATGCCCATACCATCACGTCCTTCTCTTCAGCGAGTGCAGCAGCGATGTCGTCTTGCGTGGAAAGTGGGTTGCATCCAGTGATGGCAACTTTGGCACCACCATCGCGAAGCGTGCGCACCAAGATTCCTGTCTCCTTGGTAACGTGGAGCGCCATACCAATCGTGAGTCCTTTGAATGGCTTATTCTTTGCGAATTCAGCGCGAACATTCATGAGAGCGCCCATGCGCTTCTCGGCGATTTCCAAGTTCAGGCGACCTTGCTCGGCGAGTGAGGCATCTTTGACGTGTGACATGGCGAGGAGGGTAGCAGAGGATCGGAGAAGGATGAAGACAAAGTGTGAAGGAAACCAACGGAACCAAAGAAACCAATGAGTTCATTGAAATAGCCATCGTTGGTTCCTTTGGTTGCCTTGGAACCTCTTCATCATACCTTTGGAAGCTGCTCACTATAATTCTCTACCGCCCTCTCCTGCACCATATCCCAATCCAACGATTCAAGAAGCGTCCCCTCTTGTTCTACAACCAGCGCACCGAGGATCGCAGCTAAACGACCGGTGTGGAGGAGCGACCACTTCTGCGCCAGGCCGATGAGAAGACCGGCACGCACGGCGTCCCCTGCTCCGGTTGGGTTTACGAGCTCTGCCTTGCACGCAGGAATATCGAGCGTCTCTTTCTTTGTCGCAATGTGAATGCCCTTCTCTCCTTGTGTCACAACGAGCATGCCGCATTCCCTCAGCACATCGGCTTCTTTCCACCCTAAGACTTTAGATGCAATGCCCCACTCGTACTCGTTGCAGACTAATCCAACACTCTCTTTCACTGCTGTTTGGAAGTCGGCCTTACTGAATGCATGGACGAGCTGACCTGGATCGAAGAGGTATGGAATCTTTTCCTTGGCGCACTGCGCTGCGCCTTTGATCATGAGAACTGGATTGCGTGGACTGATGATGGCGTACGCAATGTCGTCACGATCATCAGAAAGTTTTGGCAAGCCACCAAGACTGTCTGCGCCAGGATGAAAGAAGCTGATCTGGCGTTCGCCGTTGTCTGTAGCGATGACAGCAGTCGCCGTAATGACATCTTTCTTCTGATCCACCCACGCGACATCGACACCACGCTCCTTGAGTAATTCCAAATATTCTGCGCCATCGAACCCAACTGCACCCACAAGCTTTGGCGTGTGACCAAGCAGCGCCAAATTCCATCCGATATTGGCTGCTGTTCCTCCGTGATGACGTACGAAACCCTGGGCAACATAGTTCACCGAAAGCTTGTCCAAGTTCTTCGCATCAATGCCAGACAGAAAGGATCCTTCGTGAGAAAGGAGAAGATCGTAGGCGATGGAACCGTTGACGAGGAAACGCATGAATTGAAAATGAAAAATTGAAAATTGAGAATGAAGCGACCTAGAACTTTAAAATTCTACATTTTCAATTCTCAATTCTCAATTTATACCCACGAGCACAGCTCTGCTACACTCCAGCTATGAAAATAGCGATTGTTGGTACCGGCTACGTAGGACTCGTCTCCGCCGCATGTTTTGCCGAGCTGGGGCATGAAGTGATTGGTGTCGATATCGATGCCAAGAAGGTGAAGATGCTGGAAGAAGGAAAGAGCCCGATTTACGAACCAGGATTGGAAGAGCTCATCCGCAGTGGACTCAAGAACAAGCGACTCACGTTCACCACAAAATTGGAGGAAGCACTTCCGCATGTGAAGATCGTCTTCTCGGCAGTCGCCACTCCTCCGGGTGAAGGTTTCAAGGCCGACCTCCGTGCGGTGTACATCGTGGCAGAGACGGTCGCGAAGTTCATCGATCACGATGTGGTGTTTGTGAATAAGTCGACAGTGCCAGTGGGCACAGGTCGTGAGTGTGAAATGCGCATCGCAAAGATTTTGAAAGATCGTGGCGTGCATCACCATGTGCCCATGGTCAGCAATCCGGAATTCCTCCGCGAGGGTATGGCTGTACCAGACACGATGATGCCAGACCGCATCGTGGTAGGACTCAATGGTGACGCCAAGAACAGCACGTTCGACGCCGGCGCTCTCATGGAAGAGCTCTACCGCCCCATCACTCGTGTCGGGAAGCCAATCGTCTTCATGAATCGCGAGAGTGCAGAGATCGTGAAGTACGCGAGCAACGCGTTCCTTGCGACAAAAATTAGCTTCATCAACATGCTCACGGAGCTCACAGAGGCAACGGGTGCCAACATTCGTGATGTTGCCAAGGGCATGGGCTTGGACAATCGCATTGGACCCAAGTTCCTGCACGCAGGTATCGGCTACGGCGGAAGCTGTTTTCCGAAAGACGTGAAGGCACTCCTTGCGACTGCAAAGGAATACAAGGTGCCAATGCCGATCATCGATGCGACAGATTCTGTGAACCAGCATCAGCGCACTCGCTTTATCAAGCGTGTGCTCAAGAGCCTTCCAAAGAAGGCGCACGTTGGTGTGTGGGGACTCTCGTTCAAGCCAAAGACAGATGACATGCGCGAGGCACCAAGTATAGACGTACTCGCTGCGCTTCACGATGCAGGTCATAGCATCTCTGCATTCGATCCAGTGGCCATGGAGAAAGCGAAGCCACTGCTTCCAAAGAGCGTGAAGTACACGAAGAATGCGATGGATGCTGCCAAAGACGCCGATGCCGTTTTGGTGCTGACTGAGTGGGATGAATTCCGCGGTGCTGACTTAGGAATGCTCAAGAAGAAGATGAAAGGCACTGATCTCTTCGATGGACGCAACGTCTACGAACCACGCGAAGTTGTCGATGCAGGTCTCGTGTACCATGGAATTGGAATTTAGAAGTAAGAAATTAGAAGTAAGAAGTAAGCAAAGAATCGAATGATTTGCTGCTTTCCTATCCCCTTACTCCTTACTTCTCACTCCTTCTCAGCTACAATCTATACGTATGAAAATCTTCCTTACTGGTTGTGCAGGTTTCATCGGCTACCACACTGCGGAAGTGCTCCTTGCGCGTGGCGATGAGGTGATCGGCCTCGACAACATCAGTTCGTACTACGACCCAACGCTCAAGCAGGCACGCTTGAAAAAGCTGGAAGGCAAGAAAGGATTCACCTTCGTGAAGGGCGATATTTTGGATCGCGACGTTGTGGCCAAGTGCATGAAAGGTGTCGATCGCGTCATTCACCTAGCAGCTCTCGCTGGTGTGCGTTACTCCTTCGAGCATCCAGAGGAATACATCAGCATCAACATTCAAGGCTTCTTCAATATTTTGGATGAAGTCCGAAAACAGAAGATCAATGGACTCATCTACGCAAGCTCGAGCTCCGTGTACGGCGGCAACGACAAGCTTCCTGCGGAGGAGACTGACCGCACAGACAATCAGCTGTCCTTGTACGGCATGAACAAGAAGGACAACGAGCTCATGGCACACACGTACCATCACCTCTATGGCATTCCGGTGACTGGCCTTCGCTTCTTCACGGTGTACGGTCCACTCGGTCGCCCCGATATGGCGCTGTTCCTCTTCACGGATGCAATTTTGAAAGGCCACACGATGCAGATCTACGGTCAGGGAAAAATGCAGCGCGACTTCACGTACGTCGATGATATCGTCTCCGGCATCGTGGCATCCGCAGATAAGAACTATCCAGAAGAAGTGTTCAACCTCGGTTGTGGCCGCAAGGAAGAGCTCATGGATTTCATTTCGATGATCGAAAAGGCATGCGGGAAAGAAGGAAAAAAGGAATTCTTAGACATGCAACCAGGTGACGTCCGCGCGAGCCTCGCCAGCATCGAAAAGGCAAAGAAGATGCTCGGGTACAACCCAAAGACGATGATCAAGGATGGGATTCCCAAGTTCGTAAATTGGTATCGAGAATATTACGGATTGTAGTCACCAAAAAATAATGAATGAACGCGCGAAGACCGGACTTGCTCCGGGCTGAGCGCCACTTTGAAGGGAAGGAGAGCTCATGAGAGGAAACCGACAAGGTTTCCTTTCATGATTTACCGCCGAACCCACACTTCCACCGGGAATCCCTGCACTCTCTCCCACTCATCGGTACTGATGTCTTCTTCGCAGGCGGTCTTGGTGCAGATGATTGCTTTGGCCTGAGCTTCCACTGAGCCTTTCAGCTCCTGACTGAAGCGACGCACTGGGACAGGGCTCTCGTACTGCCACTCGTGACCAAATGGACCATCGATGAGGAGAACGTCTGCGAGGAGACCTTGGCTTGCGAGCTGTTCCACGACAGGACGTGCGAGTGTTGGCTCCATGGCTGGGCGTTCCTTCCATGCCACAAACAATGTGCATGGCACCATGACAATGAAGAAAAGTGTCGGAGCAAGGCGACGCTTACAGAGGAGGAGGTAGATGCCGCCAGAAAGCAGAGGGGTGAGGAGAATGGCGTAGTAGTGCTGGCTTGTGAGAACGATGTAACCAAGTACGAGACCAAATGCGGCCACGAGATCGTAACGACTTGATGTGAGAACACCGACGGTACCGACCACGCTGACAATGCCGCTACCCGCGAGAACCCATACCCATCCGATGCGCGCGAGTCTGTCCATAAGCTGCATTGTGCTGTCCTGACCGGACACCTGCACCATGCTCAGAAGCGCATGCGGATTGATGAGCGTGTACATCCCAAGGAGAATGATGGGGACAAGGAACACCATGGCGATGCGGCGTTTGCTCACGTGCTTGTGAATGAGAGTCGAGAGAACGAGTGGCGCGAAAAGAATCGACTGATATGCGGTGAAGAGTGATGCCAGCCACAAACACCCGATCGTCGCTGGAGTCAGTACTGGCTTTGGATGGAGTGCAAGCCACAGGAAAAGAAGACCGTAGACGGCAGTAAAGACAGCGAGAACAATCGTTCCGCCCTGAACGATAACCGCACTGCTGAAAAGCCAAACCGCAGCAAGGAGCATGCGACGGCGAGGCGTGAGGACTTCACCAAGATCAACGAGAAGCCACACTGCCTGCACAACAATGGTTGCAATGACGAAACGCCAGAGGAACTCATGCCCTGGAAGAGCAGAGGTAATGGACATGAAGAAGCGTGCGAGCGGTGGGTGAGGGTACGGAACAGAGAGGAGATACTTCGCTTCATCGGTACGGACACCGCCTGGCATCTGGAGCAGCGCCAAGAGGAAAGCGTACGCCTCCAGTGCAAGCACGGTGATGAAAGCGCTTACTCGTCGCATGTGAGAGAGGTAGTAGCAAGATTGATGGTGCAGTATGTAGTGTCAGAACCTCCGCGCATATGATCGCGATGTGCAATGCCAAGTGTTGCACGGTCGACGTGTGTGAAGGAAATGTCCGAGAGAAGCCAACCTTCGCGCAGGGCAGTCAGACGAACGGATTGCTCCACAGACGTGCGAAGAGCCTTGTCGGTATACAGAAGATGCATCGACCAAATACGTACCACAAAACTGATGAAACCCACCAACGCAAGTACAAGGAACGTAATGCTGCAGGTCATGTTGATGGCACGAAGCACTTTTCGTACAAACAAGCGCAGCACCTGCTGCATGAACTGAAGATGTACTTTCAGCGAGAGCTTACTGTGGCCGTGCTGACGCATGCGGAAGATAAGTGGCACTTCTGACACGAATGCTGTGGATGGAACGTTGGCTAAGATCTCTAAGAGAATCTTAAATCCGCTCGGCTTAAGTTTGTGACGCACCTTTTCGTAGAGCGATGTCTTCATGGCGAAGAATCCACCCAGTGGATCGCTGACAGAAACACGCGAGAGCGACTTGGCAAAGAATGTTCCGACCGAACTGATGATGCGACGATCTTTCACCCAATCACCAACGCTTCCTCCTTTTACGTACCGTGAACCGATCGCAATATCTGCACCAGCATCGATAGCGACAAGAAGCTTGAGAAGAAGCGATGCATCATGCTGGCCATCGGCATCCATCACAGCGAGCACGTCACCGTGTGCCATGTCGAATCCTTCCACCACTGCCGAACTCAATCCCCTACGACCGATGCGTCGGAGCACGCGAAGTGTTGGGTGCTGACTGCGAATTCCTTCTGCCACCTGCCATGTGCCATCCGGAGAATCGTCATCGACCACGATGATTTCATGTGGCGTTGTCGCAAGCACACCATCGATCATATCGATCAAGGATTTGATGTTCGCGGCCTCGTTGTACGTTGGCAGAATGAGTGAAATCATGGCGGATCGGCATCCGAAAGTGGTGTGTTCGACCTTTGAAAAACTAGGAAAGTCGAGAGTTGCGCAAAACGCGGGAAGTAGTCTATCGATGGAAAAGGAATTTGTCATTGGGTTTCTTCCGTCACCAAAGCCAAAATGGACAAGTGAATGTTGACAATAGATAATGCAGGCACGGCAGAGGGTCGAAAAAGGTCACTGTCGATTATCCATTGTCAATCGCCCCTTCATCATGCGCATTCTCGTTACAGGCTCCTCCGGCACTATTGGAACACGTCTCTGTGAAACCCTCCTCGACATGGGCCATGACGTTGTTGGTGCCGATTGGGAACCGTGTCAGTGGCAGAAAAGAATTGAGGATCTTCGTATCGACATCGACCTGCGTGACCCAAAGCAATTTCACAAGCTTCCGACCAACGTGGACATGATCATCCACTTGGCTGCCAACGCTCGTGTGTACGAACTCGTGGAACACCCCGAGCGCGCACTCGATAACTGCATCGATACCTTCAATGTGCTTGAGTTCGCTCGCAAGAACGGCATCAAGCGCATGATGTTTGCTTCGTCGCGTGAGACGTACGGCAACATCCATCTCCCAAACGGCCAAAAGTACGACGAAGGCAAAGCACACTTCATGACGTGCGAGAGTCCGTACACCGCCAGCAAGATCGCCGGTGAGGCACTATTCGAATCCTACAAGCGTTGCTACAAGATCGAGACCGTCATCATCCGCTTCAGCAACGTCTACGGTATGTACGACAACAGTATCCGTGTCGTCCCTCTCTACTTCCGCGACGCAAAAGCGAATAAGACCCTGCGCGTATTCGGCAAGGATAAGTGCTTGGACTTTACGTACATCGATGACGCGGTACAGGGTGTGACAAAGATTATTACACACTGGGACAAAGCAAAGAATGACACCTACAACTTGGCGTATGGCGAAGGAACAACCATCCTCAAACTTGCCGAAGAGATGAAGCGCCTCCTCAAGAGTGACTCGAAGATCGAGATCGGAAATGCGCGCACGGGTGAAGTAACCCATTACATTGCCGATATCTCCAAAGCCCAGAAAACCTTTGGCTACGCGCCACAGACACCGTTTAGTGAAGGAATTAAGAAATCGGTGGAGTGGTACAGCAAGAACACCTAGAACCTGTTGACACTAAAGAAACTCAGAAAACAGACGATATGGATGCAGAATGGGAAGAAGATATCCAACTTGTGGGAGCGTGTGGCGATGCGTCGAAAGCGCTTGCCGGCAGAAGAACTGTTCCGCCTCGCTCTCTCATTGTAGATCTCTTTGTCATGGTTCCACGGCTCCTTTCTGTTCGTCTTCGGGGAAATAACCGGCTGCATGCCTTGTTTCTCAAGCAACAAGTGCATCTCATCCCCTTCATACGAACGATCCATGGGCAGCATACCCCCTAAGTGTCAACAGGCTCTAGTCTTTGGGCGTATTAGGTAATTCTGCCATCAGATGGGAAACGGCGTTCAACAATCGTTTCTGCTCAGGTGTTGGCTTGTCAATGGCTTTCCGTAATTCTTCATACTTTTGTCTCATTTCGATAACTGTCTGAATCAATTTTTCCTCCCGGTGCTTCCTCTGCTCCGCCTCCCAAACTTCAGCCGATGTTGCTCGCCACGATAGTCCTACAGCCGCCGCCCTTTGCTGCAGCTCGGCTTGGTCGCGCCGACGCATTGCATCTTGCAGCGGAGAGTCGGATGTTACAAATTCAGGCATTAGGTATACATTATACGATATATATCTAAGAGTCAAGTCTCGGTCTACGGCCTGCCGTACAATGATCTCTGCGTGCCCCTGCCATTTCTATGAGCCGTAAGGGCACTTTGGCTACTTTTTCGATAAAGAATGTACTCCTGAGCGGCCTGCGGAAGTTTCTTGAACTCTGTGATGCCGCGAGTGGACGTTTTCCAGCCTTTCATCGTTTCGTGCTTGGCTTTGCCCGAAGAATCCACACCGATGCCCACCGGAATGTCCACTTCATCGTCGAGCACGTCGAGCTTGGCGAAATCAAACGTTGCTTCGCACGAAATGGAAAGTCGCTCTCTGACCCGCGTGTGGATCGGGAATGCACGCACTGGTGAAGTAACGCACTACATTGCCGATATCTCCAAGGCACAGAAAACCTTCGGATACGCACCACAGACGCCACTTAGCGAAGGAATTAAGAAATCGGTGGAGTGGTACACGAAGAACACGTAAACTCACCGACCTTATGTCGGAAACTCATTCTATTCCTGAAGACGAAGTAGCAGTCCTTCACATGGACGGTCTTGAGGGTAAAACCGTGCGCACGATCGATGAACTTCATGATTTGCGTCATGCAATGCGATTGCACTTGAAGTCGATGGACGGGACATACGATGTTGTGACAGTGCCAAGAAATGCAGTTACGCTTCCTGTAAAAGAATTTCGCAAAATACGTTTCGTGCAATCCGCAGCAGCGAATGCGACTATTCATACACACCCGACAGAAGTGCTGCTACTCACAACACCACATGCGGTGACCGATACTTTGCTCACCACACGATCGCGGTGCGCTCGGAAGCTCTACGAACTGCTCACCGCAGGCAATTCTGTTATTGATCGAATGGTTCCGTCTCATTATCTGAGACGCCAGTTGATCGACGTATTATTCGAAGCGAAAGATGAAGGGTTTGCCGAAGATTTTCTGAACGAAGGAGTCACAGGTTTATGGCAAAAGCTCTGCATACAAGCGCTCCGCAAGTCAGAAAAAAATCGTCGAAAAGACCGGGCATCTTGGTTTCAATCAATGCGAGAGTATCAGTTGTCACTCGATCCTTCTTTCATCCACTGGAAAGATACCGGCGCAGGGATGATTGATATTGATGTACCACATGCTCGTTCTCTTCTCAAAGGAAACTCTCGAACAAAGAATGAGCAACTTCGCGTCTATGAAGCCTAGAAGATTGATCCATCGATTAAATATTTGACGCCACAGCAAATTCACGGACAATTGACCCATGTCCGTTGGCACTCTTGAACAATCGGCGCTGTCATCCACTGTTGAGAGCGACCTCGCAGATCAGATCGCACTTGGCGAAGGGGTGATTCAGGAGCTCACCGCACGCGAAGAAAGTCTCTTGGCACAACAAGCGGGTATTGCAGATGCATTGAGAGAAGTACGAGAAGAACTCAGAAAAGCACGAGTCGAACTTGAGCGATGGAGAAATCCTCATGCCGGCCCCACCACACTCCACACACTTGGACTTAGGCAGCCAACGATTGACTGGCTCTTCACAAATTTAGGAATTCTGCACATCGATCAGTTGACTCATTACACACATGAATCATTTGTGAACCGCGGAGAACCACGCGGTCTTAGCGAAGCGATGCTCGTTGAAATCAAACGGTGCTTGGCAGACAAACAGATATTCTTCTCTGAGAAGCGGGTGGATAAGTCTGCGTAGAATTGACATTTCTGCATAAATAACATATTTTAGCATTGATGCAAGATTCCATGAAAAAGCTTCCTTTGAGGCCTGTACATGTAGTTATTCATGATGCTCCGCAAGAAGGAATGATCAAAACTATTGATGACTTAGCACGATTTGTACGCTCGGAAATCAAGCCTGTGTGCCATGGAAAGAATGATGTTATCGCCTACCGACGTGGGCTCATCGAGCGTTCTACCTTCAAGTTTGAAAAGATGCTTCCGATTCAAGGCGGCGCTGCAACAGCCGTGCCACACACTCATCGAGACGAAACGCACCTTGTCTGTACCGAAGCAACAAACATCCCGACATTGTTTATGCCGTCGGACGACTTGCCGCGTGCAGTGCTGAGTCTCATGACAGACAGCTCTGCTCACATACAACGTCTCATGGAGAGAGTGCTTTTGAAGACCGACCGAAGAAGTGCCGACGCATTAGTCGGTGAGATACATGCAGGACGAGGCTGGAATGACATAAGCCGTCTCATCGGCCAACTGGATGATGAAACAAGTCTTCGTATCGCTCGGGAGATTCAAGAGCGTCTCGACCATCCTATCCGCATGGATTGGTCGGAATTCGATTTCATCCAATTCCGACGTGCAACACCCCACTGTCGAGACGTCACGCGTACTCAAGAACGCGCGAGTGGTGCTGGGCTCTTCGATCTTTCGGAGTGGCAGATCGAAACTCTTGGACTGTGATCATGCCTTCTTCTTTTCTTCGTGGTAGACCATCTCTAGGTTTACCTCCCACAAATTTGCCGTGTCCGTACGACCAGCAATGATGTTATCGACCGCGAGCATGGCGGTAAGCATGCTGTGATCTTGGTTGTTGTAGCGGTGCATACCGTTACGACCGATGAGGTAGAGGTTTGGAACTTTTTCAACGTACTCGCGCACAACGTGGAGCTGATCGTAGCTACCGATGTACGCAGGGTAGGCCTTTGGCATGCGGAGAACGCAGCCATCCAAAACATCCTCTTTCTTGATGACCCCAATCTTTTCCATCTCATGAATACCGAGATCGATGAGCTCTTTGTCCTCCTTGATCCAGAGATCGCCACCTTCGTTCACGAAGTACTCCAGCCCAATCCATTGGGTGTTCTTGCGGTCAGCCACCATGTATGGACTCCAGTTATTGAAGATCTGAATACGACCAACACGCACTCCCCCTTCCTGCACGTAGATCCAATTGTCTGGCACTTCGGCTTGTGGAGCCTTGCCCTTCTCTTGGACATTCAATTTCTTGAGAAGAAGTCCGACCGTGAGGAAGTCGCGATAGTGGAGGCCTTCTGCCACTTCCACGACGCGTGCTGGCGGATGCGGAGTCGTCATGCCCATAAGATGTTTAATGGGCATCGTGGAGAAGAAGTAATCGCACGCGACGCGCTCTGTCTGACCTGTCGTAATATCTTCGATCGTGGCAGCAACGACTTTGCCACCTTCCATGTGGACGCCCGAGACACGGCGCTTCATGCGGACTTCGCCACCACAGTTCTGCACCTGCTTCGCAACGATCTCCCACATCTGGCCTGGGCCATACTTGGGGTAAAAAAAGCGAGTGATAAGACTCGTCTCGCGTTCTTCCTGCTGCTTCTTGAAGTCACTGCTCAGGAGATCCTTCACGGCGTGAATCACTGCGCGCTTGAGGGAAAGACCTTTCACGCGCTGAGCGCCCCAGTCTGCGCGGATCTGCGAACACGGCACGCCCCAGACTTTCTCGGTGTAGGCCTCGAAGAACGTGGCATACAGACGATCGCCAAAGCGGTTGCGGTAGAACGCATCCAAGTATGTTTCGTCTTTGATAGGAAATACTTGGCGCCAGATGTAACTCATACCGATCATGAACGTGTTGAAGAAGCCAAGGCGCTTGGCAACCATCAACGTGATACCGATCGGATATGGGAAGAAATTCTTCTTGTAGAAGATGCGGCTGACACGTGGGCGCTGGAGCATGACATTCTCTTCCTTTTCTGGATCCGGAGCAGTGCGTCGTTCTTGAACAATCTTAGTGGAATTGAGAATTGAGAATTGAGAATTGAGAATTTTCGCATCGCCTTGCTCGGACGTTCGACCCTGCAATTCATTTTCCATTTTCAATTTTCCATTTTCAATTTGTTCGGATACGCATTCCTTACATAAATATTCGACAACTGCTTCAGCCACATACTCGATCTCATGATTCTTTTCGATGGTGTCTGCGGATGGCTTTCCCTGGCGCGGCATGATGTTGAACCACCAGTCCATCACGCGCTTCTCTTTGCTAAAGAAGCGGTGACCACCAATATCGATGCGGTTGCCTTTGTAGTTGTACGTTTGAGCAATGCCTCCGATGGCATCTGTCATCTCCAGGACAATCGGCTTGATGTCCGTGCGCTTGAGAAGCTCGTACGCAGCAGTGAGACCGGCTGGACCTGCGCCTGCAATGATGGCGATTTTCTTGCTCATGCGGCGACGACCTCGTCTTGCTCAGATTTCTTGAAGACGAAGGAATTCAGGAAGAAATAGTTGAAGAACATGACAACACCGATAGCACCTGCTTTTGCAATAATGTAGTGGATGCCAATCCAAATGAACGTGAGAGACAGGACATAGTTGATGATGGCAGCGACGAGGTACACCATGAAGAACTTGAGAGCTTGCTGACCTGCGCCGTTCCCTTGTGCCTTGAACGTGAAGAAACGATTGGCAATGAAGACGAAGATCATCGCAAGACCTGTCGAGACAATGAGCGCATACTTCTCTGGCCAATGCATGTAGTGAACCAGGAGATGCAGTGTCCCAAAATCGATACATGCACCGAGTCCACCACACACAGCGAAGCGGAAGAACTTCTCGCCGTGTTTTGCGACCAATGGATGCTTTAACAGGCGTTTCATGGCGGGCAGATTGTACTCTTCAAAAATCGATCGGACTACCTGGATTTGCCGCGGCCGGGAACGGCCGCTCTTCATTATTCATTTATTAAAACCAGAGCGCCCCTTCGCGGGCGCGGAGCTCTATCTATTTACCCTTGGCCTTCCATCCCTGGTACGTCTTCTTCAGCCCTTCCTTGAGTGGCGTCCATGTGAAATTCTCCAGGCACTCATGCGGTGGAAGCACTGCAAGACTGCGGCGACCTTCTGGCTTACTGGTATCGAATTCCAGCTTCAATCCTGGCTGTACCAGATCACAGATCATCTGGGCGACTTCTGCAACAGTGACGACATCGGGCGGCGTGACGTACTGAATACCAGACGCATCGTGATCGAGGAGCGAGAGCACCGCAGCAACCAAGTCATTGGCGTACAAGAACACACGCTCCTGCTTGCCTGTCCCCCAGACTGGCAAAGAACCTTTCGCGGCTTCGGCTTTCACCATGAGTGATGGGATGACGTTTCCATCTTCAGAGAATGTATCGCGCTCGCCATACACACCGACTGGGCGAACGATGAGAAGTGGGAAACCGTACTGACGAGATGCCGTGAGCCAGAATGTTTCGCAGAGAGCTTTGCCAAGGACGTATCCATCGTTGGATTCCTGTTGTGCGACTTTGATGACGTCCAACTTCGGTGGAACGTTGGCTGTAGAGAAGAAGGTAACGCCTGCCCCCTTGTATTCCTTGAGTGCCCGCGTGAGTGCGAGAGTCATTTCGACATTACCAGCAAGAACATCGGCGCAGTACTTACGGTGGAACTCCACGTTGCGTCTATGCGATGCAAGATGGAAGACATGGTTCATACCCGAGACCAATCGAGTACAATACTCGCTATCGCGTAAATCACCATCGACCCATTCGATCTCCGCACGACGCTTGGAAAGCGATCGATAATTCGCAGCGCGCACAGGAACACGTACCTTGGCACCACGGTCGAGGAGTGCCTCAACAAGGATGCTTCCGATGAAGCCTGTACCACCGGTAACCAGTACGTGTTTGCCCTTCCAGTTGATCATGGAGCTCAGCATAGGAAAAAGCGGGGCAGAAGAGAAGTAGTAAGTAGTATGTAGTACGCAGTATGCGCGGAAATCCCCTTGCTACTGGCTACTTACTACATACTACTTACTGCTAGACTAACTCCATGAACCAAGCGCCCGTTATTTGTGTCGTCGGCTTAGGCTACGTTGGCCTCCCTCTCGCTGCTGCTTTTGGCCGCAGTGGTTGGAAGACCTATGGTTTCGATATCAATGCCAAGCGTATCGACACCTTGAAGGGCGGACACGATTGGACGAACGAACTTTCTGGCGAGCAATTGAAGCAAACGAAGATCGAATACTCTGTCGACCCAACGATCATTGGCAAAGCGAATACGGTAATCGTCGCTGTCCCCACACCTGTCGATGATAAGAACAATCCAGATCTCACTCCCGTTGTGAAAGCGAGTGAGACAGTGGGAAAGCATCTCAGCAAAGGAGCTGTCATCGTGTACGAGTCTACTGTCTACCCTGGAGTCACCGAAGATATCTGTGTGCCAATCCTGGAGAAGGAATCGGGACTGAAGTGTGGCAAAGACTTCACCGTCGGCTACTCACCTGAGCGCATCAACCCGGGTGATAAGGAGCACACAATCGATAAGATCGTGAAGGTGGTCGCAGGTCAGGACGAGAAGACTGCTGATTGGCTAGAGATGGTGTACGGAAAGATCGTGACTGCAGGTATTCACAAGGCAGCGAACATCAAAGTTGCTGAACTTGCGAAAGCACTCGAGAACACGCAGCGCGACATCAACATCGCCCTCATCAACGAAGTCGCTCGCTTCTGTGACCTCCTTGGTATTCGTACGAAAGACGTCTTGGAAGCCGCAGGTACCAAGTGGAACTTCCTCAAGTTTCAGCCAGGTCTTGTGGGTGGCCACTGCATCGGTGTCGATCCGTACTACCTGGTCGAGAAGGCAAAGATGCTTGGGCTACACACGGAGGTCATCGCTGCCGGACGAAAAATCAACGATGCAATGGGTGCGTTCGTGGCGCAGAAGATTTTGAGCGGTAAACCAAAGAAAGTGCTCGTACTCGGACTCACATTTAAGGAGAACATCCCAGATACTCGCAATTCCAAAGTGTTCGATGTGATCGCCGAACTCAAAAAAGCTGGCTGCTCCGTGAGTGCTCACGACCCCGAACTCACCACAGAACGCATCAAGGAACTGGGTGTCGATGCAGCCACGCTGAAAGACGGACCATTCGATGCCATCCTCGTTGCCGTACCACACCGCGACATCAAGAAGCTCACGCCAAAGGAACTGAAGGGTGCGCTGAAGAAAGGTGGCGTTCTCTACGACCTTAAGTCTCTGTGGACTCAAAAAGATTTTGGAACCGATGTGACGTACATGTCGCTATGAGGAGCGTCATTCAAAGGACATGGCCAATCTGCGCACTGATGATCGCATTGATTGTGATCGTGCTCTGGAACATTTCGCCATACAACTTCAATGCGACGGCGATCTTCCACATGGATGACATCACTGCCGCGGGCAATGTCATGCCACAGGACTTCGTGATCCTCAATGTCCCAAGCTACGACGGCGCGCAGTACTACCAAGTCGCTCGCAACATCCCAAAGATGTTCACGCCTTCCAAGTGGCACGAACTTCGCGCAGTCGTTCCAGGTTCGTACGCGTACCAACGCTTCCTCCTTCCACTCACGAGTTACATCGTGTCACTCGGTCAGACGGCCGCACTCCCATGGGCGTTTCTCTTCATCAATATTTTCGCGCTGGTCTACTCTCTTATCCTGATTCTCAAGCGCGACAAATCCAAAGGAATCTACGGACTCGCACTCACACTCTCGCCTGCGGCGATGGTGGCGATGCACTTCACACTGGCAGAACCACTGACGATTCTCCTGCTCACCTTCTTCCTGCTTCGGTACATCGACAGGCAGAAGATTGGCATGCCAGATGTTGCTGCACTCTCACTCCTCGTCCTCGCACGCGAAGTGAACATCCTCTTTATTGCATTCTTGATTGGCTTCTCGGTCTTGAAGATGCGTTGGCGCGATGTGCTGTGGCTCCTCATCCCCGTCGCAAGCTTCCTCGCTCTGCACACTCTCATCTATCAGATCTTTGGCAACGTGCCGTTCCTCATCAGTGCTGGAGCCAGGCAGCTCCCAGGCTCAGCTGCCATGAAGCTCGTGCTTGGCATGCGCCCATACAGCATGTTCACCTTCTCGGCGATCGCACTTTTCATCGGCTTCGTGATCCCCGGAATTGTCTTCACGCTCAAAGACATCTGGAAGCGACGTCAGATCGAAGTTCTGTCGTTAGGCTCACTCGCCTTCTTTGGCGTCATGCTCCTGATGCCCGATTACATCTGGGGGTCTATCACATCGATTGGCCGCGTCATCACGCCGATCTACCCACTCTTCATCTTCCTTCTGATGGAGCGTGATACGAAGTGGAGCCGCACTCTTGCAGTCATCATTCTGCTCATTGGCATCGGTGCTGCCATCGGTCTTGCAACATCGATTCACCCGTATCACCTGGTTGGTGACCCAGTGCCACTCGGAGACGAATACCCATTCTAGGCGTTTTCGTTCTATACTCCGTCGCCGATGCCTCACGTCTCTGTCCTCGTCCCGGTGTATAACGAAGAACGCACGCTCAAACGTGTGATGGACGCCGTGTCTACGGCACTGCCAGAGAGTCAGATCGTGTACATCAATGATGGCTCGAAAGATAATTCGCTAGAGATCCTTAAGGCCAATGCTCGACCAACTGACTTAGTACTCACTAAAGAGAACGGTGGCAAAGGTTCTGCGATTCGCCTTGGGATCGAGAAGGCAACTGGCGACTACATCGTGATCCAGGATGCTGATTTGGAGTACGACCCTCGTGAGATTTTGGATCTGCTGAAGAAAGCAGAATCCGCGCCAGGCACTGTTGTCTTCGGCTCTCGCTTCCTCCAACCAAATCCCAACATCTATCCGCTGTACCTGATGGGCAATAAAACGCTCACGATGATTCTGAATATCTTGTTTGGCTCCAGGCTCACAGACTCCTACACCTGCTACAAACTGTTTCCTGCTGGTGTGCTCAAGTCCTTGAAGCTCAAGGCCAATGGATTTGAACTGGAAGCTGAGCTGACAGCTCTCCCGCTCAAGGCAGGCAAGACAATCCTCGAGTGTCCCATCAGCTACCATCCTCGCAGTTTTGAAGAAGGGAAGAAGATCGGCTGGAAGGATGCAGTGAAAGGAATTTGGACAATGATCAAAATTAGATTCGCCAATTAATCAGCGCGGGATTCTTCCCGCGGCTAAAAGGAGCAGGTGTATAGGGTATACAGACCAAATTCCTTGGGTTCTGTGCAGAACTTCATCACATCTGTCTGAATCTCTCGGTCAGTAACTAAAGCTGTCACTCCATACTTCTTGAGCTCACTTGGAATCGGCAACTTTGCGACTCGCAAATAGGTGTGGAGTTCCGGATGTGCCAAGAAAAGCGCAAGTTCCTGAGTGCATGGATCTTTAAAGAATGCGCGAATCCTACAGAGCGACTTCACTCTCGCTGCACGGTTCCCCGCGTAGATACCAAACACGAGTGGGTCGCCTTCCACCGTCATCTCTGATGGATACGGAAACATCATGCCGAGTGTCAGGTAGCGCTCGGCCATATCTGCATCCGTACCATACTCAAAGTGCGCATACTGCGTGAAGAGTGCGTGCTTGTTTGTCAGCACTGGCACCAAGTTACTGACTTCGATGGGAGCTGCGACAATGGTGCCTGCGGGCATCGCATCGATTGCGTATAACAATGCTGGAATATCTGAACGTGCGAACTCTTCCGACCGTCCTTCCGATCGCGGAATCGTGATCGTCACCATGAGGTCAAGCATGCCACTCACCGTATTCGCAGCGATGAGAAGTGCCAGGATAAATTGGAGTTTCCTGCGAACGAGTGTTTGGATAAGCCATGCCGTGCTCAACCAGAACACGAGTGAGAGTGGCACGCGATAGTAGAGCCCAAAGACCGCATCTTTCCCATGGATGATGGATTGATTGAGAACGACTAATCCCCCGACGAGCATCAACGTCACAATCAACGTCTTGCCTTTCGCTTTCTTGCGCTGCAGCCACACGCAGCCTAGGAGAACAGCAATCAGAATCTGCATCGAGAACCCTGTCGGCAGATGACTTTCGATGAGGCCACGACGCTTGTACGTGTCGGCAAGTGCCAAAGCATCGGCTCCACTCTGGAGCCAGAGTTGGAAGAGAAGTGCCGCGCAGACAAAAACCGCCATCCAGATACGACGTGTCACGACTTTCCACGATCGCTGCTGCCAGAGTTCATACACAGCAATCACTCCTTCGAGTGCAAAGATGTACGCGGCGTACATCGGCTGCACGAGGAAGAGAGCACCAGCGGTGATTCCACGGAGCCAGAGTCTTTTCCCTAGTGGATCGGACACGATGCCGAGTAGTGCGAGTGCGAAGAGGAGCATCGTCACTTGTGGATTCATCGTGCGTTGCCACAGGGTGCTCCACCACGACATGTACGCGATGCTCACGAGAGCCGGAACAAGTTCGTCACCCAAGAATTGAGCAGCGAGCAGATACACCAAGCACGTGATGAGGAGTGGGAAGACGATGTCACCGAGAAGAACGATCACTTCAATGCTCCAATTGGTGACCGCTGCCAAAATTCCTTGCGGCAGCAGCCCATAGCCTGCGACGGTTGGTGAAGTTCGATACTCATAGAGTGATGAATTTCCCATCGACCAGTTACCATCCTGTACATCCTTGATGACCGCAAAATAGTACGCCTCATCGGCAGAACCGATCTCTGCACCTAAGTCTGCCACTGTCAGTCGATTGTCTACAAAAGCACGAATACTGCTGGCATTGAGCACGAGCGTGAACCCGAGTCCGAGGAGGAGGCCAATCGTGAGACTACGAAGACGCATGCACGAAGTATACCGCCGATTGCACTTCCCTACCCAAACCGTTAGCCTCTCCCTGATGCAACTCCCGCTTGTTCACCCAAAGAAGCACACGCCGCTCATTCGCGAGAATGGCGGTTACCGCTCCAAGGACACGAATGAATTCTTTCCAGATCAGAAGGGCGTGCCATCGTTCGTGCCTGCGTCTCTTGCTGAACACATGGACGAAGAGCGCAGCGGTCTCATCAACTGGGTGAAGACACTCCTCCGTATTTCACCACTCCTGTATCGCTTCCTCATTTTCTTGATCAGCCCTGTCTGTTTCAGCGGACTCTCGGCCAAGCGATTTCTCAAGCGATACCCAGACAACGCACTCATGCTGAACATTGGTTCCGGTGTGCACAAGCCGCACCCGAACATGGTGAATACCGACATCTTCTACTACACCAATGTCGACCTCGTCGCGAACGCGGAAGAACTTCCTCTGCCAGAAGGCTCTGTGGATGCCATCGTGTGTGAGAGCCTCTTGGAACACGTTCCACACCCGGAGAAGATCGTTGCCGAAATGTACCGCGTCCTCAAAAAAGGCGGCGCGATATACATCGTGATTCCGTTTGTCTATCCATTTCATGCGTGTCCCAATGATTTCTACCGCTGGTCGGTGACAGGACTGAAAGAACTCTTGAAGGAAGGTGAGATCGAGAAGATCGGTACACGTGCTGGCCCAACATCCGCACTCACCGGACAACTGGGAACGTGGTTCGCCATTGCCTTCTCGTTTGGCTACGAACCTCTGTATAACCTGCTGTCTTTGGTCGCGCTCCTCATCTTCTTCCCGATCAAGTTCTTAGACTTGATCTTAGGTTGGTACCCCACCTCTATTCATGGAGCTGGGCAGTTCTATGCGGTAGCGAAGAAAAAGTGAAATAGAAGCTATTGGCTTGTGGCTTTTAGCTAATTGCTACTAGTCAATCGCCATAAGCCATTTTCTGCTACACTGCGCCACTATGGCGACTCCCACCTCCCTTCGCGTCTCTGTTGTCATCCCTGTGTACCAGGGTGAAAAGACGCTGCCAACTCTTCTCAAAGAGATCGAGCCACTGACACGTGAGCAGAAGACTGTGGGTGGACAGTCTTTCCATGTGGTCGACGTTCTTCTGGTACACGATTGCGGTCCAGATGCATCGGACAAGACAATTGCCGAACTCCAGAAGACCTACTCGTTCGTACGGCCGGTGTGGCTCTCCAAGAATTACGGTCAGCACCCTGCAACGCTTGCCGGTATGGCTGGTGCCACGGGTGATTGGGTCGTGACAATGGATGAAGATGGGCAGCAAAATCCTGCCGATATCGGCAGGCTCTTGGACGCCGCAAAGAAAGAGAAAGCACACGTTGTATACGCCAAACCAACGAACCCACCACCACACGGCTGGTTCCGCAATTTCCTTAGTAAGACTGCAAAGAGTGTCGCAACATTCCTCCTCGGGACAAAAGCGATCCGTAGCTTCAATAGCTTCCGCTTGGTCGATGGTGAGATCGCACGCAGCTTGGCTGCGTACTGTGGCAGCGGTGTCTTCTTGGACGTCGCTCTCCTCTGGCTCACGAGCCGCATCACCTCGTGTCCCATCACGCTCCGTCGCGAGATGGATCGTCCATCGGGCTACTCGCTCATCAAGCTCTTCAATCACTTCTGGCAGCTCCTCCTCACGTCCGGCACTCGCCCACTGCGCCTCATTACGGTGCTCGGCTTCGGCTCTGTCGCACTCGCAGTACTCATCACGCTCTACGCACTCTGGGTGAAGTTCTATCTGGAAGTTCCAGTCCAAGGTTGGACATCCATCGTCATCGTCGTGGCGTTCTTCTCGGGTTGTATCCTCACCGCACTCGGCGTCATCGCTGAGTATTTGGCAGTCACGATGTCCATCGTGATGGGTCGCCCACTCTACGTTGTTGCGACCAAACCAACTTCTTCTCACCGATAATGAAAGCTTGGGTCGTCGGTCGCGGCCTGCTGGGAAAGACCTTGAATAACGTTCTCAAAGAGAACGGCCGTTCGATGTTTGAACCGAACACTTCGTTCGATTGGAATAACCACGATGCACTCAAGAGTAAGATCACGAAGGCTGTGACTGACTTCACATCATCGATCGATGACAGCTACGAAATCTACTGGTGCGCTGGCCAAGGCACGATGAATAGCACGGCAGAAGCGATGCAGGTAGAAACTCAATCGCTCCAGATCTTCTTGGATGCACTGAAAAGTGCTGGGCTTCCAAAGGGAAAGCTCATGTTCGCCAGTTCTGCTGGTGCGATCTACGCCACATCGACAGATGAAGTGACCACTGAAGCTTCCACGCCAGCTCCTTCATCGGCATACGGTGAAGCGAAGCTGAAGCAGGAAGAGCTGATCAAAGAATGGGGTAAAGCAACTGGCAACACTACGCTAATTGCTCGTCTTTCCACGCTCTACGGCACAGGCCAATCACATGGGAAGAAGCAGGGGCTCCTCACACACATCGCTCGTTCCATGCTCAAGCGCATGCCGATCCACATCTTCGTGCCCTTGGATACCATGCGCGATTACCTCCATGTTCGCGACGCTGCACAGGACATTCGCATGTCGATAGATGTCGTCTCGTCCGGCATGACAATGAAGATCATTGCCTCCGAGCAGCCGACGACGATCGCCGAGATCATCGCCACCTTCCGCAGGCTCACTCGCACAAACCCTGCCATCGTGACGAGCATCTCCACTCTCAAGAATCCGTATCCGCACCGGATGCAGTTCGCATCGAAGGTTCTGACAGATGCGCGCTACCCACACCGCACCAGTCTGCTCATTGGGATTGCTGAAATTTTTGCACACGAAAAATTGCAGATGGCGTCCAGAGTTTGATTGCCATTATTTTTTAGACCAGCGCAGGATTCTTCCTGCGATGGGCGCCTGATCAATCCTTCATCATCCTGCTCTTCCTTGCTTCCACATGTGCCGAAACACCCATACCGAATGTAATGAGTGAACCCACAAAGAAAATCGAGAAGAACAGGAGGAATGCGATCTCTGAGACCATAAAGAACTCAATGAGCGAGAGGAGCGCAAAACCGCCGAGGACCGCAGAGAGGATAGTAAAGAGCTTGAGCGGGTTGTAGGTGGCAATCACTTCTGTGATGTACTGCAGTGTGCGGAGAGAATCCTGAATGATGCGAACTTTGGACTTCCCAATACGCGCGCCGTAATCGATCTGTAGGTATGTGACGAACTTTCCGGTGAGGAGGTAGATGAGTGTGATCGTCGTTGTGAAACTGAAACCGTTGCAGAGGTCATCTTCGTACTTCTGCATTTCCGATCGGCGGAAGGCGCGGAGGCCAGAGTTGATATCTGGAATACGACGACCAGTCGTGAACTCCACAAGCCACTTAAACACGATGCGAGCTGGCATCTTGAGGAATGCCCCACGGTAGTGCTTGCCATGACGTGCGCCAACAGCCATATCGAAACCCTTCTCCAGTTGCCCCACGAGATCTGGAATGCGTTCGATGGGGTATGTGCCATCGGCATCTGTCACCGCGATGATGTCATTGGAGGCAGCGCGTGCGCCATCTTTCAAACTTCGACCGTAGCCACCTGGGGCTGGGTGACGAATCACGACCGCACCTTTGCTCTTGGCGATCTCACCGGTGGTATCTGTGGAACCATCGTCAACGACCACCACTTCTGGCTTTGGTGACAGGGCATTGACCCTATCCAGGACGGCGCCGATACCGGCGGCCTCATTGAGTGCCGGAATGATGACGGTGTAGGAACTCATGATTTGTACCGCGGTTGGCGCGGAAGTGCCCTATGGTACCCCAAAGCAGCGACGACTGCATAGCAGAACAGCACTGGTATCAAATAGCGGGGCGTGGCGTCTGTAAGGGCAAAAATAGCCGTGTTGTAGACGATGAGAGCAGTCCACAGAGCCTGTTCTCTCTTCAAAAGATTTGGCAGCCCAATGATGAAGCCGGCATACAGAATAAGGGCGGTGAGAGCAGCAAAAAGATTGAACCGACTGCTCCATCCTCCTCCAACATATGGGATGTGCAACTCTAGGACATCGACCACGGAGAACCAGAGGTAGGATGGGAAGTGCTGAAGCACTTTGGCGCGACCTTCCGCAGCAACGCCGGAATAATCGACAGTGAGATCGAATCCATTCGACCAACGAGTATTCATGAGCGCGTTGAAGCTGCATGCCGGAGAGCGACCGCTCCAATCGCGCGAGACGTACTCCGACCACAGGCACTTGAATGGCTCAAGTCCGTAGACCTTCTCAGCTTGCTCCCCACGCACGTACCACATGATGGCGGTGCGCCTATTATCGACGATACGAATTTTGCCATCGTACGAGTAATTGCGAACCACCCAGACACCGACGAGCGCATAACAGAGCGCAATGATGGACACTGCTTCCGAGAGCGGCTTCTTCTTCAACCACCAGACAAACAAGAGTACTGGCGGAAAGAACACGAATGGGTAGTACGTGAGAATGAGCGCGCCGAAAAGAAGTCCTGCGAGCATCGTCTTCCACCATGCAGACTTGAAGTCATTGGCAAGAATGAGTGCCGAGAAGAGCAGAAGGAGAACGAGCGCCAAGCATTCGCGGTACGCAGAAAAGATAGAGTGGAAAACAGAGCCGGATGTCAGGAGTAGGAGGAAGCAAATTCCTGCGACGCGCTGACCGTGTGAACGAGCGAGCTGATGACAGAACGCCCACGCAGCCAGGAAGTACACGACGATCTGTGATGCCACGATGGCGAGCCCATTCTCTGCACCAAAGATGGTGTAGATGGGAAGGAGGAAGAAACTCATACCCGGCTCACGGTCGAAGAACGGTGTGACGCCATCCATGGAGTAGAAGCCACTCTGTAGCAGGTGCACTGCCCCTAAGTTATAGCCAGCTGCATCACCGTCGAAAATAAGGTGCATGGGCACCTTCAGTACGAGCGGGAACACGACAATGCAGAGTAGGGCGTACACCAGGAAGCCGAGAGTGAACCAAGAGCGTTTCATAGATTAAGTGTACTGTCGCATCCATTCATCGAGCCACAGGAGAGCCCAGATGTGATCGCTGTAATCGATCGACGATGCATAGTATGACTGGAGGAATTTTTCGATCCCCTCTCGTTGAAACATACCGCTCAAAGGAGAGCTCGATGAGAGGAGACGGTCTCGGACAAACTCTTTGCGTTCACTTCTGAACCAGTGATCGAGCGGCAGACGGAATCCTGTCTTTGGCTTATGGAGAATTTCATCTGGGATTACTCCTTTGAGCATGCGCTTCAGGAAATACTTCTTGTCGTAGCCCTTCAGCTTGAATTTCCCTGGTATGCGAGCCGTGAGCTCTAGGAGTTTATGATCGAGGAATGGCGAACGAGCTTCCAGAGCACTCGCCATGCAACCGAGATCAACCTTCGGAAGGAGATCGTCGGCTAAGTATGTATCGATGTCTGCGCTTATCGCCTGATGGAGCGGATCACTCGCACGACTGCGCGCTTCAGCTGTCTTCTTCTCGTACCATTCGAATGTCGATCCGAACTGTTTCTTCAGGATCGATCGCTTCTCTTCTTCGGTGAAGAAGCTCAAGTACTGGAGCTGTCTCTTGGCATCAGAATCTTTGATCGATGACTCGAATCGATGCATGCGATAGCTCAGTGTGTTCTGTGCCATGCGATGGAAAAGACCGACGATCGGTGATGCGAGGAAATGCACTGGCATCGCACGCCAGAGGCGTGAGAACTTCAGTATTGGATAGCGAATATATCCGGCAAAGTTTTCATCCCCACCATCACCATTGAGCGCGACTGTCACGAACTCACGAGTCTTTTCGGCAATGAGATAGGTTGGGATGGCTGATGGATCGGCGTACGGCTCCTCGTAGCTAGAAACAAGCTTTGGAAGCAGTTCCACGATGTCTGGCTCTACGACAATCGGGTGATGATTGGTGCCAAACTTCTTGGCGATGATCGATGCGAATGGAAGCTCGTTATGCGTTTCTTGCGTCGTGCCAATTGTGAATGTTTCGATCGGCTTGGATGAGAGCTTGCTCATCGTGGCAACAACCGCAGCTGAGTCGATGCCACCAGAGAGAAATGCACCAACTGGAACATCCGCAATCATGCGGAGACGAACAGACTCTTCGAACGTCGACTGTACTTCCTTCTCCCATGACTCAAATGAGCGTGAGTGATCGGTGTCGTACTTGAGCTGCCAATACCTTCGGACTTCGTACTTCCCCGATGCGAGATCGATGGAGAGAAGGTGTGCTGCGGGAAGCTTCTGAATACCTTGGAAGCCAGTGCCAGGAGATGGGACGTACATCATCGTGAGGAAGTGCGAGATCGCTTCTTCGTCCATGCCGCGTGGACACTGTGGCAACGTGCGCAGTGCCTTGAGTTCAGATGCGAATGCGAGGACGCCATCCTTCACGAAGTACTTCACTGGCTTCTTCCCAACACGATCGCGAACGAGGAGCACCTTCTTTCTCTTTCCATCGAAGATCGCGAACGCAAACATGCCACGCAGTTTCTGAAATCCAGCTTCGCCCTCTTCTTCGTACAGTGCAAGGAGCACTGCGGTGTCACCACTCGATGTGAAACGATGACCCTTTGCCTCGAGCGCACTGCGTAGCTCCTGAAAGTTATAGATCTCACCATTGAAAGTAACAGCAACATCGCCGCTTTTGGACACCATTGGCTGAGCGGCAGCTTGAGAGAGATCAAGGATGCTCAAGCGACGGTGACCCAAGCCCACATTGCCACGAATGAATGTGCCACGACCATCCGGCCCACGATGCGAGAGAGCATCTGTGAGTCGGTCGAGAGCAGAGGGATCCACTCCTCGACTTTGGAGATCGATGATTCCGGCAATGCCGCACATGGCCAGAGTATAGCCAAAATCAGGCTCTTTTGCCCTGCCTAAAGCGCGTATACACGAGCCCCAGAGTCGTATTTCAGGCTCCAATCGGATGCTGTGCAAGTCTTCTGGAACCACTCGCGCCTGCCCTCCTCGACCAAAAGATATGTGATGTGCAGTGCGCGCATCACCTCCACGTCACACGTTTTTTCCGCACGATCGACGAGCGCCAACCACTCGGCTGGGTAATCCCAATAGATGATGGGGCCGACTGTGAAACGTCCTGTGTACGTGGTGAAGAGCACGCGATCACGCATCTGCATTCCTTCGTCCGATAATTGCTCGAAGTCCACCGTGAGGTTGCGGACGTAGAAGTAGTCATCGAGTGATGTATTCGTCTTTACCCACTCATACAACTTCATCTGACTCTCGGTGATCGGTGGCAGTGATGCGAAAACGCTCGTCTTCTCTAGACGGCCTGTCGGCACCACGAGACGCAACACGAGTGCGATACTGCTGGAGATCAGCATGGCAACAATCAATCCACTGCCGACAATCTTGAATGCGCGACGCTTCGACGAGAGGAGACGCGTGCAGATGAAGACGCCTGCGAGGAGCGCAAAGACACTGGTCGACACATAGAAAGCGCGACGCATTTCGCCCAAGATCAACTTGTACTCAACAACGAATGGCAGTGCGAGATGGATAAGTGCAAGAACGCAGAGTAGTAACCACACTGGCTGATCCTTTCGTTTCTTCCATGCGAAGATGAGCGCCAATGGAAAAAGGAGTAACGGTAATCCGAAATCCCGCAGGAACTGAATATCCCACGGAGTGATAGTGCTCCCAAACGTGTCGTAGATGATGCGAAGCGAGAGATGAATGCCAAAGGATGGCGAACTGCTCTGGCCAATGCCAGAGAGCACACCACCCTGAACGGAGCTAAGGAGAAGTGCGGGAACGAGTGCGAAGAGCCCGAAGAGAAAGAGGCTACGCCACATCTCGTGTGTCTTGGGCGAGAGCCAATAGAAGAATGCTGTGACAAGAAGTGCTGTAGTCAAAGTGACGAAGGCCAGCTCCATCGTAAGTGTGAGCGCGAGCGCAAAAATAAACCCCAGAACGAGGAGCGGAATGCGACGATCGCGAAGATACGACTCAAGCGACCACACGAGTCCGTAGAGGAGTGGAAAACCCATCGCTGTGGAACGGTGCCCAAGGAAAATGAGCGGCGATGTCGTGAGTGGACTCGCAGCTAAGTTACCAATGCCCCGTAGTGCGTGATCTTGCGGCTGACTCAATACGAATGTTTGGAAGAGTGCCAAAAGCTCGTTACTCTTGAGCCACATCAATCCTGCGCCACCGAGTGCGAGCACCGATGAGAGAATTGCTGTGCGCAGTGAGCCTGTCATCGATCGGACGAACGACGTGACGAAGAAGAGGATGCCCGCAACGCCCACGAGTGGCTGAAGCGCAAACCCGAATGTGAGCGGAAGACCAGTGAGCAAAGTGAAACCTGCGGCAGTGAATGCAGGCGCGTAGTGATACGCGAGAACTTGTGTCGGGTTGATCGGCGTCATCACTGGGAAGTTCCCGGCGACGATGGTGGATGCGAGTGGAAAGTGCTGCCATGACCATGGATCACTTCCTGCGTAGCGGGCGTAGGCAAGTCCGACGATGCCGGTAAGACCAAGAAGAAACCACATGGCCTTCTTTTCCGGCTTTGTTAACTTCACGATCAATGACGTTCGCGAGACCGCCAAGAAATCGAAAGCTGCGAGAAGGAGAATCGTACTCGCGAATGCCTGCTTGATCGGAAGTGCGTACGCGAGGGCGTTCGAGACTAAGAGAAAGACCGATGCACCAAACACGAATGTCATGCCAAGAATGGCGAAGACATCGTTACTCTTGAGGAGTCGCGCAGTGAAAAAACCTGCCAAACCAACGATCAGGATACAGAGAATGGCAAGGAGGATACCCATACAAGTGCCTATCCTAGCAGCTACTAGAAGCGAACCGATAGAACGTATAAGCTCTCCGTCATGCAAGAGAAGCAACATGAATGGGCATGGCAGTGGGACAGACTCTACGACGACAACCGCTGGTTGTTCACAGAGTGGATCTGGCCAAACACGTTGGAAGACTTCCGTGGAAAGAGCGTCCTCGACTGTGGCTGCGGCGGTGGTCAGCACCTACAGTTCGTTGCACCGTTTGCCGCAAGCGCTCTTGGCATCGATCTTAATGCACTAGAAAGTGCCAAGCGCAATACAGCCGGACTCAAGAATGTGACACTCAAGGAAGATGACATCGCTCGTATGAATCTTGGGCAACAGTTCGACATTGTGTATTCCATCGGCGTTCTGCATCACACCGATAACCCAACCGCATCATTTGAAAATATCGCTCGTCACGCAAAGTCCGGGGGTAAGGTCATCGTGTGGGTGTATAGCCGCGAGGGAAACTTTCTCAATAAGTGGTTGGTGGAACCCATCAAGACTGCAGTCATCCACTTTCTCCCACGCAGTGTGGTGCTCGGGCTCTCTCGCTTCATGACGGCACTGATGTATATCCCGATCTACACGCTCTACCTCCTACCGCTCAAATTCCTCCCATTCTATCAGTACTTCCAGAACTGGCGACGTCTGCCATTCGAACGTAACGTCCTCAACGTGTTCGACAAGCTCAATGCACCACAGACATGGTTCATCACAAAGGAGCAGATTGTGGGATGGTTCAAGGACTTCGACACTGTGCACATCTCACCCTACAAAGGTGTCAGCTGGCGTGGATCGGGCGTAAAACGTTGATCTAGCTAGTACGCTTTGGCGTATACTGTCGCCAATGCCCGCAAAGACCCTGGTCACCATCCCGACCTTCAATGAAGCCGAGAACATCGGCAAGTTGTGCGAACGTCTCCTGAATTCGTACCCAGAGATTCATGTGGTCGTGGTCGATGACGGCTCTCCGGATGGAACTGCGGACATCGTGAAGAATCTGCAGTCTCAGTTCGCTGGACGGCTGAATGTCATCAAGCGCTCTGGAAAAGGCGGACGTGGATCTGCAGTGCTGGAAGGATTTCGATTCGGTCTCGCATCGGACTACGAACTGTTCTTCGAGATGGATGCCGACTTCTCTCACAATCCAGAAGAGATTCCTCGCTTCTTTCAAAAGATCAGCGAAGGCTACGACATGGTATTGGGCTCACGCTACCTTCCAGAAAGCCGCATCTACGAATGGGGCTGGAAGCGCACGTTCTTCAGTAAGTGGGCAAACGTCTACGCCCGCATGGTGCTTGGGATTCCGATCAGCGATTACACCAACGGCTACCGCTGCTACACACGCAAGGCAGTGCAATCTCTCGAGATGAATCTTATCGATGCCAAGGGATATGTCGTGCTTTCCGAAGTCAGCTATCAGCTTCATCTCAAGGGCTACAAGATTGGCGAAGTCCCAACGATCTTCGTGAACCGTCGTCGTGGCATCAGCAACTTGAGCATTCACGAAATCAAAGAGGCATTTATGTCTGTGCTGCGCATTCGATTGAAGAAGGCGTACCAGGCAATGCGAAAATAAAATTAGAAATTTGAATATTGAAATTAGAAGAAAGCCTTTTCTAATTTCTAATTTCGAATTTTTTTACCTTTTGATCAGTACTTCCAGCTCCGCTGCCAGAATCTCCGCAGCTACCTCATGCCCCAATGCTGCCCAATGACCATCGCAATCACGAGAGAAGTACGGATAGGAGAGAGAATGTTCTTTGATGTACTTCAGAAATCCGGCGTGAATATCGATTGTCTCGATGTTGTGCTGATCGGCGAATGAATAGAGACGATTCTGAAGATACGATGGATCGAACGATGTAGGAACATCGACATTGAATTCTTTCTTCATGAGCTCATGAGGATTCTCTGCAACTTCGATGACGCTTGGAGCAACAAAGAACATGAATTTTTGATTGGACTTCATGTGTGCCTGCATGCGGAGCAGTGCGTCTTCTGTTATTTTCCAAGACTCAACCCAATCTTGCGTCGGCGGCTCGCCATACACCCAGTACTGCGATGGGAAACCTTCGGCAGCCACCGACCCACTCTCGCGATTGAATAATCCTCGCACGATACGATCGGATGCTTTGAGGAGACGGAAGACAGCGCTATGCACACGCAACCATTTGCGAATCCCAAACGATCCATCGACAGTCTGGTACTTCACAACCTTTCCTTCGGTGTCGCGATACGCCAAACGTGTCTCCTTCCCTTTTCCCCCTTCTAAGACGGGGTGATTGTTACTGAGATCATTCATATATACCGCCATGAGCACGACATCGGGTTGGTACTCAGCAACAACACGCTCGTAGAGAATCTCTTCTTGCGCGGTACCAATGGACGAGAGACCGAAGTTCAGTACTTCGACTTTGTCTTCGCCGAGAAGTTTCTCCAACTGACGTGTGAATGTCTCATCGTCATTCACGGCAGCACCTTCTGTGAATGAATCGCCAAGTACTGCGATGCGAATTTTCCCCGGCTGACGTTCGATCATTCGTTCTTTGTCACGCCATCCAAGCCTATTGATGCTCTCGTACCACGATGAACACGACGTCTGCTCCAGTTGCCTGGCACCTGGCGTGAGCTCAACACCAACAATGGAATTCGGATCATCGGCCTCACGAATCGGCGGATACTGCACTGGGGAAGGCACAACACGTAGCAGCCCCTCGCATACCAAAAGTGTAATGGCAATGAGAATGAGCGGTGGCGCAATCTTTTGTAGCAGTCGCATGTCGGTCTCAGGGTACCATGCTTCCATGCATCAGCACCCCATACTCACAAAAGTAAAAAGTTCCGTCGCATCTGCCTACGCACTTCTGCTTGGAGCGTGTTTCTTTCTCTGGCCTGCTGTTACCGGCATTCCACAGCTTCAGCAGCGGTACCTTTGGATCGTACTTGGATTCATTGCAATTGCAGGAAGTAGTTTGGTACTTGCAGTTGATTACAAACCGAAGGAACGACAGATGCCGGCGGGACGCACATGGATCATGGCGATCCTCTGTGCGGCAGCTCTGGGTGCATACGCTGCATGGGTACCATACTTGGAATTCAGCGATGAGATTTTGATCGCGCTCCCTGGCATGACCATCGTTGGCCTCGTTATCGGAAAGATTGGCGTGCCGCTTCTGCTACTTGGCACGACTATTGCTGCAGTCGCTGCATACTTCGTTGTTCGTCAGGGGTCGTGGCTGCTCACAACAATCATTGTGCTCTTCATGGCATGTTTCGCTGCTGCTGTTGCATCAACCAATGTGCAGAGCGGACTAGCGCTACGGTACCCACCACTCATCCATGTGATGCAGATGATTGCGAGCACGTTGAGCGGAGGAAGTTCTCTCTATCGCTTACAGAACGTTCTGTGGACAATCTTCCTCATCATCGGCGTATGGACGCTTCTTCCTGACTGGAAACCATGGCGAAAAATGGTGCTGATCGCCGGTGTTGTCCTTGGACCTCTCGCGTGGACGTATCGCATTGTGATGTTCCAGGCAGGAGCTGAGATTACCGTGGGTCTCATCGCTGTTCTTCTGCTGCGCTCTCTCGTGATGCGTGAGAATAAGGATGCGAAAGGAAAGCAGTCCGATGCGGCACTCCTTGGCGCCACATTTGCTCTCTGGTTCCTCACTCGTCCATCATCACTATCCCCCATCCTTGTGATGATAGGCATCCTGCTGCTGTCGCCAAAGCTCCGCAAGGCAGGAATCGCAACTGCGCTCACGGCCGCGCCAGTGGTATTGGCATGGCTCTACCTAAGTCCGTACTACACGTTCCAGTACAACTTCGAGGCGCAGACATCCAAAGGTTTCGCGAGCGTGATTCTTAAAATGATCGATGGGATCACCGCATCCATCGATGCGCTCCCACATTCACTTGGCCTGGTTGCACTGAGCATTCTTTTCATCGGCACTCTCTTCACTCTCATTCGCGGATCGAAATCCGATCAGATTCTCATTGCCTGTGCATGGATCATCGCAGCAGTGAATGGACTCGCACAGAACGCGGTGATCAATGACATTTTCTACGGTGTCGCTCGCTACAACATTCTCTTGGTTCTCCCGCTGGGCATTGGATTGGCCGGGTTCTTCGAAGGACGGAAATGGCAGCCAACACTCTCGTTCGTCGGACTGGGGCTCATTGCACTTCTTGTTGTTGTGACACCGTTCAACTTCACCGAGTACACGCAGTACCTCCGTGCGACATCCGACGATATTTGGCGCACCCCACCAGAAGGCTACCTTGCCTCCCCACTGCTAGAAGCAACGCGAGACGTCGCAAAGACCGACAAATCATTTGTGCTCATTGCACCTGGTTCGCAGTTCATGGACTTGTTGATTGTCGAAGGTCTCCTCACGCCAAGCGAACGTGCGAGCATTATGCAAAAGAGTTTGGCCTGGACTCCGAAGTCCACGCAGCGACCAGTCATCGTGCAAGCACCGCTGATCACGTCCTACCAGCCCAATCAAACTCCGGAGCAGGAACAGAGACTACGCGACGCGGCCACCTGGGCACGCACGCAGCCAAACCACTCCATTGTTCGAGTGGGTGAGGAAGAAGTGATTGTGGTGCGCTAAAAAGGGTTTTCTCTTGGATAGCCGCTTTCTGCTATCCTTTGGGTATGAGCAAATTCTCCATCTTCAGTGAACTCTGGCGTTTCATGGCAAAGCGGAAGAAGTGGTGGCTTCTGCCAATGATCGTCATCATCGCACTCTTCGGACTTCTCTTGGTCTTCGCCCACGGTTCGCCACTGGCACCGTTTATCTACACGCTCATCTAATGACGCTCCCGAAGCCGCTCCAATTACTCTGGGATGGATGGATGAAGCTCAGTCATGTCATTGGGCTCATCATGAGTTCCATTATCCTCACTGTCCTGTGGGTAATTGTATTTGGTATCTACGCGATCATCCTGAAGATCGTGAATACATTCGGGAAACACCCCGCGCAAGAGTCGTACTGGTGGGACGTGAGCCAGGAACATTCTGATTTCCAGCATCAGTTCTAATGAGTAAGCCGGTCTACATCCTCGGCCTCTCGTGTTACTACCACGACAGTGGCGTGACTCTGCTGAAAGATGGAAAGGTTGTATTTGCGGCTCAGGAAGAGCGCTACACCAGAAAGAAGCACGACGAGGCATTTCCAACCAAGAGCATCGAGCAGGCTTTCAAGATCGCAGGCATCACTGTCGATGATCTCGATGAAGTCGTCTTCTACGAGAAGCCATTCCTCAAGTTCTTTGAACGCATCTTGGAAACACAAATCGAAGTCTGGCCACGCGGTTTCATTATGTTCCACCGCGCCATGCGTGAATGGATGACGAAGAAGCTCTGGATTCCACAGAACATCAAGAAGGAGATGAAGTACAAGAAGCCTGTGCTCTTCACCAATCATCACGAATCACATGCAGCGTCTGCATACTACTGCTCTGGCTTTCCAGATGCAGCGGTTGTCACGGTCGATGGCGTCGGTGAATGGGCGACAGCAACGATTGGTCATGGCAAAGGCAAAGATTTCCAGATGCTCCGGGAAGTACACTTCCCGGACTCACTCGGTCTCCTCTACTCCGCCATCACGTACTACCTCGGCTTCAAGGTCAACAGTGCTGAGTACAAAGTGATGGGCTTAGCGCCCTACGGAGAGCCGAAGTACATGAAGGAGATGCATACGCTCATCGACATCAAAGATGATGGAAGTTTCAAGCTCAACATGGAGTACTTCACGTACGAGTACGGCCTCACGATGACAGGAAAGAAGATTGAGCAGCTTTTTGGTCAGCCAACACGCAAAGGTGAATCCACGCTCGAGCAGTTCCACAAAGATATCGCCGCTTCGCTCCAGCAGCTCACAGAGGAAGCGATGCTCGCTATCTGCAAACATGCCAAGAAGATTATGGGGTCGAAGTACCTGTGCTTAGCTGGAGGCGTTGCCTTGAACTGTGTTGCGAATGGAAAGATCCTTCGCACGAAGGAATTTGAGGACATCTTCATCCAGCCTGCCGCAGGCGATGCTGGCGGTGCACTCGGTGCAGCACTGGCTGTCTGGCACAAGAAGTACAAAGGTGAGCTAAACCCACGTCTCTCCAACGTCTACCTTGGAAACGAATACTCTCAGACAGAGATTGAATCGTTCTTGAGGAGTGAGAACCTGCCATTTGAAACCCTCAATGATCAGACAATCATCGAACGAACAGCGAGCCTCCTCGAAGGCGAAAATGTGATTGGCTGGTTCCAGGGGCGTATGGAATTTGGGCCACGTTCTCTTGGGAACAGGTCGATCATTGCCGATGCACGCAACAAGCAAAACTGGCAGAAGGTGAACTTGAAGATCAAATTCCGCGAGTCCTTCCGTCCATTCGCGCCAACAGTGTTGGAAGAGCGAGCCAAGGACTACTTCGATTTGGATCGCGAGAGTCCGTACATGCTCCTCGTTGCTGATGTGCATCCAAATAAGAGAAGTGAAATCCCTGCCGTGACACACGTCGACGGTTCCGCACGCATCCAGACCATCCGCGCAGATCAGAATCCCAAGTACTACAAGCTTCTCAAGGCATTCGATGCTCGTACAGGCTGTGCCGTGATTATCAACACGTCATTCAACGTTCGCGGTGAGCCAATTGTGGAATCTCCAAAAGATGCACTCAACTGCTTCTTGAATACAGACATGGATTATCTCGTGCTTGGAAACTGCATTCTGGAAAAGACAAAGATGCCAAAGGAACGCCTCGTGGGGCGCGAGAAATACTTGGATAGCTTCCAGCTGGATTAATACGGCTCGCGGCTTATTGGCTATTAGCTTGTGGCTAATTGCTAATAGCTACAAGCCCGCCCTAGCCATAAAGCTCAATCTCAACTTACACTAAGGACATGCATCTCAAGTCCTCTTTTCGCAAAGCCATTCTTTTAGCCGGCGTTCTCTTTCTTGCTAAGTCGATCTTCCTCGCCACTGCGCCGCTTCGTGGCCTTGGTATCACAACCTGGATCATCGATGACACGTACATCATTGCGCGTGTTGCCAGGAACATCGCTCTCGGATTTGGATTCAGCTACGACTTCACACACGCAACGACAGGCGCTCCACCAATGTGGACGTACATCACAGCGCTCAATCATCTGATCTTCCCATCCTTGGAATGGGCAATGAAGGCGACATTCATCGAAACAACCTTCTTCGCCTCGCTCGCGACGCTCGTCGTGTTCAAGATTACGAAGAAGATTACAGAGAGCGACGCAGCTGCCTGGATTGCATTCATTCTCTCAAGTCTCACTGCCAACGCATTCTTCCAGGCCATGAACGGCATGGATACTTCGCTCTTTACGCTTGGCATCGTTCTCACCATTGCAATGTACCTTGGCATTGGTCGCCCAACACGCTGGTCAGACACCAAGTGGATGGCGCTCATCGGTTTTGTCGCGGGCTTCACATCTCTCGTCCGTGGCGATGGCATCTTCATGATCGGAACAATTGGCCTCTTGGAACTCATCACAATCGCTAAGCTCAAAGGTGACGCACGAAACAAGCGATTCGTGCACCTTGTCGCATTCACTGTTGTGGCTGCACTCTGTTTCGCAGCCCTCATTGGTTGGCAGATGGCACGCACAGGCACACCATTCCTCGGGAACCAAATCGGTCGCCGCGAGCTCTCCATGTCACTCCACGGCTTCGATTTCAATCACTTTGTCTTCAGTAAGTACGTGAAGATCGTCGGCTGGAATGTCTTCCAGCTGGAGAAGCTAATCGCGATTGCAACTGGCGGCACAGCGCTCGCCGCTGTTGCGCTTGGACTTGGCTGGCTCCGCAAAGAACGCACGAAGCTTGCCGCAGTCACAACCGTCTACATCGTCTCGTTCTTCGGTGCGCTCTGTGCCTACCAGTGGTACTTCCCAGACTTGCACGGTCTCCGCTACGTGAACCCAGCCGTACACCTGCTCTTCGTTCTCGTTGCCGCTCTCCTCGTCGATCTGCCATTTGGAAAGATGCGTAATGCGATCATCGGATTCTTTGTGGCTGGCCTCATCATCCTCTCGCACTACTCGTTCTACGACATGGCGACACACTTGCAGTGGGCGCCAGGATTCACGTTCACGGCACACCCAACAGCTGCAGAGGAGCAAGATGCATGGGCACTCATCGATTGGGTGCGTGAGAATTTGCCAGAAGATGCAGTGATTGGCGTACGCGATCACGGACGCTTTGCGCTCTTCTCGGACAGACCGATCCAAGATGTCGCAGGTAATATCGATCCAACGGTGCCGCTTCTCGCTCGCACCACTGGCCTCAAGGACTATCTCAAGAAGCAGGGTCTCGATTACCTCGTGATCCCATCCTTGGATGTCCGCCAGGACTTGATCTACAAAGTCCTCCACACCGACTTGAAGCTCGAGCAAGTGAAGGGTGCACCTGAGTTCAGGCGATCGAAGCTGTATAAGGTGATTTGGTAAAAAGACTTGTAGCTTTTTAGCTATTGGCTATTAGCCGCAAGCCAAAAGCCCGCATGTTTGCTTGGGCAGCATCAAACCCTAATTGCCGTTATACTTCCACCATGTGCGGTATCGCAGGCTTTCTCGGCGAAGATCAGAAGCGCATCGACCAGATGACGGAGGCACTCGTCCACCGTGGTCCAGATGGGAATGCGACGTACGTGGGAAAACAGATCTCGTTTGGTCATGCCCGCCTTGCCATCTTGGATCCATCGCCACAGAGCAATCAGCCGATGTGGAATGCCGAGAAGACCTGTGTGATTGTCTTCAATGGAGAGATCTACAACTTCCGCGGATTGAATCAATCGGAAAATTTGGGATGCACAACAACAGGTGACACTGAGGTGCTCCTCCGCATGTACGAGAAGTACGGCATCGACTTCGTGAAGAAGCTCCGGGGCATGTACGCGTTTGCGCTGTTTGATACAAAGACACAGACGCTGCACCTTGCGCGCGATCCGCATGGCATCAAGCCGCTCTACATCGCAACGATCGAGGGCAAGCTGCACTTCGCATCCGAGATGCGTGCACTTCTGAAGGCATTCAAGACAAAGCCAGGTATCAACTTCCGTTCGCTTTCGGCATTCCTCGAGCTCCAGTACGTTCCAGGCAATGAGACGATGTGCGAAGGAATTACTTCCCTGCCTCCTGGGACAATCGTGAGCGTGAAGGACGGTACAGAGACTCGTCGCACATTCACGCAAGACACACCGACTGTCGCCCCTATGCAGCGCGATGCTTTCATGAAGGATTTCCCATACGTTATGCAGAGAGTGGTAGAAGATCACATGGTCGCCGACAGGCCGATCGGTATCTTCCTATCGGGTGGCATGGATTCCTCCATCGTCCTGCACCACATGGCCAAGGCCAGTAAGGCTCCGGTCAAGACATTCACCGTACGTTTCGATGCGACAGAACAAGAAGATGCGGAGCGCTTCAACCGCGATGCTGACCTCGCGAAACTCACGGCCAGGCACTACCAAACCGAACACGAAGAACTGCATCTCACTGCCGAGAATTACCGTGCGATGTACCGCGATACCGCTCGTGCATTGGATTTGCCAAACGCAGACTCCGTGTCTGTGGCGCAATATGCACTCTCTCGTATCGCCAAGAAGAAAGTCGATGTGGTCTTGAGTGGCGCTGGTGGTGACGAGCTCTTCGGTGGCTATCCTCGCTACCGCATCGCCCGCATCCTCAAGCTGATGCAGGTCATTCCTGCGCCCATCCGCGCTCTCGCAGCCACGCTCTTCGGGAAGCCAAATGATGTGCTGCGCATGGCACCAGGCGCACCGCTGGCGGAACGGCTCCTGGCACGCCCGGTCAATGAAGTGAAAGAGATTGTGAAGGGAGAGTGGTTCCTCCCGCGTGTCGTGACTGAACTCTTTGAGGAACGTTTTGCTGATGTGTCGGACTTCGACTCCGTCCGTCAGTTCATGGAAGTTGATAGGCACCTGTGGCTCGTCGATGAATCCTTGAAACTCTGTGACGCCGTGACAATGGCCAGCGGACTCGAGTGTCGTGTGCCATTCATCGACCCACACGTCATCGCATGGTCACATGCGACTCCAACCAATCTGCACGTCACACCGAAGCGTACGAAGGCACTGCTCAAAGACACGTATCGATCGATCCTTCCTGAGCACCTCTTTACATTGAAGAAAGCATCCTTCTATCCGCCACTCGCCAAGTGGCTCCGCCGTGAGTGTGCACCACTCGTGGAAGAAGCGCTTCACGGAAAGCGTATCAATGAGTTCTTCGATACAGCAGTCCTCCGCAAGAAATTTGAGGATCACAAAGCAAAGAAGCAGTACAACCTCCACCAGCTGAGCAATATCATCCAGCTCCACCACTGGTTCGAGACGGTCTACGATGGTTAGGAATGTGGAATATAGAATTTTGAATTTAGAATCTGGAGTATATGTACGGTGAACTGGAATCCATATTCCCATATTCCAAATTCGTATATTCCAACATCCAAAAGTTGCTTTTGCTACAATCAAGCATCTAAATGTCATTCTTCAGACATATTCTCGGCCTCAAGCGCCTACCCTTCGTGCGCGATGTTCTGACAATCCAGGCGGGATCACTCGTGTTAATGGCGGCCGGATTCTTAAGCTCCATCGCATTCGCCCGCTTCCTTGGTAAAGACGGCTACGGTTTTTATGTGGTCGTCGTTGCCTTTGCAGGAACCGCAAGTTCGTTCTTCAACATTGGTCAGGGGCAATCGCTCTATGTCTTCTTCTCCGAAGCCTTCGGCAAGAAAGATCGACGAGCAATGTCGGCAGTACTGATCAATTTCCTAGAGATCGCCTGTACCAACGTCGTCCTCCTCGGCGTCCTCGCATTCGTCCTTCCTATGATCTCAGAGCAAATCTACGGTTCACCAGAGATCGGGATGTACGCACGTATTCTGTGCTTCTTCCAGATGAGCGAAATTTTCAACAGCATGACACTGACACTGCTGCAATCTGTGCGACGCATCCGTTTGAAAGTCATCTTGGAACAGTCGGCCAACCTGTCGTACCTCGGCCTTGCAGTTCTTGTGCTCTTCCTGGGCGGGAAGGTGCAGGCCGTACTCTTCACACAGATGATCGTGAGCTTGTCTTTCCTACCTGTGTCGCTTGTGGCGTTGAAGATTATTGCGAAGAAGGAAGACGTACCTGGAATCCGAGAAACTCTCCGTGTGCCATTTGGCGAGAGTAAGCAATACATGGGACAAGGTCTCATCATTACTGCGGATAAGACCATCGGGAACTTCTTCCCACAGAGCCTCTTCTTTGTGTTCAGCCTCTTCGTCCCCGCTGCAACTGTCGGTGTCGCAAAGATCGCGGTGCAACTGGCGAACATTCCGCGCAGCATCTTGCTGCCACAGGCGGGAGACCTCTCCACTGCTGCCTTCGGTCGCATGAAGGCCGAAGGCGTGGCAGTTGTGAGAAAGAACGCAGCTAAGCTCATCAAACATGCATTGGCCTTCCATGCACTCCTCACACTGGGCGCTGCCATCGCCTTCCCTCCTATCATCTTCTACTTCTATGGTGCAGCGTACTGGGATGCTATCCCAATGATGCTATGGCTCCTCTTGGTACTCCTCATCAACTCGCTCTGCATCGCCAACTCGCCGATCTTACGCCTCTACCGCAAGACTGAGTATTCCATCATCGTTGGGCTCCTCAACTGGGTCTTCATGATCGGAGGCATGCTCCTGCTTCTCAAAGTCCTGCCACCAAAGCCAGTCTTCGTCTTCACGTACCTCATCGGGCAGCTGACGCCGCTTCTCATCACGGGATACATCTTCACGAATTTGCTTCGCAAAGACCCTGACGCATGAGGATCCTGCATATCGTCGACGGCATTCCGCCAGTGTCTTTAGGTGGAACAGGGCGCATCGTGACCGAGATTGCTCGTGGCCAGGCGCAGAGTGGTGAGACGGTCGGCATTCTGTCTGCAGCCAAAGCAGGCGCTCTCCCAAAGGAGATGAATGGCGTGGAACTCTTCTCGCTCGAACCAAAGTCAGAGAGATGGGCACACTGGCGCTGCGTCTTTTCCAATCAGGTGAAGAACGATGTCCTCGCAGTCATCGACGCCTTTGAACCGGATGTCGTCCATGCGCATACGATCTCTCGTCAGTGCGGCTACCGTTGGATGCCAGAGCTCAGGAAGCGAGGCATCACATTGATTGTGACCTGTCATGATGTCTCGCACGTTGCGTACGGAAAAGTCACTGGCACGGAAAGTGCTCTATGGCTCACCGAACTCAAGCGCCATCGTTGGACGTGGAACCCACTCCGCACACCAATGATCAAGAAGTTCCTGCGCTCCGCCGACAAGATCCTCACCGTGAGCGATGCACTGAAGGAATATCTCACGCGTCGCGGACTTACGAACTTGGAGACACTGCATAACGGTATCGACCTCACCTTCTGGAAGCCATCGATGACCAAAGAACAGGCTCGAGCGAAGCTCAATCTTCCACACGACACATTCCTCTTCCTCCTCGCAGGTCGCATGGGTGTCGATAAAGGATCGACACTCATTGCCAAGACATTACCAAAGAACGCCAGCCTCGTCCTCGCTGGCGATCGCTTCTCCGATGAATTCGCTCCAGTGAAAGACCGCATCCACGTCTTTCATCATCAATCGGCTGACGAGATGAAGCTGCAGTACACCGCGTGCGATGCTGTGCTCGTGCCATCGAAGTGCTTGGACTGCTTCCCAACCGTGTGCTTGGAGGCCATGGCGATGGAACGTATGGTGCTTGCAACCACGTGGGGTGGAGCAAAGGAGTCAGTGAAGGATGGCGTGACTGGCTACATTCTCGACCCGCTCAATGAAACTCCGTGGCACGACCGCATGCAGTGGTGCATCGACCACAAAGACGAGCTCGCACGCTACGGAACCGCAGGTCGAAAGAGGATGCAGGAATTATTTGGATTGGAAATGATGATTGATAGTCTCAAACGAATCTACAAATCTTAATTGAACAAATTCAACGAGAGTGCAAACGCATCCAAAGGGATGGCGCGCACCGCAGGTGGGGGTCGGCGGTCTGGCCTTTTTCGTCGAAAAAGGCCGTGGGTATCGGTGCGCAGCGCTTTCTTGGTTACTTCTTTGTCGCGACAAAAGAAGTAACACTCGTTCCTGCGCACGCTCTGACTACTTATAGAATCCCTCCAGCATCTCGCGGTGATCCTTCAACCACGCTAACAAATTCACAATGCCGCGCTTCACATCCATCTGTGGCTCCCACTTCAGGAGTCGCTTCGCTTTGCCATTATCGCTCACGAAGATCGGTTGATCGCCTGGACGCCAATCACTGAAGCTGTGCTTCATTGGCATCTTCAAATCCTTCTCGATCACATTCAGGAACTCGAGAAGTGAAAGACTGTTGTTCATACCACCACCGATGTTGAACACTTCACCGGAGACAGTTTCGATCTTATCGATCGCTTTGATGTAAAGATCGACCAAGTCATCGACGTAGAGAAGATCGCGCACCTGCTTGCCTGTGCCATACACCGTCACTGGACGACCGAACATGGCAGCGATGAGGAACCACGCCACCCATCCCTGATCTTCTACGCCCAGCTGATGTGGGCCGTAGATACACGACTGACGGAACACAACTGTCTTGAGTCCGTAGAGACGAGCGTAGTCGCGCACGTACTGGTCAGCAGCACCTTTGCTGCAACCGTATGGTGAGTGGAAATCGAGTGGGCACATCTCATCCACACCTGGGCGTTCATCTTTGAAGCGCACACGCTTCTCATCTTCGACAACCGGCAAATGCTCCAATCCTCCGTAGACTTTGTTCGTCGAGGCGTAGAGAACAGCTGGACGCTTGGTGCTCAAGCGAGCAGCCTCAAGTACGTTGAAGGTACCGAGCGCATTGGACTCAAAGTCAGAGCGAGGGTCAGTGACAGAGGTGGTGACTGCAACCTGCGCAGCCAAGTGCAAGATGACGTCGTGACTGTTGGCGAGTTCCTTGAGTGCATGCATGTCGCTGCGGATATCACCGCGGACGAGCTGGCACTTTCCTTTGAAGTTTTCCTCCAGGAAACGGACGTTGATGTCCGTGCCACGACGCGAGAGATTGTCGAAGACTGTCACCGTGTGGCCTTCCTGAATACAGCGCCGCACGGCATTCACACCGATAAAGCCTGCCCCGCCGGTGATCAAGATTTTCTTCATGACGGATGTTGGAGTGGGGCTAGAGGCTAGCGGATAAAATTGAGAATGGAAAATGGAGAATTGATAATAAGCCTCATTATCAATATCTTTGGTCATTCTCAATTTTCAATTCTCAATTGTCAATTACCCTCTTTGAAGTGATTGAAAGGTACAAATCTACGAATCTCCTCACAACCAAGCTCCAATCGTGCTCTTTAGCATACTTCTTTCCCTCCTCTCCCATGCGAGTGCGGAGCGCAGTGTCTTTCGATACTTTCAGGAGTCGATCGGCAATCGCTTTGGTATCACCATCCGGAACGATGAAGCCTGTCTTTCCATCGACCACTGCATCGGCAACGCCACCGGCATCTGTGGCGATAGACGGCTTGCCACAGGCACCGGCTTCCAGATACACAATGCCAAATCCTTCGAAGTTGAAGTGCACGACCTTTGGCGTATGCACATAGACGTCACAGGCATGGAAGTACCTCACGAGCTCGCTACCATCTTTGGCGCCCAAGAAATGAACGTGCTCGCTTACACCGAGCTCTTTCGCTTTTGCCTCCAGCACTGACCCCCACTCACCTGCTCCTACAAGAAGGTAAACGAAGTCTGTGTACGATTTCTTGAGTTCGACGAGTGCCTCAAAAACTAAATCCTGCCCTTTGCGCTGCTTGAGTCCACCCACAGTGAGGAAGATGGTCTTCCCTGGATACTGCGCACGAATGCCTGAGACGTCTGGCACCGTCTCGAAGCGCGCGAAGTTCACGCCGTTATGAATGATGTCGATCGGATACTGCTTCTTGGTGTGCTTGAGGATGATGTTCTTGGTGAACTGACTTGGCACCACGATGTGCTTGGCCTGAGCGTACGTCCATTCCATCGCCACGCGATCGGGGAAGCGGAGGAGTGGCACCACACCGTACGTTCCCTGAGACCCCATCATGAATGGCTTCTTGTATTTCTTTGCCGAACGAGCGGCCACGAAACAATATGGGAAATCAAGAAGCGAGTGGACGATGTCATAGGATGAGACGTCGATTGTTTTGAAATAGAGGAGAGACTTTGGATTCTTCATCTCGAAGATGTACGGCGGGAGCGTGAACTCTGCCTGCACTTCTGGAATGTACTTGGCGTGGAAGCCACGCTCGGCCTCTGGGAGGAAGAGTGTGAACTCGATCCCCGCTTGTGTGAGTGCCCGGCAGTACTCGGCTGTGATGTTGCCGTACCCATTCTTTACGTCAGCCGTTGAGGAAAACAGCGCGATGCGCATACCGAAACTATACAGGACGGCTACCACCTCCACACCTCTTCCACTACACTGCGAACCATGCAAAAAGTGCTCATCACCGGCTCTGCAGGCCTCATCGGCTCAGAATCGGTGCGTTTCTACGCAGAACGAGGTGATCAAGTCCATGGAGTTGATAACGATATGCGTAGCTACTTCTTCGGCAAGGAAGCATCGACAGCGTGGAATGCCGACGCACTGAAGACTGAATTTAAGAACTACACACACCACACGCTCGATATCCGAAAGAGCGAAGCCCTGGAGCCACTCTTCAAGAAGCATCGGTTCGATATTGTCATTCATACTGCCGCACAACCATCGCACGACTGGGCAGCCAAGGAGCCGCTCACAGACTTTGGTGTGAATGCAGTAGGCACCCTCAATCTTTTGGAGCTCACACGTCTCCACTGCCCAGACGCTGTGTTCATCTTCACCTCAACAAATAAAGTCTACGGCGATCTCCCGAACTTCCTTCCACTTCAGGAGCTAGAAACACGATGGGAACTGCCGACGAATCATAAGTGGTACGAAGGCATCGATGAGTCCATGAGTATCGATCAGTGTCTGCACTCTGTCTTCGGTGCATCCAAAGTTGCGGCTGATGTGATGGTGCAGGAGTACGGCCGCTACTTCGGCATGAAGACCGGCATTTTCCGCGGGGGATGTCTCACAGGTCCTGCGCACTCCGGCGCCAAGCTCCATGGATTTCTGTCGTACCTCATCAAGTGCATCATCAAAGGAGACACGTACTCGCTCATCGGATACAAAGGAAAGCAGGTACGCGACAACATCCACTCCAAGGACGTTCTCACCGCCTTTGACGCCTTCGCCAAGAACCCAAAGGCAGGCGAAGTGTATAACCTCGGCGGCGGACGATTCGCCAACGTATCCATCCTGGAAGCAATCAGTAAGACGGAGAAGATCGTGGGCAAGAAGGCGAAGACTATCTACGAAGAGACCCCACGCATTGGCGACCATCAGTGGTACGTGAGCTCTATGGCCAAGTTCAAAAAGCATTTCCCTGAATGGAAACAGGAATACGACATTGATCGCACCATCGAAGAGATCGCAACGTCAGCAAAAATTGACAATTAATAATTGAAAATTGAGAATGAGGGTAGTTGATTGGCGTAATCGCGCATTTTCAATTCTCCATTTTCAATTCTCAATTCTCCGGTACGCTCCTCAAAGCACTCCCACGACATCATTATGAAGATTTTGGTTACTGGCGGCGCCGGATTCATCGGCTCGTTCCTGACGGAAGCACTCTTAAAAGAAGGTCACACCGTGCGCATTTTGGATAACTTGGAAGAGCAGGTGCACCACGGGAAAAAACCGTCCTACATTCCAAAGGAAGTAGAGTTCATCGAAGGTGATGTTCGTAGTCGCGAGACGTGGCAGAAAGCGTTGAAAGACATCGATGCTGTCGTGCACTGCGCGTCCGCAGTTGGTGTTGGTCAGTCTCAGTATGAAATCAGTAAGTACACCGATGTGAATGTGATGGGCACGGCGCACCTCTTGGACATCCTCGCCAACGAGAAGCACAACGTAAAGAAGGTACTCCTTCCCACAAGTATGACTGCCTACGGCGAAGGCGTGTACGAGTGCAAAACGCACGGCCATGTCCGCCCAGGCGTTCGTCCGGTGGAGCAACTCGAGAAGAAGCAGTGGGAACCACTCTGTCCTCACTGTAAAAAAGAACTCAAAGCACTCCCCACTCCAGAGGATGCCCTCAAGTTCCCCGCATCTGTGTACGCCATCACAAAGAACGTGCAGGAAGAACTCCTGTTCTCGATTGGCCGCACGTACGGCATCCAGACGATGGCGTTCCGCCTCTTCAATGTGTACGGCCCACGTCAGAGTCTCAGTAATCCGTATACAGGAGTGACGGCGATCTTCCTCTCGCGTCTCAAGAACAATCAGCAACCGATCGTGTACGAGGACGGCCTGGAGAGCCGCGACTTCATCTCTGTTCATGATGTTGTCCGCGCGTTCATGCTCGGGCTCAAGAACGATACGATCAATGGCCAAGCATTCAATATCGGGAGTGGCACACCGACTTCCATCCTTTCCATCGCACAGACACTGGCCAAGCTCATGGGCATCAAGATCGAGCCAAAGGTCAGTGGTGAGTTCCGCAAGAACGACATCCGTCACTGCTTCGCCGATAACTCGCTCGCAAAGAAGGTCTTGGGCTGGGAGCCAACCATCAGCTTTGAGCAAGGAATGAAGGAAGTAGTGGAGTGGAGCACGACACAGAAGGCAGAAGACAAGTTCGCCGAAGCCGAGAAGATTCTCATCAGCAAAAATATTCGCAAATGAAGGTCAGTATCGTCATCCCCGCGCACAACGAAGAGGACTCTATCGCGCTCACTATCCAGAGCGTCCTGGACCGTGTCACCGTCCCCTACGAGCTCATCGTAGTGGCAGATCACTGCAGTGATAAGACAGAAGAGATCGCAAACGGCTTTGCAGCAAAGAATCCACACGTACGTGTCACGCGCAACGAGACGCTCAAAGGAAGCTTCAGCAACTCCATCCTCGCCGGCCTCGCGCTCGCAACTGGTGACGCCTTCGTCCCTGTCATGGCCGATAATTGTGACGACCCAGCAACTATCAACACGATGGCGATGAAACTATCGGAAGGATTCGATGTCGTCTGCGCCTCTCGCTATATCAAGGGTGGCAAGAAGATTGGTGGCCCATGGATCCAAGACAAACTCTCTCGCATCGTGTGCTACACATTGAAACTCTTCACCGGTGTTCCCACCTGGGACGCAGCAAACTCGTACAAGATGTACCGCATGACTTCACTCAAGACCCTCAAGTACGATATCCCAAATGCCGGCACAGAGTACTCCATGGCTGTGCTCTTCAAGGCGTATTTCGCGGGCTTGAAGATCACAGAGGTGCCAAGCACCTGGCGTGGCCAATCGATCCCGCTGAAGCAGGAAGGTCTCATCTTCAAGCGCTTCCCGAATTATTGGTTTTGGTACCGACGCGCGGTATCGAAAATGATCAAACCAAAGGAATAGCTAACTGCCAAAAGCTAATAGCTATTGGCTAGTGGCTTTTAGCTAAGACATCAGCGATGCGATCGCCTGCTTCGCCGTCCCACTTTTCAGGAATTTTTACCGTTATATCTTGAGGGTGTTTTGCAAATTCAAGTACACGCTCTCGATCTGTAGCGTTATCTGGATCGATCAATACGTTTGACCCGCTTTCAATTGTACTAGGACGTTCCGTGTTTCTTCGGAGCGTAAAACATCTCTTACCCAAGAACGCTGCTTCCTCTTGAATGCCACCGGAATCGGTCACAATAAAATTTGAATACGACGATACAAGATGGAGAAATTCTTCATATCCAAGCGGGTCGATCGTCCAGATCGCATCGTTTCCTCTAAAAAAAGAAAATAAATCATGCTGTTCCATAATCGCATACGTGCGCTTATGAATGGGAAAGACGACCGGACATTGTGTAGAAATCTCAACCAAAAACCTGAGAAGTTCTGAAAGCTTCGATGGATCATCAACATTGCTGGGGCGATGGATCGTTACAACCGCAACTTTCTTCGGAAGGCTCTGAGGAAGTGAAATACTATCGATCCGCGGCCTCATCCGCATAAGCGTGTCAATCATCGTATTGCCGACAAAATGTATTTTTCCTTTTGCCTTCTCCTTCTTCAGGTGATCGATTGCTGATTGCTCTGTGACAAATAGCTCATCCGCAATCATATCAATTTCAATGCGATTCAATTCTTCGGGCATTGATGTATCAAATGATCGCAAACCGGCTTCAACATGACCAATTTTGATACCAAGTTTCTTTGCAGCACGTGCTGCACCTACAGCACCATTCACGTCGCCATACACCAACACAATGTCTGGCTTCACTTTCTTAAGCACAGGCTCCATCGCATTAGCAGTCATTTGAATCGTCGTCTCGCGATCTGCACCACCTTTCACTCCTAAATTAAATTCCGGATCAGCAATCTCAAGCTGCGTAAAGAATACATCAGACAATAAAGGATCGTAGTGCTGACCGGTGTGGACGATCACGTGCTTGAATCTATCCGGATGTTTCATGAGCGCATGATGAACCGCCGCCAATTTGACGAAATTCGGACGCGCCGAAGCACTGCTTACAACCGTGATCATGCTTAGGAGAGTCTAGCAGCCGCCAAGATGCGCTGCATACGCTTTTCCCAGGTGAATTGCTCTACATGCACACGAGCCACTTTGGCCTTCTTCTGGCTGCTTGCCGCATTTTCCAACACTTCCATGATCGCTTTGGACAGAGCATCCGCATCACCTGCCGGGAAGAACGTCGCCTGAGATTCGTCCAGCACATCACGAATCGGAGGAAGATCTGCCGTCACCAAAGGCTTACCTGCCGCCATGTACTCGAAGATTTTGAGTGGCGATGTATCGCGCATGTAAAAAGGATGAGTGGACTTCGGTGCTGGGTACACGAGCACATCGGCTGCAGTGAGAAGCGTTGGGATTTTGATATGTGGCAGATGACCCGTGAACTGCACGAGGAGCCTAAGCTCATCGGAGAGTGACTGCTCGAACTGCGTTTTCACATCGTCTGGGCCACCGGCGATCACTGCGCGGAAATCGAGTCCACGTCGGTGCAAACTGGCGAGCGCGTTCAGAAGTTCTGGCACGCCCTTGGAAAGCCCCATCGATTTGAGCTGTCCTGTGTAGACGATGAGCGGCGTTTTCTCTGGTACGCCAAGTGAGAGACGTGTGCTCTTGGCATCCGGCAATTCTTCGAAGTCGTGCAGATCGACCGCATCCCCTTCCACAATGATCGGCACATTGGACACACCCATATCGATGAGAGACTGACGCATGCCATTCGTAAGCGCGACAACGAGTGTGCACTTACGGAGCAACTTCAAGAATCGACCTAAGCCAAGACGAGGAATGCGGTGGAGTTCCATGACAACTGGCAATCCTAGATCGACCAAGAATGGCAGGAGCTCTGGCGTTCGTGTGTAGAGGAGATCGAATTCTTTCTTTCGTTCTTTCAGACTCTTCTGGAGCGACTTCCCAAAGAAGTAGGTCGTGAGCTTGAGCCCGATAATGCCCGGCGTCCACCACGCAGCGATGCCATCGAAGCTGCCCACATGTGTAAGGCGTGCTGGTTTTGGCAATCGATAGTAGGAGTCGAAACTCTCGCTAATGGTGTTCTTGCGGTACGGCGCAAAGATCTCCACCTCATGGTCGAGCGTGCGCAGAGCCGACGTGACTTTGGCTACCTGATGTCCGTGCGCCCGTTCGCTGGGGAGACGCACGTTGGTGCAGTACGCAATTCGCATTGATTTGAGTGTATGTTGATTTCAAAGCTGGTGGAAGAGATGGTCACAAGAAAGAAGTGTACTAGTGTATTTGTTATTAGTTATCAGTGTGAAACCTCACTAATAGACTCATAACTAATCACCAATACACCAATACACCGATATACCCTCGCCCGGTCTTCTTCTGCTTGGTACCATCTCGCTATGCCTGCTATCCGTATCCCCCTCATGCGCTCCACATTCTTCGATGAAGCGCGCACGAAACAAAAACTGTGCGATTTCATTCTGAAGTCGTCACGCTTGAGCATGGGTCCTGAGTGCGCCAAGTTCGAGAGCGCATTCGCAACGTATCAGGAGAGGAAGCACGCAGTACTTGTAAGCAATGGAAGCACAGCCAACCTCACACTCATTCAATCGCTTCTCAACCTTGGCCGCTTAAAGAAAGGCGATCGCGTTGGTGTCTCGGCAGTGACCTGGGCAACAAATGTCATGCCACTCATGCAGCTTGGTCTTGTGCCAGTGGCCATCGATTGCAGCCTCGATAACCTGAACGTGATGGCAGATGAATTGAAGAAGCACATCAAGACGCTCCGCGCGTTCTTCATCACCAACGTGCTCGGTTTCTGTGGTGACATCGATGCCATCGCTGAGCTCTGCAAGAAGAATAATGTCATCCTCATCGAAGATAACTGCGAGTCCTTGGGCACACGCTACAAAGGAACACTCCTCGGGAGCTACGGTCTCGCGTCCACCTGTTCCTTCTTCGTTGGTCATCACCTCTCCACGATCGAAGGTGGCATTGTCGCGACTGACGATGAAGAGCTCGCACATATGCTCGTGATGGTACGTGCACACGGTTGGGACAGAAGCTTGCCGCCTGAAGCGCAGAAGAAGCTCCGCAAGAAGTACAACGTCGATGAGTTCCACAGCAAGTACACCTTCTACGAACTCGCGTACAACAACCGTCCAACAGAAATCACTGGCTTCCTCGGCTCACTTCAGCTTCCGATGTTGGAAGACACCATCAAGAAACGCGTGAAGAATTTTGAGAAGCTTCATGCAGCCGTGCAGAAGAAACCGGAACTCTTCCATTCACTGAAAGTTGATCACATCGAACGCATCTCCAACTTTTGCATGCCGATCGTCGCCAAGTCCGAGAAGATTTTGGCCGACGTCCTCAAGCGTTTCGACGATGCAGGAATCGAGAATCGTCCCGTGATTGCCGGTAACATCGCCGAGCACCCATTCTGGACGAAGGAACTCCCCAAGGCCGATTGCCCGACTGCCAGCCTGATCCATCGCCAAGGCTTCTACCTGCCCAATAACCCAGACCTGACCGAGGAAGAGGTGCAGCTCATGTGCGATATTCTCACTCGATAAGCTCACGCCTTCCCTGGTACCATACGTACCCGATGAGCAAGAAAGCTCTCATCACTGGCATTACCGGTCAGGACGGTTCGTACTTGGCTGAGTTACTCCTCGCTAAAGGGTACGAAGTCCACGGCCTTGTGCGCCGCGCTTCCACCTTCAATCGTGGTCGCATCGAGCACCTCTTTACAGATCCTCACACTGCCAAAGTCCCGCTCTTCCTCCACTACGGAGATTTGAGCGACTCCAACTCCCTCCTCCGCGTCCTCCTCGCGACCAAGCCAGACGAGATCTATAACCTCGGTGCGCAGAGTCACGTGGCAGTCAGCTTCGATATCCCAGAAAGCACCGGTGACATCACTGGTCTTGGCACGACTCGCTTACTCGAAGCACTTCGTACATCGGGCATGAAGGCCAAGTTCTACCAAGCGAGCTCCAGCGAGCTGTACGGAAAAGTTCTCCAGGTTCCACAGAACGAAGAGACTCCGTTCTACCCACGCAGTCCATACGCGTGCGCCAAGGCGTACTCGTACCACCTCACACGCAACTACCGCGAGAGCTACGGCATGTACGCTGTAAACGGTATTCTGTTTAACCACGAGTCGCCACGCCGCGGCGAGAACTTCGTCACTCGCAAGATCACACTCACCCTTGCACGCATTCTCAAGCGCGAACAGAATTGCTTGTACCTAGGTAACCTGGAAGCACGCCGCGACTGGGGCTACGCCAAGGAATTCGTGGAAGGTATGTGGCTGATGATGCAACAGCCGGAGCCAGAAGATTACGTCCTTGCGACAGGGAAGCAGCACTCTGTCCGTGAATTCTTGGAACACTGTCTTAACCGCGCAGGCATCAAGTGGACGAAGCATGGCAAAGGAAATGATGAGATTTATAAGAACGAGAAGGGTGAGACAATCGTCGCTATCGACCCGCGCTACCAGCGCCCTGCAGAGGTAGACACGCTGCTTGGCGATGCATCGAAGGCAAAAAAGAAGCTCGGCTGGACGCCGAAGACAACGCTCGAGGAACTCGCAGACATCATGTTGACTGCCGACTGCGAGAAGCTCGGAATCAAAATCTAAATGGGTACAATAATGCAATGAATCAGATCGTCGCCAGTTTGAAGAAAGCGAAAACAAAAGAGGAATGTCTGCGAAAGGCATATGACGCTTTAGTGAAGAAATATCATGGCAATCGAATAAAGACCTACCTGCGTCTCTGGGAGTTATTTTTACCTCTCCGTGTTCTTTGGCGAAGACAAGGATTTTTACATTGTACTAACTTCAATCGATTTTTACGCAGTCTGCTACTGCAAAGTGGGCACTTTACTGCTGATGATGTCCGATATCGCTGGACGCTGCTCTGGTACATCTCCCCACATCAATATCTGCGCATCCGGATCACGCCGAAGCGATGGATCAGCGTTGACGCATGGGCGCATGTGTATGGGATTCAGTTGGGAGATTATGCTCACGGATTTCACGCATACACCTAGGATGTAGCGTATACTACGGAGCATGGTTTTCATTGCTGCTCTCATTGGTCTCATTGCGCCCCGATTACTCATCGCGCTCTTGTGGTTCTTCACAACATGGTTCAATGGCGTCTTCGAAACACGGGGCTGGCCGATCCTTGGCTTCCTCTTCTTGCCACTCACGCTGCTGTGGTACAGCATCGTCACTAACTGGTACGGAGGCGTGTGGGATTGGTGGCACGTGGCCATCCTTGTCCTCGCAATCCTCTTCGATTTGGATAGCCCGAACAAGGCACGTAAGCACCGTTAACTTACTTCGCCTTTCTGTAGAGCACTAAGAGATTCTTTGGCGGATCGATTCCTTTTGCGCAGTCAGGCACATCTTGAACGAAGTTTTCAACGATGTAGGTCATTGCTCCTTGTTCTGCCGGACTCATTTGTTCTTTTGTTGGCAATTGATCACCAATGAAGATCACTTTCGCATCCGCAATGCTTATGAGTGTTCTATCCTGAATAACCGGATGCTGATTGAGCGCCTGAATACCCGACCACAGAAAATAGTTACTTGGAGAATGGGTTGTGAACCCATACACATCACCGGCACCCAAAACCAAGTATCGATCATAGTTGCAGGACGTTGCGATAGCATCGATGCTCTGGCCTTGACGCTGATACGCCATCACCTGACGATTACTGGCTGCAATTGCTGAAGGGAGATTGTCCAGCGCTGGATGGCGAAGTGGATTGACGATGATCACAAGAGACAGTGCTCCAAGCCACAGCGCAACAAGCCTCTCTTGTGCCGCTCGATGCGCAAGGATGTCGATGACCGGGAGAAAGAGTGCAAGGAGGAATGGAACAATGGAAAGAAAATGATGTCCCTGAAAGTCGCTCCCCATAGAGATAGACTGAGCAACGATAAAGAACCCAACGAAGCGCAGAAGAAGCTCGCAGAGCGTAGACCCCTCCGGTGTGCCGCGCTTCTGATACCACGTCCACACAATCCATGCAGAGAGAAGAGGGAAGACGATGGCCGTCCACATGGTAGGTAATTGTATTTTGAAAAGAATAACGCCATAGAAGATGAAAAATACGACCTCAAGCTGCGCAATGCTCAGCAGAAGCGGGCGCTCTTCCTTCTCTGTCGTCAGACGCAAGGTAAGGATAGTGGCGCACACAACGCCGATTGCCATAGCAGTGAACACAACCAAGATAGTCGACGGCGCCACGCAGGCTGATGCGCTCACTGGCGTGCCAGTCGCTACTTCACTCACCCAACGGAGAATGACACAAACGTAGCGAATCCCGAGCATGAGAAGTGCCGCGATCATAAGAAAGGCATCGACGAGTCGTGTTGAGGATTTCCTCCATCTGTAGAGGAGGAAACCAATGACGAGCACAAGAAAGCCTTGGGATGTCTGGAACATGAATGACGTTGAGGAATACGTACTGATTGCGCACAACATCATGAAACGGCAGAACCAAATCCATACCGTGGACTTCTCCCCCTGCGTTCGCCCCACAAGCATTGGCATGAAGAACGCCGCAAGGGTGAGGACTGCAAACAACAGTGAGAACTGGCCAACATTTTCTAGGACCTTATCGAACACAAGGCCGCGTAACAGGAATGGAATAGTGAAACGCTGCACGTAGTACCCAAGCATCTGGGGCAAGTACACGCTGAAATATGCTTTCAGTGCACCAAATGCGAGGAGCGCGACTACGCCAATGATTGCGGTAAAGACTGTCGGAAGAATGAATCCACGAATCCACTGCTGTTTGGAACGTGCGAGGAAAACAACGCCGGAAAGAATGACCAAGATGAATGACTCCTTCATGCCAACGCTCAGTGCAAGGAGTAACGTAAGAAGTGCCGAGCGTTTCCAAGACACTTCTTCACTCTCGGCAAAGACAAGGAGGAAAAGGCAGGAAGTGGCGAGCCCAAAGAACTCGATCGCCCACGCAGTGGGATGACGTGACAAATAACGCACCATGAGGGTGCCGAGGAGCAGCGAGAAGATCACGAGTGCAATTGACGTGGCGTGGTGACGATTGAGTCGTCGAACGGCGTACCACGCAGCAACTGCCGGAACAGCGAAGAGGAGGATCGTGTGGTAAATGTAACCGACTGCCTGGTTTCCAAAGAGTTGCATGGAAATCGCGCTCATCGCAAAAATGAGAGGCGGTTTGGTTTCCAAGATGTCCTCGTAGAGCATAAGACCATTCAGCATGGCACGCCCCATTGCCCAGAAGATGGCGCACACGCCATTGAAGATCTGCTCGGCAATGACAAGGGCACCCATGTAATAGAGCGTCATTCCGAGAGCGATGGCAGTGAGAACTGCCACAGCCTTGTCCAATCGACTCAGTGCCTTCCATGAACGAATGATTGAACTCATAGTCCGCATCATACCCGAAGGCATCAAAACTTCTCCCCCTACTTACTACATACTTCTTACTACTTTCCTGCATACTACATACTACGTACTCTATGCCCTCCCGCATTCTCATTCTCACACCGTGGGTTCCCTACCCAGTGACAGGCGCATGTCAGCAAGACCGTTTTTTCGGGATGCTACAGATGAAATCCATGGGTTACGACATTCGAGTTATCGCAAAATTTCATGAATTCCAGAATAACGATGAGGCCAAGAAGGCGTACGAGAAGGAAGGGATTCCTCTCGCCCTCGCCCCACACCCAAAAAGCGCCTGGTCTTTAGTCGGAAAGCTCTGGCCACAGATCCTCATAAACCCTGCGCTCCTCGATGGTGCTGCTTTGGAATATCTCGATCCCCCCTACGTCAAGATCGTGGAGGAGACGATTCAGGAATTCAAACCCGACTATCTCTGGGTGGAATACTCCACGCATTGGTCAATCCTCAAGAGACTCCGTCGCTTTGGTATTCCGATCATTGTGAAGTCGTCACTGAATGAGCCGAGGAACTGTGTCGATGAGAACGGTGGAACACTGATGTCTCGTATCAAATCGATCCCGAAGTATCGTGGTGAACGCATTGCCAGTCGGGACTCAGACATGATCCTCGCCATCACGCCTGCAGAAGAAGAGTGGTACAAGTCGCTCGGTGCCAAGCGAACAGGAGTGCTGCCGCTGCGCGGTCTTTCACGCTGCTTCGTGAGGAGGGAACACACGCCAAAAGATGTTCTCGATATTGTGTTCTTAAGCTCCAACTACAACATGGGGCACAACCGCGACGCGCTTGAGTTCCTCGTCAACAAAATCGTTCCTCTCGTGCGAAAAGAACTTCCTGGGAAATTTGTCTTCCATCTCACGGGGAGTAAATTCCCGGAGCGCGACAAGAAATATCTCGCCGATGACGTGCGCTACGAGGGATTCATTCCTGACCTCGGTACCTTCCTCCAGACGATGGATATTGCGCTCTGTCCGTGGATCAGCGGCCATGGCATGCAGCAAAAAGTCTTTGAGCCGCTGTGCCGTGGACTCCCACTCCTCACGACAAAGACTGCTGGCTATCCATTCGAGAGTGGCAAGGAACTCTTCCTCTGTCAGACGCCTCAAGACTATATCGATGGGCTGCGTACCCTGCTCGACGTACGGAAAAGGCAGCAGATTGCCGACGCTGCTCAGGCCAAAGCTCACACGCTCTTTAGCGAAGAGGCGGTGAAGAAGATCGTGAAAGATGCACTAGAAACAGCGAAAAAGACATAATTGGGCAGAGCATCTTCCAAAGGCCGCGCTCGTCCCCTACCATTTCGCCATGACATCTGTTTCTGTTGGCATTGTTGGTCTTGGCTACTGGGGTCCAAACTGGCTCCGCAATTTCGCATCCACGGAAGGCTGCGAACTCACCTGGGGTTGCGACTTGTCTGCATCGCGCGTTGAAAAATTCTCTCGTCAGTATCCAGCCGTTCGCTTCACGAAAAACGTTCAGGATCTTCTGAATGACAAAAGCTTGGATGCCATCGTCATCGCAACTCCAACCGACAGTCACTTCCCGCTCGCAAAAGCCGCACTGGAAGCCGGCAAGCACGTACTCGTGGAAAAACCAATGACAGGAACAGTGAAAGAAGCGCGCACGCTTGTCGCACTCGCAAAGAAAAATAAGAAGCAACTCCTCGTCGATCACACATTCGCATTTACCAGCGCTGTCGAAAAGATTCGCGAGATTGTCGATGCCGGAAAAGTGGGCAGTCTCCTGTACTTCGAATCCTCACGCATCAACTTGGGACTGATTCAGAAAGATGTGAACGTGCTCTGGGACTTAGCAGTGCACGATCTGACCATCCTCTCCTGTATTGCAGACTTAGGGACAGTGACAGAGGTGCTCGCGGTTGGAAGCGCTCACTATGGAAAGCAGATTGAAGATGGACACCTGCACCTCACATTCAAATCTGGCCTGGCTGCGCACATCCACGCCAGCTGGCTCTCGCCGGTAAAGATTCGTAAGACGTTTATCGCGGGGCGCAAGGCAATGATCGTGTACGACGACACGGAGCCGAGCGAGAAGGTGCGCCTCTACGACAAGGGAATCGATCATGATGACACGAAGCCAGACCCCTTCTTCCCGAAGTACCGCAGTGGTGATGTGCTCATTCCTGCTATTTCAAATAGCGAAGCGCTCGCAGCAGAAGCCAAGCACTTCATCGATTGTATTCACGGCAAAGCAAAGCCAATGGTCTCAGGTGCAGATGGCCTCGCGATGGTGAAGATCCTGGAAGCCGCAGATGAATCGCTAAGAAAAGGCGCAGCGGTAAAACTGTGAAGCCGCGCCCTGGAAGGGCGCTCTGATTCATAAAAAACAGCGCAGCCATCCTCGCTGCGGCTGCATCATTCATCCAAATGTCTTTTTCAGCATCAAGCCTGAAACAGCCCTAAATAATCTCCAATGATATCGAACGTATCTCCAATGATGTGCGAACGGAATCGCATCTTTTCGAAGTAACTCTGGCGTTTTGAGAAGAATACGAATGGTGATCATCACCATGATCGCTGGCTCACGAAATAGGATCCATCGAAAATACTGACTCCAGGAATACCCTTCTGTACGCATGCGCTCAATTTCCAATGTCAGATATCGATCATCTTTGGAGCGGAGGTCGGCAACGCTTGGCAGTGGTACGTACAGAGGATTCTTTAAGACGACCTCTGTAAACGTGGAATCGTATTCATATTTCTCGTGCACGATCTTTCCTGCGCGGAGTCCTGCGCCACTCTTGCGATGATGCACGCGTGGCATGACATCCGGTGTAAGGTGACCATGCGTCCGCGGAATCCCATCGATGACAGGCACACGTGGAATTTTGATGATCGTCTTGAGTGGAGCAGTTTTGAGAATCTCACCAATCTCCAGTGCTGCTGCCTCACTGAGCTCTTCATCGGAGTCGATGTAGAGCACCCAATCGTACTTCGCTTCGGCGCGTTGCTTGAGGCGCATCTCCGTAAAGTGTGTCACGCGCACGCTCTTCTCTTCGGTGTCGTACTGCTTCAAGACCTTCGCGCCGTAGCGCTTGGCAATCTCTACGCTGTTATCTTCGCTGTTGGCATCGTGTACCAAAATTTCGCCGAAATGCTGTAGCGGACGCAAGCAGCGTTCCAGTGTTGCAGCACTGTTTCTGGTCAGAACCAAAACCGAACAGGGAATCTTTTCAGTCATAGAACAGCGCACATCAGACCTGAGGAGCGTCAAAAACTCAAGGTTAGAACATCAATTCGAAACTCTCGCGTCGCACCGGACGGCAGCCAAAGCTCTCTTTAAACGAGAATAAGCCTTCATTGATCTTTTTGCCGCCATCCTCCGTGGAGACACCCAAATGGAAGGCATGACGCTTCTCCTTGAGCCCAATCTTAATGGCTTCCATCACCAGCATGTGCATCGGGTGGTGCTTCTGATACTCGTACTCCTGTGCCATGTACAAGGAGTACATCGCACGGTCGTGGAGTGTGACAAGGACAATGCCTCCGATCAGCTTGTCGCCATCGTACGCAGCAAGGAGTCGACACTGCTTCGGCAGAAGCGAGTGCAACTTTTCGATTTCCTCCAGTGTGTGTGTCGGCTTCACGCCATGACGTGCGCCGAGGAGCGACTCCAAGATTGGCCAGAACGAGCGGAAATCTGTCGAGAGACGAACCGAGATCTTGGCACGTTCTGCCTGACGAATTTTGTTGCGACACTTCGGATCGAATGATTCCAGAATCTTTTCCTCGCTCAGTTCTACCAGATTGATAGCGCCATCCATCTCTACACGAGTAGAAGTAAATCCATGCTGATAGAGCCAGTAATGCTGATCTTCGGAGTAGAAACGTTGGATAGACGATGGAACCAATCGCACCATGGAGATGCCATCGAATTTTTTCTTCTTCGCATAGGCAATCAGCTCTTTCATCAGCTCGCCTGTCGATGCAACGGACGCATCTTTCTTCACGACAATGCCGCCGTAGGACGCACCCGGATGTGCGATGAGCATCTTCTTGCCGTCCACGTCTTTTTCCGCAGCAGAAAGCACTGCTTCGATCTTGAAGCCATCCATGAAGAGGAGCGAATGATCCTTGAAACGACCCTCTGGATGATACGCCAAAAACTGACGTGTGTGGAACACAGTTCCATTGCGGCTGCCTTGGACGAAGGCATCCCACTTGGACTTCAGCTGCTCGGTGTAGGGTGTGATAGTGAGGCTCATGCGGATAGTGTCATCGTGAGGATTGATTTGCCATTCTGCAAGTGCTCACCGTCGATGGTAAAACCCGATTTCTCGTACGAGCGAATGGCCCGGGCATTGTCCTTCAGAACTTTGAGGTGAAGCTTCTTCCATTTGGCGGTTTCAAACGCATAGCGCACCAAGAGTTGTACTGCCTCGCTGCCATATCCCTTCCCCACCGCCTCCGGATGTCCGATAGTGATGCGGAGGGTCGCTTCTTTCTTTGCAGCGTCGATGTGAACGAAGCCACAGTTTCCGATGAGCATTCCATCCTTCGTCACAAGGGAGAAAAATTTGCGATCAGGCTCCTGTACACGCTTGAACCACTTCATCTGATCTTCCAGTGTTGGGATGCGAGGATCGTCGATGAGCTCTCGCAGCTCTGGACGTTGAAGCCACTCCTGGAAGAAAGTCTGATCTGCCTCAGTCATCTCGACCAAGGACACCATCGAGCCAGCAATGACGATCTTCCTCTGCATGCGCCCATTCTCTCGTATTCATGCCAATTTCTCAATTCTTGCATGCCACAATTTTCCATTTTCAATTTTCCATTTTCCATTACGCTTACGCGTATGCCAGTTCCTTTCCTGGATCTTAAAGCCCAATACCGCTCTATTAAGGCCGAAGTCGACCCTGCGATGCAACAGGTCGTAGAATCATGTGCTTTTGCACTTGGACCAGCTGTAGAGGCCTTCGAGAAGGACTTCGCGGCCTACTGCGGCACGACATTTTCCATCGGTGTAGGCAACGGAACATCGGCGATCGAGCTTATTTTGATGGCACTTGGCATTGGCCGGGGCGATGAAGTGATCACTGTCACTAATTCCTTCTTCGCCAGCAGCGAGGCAATCTCGCTCGTCGGCGCGACTCCTGTGCTCGTCGACTGTCATGAGAGCGATGCACTGATCGATACATCAAAGATCGAAGCAGCAATCACAAAGAAGACAAAGGCGATTATTCCAGTACACCTCTATGGCCAGTGTGCGGACATGGACATCATCAATGCGATCGCGAAGAAGCACAACGTGGTTGTCATCGAAGACGCGTGCCAAGCACACGGTAGTTCATACAAAGGAAAGTGCGCGGGAAGTCTTGGTATTGCTGCTGCATTCAGTTTCTACCCAGGAAAAAACCTTGGCGCATATGGCGAAGGTGGTGGCATCACGACGAACGATGCTGAGCTCAATAAGAAAATCCGCATGCTCCGCGATCATGGCATGGCCGAGAAGTACAAGCACGCAGTCGTGGGGCGCAACGAACGTCTTGATGGAATCCAGGGTGCAGTACTGAGCGTGAAGCTTAAACACCTCGAGAAGTGGAACGATGCTCGTAGGAAGCACGCCGCGCAGTACTTCAGTTTCCTCAAAGACAATCCGAGGATCGGACTCTTCACCACCCACGCCGACCGCGTGAGTAACTATCACCTCTTCGTTGTCCGCGTACAGAACCGCGATGCCGTACAACAGAAGCTCAAAGATAAAGGTATAGCGACAGGCATTCACTACCCCATCCCGATCCACATGCAGCAGGCATACGAAGGGATGTGGAAGAAGGGCAGCTTCCCTGTTGCAGAGAAGATTGCAGGAGAATTGCTATCGTTGCCGATGTTTGCAGAACTCACAGAAAAACAAGTGAAAGAGGTGTCTGCGGCACTTCTAGAAGTGGCATAACAATATCCAAAGGGGTGGCGCGCACCGCAATGCATCCGTCGCCTTGGAGAAATTCTGTTTCGATTCCCCATGAGTTGGAATCGCAAGAATTTCTCCAGAGCGACCGCTTTCTTTTTTGCCATTTTCTTTGCCGCCAAAGAAAATGGCGCTACTCTTACTGACCAATCTGTCCTCTAGCCTAGAAAGGAGAACGCATGTTCCAGGCACTCGGTTGGATTGGCGTGTTGATCGCTTTGGGCACCCAGCTGTCGATGGCGGCCAAATGGATCCCAGCAGGTCGGTTGTACCACCTGCTCAATGTCGCTGCAGGTACCTTGCTTGGAATCGCCGCGTGGGAAAAGGGTAACTATCCTACTGTCGGACTCCAAATCGCATGGTCGCTGATTTCTTTCTACGGAATCAGCAAGCAGCGGCAGACCCGCGAGCCCTAGGCTCGCGGTTTTTTTATTCACCCTTCCGAATATAGTCCCCCATCTTCTGCACAAGACCGTGCAGACTGTGGTTCTTCTCCACGACTGCATACATCGCATCCGCATCGATGGGCGCCTTTTCGGCATACATCTTCACAAACTCTGCGATGGCTTCTGGCGTGTCGGCAGCCGGAGCTGAGCTCATGCCAATCGCATCGGCATTTGCAGTAGTAGTAACTGGATAGCAGCCACACGTCATCGCTTCGAGCATCGTCTTGTCGATGGTTTCCGATGCCATGTTCAGGATCAATCGATGACGAGTGTAGATCTCTGGCAGTTTCTGCATGGGAGCTGTGCCATGGAACGTCACACGATTGGAAAGCTTCAGATCAACCACCAATTGCTTCAGTTCTGCGACATAGTCTTTCTCTGCTTCGATACCGTAGATGTCGATGGTGAACGATGGATCGAGAAGTGTCAGCGCTTTGATGTTGAGCTCCACACGTTTGGAACGGCTCAAGCGGTGCACCACCAAGAGACGACATGGATTCATGGACTGATTGCGACGCTTTGGCCAGAAGGAGAGATCGATACCATGGCCAACAACCGACTTCTTCGGTGACCCCATGTACTGCGGCAAGCTCTGTGGAGTCGCGCAGAAGAAGCGCGTACCAAACCAGCCGAAGAGTTTCACGCCCAGCTGCATCTTGTAGTGTGTGTACCAGAGGTATGTCGGGATCCGCTTCAGGAGCCAATACCACCATCCGAGTGCGTACCAGACTGGCGCCATGTGCACGAACACACGATCGTACTTCTCTTTCATAATCAGTGACTCAAATGTCAGAATTGAGTGAAATCGGCTCGCGCCTTTCTCCTTGCCAAGACTGCGCACTGGGAATTCGAATGATTGATCGGAACCCTCCAAGCACACGACTGTCACCTCAAAACCCTGACGGATAAACTCGCGAATCCACAGGACGCCGAAGGCATCCTGCGTGTGCAGCTTCTGAGTGATAAAAAGAATGCGCATGATTAGCGGTATGAGCGGAAAGACTTCAGGAAATCTGCGTATACCTTCATAGCAGATTTCTTCTCAAAACGAGTAAGAATCTTCAGAGATTCTTTCGTCATCGATTGTAATCGACCAGGGTCAGAGAGAATTGCGGACGCTTTCTTTGCAAGGTCAGACGATGAACCGTCGATGAAGTATCCGTTCTCACCATCGCGCAAGACATCCGGCATCACACCGACTTTTGTGGAGAGAACTGGAAGACCGTAAGACAATGCCTCCAAAGCCACACGCGGGCCACCTTCACTCTTCGAATTCATGACAAGCACCTTTGCCGATGCAATGGCCTTGGCTGTATCCAACGGCGTTGGAAGCCAACCTGTGAACATCACTCGCGATTGTAAGTCCAGATCCTGCACTCGACGTTCGGCAAGAACTTTGAGCGGGCCGTCACCAACAATACACAATGTGGTCTCCGGAAGATCGATGAGTGACTCGATAGTTTCCATCAGCCCCTTGTTCGAAACCAAGCGACCGCAGAAGACGAGGTCATACTTCTTGGGGGTCGTTACAACTTGCGCTGCAATATCATGATCGAGGTAGAAGGACGGCACGATCGTGATCAGCGATTCTGGAACACCAAATCGGATGAGTGCATTCTTCGTGGTCAAACTGACGGTGCGCACTGCATCAAATTTCTTTGCATGTGATGCGAGCATCCACGTAGACATCCACCGACCAACGAGCTCAACGAATGATCCTGCCCGTGGCCAGCCAACGATGTGGTGAAGCTCAAGGACTGCTGGAATCTTTATCTTTCTACGAAGCAAACGAGCACCGAAGCCGTTGTAGAACGGCGGATAATCGTGAACGGTCATGACGTCGTGATGAAGTTCATGAATCAGCTCTTTTGCTTTCTTACGGATGAAGAACGGCTGCGAAAGGAGTGATGTTGGCGATGGATGAATGTGTACGTTGCCATAGACCTGGCGTACGACTCGCTCAGATGTAGATACTGCAGGGCAAATAATATCAATACGCTCAAAGTGATGATGAAATTCCTCCATCATCGCAGCAAACGCTCCTACTTTTCCGGTCGCAAGTGTGCGATCGCCAGAGATCATCAAAAGTTTTGTCATGAGAGAATTTTCAGGAAGTCATCTGCAACATCGTTGTAGCTACGAGGCTTGGCATCGCATGGGACGGAACGGTACTGATCGAAACGTGCACGGACAGCTGCCGCAATATCATCGGGCAGACATAGCGCAGAGAGTGTAATAACAGAACAGGGAGCAATACCTGTCTCCTGTGTGAGAAGAACAGGTAAACCCTCTGACGCGGCTTCAAGTGCGACGTTCGGGCTGATCTCTGTGACAGATGGCAGTACCAGCAGGTCGTGCTCGGCAAAAACTGCACTCTTGTCTTTTCCAAAGACAGGATCTTTCAATGTCACACGACTCTGCAGCTGAAGTCTTTTTATTTGTGCGGCAAATTCTTTCTTCAGGGGTCCATCACCAACAATGGTGAGTGTCGCATGCGGAAGTTGCACCATGGCGCCAATGAGCGAGTGGATGTTTTTGAAGTGTACGAAGCGCCCCATAAAAAGAAGCCGACATGGTTGATGTGCTACGTGCTCAAAAAATGCTGCATGTGGACGAGCATTTGTAATCACAACACTTGGTAAATTCTTGTACGACTCGCTATGGATCTGCCTCTGGAATGCAGTGGAATAGACAATGGTATCGAACGATCGCAGAATCGCCTCCATGAAAAGATTGTTCATCAATTTCCAGAATCCAAAACAGCGCCTATACCAGCGACGCAAGCTCTTTGTACCACCCGCATCGGTATATCTCTCCCAGAAAAAATCACCACCCAGTCGCAAGATTTTCTTTGGCTTCTTCAGGCCACTCATGATCAAAGGAATGCCCGCACTCACGGACGTGAAGACGATAACAGCATCGGCATCCTTTCCATGCTGTGTCAGCGCCTTCGCATATCTGCACCAACGCGACACAATGCCACCAATCTTCGATACGCGAATAACAGCGTCACTACCCACTACCCACTGACCACTGTCTGCCTTTCCGTACGTCACAACCTTCACCTCGTGCCCCCTTTCTGTCAGGGCATCTGCAAGACGAACAACGTACGTTGCAGGGCCGCCTATATCGGGCGGATAAATGCCGGTGGCAAGGAGGATTTTCACGGATGAGAAGAAAGCGACTTCTATTCTAGCCTAAGAGGCCTTATTATTGACTATTTTACATAAAAGGGGTATAATTATCTAATAGTATGAGTAACACCAATCACGCACATACCAACGCTGAAATGCTACTCCACAAGAGTTTTACTCTTGGACGCTTTCAGTCTGATTTTCAAAGGCGATGGAGGGAAAAGCGAGCTGAGCTAGAACAAAAGAAGGAAAAAAGAATAATGGGAGAAGAGAGTGGCAATGCTGAATTCACCGGGCAGCAGATTCAAGAATTGGATGCTTTTTACCCGATTATCACCCAATTGATTGAGGCGGGAATTCAAAGACAAAAATTGGGACACATCATGTCCCTCTCCGTATTTACTACGTTTGCTCGACGCTACCTTGAAGAACATGCAGGAGAAAATCTTGTGATGTTTGCACATATGCTGCGAGACTTTCTCGCTGATTTTCAGGGAGAAGTAATTAGTCAGAAAGAAAGAGGGTTTATTCAACTGAATCCAGATGCACAGAAAACAAGAACGAAGGAAGTACAAGACACGATCGCCTCTGCAATCGACGATATTCTTCAGAGCTAACTACTGCGTATACCCCTTATGACAGACATCCCATCAGAATCCCCCTTCGATCTCGGTCAGCTGGAAAGACTAGGCATTCGTGTACTCACTGCAGAGTGTACTGCGCTTGCGCAGCATGAATGGAAGAACCAGCAAAAAGCAGACGATCGCCGCGCAGCAAGGGGAGAACGTGCTGCTGCGCTTTCGCAGGAATCTCCTGCAATGGCAGGTGCGATGGAAGGCTTACAGAAAATGGGGCGAGAGCAGCCACGAGAGCCGGATAGGTCAGAGTTACTTGTGCGAGTATGCGAACAAATCGAACAGCGTACAGACAGTATTAATCCTGCTGAATTCTCATTGTCCAATGCCCTGCAATTACCAGAGATCGCTCAGATCGACCCACAATTCCGACGCAGAGTTGCAGAAGATTTGGTCGGCCTCGTGATTGTCATTGCGTCCGAGGCGCTCGAACGAAAAATACGAAATGAAAAACCGTCAGAAGCAGAAGATATAGTGACAGATGTTATCGCGAATCCTGATATTGATGACGACGAAGCCTATGCAATTCACAGTGCAGCTCGCGAAATAGAGAGAGCACTGCGCGCAGTGCTTATGCAGCCTCCGAGCGATACCACTCCACCGTCTGCTTGAGCCCTTCTTCAAAAGTGACCTTTGGAGCCCAGCCGAGTTTTCGCGTGACTGATGAATCGACAGCGTACCGCCAGTCGTGACCGAGACGATCTTTTACGAATGAAATCAAACTGTGTGGCTTCTTCAAAATATCCAAAATCATTGTTGCGACTTCGATGTTCTCGAATTCACGATCGATACCAATATTGAAGATGTGTCCGGAGCCCGCGGTATCGGTCGGGTTTGTCGATTGCACTTTGTCATCCCAGAATGCCCATGGCGTCTGAAGGATAGCTTCAATCGCATCACAGTGGTCGCCCACGAAGAGCCAGTCGCGCTTGTTCTTGCCGTTGCCATACACCGGAATTGGCTTGTCCTGGAGCGCGTGACGGATGACGGTGGGAATGAACTTCTCACTCGCCTGATGCGGTCCGTAGTTATTGGTACAACGTGAAATGCAAATGGGAAGTTTGAATGTGCGCATCGCCGCCATCAAAAGCATTTCCGAACACGCCTTGCTGGCAGCGTACGGTGAACTCGGAAGGAGTGGATCTTCCACCGTGCGTGGCGCATCGGTATCGCTGATGTCGCCGTAGACTTCGTCGGTAGAGATGTGCAGCATCTTCACGCCCGCAGACTTCTTCAGCACTTCAATTAATGCTTGTACGCCAATCACATTCGTGTGAAGAAATGGCGAAGCATCGGCGATGGAATTGTCGACATGGCTCTCGGCAGCGAAGTTGATGATGGTATCGATTCTGTGATCCTTCAGAAGTGATGTGACCAATGTCTGATCGGCAATGTCACCCTGGACGAACGTGATCTTCTTCGCGACAGGATCAAGAAGGGACTTGTCACCGGCGTACGTGAGCTTATCCAAGACAACAACATTGTCCTTTGGATGTGCTGCCACATGCCTGAGGACGAAGTGCGAGCCGATGAATCCGGCACCACCGGTCACGAGGAGATTCATGCCCCAATGATAGCGAAAGAGGTCTCCGGAGGCATCAGCTAGATCAAAACGCCCGAAACAGATACCCTATACCCCTATGAAAGGCGTTCTCATTTGCGGCGGTAGCGGTACACGACTACGTCCTCTGACGGAGATTACAAATAAGAGCTTGCTCCCGGTGTACGACAAACCGCTCATCCTCTACCCACTCGATGTCTTGCTCCGTGCCGGCATCACGGAGATTGCTGTCGTGTCTGGCAGTGAGCACATGGATCAAATGGCCGCGTTCCTGGGGAGTGGCAGTCGCTTCGGCTGTGAGTTCACATACTGCGTGCAGGAGAAGCCGGGTGGTATCGCACAGGCGCTCGGGCTTGCTGAAAATTTTGCCGCTGGCGACTCTGTCTGTGCCATCCTCGGTGACAACGTCTTCTTCGATGACATTTCGTCGGCCATCAAATCATTCACAGGCGGTGCGCACCTTTTCTTAAAAAAAGTTCCAGACCCCGAACGCTTCGGTGTAGCCGAGATGCAGGGTGAGACCGTTATGTCGATCGAAGAGAAGCCAAAGAAACCAAAGACGAACATGGCTGTCACGGGTTGCTACGTCTATGACAACCGCTGCTTCGATGTCATCAAGAACATGAAGCCATCGGCACGTGGTGAACTAGAAATCACCGATGTGAGTAACTGGTACGTCAAAGAGAAAACCGCGAAAGCCACGGTACTCGAAGATGAATGGATCGATGCGGGGACATTCGAAAGTTTGTTCCGGGCAGCCGAGATCGTGAGAAGTAGGCAGCCGAAGAAGTAGTATGTAGCAAGTAGTACGTAGTACGCATCGAAAGTTATCGTAATAAAATCCTTACTACTTACTACATACTTCTTACTACTAATACGAGACAGACTTTCCGGAGCGAGCGTCCCATCCAGCTTTCTGGACGGCACTTCCGTCGGTTGGCTTGTACTCTACTTCGACTTTTCCGGCTGTGAGAACAACCTGATCGCTCACACCATCACCGTGGGTGTTACCGACAGTCTGAAAGGAGATTGGCTGTGCATCGGTGAGGATCCACTTGAGGAAATCGTCACTACTACCTGGCTTGCGAACACTTAACACTGCACGCGTGATCTTCACGCCGCCAGCGGTGTAGAGGAAGAGCTTTGGCGACGCCTTATTCACTGGCATCGTAAATTTCAAGCTGTCGAACGATGCCTTCGTTGCACCGAGCGAGCGCGCAGTACCCCATGCAAAGGAATCGATCTCAACCTCTTCACGGTGCTTGGAGTCCTTGGACTCACCTGGAATTGTGTCGAGCTTCAGAAACATTTGGTACCCACTTGCATTACTCTGGGCGACCGCTGTCAAAATTCCTGCAACATTTGAATCTTCGTGCATGATTGCGTAGTCCGTAGATACGCTGTACGCAATCGAAATCAAGGCAATGAGTCCAAGTGCCAGGGCAACATGGCGTTTGCGAATCGAACGGAGCGAGTAGGTATTCATAAAAGATGCGAGGAAAGCGGAAATCATCGTACCAAAGGCATGCGCCGCATCTAGACAGTCGCCAATCAATCATTTCGCACTGTCAATCAGAATGCTACGATCCAAGCCTATGAATCGCACTGTGACTCTTGTCGATGAGAAAGGCACTACTCTGGGCGAAGCCGATATCTTCGACGCGCACACTGGCAAAGGAAAACTTCACCGCGCATTCTCGGTGTACGTCTTCAATAAGGAGAAGACGAAACTGATGATCCAGAAGCGCTGTGACAAGAAGATGCTCTGGGCTGGCTTCTGGGCAAACACGTGCTGCAGCCATCCTTTCCCAAATGAATCAGCAGTTGATGCCGGCAAGCGTCGCTTGAATGAAGAGCTTGGATTTACCTGCGAGCTCGTTGAGGGTCCAGTCTTCACCTATCGAGCAGAAGAGCCACGAGGCAAAGGAGTCGAGCACGAGTACGACACGATCTTGATCGGCACTGTCGATGAATCCGTGATCGTGAAACCAAATCCACATGAAGTTTCGGACTGGAAATGGATGAAGATCGATGACATGAAGAAAGAGTTGAAAGATAATCCAGATCTCTACACACCGTGGTTTCACTTAAGCCTTTCCATGATCGCCTAATGCCTCATACTCGCCCGCTCCACCTGGCAATTATCCCCGACGGCAATCGTCGTTGGGCACGTGAGCACAAATTCGCTCATGTGTGGAAAGGTCACGAGCGCGCTGTCGAGAACTTCCGCACGCTCACCGAGTGGTGCAGGAAAGATCCACGCGTGAACACGCTGACGGTGTGGTGCTTCTCCACCGAGAACTGGAAACGCGATACGCAGGAAATCGATGAGCTCATGAAGATGCTTGAAAAGTACCTTCGCCGTGAACGCGAGGAATTCATCAAAGAGAACACTCGCTTCGTACACTCGGGGCGCAGAGATCGATTGCCGAAGTCTCTCGTGCAGTTGATCGAAGATGTCGAGAAGGAAACCAAAGATCAAACTGGCTTCACGCTGCACTTGGCTGTCGACTACGGCGGGAAAGATGAAGTCTCACGCGCAGTGCAAAAAATAATGAATCAGGAGCGCCCATTCTCGGGCGCGGTCACAGAAGATCTCATTCGTCAGCACTTGGATCACCCTGAACTTCCAGACATCGATGTCATCCTGCGTTCCTCAGGCGAGCAGCGCACGAGTAACTTCTTCCTCTGGCAGGCGGCGTACAGCGAGTGGGTCTTTAACCCCAAGCACTTCCCCGATATCAATACGAGTGATCTGGATGATGCATTGAATACATACGCAGACAGGAAGCGGCGATTTGGGAAATAGCTCCCCTTACTGCTTACTACTTACTTCTTACTACTCCTTCGTGCCTCCCTCCTCTTCCACTGGCTCCGCTTCGGGGAAGATCATCCTCTCGGGCGAATATGCTGTGCTCTTTGGGCACCGTGGCATTGCCGTTCCATCGAACGAGACGGTAGATGTGACATGGGAGGAAGACCCATCAATGAAAGAGGTGAAGATTCTCTGGAGCGCCACGAATGAGGAAGCATGGATCGACTACATTCGACAAATCTTGGATTTGCTAAAAGGACAAACAGGCGAACTGCACGGGACTCTGAGCATCAGGAGTACTATTCCACTCGGCAAAGGGATGGGCTCGTCGACTGCGCTCATCATTGCGCTGTGCCGTTGTCTACTTGGTGCACACTCTGCGAAGCCCGCGCTCATCGTGGAGGATACGCTCAACCCCAATCACAGTGGCTTGGACTTTGCTGTCATCAGAGAGAGTCACCCACTCATCTATCAGAAAGACAAAGTTCCGGAGCGTATCAAAATCCCTCTCGATCTTTTGAATGGAGCAACGCTCATCGACACCGGCACACCGAATGAAATGACGAGAGAGCTTATTGCGTGGGTACGATCGCGTGCTACTGAACCAGATGTAAAGAAGGCATTAGAGACAATCGGCGAATGTACCGAGCGACTCGCGCGTGGCGAACCGCTCCGCGGGATTGTGCGCGATCATCATAGGGCGCAGATAAAACTTGGTGTTGTCCCGGAATCGACACAGAAAATTATCGCTGACATCGAGAAGGCAGGCGGATTCGCCAAAGTGATTGGTGCCGGAGGAAAGACAGGCGGAGGTGGCATGGTGCTTCGGTTCGCGTGATGCGATAGAGTGTGCACCCATGGCGACCGCTGTCTCCTACCCAAACATCGCGCTCATTAAGTACTGGGGCAACCGCAACGATGCTCTTCGTTTACCTGCTGCTGATTCGCTCTCTATCACACTCGATGCTCCATCGATCGAAGCAACGGTACAACCTGCTGATACTTTTGCGGTGCACTCATTCGATGCACAGGGAATCGAGAAGCCGCAGAGCACCGACTCCATCAATCGACTGCAGAAACATTGGACGCTCACAGCTGAATACATCAAATCGGTCAATGCGGGTTCGTTGCCTACTGCAGTCTCGCTTCACATTGTCTCGTCGATCCCGCCAAGCATTGGCATCGCCTCCTCTGCTGCCGTGTTCAGCTGCTTGGCTGAGGCATACGCGACACTCGCCTCTCGACCGCTCACACGCGAAGAAGTCAGTGTCATCGCGCGTCTTGGTTCCGGCTCCGCCGCTCGTAGCGTCATGGGTGGATTCGTCGCGCTTCTCAATACACCAAACGAACGAATGGATGCAGCAGTCGCACGGCAGATCGCACCTGCCGCTCACTGGAATTTGCACGACATCATCATCGTACCAAGCGAGAAGGAGAAAAAGGTGGGTTCTACGGAAGGCCACGCCAAAGCGCACACGAGTCCTCTCTTCAAAGAGCGTGTCGCAGTAATTCCAAGTCGCATGAAGGAATGTATCGATGCGATCGAGAAGAAAGATTTTGAGAAGCTTCAGTACTTGAGCGAGCTCGATGCACTCGATATGCACAAAGTCATGGAGACGCAGACACCTGCTCTTCACTACTTGAGTGATGACACGCATTGTATTCTCAAAGAGATCGAATCGCTCCGTAAGAACGAACATCTCGAAGTGCTCTACACGATGGATGCAGGTCCAACGGTTCACCTGATTTGTACTGATAGTGCACAGAACCGAATCGAAGCCTTCGCTCGCTCTCAAAAGGATTGCAGAATCTTCATTTCTAAAATCGGCAACGGATCCTGCATCACCAAGTCATAACATCATCCCTGTCGCATTGGCGGATTTCCGTCATGCGATTAGTGAGCGGAGCGTAAAACAAAGCGCACTGTTTGAGTCCGCCCGAGGCGGACGAGTTTGCGCTTTGTAGCGGAGCAAACTATTTCGCATAGGAAATCCGCCACGAGCGACCGCTTTCTTTTCGCCATTTTCTTTGGCGCCAAAGAAAATGGCAAATCAATCACATTATTGCTCATCGTTCCATGCTAAACTCTCCTCTCATGGACTTACGCAATCTCCCCGAACAGCTCAGCAGCCTTCAGCGCGTCAATCAACGCCGCACGATCATCGAACGCGAGCTGAAGACTGATCTCAAGCACTTGGAACCTCGTGAGGGAACCATTGGCGACGCAGAAAAGAAGAACTGCGAGCAGATGTTTGGCGTGGTACCGATCCCTGTTGGCTACGCCGGGCCACTCAAGGTCAGCTTCTCCAACAACCAACAGGCAGAGATTCATCTGCCACTCGCAACCACGGAAGGTGCACTCGCTGCCAGTGTGAACCGCGGATGCAAAGCGGTCTCGGTCAATGGTGTCTCGATCCTCAAGTCTGTCGATCACGGCATCACACGTTCTATCGCCTTCCGCGCTGCATCTGCAACGCGCGTGCAAGAACTCGTCGACACCATTCGTAAACGCGAGAACGAATGGAAGGCGGCTGGCCATGCCACGAGCAGTCATCTGAAGATCACGAAGTACGACATCGACCTCATGAAGCAGTACGTGTTCCTCACGATCGCTGCTGATACCGACGCTGCAATGGGTATGAACATGGTGACCATCGCCTCGCAGGCAATCGCCGATTGGATGGTGAAGAACTGCGATGGCGTGAAGTGCATCACAGTCGCAGGCAATGTGGATAGTGATAAGAAACCGAGCAAGCGCACACACGAACGTGGTCGCGGACAGGAAGTCGTTGTATCTGCGATGCTTTCTCCTGCCACAATCACTGATGTCCTCAAAACCACTGCCGATGACATGGTGGCTGTTGCCAATGCCAAGCTGAAAGCCGGCTCAGAACTCGCTGGCGCCATCGGAAAGAATCTTCACGCAGCCAACATCATCGCTGCACTCTACCTCTCCACAGGTCAGGATGCTGCCCACGTCACCGAAGGATCGCTCGCTGACACGGATGTAGAGAAAACAACTGATGGGCTGAAGGTCACCGTGCGACTTCCTGCGATTATTGTCGGCACACTGGGTGGTGGCACGTCACTTCCTGCACAAACTCAGTGTCGTGAGATGCTCCTCAAAAATAAAACCGGTCTCCCCGCGAAGAAGCAGTTAGCCGAATCGATTGCTGCAGCGGTGCTAGCAGGAGAGGTTTCATTGCTCGCAGCGCAAGCCTCGCAAGATCTAGCAAAGGCACACGGTCAGCTCGCGCGCTAATTCGTGCTATACTTCCCCCTCCGATGAACGCAGCAATTCTTTCCTTTGGCCGGTACATCCCATCCTCTCGCATCGAATCCAAAACGATTGCGGAGCATTGGAAACGTGGCACCGAACAAGCCGACGGCCTCGGTATTATCGAAAAAGCTGTCGCCGCTGCCGATGAAGATGCATTCACACTCGCGTGGGAAGCCGGCAAGCAGGCGCTGGAGACGAACGAGATCGATCCTCAAGCAATCGGCGCTGTTTTCGTAGGTTCCGAAAGTCACCCGTACGCCGTAAAGCCAACGAGTGGCATGATCGTAAGCGCGCTTCAGCTCAACCCATTCTGTCACGCAGCCGATTTGGAATTTGCGTGTAAGGCTGGCACTGCTGCCATGCAGATCGTGAAGGCGATGGCGGAGTCCAAGCAGATCAAGATGGGGCTCGCCATTGGCTCCGATACCGCCCAGAGCAAGCCAGGTGATGCACTCGAGTACTCCGCTGCTGCGGGCGCTGCTGCGTTCGTGATCGGCCTTCCAACCAAGAAGCACCCGGGCATTTGTTCTATCGATGCAACCCTTTCGTACACCACAGACACTCCGGACTTCTGGCGCGGCAAGCACGACAAGTATCCATCGCATGCAGGGCGCTTCACCGGTGAACCTGCGTACTTCCACCATGTCGATGCAACTACGAAGAAGATGCTTGAAGTCACAGGAATGAAGCCAAGTGATTTTAGCCACGTCGTTCTCCACATGCCGAACGCCAAGTTCCCACTCGTTGCCGCAAAGAAGTTGGGGTTCACCGATGCACAACTCAAACTGGGATTCATCGTGCCAACTGTCGGCAATACCTACTCTGCCTGTTCACCTCTCGGACTTAGCTTCGTTCTGGAGCACGCCAAGAAGGACGAAAAAATCCTCGTGATTTCCTACGGTTCGGGTTCGGGTTCGGATGCGTTTTCGCTCACGATGCTCCGCGATGGAGCGCCTCTTCCAAAAAAAGCAGAACTCGCAGAGCCAAAAAGGCTGAATTATGGCGAGTACTTGCAGAGATCGAAGGCTCTTGCCGGGTAAGAAAAAGAGGTGAATTGTGATACTTTTAGACCCCTAAGTGGGGTAGAATGCCTTGGTCTCTCTATGCGCGAAACCGTCTACGTCCTCGGAGGAGCTCAAACGAAATTTGGCGAGCTATGGAACAAGTCCTTAACCGATCTCATTCGGGAGGTGATCGATGGCGCTATTGCATCGACAGGCATTCTGCCAACAGACATCGATGCCATCGTGATTGGAAACATGGTTGGAGGTGAGACAGCCGAACAAGCGCACCTCGGAACACTCTGCAGTAGCTTCCTCCCCCACCGCCCACCAGCACTCCGCGTGGAAGCTGCGTGTGCCTCGGGTGGGCTCGCTGTTCATACAGCATGCGCTTTTCTGGAAAGCGGCAAAGCAGAAACCATCCTCGTCATCGGTGCCGAGAAACTGACTGATGTCTCCGGGGACACTGTGACGAGCGCCCTCATGCGCGCCGGTGATGCCGAGAAAGATGCGCCGGCTGGCCTCACGTTTCCATCGATCTTCGCGCTGACTGCCAATGCGTACATACACGCCTACGGCCTCAGTCGCGATGACTTGAGCTTGGTCTCGGCCAACTCACACCGTGCTGCTGTGAAGAACCCATACGCACAATTCCGCAAAGAAATTCCTGCAGCGAGTATCTCCAAGAGCCCACTCGTTGCTGACCCACTCCGACTTCTCGACTGCTCGCCAATCTCCGATGGTGCTGCAGCGTTGATCCTTTCGACAAAAAAGGAGTCTCCTGTGCGCATCACGGCATCACAGCTTGCCAGCGATAGTTTGAGCCTTGCCGATCGCGACAGTCTTACATCGTTTGCGAGCACTCGTAATGCATTCGCCAAAGCGCTCTTGGAATCCGGTTGGGACAAGAACGATATCGACTGCATTGAGCTCCACGACTGCTTCAGTATCGCTTCGCTCATCCACTTGGAAGACATGGGCTACGCAACAGAAGGGAATGCCATCCGTATCTTCAAACAAGGCGATGCTGACATCCAAGGCTCTCTCCCCATCAATATGAGCGGTGGGCTCAAGGCATGTGGTCACCCAATTGGCGCTACTGGTGTAAAACAGATTTTCGATTGTTATAAGCAGATCACTGGCACTGCCGCTAACCAGGTTCCAAAAGCCCAGCGCGCCATGGCACATAACCTTGGCGGTGTTGGCGCTACTTGCACCGTTCACCTTCTGGAAGCTATCAATTAAAACTATGGATCGCATCCCCGCCCTCCACCGACGCATCAAAAAGCTTTCGACTGAGCCACAGCTTGGCGGCACCATCGTGAGCTTCACGACTGTCCGTCACCCCCCTGCTGGCTTTGGCACTGATCCATATACCGTTGCCCTCATTCGCTTGAGCGACGGCCGCAAGGTCATGGCACAGCTCACAAGCGATAGCCCTGCGCCCACGATTGGCGCGAGTGTCGCTCCTCGTCTGCGCAAAATCCGCACAATGGACAATGGCCTTCTGGTCAATGATCTGAAGTATGAAGTTGTCGCCACAAAGACCGAACCACTCCTGAGCGTGACATCCTACGTGCTCGCTGTCTCTGGCCCATCGGGTGTCGGGAAGACGACCATCGCACGCTCACTCCTCTCGCTCTTCGCCTCATACGCACAGCAAGTCCCGATCTACACCACACGCGCGAAGAAGAAGAATGACGTGGAGCCATACGTACATATCTCGAAGGAAAAATTCGATGCGCTCATCAAGAGCGGCGAGATAATCAGTCACACGCACATGCCATCGGCATCAGAAGTGCGATACTACGGCTACTGCCGCAAAGACATCGAAGCTATCTGGGCAAAAGGAAAGCTCCCCATCGTTGTGACAGAGATTCATCTGCTCAAAGGACTCGTAAAGTCGCTTGGCCGTCGTGCGGTCTTAAGTTGTGGCCTTCTCCCTCCAGGCCGTAGTAAGCGCATGCGCCTCTCTACTCTCCTCCATCGCCTCCGCATGCGCGGCCGTGATACCGAGGCGCAAATCGAGGAGCGCCTGAAGATTGCCGAGGCAGACCTGAAGGCCTACGCCGATCACGCACACCTGTTCGACCACATGCTCGTGAATGACGAACTCCAGACCTGCGTCGAGAGCATTCGTGAATTGGTAGTGAAGTAATTAAATCGTCGCCTTTGAGATTTTTTATAATTTTTAAATTCCAGAGCGGCCGTTCCTGGCCGCGGTTTTCATTGATGCACCGCGCCCGCGAAGGGGCGCTCTCTTTTGGTTTGTTTTATAATTTCTGCAGAACTTCTGCATATCGTTTTGCCACACCCTCCCACCCATACCGAGCGGCATTCTTTTGCCCTGCCACGGAGAGACGAGCACGGAGTGATACATCATTGAGAAGCTCACGGAGAGCGCGAGCCGTTTCTTCAACATCATCTGGTTTCACGAGGAGCCCAGACTCACCATCCTTCACGATGTCTGGGATGCCACCGGTATTCGTGGCAAGGATGGCGCACCCTGCAGCCTGCGCTTCGATGAATACATTCCCGAGTGCTTCGCTACGCGAGAGGCCGCAGAAGATTTCGGCCTGCGCGTATTCGTCGAGTACAGCCTTCGGTGATACGTGACCTACGAACGTCACGCGATGATCAATCTCCAATTCTGTTGCGAGTTTCTTGAGTGACGATGCCTGCGATCCTTCGCCGACGATGCGCAGATGCACGCTTGGGTTGAGGCCGCGGATAGCAATCGCAAAAGCTTTGAGCAGTGTATCGACGCCTTTCATCTGCTCTAAGCGACCCACGAAGAGCACGCGACCGGAATCTTTCGCGTGATAATTCTTCGCCTCCTCAATGCCAGAGAGATCGATCCCATTTGCAATCAAGACGACATCATTCCTGCCAAAGTTCTTCGCACGCTCTACAAGAACAGTGCTGATAGCAGTGATGATGTGCGCACTCTTATGCATCGCACGCAGCATGAACGTTGTGTTCGTACTCTGCAGTGTGAGCACACGCTTGGCACGTGGAACGATGTACGTGCAGAACACCAGTGCGAGTCCTGCGTACGATTCTAAGACCGCGTGGATAATCGATGGTCGATACGTCGCTGCAACGAATGGCGCCAAGAATGGGAACAAATATTTATCGATCGAAAGACCAAGTCCCACGCGGCGCACGGCGACTTTTCCGCCAAGCGTATCGTGCTTTTTATTCGACCAGGAATAGCGACCGGTCACGATCGTCACATCAAAACTATTTGGTAAACGAACGGCGACTTCTTCCACCATGGCCTCAGCCCCGCTGCGTTGCGGGCTCAAGAATGCCGATAGAAGAACGACTTTGGGCATCAGAATGCGAAGAACGAATGTCCCTCATTGTCTAGCAACGGTGATTTTTTGTCCATTTTAGGCGTTATTCCACGTTTCAAAGAGCTTTCGGTACTGTTCGCCCACTTTTGGCCAGCTGAAAACGTCTTGAATACGCTTTCTGGCCTGCTCGCCTAAAGAAATACGCTTTGCAGGATCATCCAGAAGGCGTCGGATGTGCGCTCCTAAAGCCTCCCTATCACCTGCTGGGAACAGGAATCCGGAGATGCCATTTTGGATGAGGAAACGGTTGCCACCGACTTCGCTCGCGATACAGGCACAGCCCGCAGACATCGCCTCCATGAGGGCATTACTTAATCCTTCTGAGTAACTCGGAAGAACGAAGATATCGCTGGATGCGAGGACAGCGGGGATATCACTCCGAAGTCCGGTGAACGTCACACGATCACGATACTGTGCAACGAGTGGATGATCGGGCTTGTACCAACCAACAACTTGAATGGAAAGTTCTGGACGATCTTTCTTCACCTTCACTGCCGCAGCGACAAAATCATCGACGCCTTTCACCGATTCCAATCTGCCAATGTAGGTGACAGTCACAGGATTGCCGGGCGACACACGAGTGGCACTGAATGGAGTGGGGTCGATACCAGTTGGGATTACTTGTGATTTCTGTGCAATACCAAGGCGCTGCAGTACCTCCTCTGGCTGTGGATGAAAAAAGGAGATCTGTGTGGCTTTCTTGAGGATGAGTCGACCCAACGTGTGTGCATAGATGGCAGCACAAACCTGTGCGATAGCACCGCGTGGCCACCACGTGATACCGACGAGTGCATCGGTAATCAGAAGAACCTTATGCCCCTGACGTCGCAGGCGAAGGAGCGCAATGGAACTCCAGAAGAGAACTTTATTCACGACGATAACATCCGGCTGCAGACTCTTTGCAAGACTGGCGACGTAGCGACTGAACCCAAATGCAATACCGTAGTTCCAAGGATCTGGAAGGAAGACATCCGAAATCCAATGAACCTCCAATGTGTCGGAGATTTTTTCGATCACCGCTCGGCCGGCCTTCTCCGTCGGCCCAGTCGCGCCTCGTCCCATGCACACAACGACAACTTTGTACCCAAGCCGCTGCCAGAGATCAGCGAGTTTTACAGAACTGACCATCCATCTGTGCTTCTCCTTCCAATAAGGACTGATGAGTAAAATTGTTTTCATAAAGCCTGCTTTGACAGAAACAAATTATAGGACGTTTCAATTCTGATGGCGAGCGCAGATCTTTCAGGGGTATAGGCCATGAATCGCTATTTGGAGCCAGAAAAGCAGCACCGGGCGCGAGATAGTTGCCATACGAAAAGTAGACGTCTAAAGTCTGCGCCTCATCCACCGCTTTTACATGAGTCACAATCTTTGCGCAGAAAAGTCGGCGTCTCATCCAGCATTACGACCGGATATGACAGAAGAGGAGCTAAAGAGAAACATGAAGCTCTATACAACACGCGACCTTCAGGTGTTGTACGCGCAACTGCAGGCAAATCTTGGGCTCGACGCTGCAAAGCAAAACCGAGTCTATCAAGTGATTCATGACACGCTGGAAGCGATTGATGAACTGGATTTTTGTTACTAGGATCGGGTCTTCTCGTTTTGGATATGAGCATCGTGCAACGCACGATCACGCACAAGTTTCGTGAGGCGTTGCTGGACTTCTTCCAGGCGAAGGATGACGTAGAACATCATGAAGAAGAGCACGCCAATCGCGGTGATGGTCGCAGCGTTTTCGTTGCGCTTGATACCAGTGAGATTACTCAGGTACTGAAGACTGCCTGGCTCGACAGCAATGTACGCCGCCGATCCCCAGAAGACTGTCCAAAGCAAACCTTCCCAGATTGTCTTCTTCTGACGAAGTACCAAATTCCACGCGTACGCAATAAAGAGAAGCGAGAGGAGTGGAACAACAATTTGGTAGGGCGTGAAGGTCATCGGCTAGCGGAGAAAGGTACGAATGAGGATCTTAGCGGCTGTGCGGAGCCCATTGGCGAAGGACTGTCCTTTGGCCAAGGTGTACTCAGAATACACGACTTTGGATGGAACGGAGACAATCTTCCACTTATGTCTGGCCGCTTCTCGGATGATTTCGGTACAGAATTCAAAGCCCGACATGCGCAGATCAATCTCTTTGAGTGCCTGTGTTCCAAAGACTTTGAAACCACACTGTGTGTCCGGAAGGAGAATGCCTGTTGTGAGGAATGTCACACCATTTCCGATTGCATTGGCGATACGGCGAACAAATGGAATCGGATTCTTGCGACCGAAACGATTCGCGATGACAAGATCTGCCTTCTCTTCTTCCAGGACTTTCACGAGCTTCGGAATATCGTTCACTGCATGCTGACCGTCGGCATCCAGGGTTACTGCAGCATCAAAACCGAGAGCCCGTGCGGCTTCAAGACCTGTCATGGTCGCGGCGCCAGCACCACAGTTCTCTGAGTGTACGATGACACGTGCCCCTGCATCACGAGCAACCTTCTCGGTACCATCTGTCGCACCATCGACCACCACAATAACCTCGCTGACCAAAGGTCTAGCACCCTGCACGACAGCTGCGATGCGCGTCGCTTCGTTGTAGGCCGGAATGACAGCAGCAAGCTTCATCAGAGCGGTAGACTACAGTGATTTCTTCGCTCGTTCTAGCCTACTTGCTCATAGTCGATCCTGTAGCTGTGGGAAGCAGCATGTATGCGACACCATTGTCTGGGTCATTGACGACGATTTCCATGTGCACGACCGGGTCATTGGCGAAGTTCAGGAACGCGTTCACTTTCTGGTGGAGAGGGCCGTTTGGATCCTTCTCGATGGTGTACGTATTCGTGTCGAAGATCATGCCGTTGAAGCCAAGTGCCTGAAGACGCTTGAGCGTGAGTGCATGATTGCGTTCCTGGTTGATACAGTTAAAGAAGTTGAGCTGGTGATCAGCCATGGGGAAGATGTCACGATTACGCGGAATGAAGTACGAGATGAACGTTCCGATGCGATAGGTATATGGAGTATCTGGCATAGTTTCGTGGCGACTCACCATGCTCTCGCGAATATCGTCGTAGGCTGGGATCGTCACTTCGCGGAGCGCGCTCGCGGTGATCTTGCCCAGTGGGTACTCGAACAAGTTTTTCTGCGAGTCGAATTGCCACAGACGATTGGTAATGCAGATCATGATACTCATTGCGATGAGGAATCCGAAGATGTAACGATTCGGCTTATCTGGTGCGTACACAATGAATGCCTCCAGACCAATCGCGAAGCCGAGGAACATACCGATGCCGTACCACGGCACACCGTTGGCTGCGAATGCCCACTGTACAAAGAAAATGAAAGTGCCAACCGTGAGGAGGCGGAGCCATCGACCTTCCTTGGACCAGAAGTATGGAAGGAGCAGCAGAAGTGGTAAGAGGAGGAGTGCGGGTACAAGCGTCACGTAGTATCCGAACGAGTCGATATTCATCACCTGGCGCCAGGCGAGCGTGACGTAATGACTCCATCCACTACCAAAGCCCCAGTAACGATCGAGTTCTTCGGCACGGGCGGAGGACTTACAGGCGGGGTGGTTTGGATCGACTGTAAGTTCTGGTGGGAGGTAGCGAACAGGAACTGTGGACGCGAGACCCATCGCTTCGACTTCCTCTTTCTGGCTGTAGAAGACTTGCGGAGCTGTCGTGTCCAATGCTGTGAGCATCGTTCCTACATTCACGTGACCAGGCTTACGATTGGCAGCAATCTTGGCGTATGCCTCTTTGTCCTCCGCAGCCATATATGCTGTGACGTTGTAGCCACGAGCAATGGCGATGTTGTTAATGATCCATGGAGCGACAGAGATACCGAGCCCCAGGGCAAAGAGACCGAGTGACTGGAAATATGGTCGGACGATGGAGCGATGTGTGTAGAGTGCATAGGCCACAACGCCTACTCCAACGAGGAGAACAGCCATTGTCAGCACGTCGGCCGAGAAGCCAAGGTAGAAACCAGTACGATTCATGATGTCGGCTGTGTTGATCGCACCAAATTTCTGCAAGATTCCAAAGCCGCCAATGATGGCGCCGGTAAACCCGATCCATCCCAGAAGGGCGCCGCTCACAATGGACGCGAGCATCACAATCCCCAGAATTGCAGTGGGCTTAATGGCAAAGCTAAAGCCTGCGAGCAAACCAGCGATAACGAGCAGTTTTGTGTCTCGCTGTGTTTCATGACCATGCTCATCTTTCGGCGGGAATGCAAAGGACAAGAGTGCCAATGCAGCCAGCGCAGTAGTGAAGAAGGAGGCATTATCGATCTTCATATCCGCAAACGAGAAGTGTCCCGTCATTGGAAGGAAGTAGTACAAGATTGCAGCAAGAACACCACGACCCTTGCCAAAGAATCGACGACCAAATGCGTACACAGCCAGCACAGCAATGAGGCCTGCTGCCCAGTTCACCTGCATGGCAAATGTAGAACCAACCCAGCTGTCATAGCCAAAGAGGAGGAACCCGAGCGACGTGAGATACTCCCATTGGAACTGTGACATCGATGGGATGAAGTGTCCGTAGCTTGCCAAAAGACGTGGACGGTTCAAGTAACTTCCAAGGTCATCCCACCCGATAGGGAATGGGCGAACAACGTTGAGGAAGTTGAGCGCGAGATAGCTCATGAGCATCCATACCAAGAGGGTGTGCCAGTTCTTGTAGGAGAGATCGACCTCTACGGACTTCTGCATGCCCTGTTTCGCCCACCAGAGAGTCTGTGGGTAAAGCAGAAGTGGCATACCAAAGAAGAGCACGCGAACGAGTGTTGTGTTCAGTGATGCAAAGACACCAAGTGTCCAGAGAATGGCAACCCATGCGAGTGCACCAATGCCAAGGGAGTAACACGTGACCTGAAGTAGCTGATCTGGCTTTAGTTTCATGACATGCACCAAGAGCAATCGTCCGAGAACAAGGAAGTTGAGGAGGAGAAGTGTCACCATGATCATCTGCACGCCAGCGCGCGTGAAGAAGCTTGCCTGCATACAGAAGAAACTCAGGTTGTAGAGCCGAGCTCCATTCTGCGTTGCAATACCTGTGTCAGCGAGACACCCATTTTGTAGAAGAGAATCGTAGTTTGCCTTCAGTTCTGCGAGTGCCTGTGACCCAGCGCCTCCATACACTTGCTGAAGTGGTTCAAAGAATCGGCGGAAGGATGGCAGCACACGCTGGCCACCAACATCCGTGAGCTTCACGCCCTCAGGTGAGCGCAGGTTGTACAGAGTTCCAACGGAGAACGTGGTTGCAATGAGCCACACGGAAACAAAGAACGCCAAAACAATCGCCAGAGGACGAACATGCAGTCGTGTCTCGAAATATCCTGTCTTGAAACCGGCATACACAAGAATGCCAGCAAAGGCGAGGAGGGAGACAATGATGTATGCGTAAAACGGACTCAGCATGAGGAATGTCGCACTCAGATACTGAAAAATAACACCTGAGCCTCGGCAGAAGTACGTACCAAGCGTGGCACTGTTGCCGCACGCGAGTTCCCACATCGACACTTCATCCGGATTGGCATACACCAAGTGATGCACTGGTATACCCAGGTAGATGAAAAGAGTGAAGCCGCCCCAGAGCAGGGCACAGGCGAAGAGAGCAAAGCTCAGATAAACAAGAGTGCGTTGTGTCATGGAGCCCAGAGTACAGGAAAAAAGCTGCTGCAACGAGTAAGAAAGACGCCACATGTCCTGTATACTGCTCACTCAATGCACTTCGATGTCTCTGTCATCCGCCGGCAATTCCCTCTCCTTGAAGAGCGAATAGAAGGAAAAACGATCGTGTATTTGGATAATGCTGCCACAACCCAGAAGCCCCATGTTGTCCTAGACGCCATGATGGACTTTTACATGCACAGAAATGCGAATGTGAATCGCGGCGTACACCCACTAGCGGAAGCGGCGACAACTGCGTACGACGCTGCACGGAAGACTGTGCAGTCCTTCCTGAATGCAAAGCACAGCCACGAAATACTCTTCACTCGCAATGCGACAGAAGCCATCAATCTTGTTGCGCGTAGTTGGGGCGCCTCTCTCACGGCAAAAGACACCATCGCCGTGTCCATCGCGGAGCATCACAGCAATATTGTGCCGTGGCAACAGACGAAGGGGAACGTTGCATGGATCTCGTTGACTGATGATGGACAGATGGATCTGAAGTCGCTCGAGAACATCCTGGGAAAGAAGGTGAAGATGGTTGCCATGACAGGGTTAAGTAACGTGCTCGGATCAATGACACCACTCAAGAAAGCGATCGACATGGCTCATGCGCATGGCGCCCTCGTTCTTATCGATGCTGCGCAGCTCGCTGCACATGCAGTCATTGACGTACAGGCACTCGATGCTGACTTCCTCGTGTTTTCGGGTCACAAGATTTACGGACCGCTTGGTATCGGTGTGCTCTATGGGAAATCAAAGCTTCTCAGTGCGATGCCCCCCTTCCTGGGCGGCGGTGACATGATCGGAGTAGTGAAAAAAACGAGCTTCACAGCAGCAGAACTTCCCCGAAAGTTTGAGGCAGGCACTCCTGCAATTGCCGATGCAGTTGGACTGGCCGCCGCAGTACAGTGGATGGAATCGATCGGACGTGAGAGCATCGCATCACACGAGCGCATGCTACTGGAGTACGCAATGCAACAATTGAAAAAAATCAACGGTCTTTCGATCTTGGGCAGCGCGACAGAACACCATAGCTGTATCAGTTTCACGGTGAGCGGAGCTCATCCACACGACCTCACGGAACTCATGGGGCGTAGTGGCGTCTGCGTGCGTGCAGGCCACCATTGCACGCAGCCACTCCACGAGCACCTTGGTATCAACGCCTCTGTCCGTCTCTCAGTTGCTGCATACAACACACTCGACGATATCGATCGATGTGTCGCAAGTCTGAAAGATGCTTACGCTTTCCTTACGAAATAAAATGGATCTGTACGCCGAAAATATTTTGGATCACTACAAGCACCCTCGCATGAAGGGCAGCCTGAAAGACGCGACTGTGTCACACCAAGAAGAGAATGCCAGTTGTGGCGATGACCTCACCGTCGACCTCAGGTTCGAAGGTACAACACTGAAAGAAATCCTGTGGCGCGGGAATGGGTGCGCACTCAGCCAGGCATCTATGTCGATCCTCTCCGAGGAGCTGGCAGGAAAGACGACCGAGGAGCTTGAAGCAATCACGCCAGCACACATCTACGAGATCTTGGGGGTACCGGTCGGACCACGCCGTTTCAAGTGCGCGCTCTTAAGTCTCCATACTCTGAAAAACGCCCTACGTGTGCAACAGGACAAGCAGCCTCAGTCCTGGATAGAAACCGTACAGGTGGAGAATTGACATTCTTAGGCTCTGCCACCAAAATTCCCAGGCTCTATTGATAAATAGGCCGTTGTAGCTCAGTGGCAGAGCACGTCCATGGTAAGGACGGGGTCGCCAGTTCAATCCTGGTCAACGGCTCCACTATAAAATCGTTGTAGCTCAGTGGCCGCGCTGAGACCCATCGAAGCGCGCCCATCAAAAAAGACCTGCCGCGCAGCGGCACGTCCATGGTAAGGATGGGGTCGCCAGTTCAATCCTGGTGGACGGCTCCATTTACAATGCTTTCTAGACCAATGCTTGCATTGCGTTGAGCACAGTATCCATGATCCACGAAATCCACGTGAGAAGAATGGGCACATTGAACATACGTTCAAGAATAAGGAGGCCGATGAGGATGATCGGACCGCGCTCCAGAAATCTTTCATACTGAAGCTCGAAACGAAGTGGGATAAATGGATGAATAATTTTTGAACCATCGAGCGGAGCAATAGGCAGCAAGTTGAATGCCATGAGTCCCAAATTGAGGAATAGCGCGTTCATCAATACCTGAATGGCAAATGCCTGAAGCCTTTCACCAAAAATACTCGACGTCAGCAGATCGTTCACAGAACCAAGGTGAACATCGGGCGTAAGCCACAGTAAAAGGAAGAATGCGAGGAATGCGAGGAGAAGATTGCTGAGTGGCCCAGCGATGGCAACCAATGCTGTATCACGCTTGTAGCGCTTGAAATATCGAGGATCGATGGGTACTGGCTTGCCCCATCCGAAATGCACGAGAAAAAACATGATCGTTCCGACCAGATCTAAGTGAGCAATAGGATTGAGTGTCAGCCTCCCCTGCTCGCGAGGCGTGGGATCGCCAAGGCGATCGGCAACGAACGCATGTGCCCACTCGTGCACGGTGAGTGCAATGAGAATCGCAATGATAAATGGTGCGTTGAGAACCTCTGACATACAGTTGCAGCCTACGATCAAACGTCTGGAATTGCCAGAAACCAGCCTTTCAAGACACAGGAAAACCTTTTGAGACTGTTGACATATCCATGAATCCTCTGTAAATTCTTCCAGCTTTATGGCTCGTGTCTGCCAAATGACCGGCAAGAAAGGATCTGTGGGTAACCTCCGCAGCCACTCGCTCCGTGCTACGAAGCGCAAATTCAAGGCAAATATCGTCAAGAAGCGTGTTTTGGATCCTAAGACTGGCAAATTCGTGAGAATGAAGGTCTCCACATCGTACCTTCGCACCCTCGCAAAGCAGCTCCAGTCAGCCACTCGTTAATCGAAGAGTCGGTTGCAGAACGCTCCGATTGGTTTTGTCGTACGTTCACATCTCATACGCAAGGAGTAGAATGGCCATTAACCTATTTCTTCCCTTTCTTTGTTTTATGAACCTTCTAGTGAAGCCTCTCACAGGCATTCTCGGATTGGTGCTCACGATCGTGGGTATCGCTGGCTTCTTCGTTGCGGGCAACCTGCTCGGCTTCGAAGTCGACACAACGCACAACATCGTGCACCTCTTGAGCGGTCTCGTAGCCCTTTTTGCATTCAGCTCTTCGCAGCTGTACTCACGCTGGTACCTCATTGTCTTCGGCCTTGTGTACGGTCTCGTGACAGTTATTGGCTTCACTATGGGTGGGGACATTCTTGGTCTCTTCCATGTGAATGCTGCAGACAACTACCTGCACCTCGCTATTGCTGCAGTGTGTCTGATTGTTGGTTTCGGAAGCGGAAAATAATTCGTTATGAAAAAAAGCCGATCCATCTGGATCGGCTTTTTTCTTATCCTTGTTTCGCTGCCAGCACCTGGAGTGGCAAACGAATGAGGAAGAGGAATTCCAAGAAAATGATTCCCCACATGCAGGAGTATCCGAAACGCTTCCACGTTGGTGACGCTGCCTGCACTCCACGCAACACGTAGTACGCCGCGGGTACGATGAAGAGAACGGAGAATCGGAAATCCTGATTCGGCGCAAAAGGGAAGAGCGTTCGGTACAGCGATGCTCCCGCAAGAAGAGAGACTGCAAGGATTGCCATAGGAATAGCATACTCAGATGGCGCGCCAACATCGGCATGCACTCCGTAGAGTCCTATGAGGAGGAGTACCATACCAAAAAGGAGGAGCGTGAAACTCAGCGTGTGGAAACTGTCACGGAAACCGTACTCACCAAAGAATGCAGACTTGTAAAAGTACTCCAGGAAATAGTTCTTCTCGACATTATCACCCACTGGCTGCACATACGGGGCACTCAGCACACGTGCTGGATTGAACGCGACGAGTGTCACTGGTGTTGCGACAATTGCATTCGCTGGATCCATTCCTTCATTACCAAGTTTCATCGTACGAGTGGTATCGGACTCCATGCCTAAGCGCACAATCGGAAGCCAACCCACACACAGCAGGAATACGCCTGCACTGGCAAAGATATGCTTCCAATGTTTGTGGATAGTCCTTCGCTTCGCCTCGAAACAAATGGCGAGCATTGGGATGAGTATGAGCGCACTGATCTTCGTGAGGACTGCCAGCGAAAAGACAACAATGATGACGTACCACAGCCGCACTCCCGGCTTCTTCCACCATGTCAGAAGGAGGGCAACTACGAGAAATGACATCAGCGAGCCGAGTGTGTCATTGCTGATTTGCGACGAGAAGAAGACGAAGCCCGGAAGCATGGCACCGAGCAATCCAAAGAGCGTGGCATGGGTACGCGATGCAAATATCGTACGGCCAATCCAGAACAAGCAGACCGTACTTGCAACAGAGATGAGGAGTGCGAGAGTACGGAAGTCCAAGTACACGGCGTACTCGGGTCGAGCAAAGAGATCCGCAAACTTCCACCATGCAGCACCAATGGCGTAGTAGAACGGCTGTTGGTGAAACTCCCATCCTGCCGATGCAGCTGGCATGCGGAGATGATCGTGAATGTACTGAATGTATTCCAAATGCTTGCTCCACTCATGCGAACGAACGAAGAAAGGAGTGGTATTGGAGTAGAGGATACGAATCACGATTGCGCCCAGGAGCGAAAATCCAGCGACAAGCGTGGAAGCCTTGATAGGCATGACCTCGAGAATGGCGAGGAGATACAGTGCCAAAAACACCGCCATGGTCAGCCACCAGCCAAGCGTAAGTTTATCTGTTCGTGCGACATGAAAATCGAAACCACTAGCACCACCGAAGTCAGCAATATCGACAACAATCTGGTGCTCACCTGTTGCAAGATCAAGCGCGAGGCGATGGTGGATGCCATCGCAGAATGGAAAATTCTGACCTTCTTTATTTTGCACTGTGTTCCCATCGACCATGACACTCTGCACACAATCATCGGCATAGATATCGTACTGCGTCGAAAGAGAATTGCGGGGAACATGCACCGAAAGCTCCACACGAATGTTCTGAGCATCGGACAGAAGGTAGATGGGCGGAGTAAATGCAATGGGCTGCTTTCCTTCTATGGCATACGTCGCACGAGTAATGCTTGGCTGCAACGAATCGACGATTGTGGTTACCGCCAAGATAGCGCCGACGAACGCGAGAGTAATGGCAACGAGCTGGACTCGTCGTGCCTGAGGGATTGCCCGATTGAAAGAGGACATCAAAGTCATCGGAGATGGATGTCTGGACTGCGGAGTAGGACTCCACGCAAGTCAGGTTATCGCATGTTTCTGATAGAATTATAGGACATGCAGTGGCTTCATCGTCAGAAGGAAGTGTTGCAAACGAGCGTGTTCTGGTCTCGTGTGACAGTGCTTCTCGCGGCAACTCTCATCATCGCGGCATTCATTTGCATCAAGGATTACAATTTTTTTGGCGACGAAGGCTTTCATCGATCACAGATTGAGCGCTTCATGAGACACGATTGGGGTGTCAATGGAGACCTCACAACCATCCCCGGCTTCCATGCAATTATGGCAGCTATTAGCGTTTTTACGGGAGAGACATCTCTCCAGGCAATGCGATTTGTGGGCGTACTCTTTAGCATTGGCGGAATGATCATGACACTGTGTGCAGCACGAAAGCTCCACCCAGGGCGCGGCGAGCTGCGGATGCTACAAGTACTGCTGCTCCCCATTCTCTTCCCATTCTTCCCGCTCCTGTACACAGATGCGACTGCGCTCACGTTCGTCCTCGCGTCTGTCCTCGCTTTCGTCTATCGCAAATATGGACTGTCACTCTTCCTCATCGCACTGAGCGTGATTATCCGCCAGAACAATATTGTGTGGTTCGGCTGCTTCACCATCGCATGGCTACTCACAGAATACACTCCAGAGCTACATGCAGCGTGGTTCGCCACGATACATTTGAGATGGAGCGACGTCGTCTCTTCCGTTAAAAAAATTACCAGATCCACGAAGACAAAACTCACGTTCCTCTTCGTCATCCTGTGCACTCTCGCATTCGGCATCTTTGTGAAGATCAATGGGGGCATCGCGATTGGCGACCAAGGGTCACATCCATTCCCGGATGTCCACACTGGCAATGTCTTCTTCATGCTGGCGCTCTACAGCATCTTTTTCCTGCCCATGATCGTGTGGCAGCTGCCAACGATCTACAGAAACCTGAAAGAGAAGAAGTGGCTCGTGCCTCTCATCGTCGGGCTCTTCATCTTCTACATGCTCACGTTCTGGAATACACACGGCTACAACCAGGACATTCACTCCGTCTTCCTCCGAAACAGAATCCTTGTGCTCTTCACACTGACACCTGCATGGAAGGCTGTTGGATTTATTGCAGTCGTCCTTGCGGTGCTCTCGCTCGTTGCGACCCCACTCCTCTCTCCGTGGTGGCTCATCTACCCCATGGCTGTGGCATATCTCATCCCATCGTGGTTGATAGAGCAACGATATTTCTTCGTGCCCATGGTGCTCTTCATTCTGTTCCGCAAAGCACAACCGATGTGGATGGAATGGACGCTCGTCATCTATGAGGCAATCTTCGCCGGGTATCTATTTTGGATTGTGGCGACGAGGTGGTTGTTTTTGTAAAAAATGATCTGGTGATATGCCATCCTTTTCCCGCGCCTTCGGCGCGGTTCGCAGGAAGCATCCTGCGCTGGGTCTATATATAAAATTTCATCTCTGCGCCGCAGCGCATACATAAACGCGCGAAGGCGAGCTCCGCTTGCCTGGAGCGCCACCTTGAATGGGAAGGAGAGCTCATGAGAGGAAACCGACAAGGTTTCCTTTCATGCCTTTCTGGCGGAGAGGGGGAGATTCGAACTCCCGAGACGTTTTCACGTCTACTCGCTTTCCAAGCGAGCGCACTAGGCCACTATGCGACCTCTCCATGGGCTGCGTAGGATACCGGACAGCGCAGAAATCGGCCAGAGATTACAGATATCTGAATCGAAAAGAAACCGGGGCATGAAATCCTCGGTTTCCTTGGTTTCTTTGGATTCGCCTTATTTACAGACCTCGCACTTGGACATGCAGCAGACGAGCTGTTTCATCCAAAGAGTTGCAGAGATGGCAAAAGCGATGATGGCGAGAGAGCCAGACGTGGAACCGAACTGCAAGGCAAAGCGAGCAGGATCAGTACCGATCACAATGTGTGTTTCGTACACACCGATGATTGCCGCAATTGCGGAGAGGAGAAGAAGCACACAGAGGATCCACTTGGTGACCATACAGCCTGTGGAGCAGGTGCTTCCTTTCTTATGCATGAATGCCATGGAAAAAGAGAGAAAGGGATGGGAAGTGGAGGTCATTGTAGCAGGGAAAATCAGTCGCTTGCATGCCCAAATTCGCGTACTCTAGGCGACATGAAGATTTCTATGGAATGGCTATCGGAGTTTGTGGACTGGGTCGAGAAAGATCCAGCCGTCATTGCTGATCGCATCACGCGCAGCATGGGTGAAGTCGATGACACAGAGGAGCAGGGAAAATTTTTGTCTCATTGTGTTGTAGGAAAAGTGCTCACAGTCGAGAAGCATCCGGATGCCGACAAGCTTGCGATATGCACAGTGGAAACAGACCAAGGAACGAAGAAGGTTGTCTGCGGTGGAACGAATGTGAAAATTGGTATGCATGTTGCATTCGCACACATCGGAGCCACGGTGAAGTGGCACGGTGGCGATGTGATGACACTGAGCCGCGTAAAAATTAGAGGCGTAGAAAGCGAGGGAATGATCTGCGCTCAGGAAGAATTGGGGCTAACCGAATTCCCACCAATTCCTGAGGATGGTGCACGCCCCATCGTCGACCTCTCTTCCCGCAACTACAAAGTTGGAACACCGCTCAGGAAAGCGCTCGGTCAGAATGACATCGTCTTCCACATCGACAACCACGCCATTACACATCGTCCAGATTTGTTCTCGCAGGTAGGCGTCGCACGCGAACTGGTAGCGATGGGAATTGCGAAGTGGAAGAAGGAAGCGAAGCGACCAGCAGTGAAGTTTGCCAAGAACGCTCCCCCATTCACACTCAAGAACGATGCCGGTGACCTCGTGTCGCAGTACATGGGTTGCATGATTTCTATTGATGGCGATGTGCCAACACCCGAGTGGATGAAGAAGCGCCTCGAGGCAACAGGCTGGCGTTCCATTAACTTGGTGGTTGATATTACGAACTACGTGCTGATGGAAATCGGCATGCCGCTCCACGCCTTCGACGCCGATGACTTCCGCGGCACGGTGCATATCCGCACGGCAAAAAATGGCGAGTCCATTACGACGCTCGATGACGTGACACGCAAGCTTCCGGAGAACGCGGTCATCATGAGTGATGACCAAGGCATCTTCGATCTCTTCGGTGTTATGGGAGGTCTTCGTACATCTAACAAGCCAACGACCAAGAATATCTTCCTGCAGGCCGGCATCATCCAGCCATCGTCCGTGCGCCGTACTGTCATCGCCATGGGACACCGCACCGACGCAGCGACGGTCTACGAGAAGGGGGTCACACTCGCAACAGCTGAGCGCGGCCTCCATCGTGCTATCGAACTCTTCATGCAGATTCATCCGTCGGCCAGAGTCGCATCGAAGTGTGTGACCTGGGGAAAGATGCCAGCACCAAAACCGGTGATGGTTCCTGCGGACATTGCTGCCCGCGTGACCGGTGCGCCAATCACCGTAGTGCAATCCAAAAAGATACTCGCTGACCTTGGTTTCACAGTCGCAGCGAAAGGAAAGTCGCTCGTCGTGACTCCTCCGATCTGGCGCACCGACATTCGCATCAAAGAAGATATTGCAGAAGAGGTGGCTCGTATCTACGGCTACGCGAACATCAAACCAGCGATGCCACAGTCATCCATCACACCGCCAACACGTGACCACCGCATCAACACACTTCGCGATCGACTCAAGGAAGAGGGGTACTTCGAACTGTTGAATCTCGCGTTCGCGAGTCCATCTGTGCTCAAGAAGGCAGGTTTCGACGCTGCGAAGGCTGTCACGATCGAAAATCCACTCGGTGAAGAGCTTTCGCGCATGCGTCCAAGCTTACTACCCGCAATGCTTCAGATGATCAGCAACGAGATTGGAGGATTCGATGGTACGCACCTGAAGATCTACGAGTACGGTCACATCTTCGCACCGAAGAGCGAGACGATGAAATTCGCACTTCTCGTTGCCGCTCGTGGCAAGACAACACTCAGCAATGACCCTGTCTTGATTGCGAAGGCAGACGTGTCTCGCGCATTCGATCTCATGGGGCACGCACTCACGTTCAAGCAAACGAAAAACAATCTTCCACGCTACGCTCACGCTGGTCGCAGTGCTGAGATCTTCTCTCAAGGGAAGTCTGTCGGACTTCTGACGGAAGTCCACCCATCCATTGCTGCTGCTTTCGGCCTCCCTGGCCGTACTGCCGCGGTACTCATCGACCTCGATGTGATCTTGAAGACGGAACCACAGATCAAAGTCGCTGCTCCACTCGCACAGTTCCCAGCAGTAGAACTGGACGAGACATTCCCTCTTGGCAAGACGTCGTATGCATCCATCGAACAGAGACTGAAAAATATTGATGCAATTCTGCGCGATGTACGCATTGTGAATCTCTATGAAGCACCTGATAGTTCCAAGACCCTCACGCTCCGGTTCACCTACCGCGCCGACGACCGCACACTCACGCAGCAGGAAGTAGAGAAGGTGCACGGCAAAGTCGTAGCCGAGCTTCGAAAGTAATCTACTCGATAACCACTATTCGCCTCTCGCCCATGAAAATCTACACGCGTACCGGCGACAAAGGAAAGACGGGGCTCTTTGGAGGCCAACGCGTGCCAAAGTCTTCATTGCGGCTGCATGCCTATGGAACACTCGATGAGCTCAACTCATCGCTCGGCGTCATCATTGCTGATACAAAATTGCCATCGCCTCTGCGCGATCAACTGCTGGAGATTCAATCTCTCCTCTTTTACATCGGCGCAGATCTCGCCACTCCACTCGAGAGCAGTGCCAACATTAAGCGTATGACAGAAAAACCCGCCGAGCAGATGGAAGAATGGATTGATCTTCTCGATGAAAACCTTGCACCCATGACAACATTTATTCTTCCTGGAGGCTCGGTACTTGGTGCCAAGCTCCACGAAGCACGGACTATCTGCCGCCGCGCAGAGCGATATATTGTTGAGCTGGGGGAAAAAGAAATGATCACCGCAGCAGTCATTGTGATTGTGAATCGCTTAAGTGATTACCTCTTCATTGCTGCAAGGTACGCAAACAAAATGCTGGGGTATGCAGAGAGCCTCGTAGAAATCCCGCGCAGTTAAAACTCAGGAAATGGCATCCCAAAATTGAACCAACACAACACGAGAAAGACGAGTCCAATCGGAAGGAAAATCCCGAGGAGGAGCGGTATTGATGTACGGCCACGCGCGAGGCTCATGTACAAACTACTTCCGCCATAGATCATGGCGATGAAGAAGAGGGGGAGATCGATACTACTGAAGAGGGCGCCCACCGTCGGACTCACTTCGGTGCGACGCATGAGCATGACGAGCACGATCAACATACCTCCAAAGAGGTAGAAGAGAACTGCCGATGCGCGCCGAATCGCTTCCATTGGGACAAATGATACAGCAAAAAACGGCTCGCGAGGAACCAGTTACTATTCTTCTCTACTTAAGCTTCTTCTGAACAGTGAGACGCTTTCTGCCCTGAGCGCGGCGACGCTTAAGTACGCGACGACCATTCTTGGTTGCAGTGCGTGAACGGAAACCGTGCACGCGGAGACGCCGACGCCAACGCAATTTGCTGAGCATAGAGCTCGGAGAGAGTACAGAACAGTTGATGGTAGCGTCAAGGGCAGACCTGACAGATTCTTGTGCTTCTAGCCTGAAATGGTTAAGATCTAAACTATTCTCCCTCAATCCCCTATGCAGTACCCCAAGAAGGCCACTCCAATCAATGCACCTATTATTGATGTCGTGAAAGACCGCTGGAGCCCACTCGCATTTGACCCAAAACCACTCACTGACGACCAGCTTGCATCACTCTTTGAAGCTGCACGCTGGGCACAGAGTAGTTACGGCGAAGAGCCATGGCGTTACATCTATACTCAGAAGGGTGACGACAAGCGTGAGATACTGGAATCTCTCTTGAATGAAGGAAATAGCTGGGCAAAGAACGCCGGTGTTCTCATGATCAGCTTTGCGAAAAAGACATTCGCGCGAAATGGGAAAGCGAACAAATACAACCTTCATGACACTGGTGCCGCGAGTGCGCTACTGACTATTCAGGCGACATCCATGGGACTCGTGACACACCAGATGTCAGGCTACGATCAAGCGCGCGCCAACGAAGCACTCGGCATACCGGATGACTATGAACCAGGTTCCATGATGGCGATTGGTTACTACCCTGGTCAGAACCATCTTCCAGAAGACATGAAGAAGCGCGAAGACGCTCCACGCAAGCGACGTCCTGCGAATGAGAGTTTCTTCCGAGGAAAGTGGCAGGGGTAATCGGAAGTTTGACGTTTGAGTATGAAACGGCGAGATTACTGCCCTTCCTCGCCTTCTGTGTTTGGCATACACTCTCCTCCAATGTACTCACTCAATCGCCTCACATCCACGCTTCCAGTTCTCACCGCTCCGACAGACGGAACATCCGCCGTGACAGTCCTCGTCTTCGCCGGTGCCGGCTCTCGCTACGAAGTCCAAGGCGACCGCGGTATCAGCCACTTTTTGGAGCACATGTTCTTCAAAGGTGGAAAGCGCTACAAGAATGCTGAGGCCGTGAGCATGGCGATCGACTCTGTCGGTGGCGACTTCAATGCGTTCACCGGAAAGGAATATGCCGGCTACTACGTGAAGGTTGCCGCAGAGAAGGTGGAGCTCGCGTGCGACGTGCTCTCCGACATGCTTCTCAATGCGACATTCCCAGCGCATGAAATCGAAAAGGAACGCGGTGTCATCATCGAGGAGTACCGCATGTACCAGGACACACCGATGTACCAGGCAGGCTGGGATTTCGAGACACTTGTCTACGGCGATCAGCCGCTCGGCTGGGACACAATCGGAACAGAACAAGTGATCCGCACCGTGCGTCAGGAAGATTTCCAGCGTCACAAGGATGAGCTCTACACGCCAGACAACTTGGTAGTGACCTTTGCGGGAAAGATCGATGAGAAAAAGGCAATGAAACTGGCTGAGGATCACTTCGGAAAGATCAGCGGTAAAAAAGCAAAGAACTTTGTCGCGGTACAGCCACACTCTGGCAAGCGCGTCGCACTGACGAATAAGCAAACGGAACAGGCACACCTTGTTCTTGGTGTGGAATCCGTTTCTGCACTCGATAAAGATCATTTCTCTCAGAAACTTCTCTCCGTGATTCTCGGTGGTTCCATGAGCTCTCGCATGTTCCTCCGCATTCGTGAGGCGCGTGGACTCTGTTACTACATCTCCACATCCAACGATAACTACTTGGACACCGGCCTCCTCTCTACGCGCGCCGGCGTCGATCAGTCTCGGTTGCACGAGGCGATCTCTGCCATTCGCCATGAGTATGAAGTCTGTGCAAAGGATGGTGTCACGAAGGACGAACTCCGTCGTGCCAAAGATTTCCTGAAAGGGAAGATCACGCTTTCGATGGAAGACTCCGAGGAGCGCGCGCACTTCTTCGGAAAGCAGCAACTCCTTTACCCTGCTGTACGTGACTTACCTCAGTACTTCGAGGAAGTAGAGAAGGTCACGGTCGATCAGGTAAACAATTTGGCTAAGAAACTACTGCAGAAAGACCGCTTCCGCCTCGTCGTCATTGGTAAGGAAAAGGACGAGAAGAAGCTGGAAGACCTGATTGTCGGATAATCGCAGAAAGAAGCGACGAAAAAGACCGTCTCTTTCAAAGAGTTGCGCTTAAAGGTGCAAAGAGTAGAGTCGGGTCACTTTCAACTCACTCTCATGCCTCCAAATCACCTACTCGTACATATTCCAGATGAAGATATCGCAACCATGCGCCAGCATCCGACAATTGCGTCAGACGAAGCTGCAATGAAACTAGCGCATGACATTAGCATGAGATTGCACACAGAAGGACATTTGTCACGAGAACAAACGATGGATAGGACTCCAGTGAACGATGCATACACCGCATGGCGGGATCGTGAAGTATATTTCGCACTACGGCGCGAAGACTCCGACGGCAGCAACGGCGCGTATGAAAGAATTCGTGAAAAGGTGATCCTTGCTATCGTACAACGTGCAAGAGAAGTATTTGCCGAATGGGAAGGACAGTGGAGTCCAATGCTTACTCAGCCACGAAGCACGAGCCGAACGAATCTCCGTACATCATTGGAGCCCTACATGGAAAGTATTGAGGGCTAACGATGGCAGAACGATGGAGCGATTGAGAAATCAACGATCTGAATGTACAATTCCACAAGATTCAAGGAATTTCACAATTCTCCTCCTCACTCCTCTTCATGGAACGCACTCTCATCCTCCTCAAGCCAGACGCCGTTCAGGGCAAATTCTGCGGCAAAGTTATCGACCGATTCGAGAGTGCCGGTTTCACCATCAGAGGATGCAAGATGATGAACCTCACCCCTGCAATTTTGCGTGAGCACTACGCACACGTTGCCGATAAGCCGTTCTACCCCGAGATCGAAGAATTCATGTCGTCTGTTCCAGTGATCGCCATGGTGATCGAGGGTGATGACATCATCAACAAAGTCCGCGACATGCTCGGTGTGACCGATAGCCGCAAGGCAGCGCCTGGCACACTCCGTGCGACGTTTGGTAAGGACGTGATGATCAACGTTGCTCACGCGTCGGACAGCAAGGAGACTGCCGCAAAGGAAGTGGAACGCTTCTTCAAGAAGGACGAGCTCTTCGACTACTAATTACTTCTTCTCTTCGAAGAACTTCACTGCGGCATCGAGCTGGGGATCTTTGCCAGCCTTGTACTCTTCGGCTGTGCGATCGACAACGACGTCTGGGGTGATACCTGTCTTTCCAAGGTCATGACCACTCGGCGTCTGCCACTTTGCTGTGGTGACACGGAGAGCAGAACCACCTGGAAGATCGATAATCTCCTGCACTGTCCCCTTACCGAAGCTCTGTGTTCCGATAATCGTCGCGCGGTTCAAATCTTTGAGAGCACCCGCTGTAATTTCCGATGCACTGGCCGAACCGCCGTTGATGAGAACCACCATTGGAATGTCTGGAAGCAACACTTTGCCCGAAACGCTGTGCACTTCGGATGGTCCATCGCGACGGACAACAGTGACAACTGTACCAGTACGCTGGAAGAGCGAGACCAAATCGACAGCGCCATCCAGATAGCCGCCACCGTTAAAGCGGAGGTCGAGCACAAAAGCCTTCATGTTCTTTGGAAGTGCGGCGATAGCCGCCTGCACCTCACTGAGCGCCTCGTCGCCAAACTGGTTCAAGGCAACTACACCCACAGCACCCACTTTCGACTGCACTGTTTTGGACTCCACACTTGGGATGTGAATGTTCTCACGAGTAACCATGAGCGTGAGGAGCGCACTCGCACCCTGACGAACAATACCGAGAGTCACTGTTGTTCCCTTTGGACCGCGGATCAGAGACACCACTTGGTCGAGCGCCATACCTTCTGTCATCTGATCATTGACCTTCACGATGACATCGCGAGACAGAAGACCTGCCTTCTCCGCTGGCGAGCCTTTGATCGGAGCAACAACGACAATCTTGCCGTCCTGTTCATCGAGCTGAGCACCAATACCTTCCAATGTGCCACTCATCGCATCGTCAAAAGACTTCGTATCAACTGGCGTCATGAAGAGTGTGTACGGATCACCGACAGCATCGACCATGCCACCTACAGCGCCGTAGACCATCTCATTTACTTTCAGGCTGCCTGGATTTATGTAGTTCTTTTGGAGAAGTCGCCACACGCTCCAGAATAGGGAGAGGTTCACCTCCTTCTCTGGGTCACCCTCAGCAGTGGTACCGCTGCCGCTTCCGCCGAACATTTCCTCGAGCTGTGCCTGCTTCTGATCCATGGACTGTGCGTGGTAATTCACGCCAAGCTGAAACCCGAGCGCCAGGAGGATGAGCGGGAGGAGAATGAAGAGGAAGGGACGGATAATTTTCATGAAAAAAGAGATGATGACACGGAGTGCAGAGCATATACTAAAAGTCATGACCCCGTCACGACAAGCAAAGGCGACCAACGGCAAAGGACACGCTCCCAAGCCAAAAAAATCGAATAGTAAGGCTGTGAAGAAGGCAGTGCCTCACGTCGATGCGTTCATGAACGTCATGGAAATCACTGCCCTCCACCCCGGTGCTGCGGGGGTGCTGGCTGCCTATGGACTGCACTGCACAAACTGCGCGTTCAACACGATGGACTCGCTCGACGTTGGTGCCCGCGCGCACGGACTAGAGAGTGACGACATCCAGAACATCCTCACTGACCTTCGCGAACTTTTGGAAACTGCTCCAGCCCGCATGCCAGTGCTGACACTCACCGAGTCTGCAGCGGCTGCACTCAAAAATCTTGCAGCACAGGAAGGAAAGCCTGGCTGTCTCCTCCGCGTCATGAGCGACCAGACTGGCGGGTACTGCATGGAGTTTGCCGAAACAATGGAGTCCGATGATCATCACTTTGCGCATCCAGCAGTGAACGGTGTGGCACTTATTTCATCGCCGGAGACACTGATGCGCATCGGTGGTGCCACCGTGGACTTCCGCGACAATCGCTTCAAGCTGGATCTCCCAAGCGCTGCCACGCCTTGTGCCTGCGATGGTGAAAGTTGCGCGTGTAAAAAGGCATAAAAAAAGCAACGCACGCACTCATTCTGGATTCTCTATTCTAGATTCTATATTCTTCATCTATGGTACGACTTCCCGCTGCCTTGGATCGCAAGCTCACAACCCTCTTTCCCAAAGCACGCGAGCGCGACCAGTTCGTGGCCGAAGTTGTGACGAAGGCGCTAGAATCGCATACCGTGACAGAAGCACAGCAACCAATGAATATTGGCGGAACACTCCACCTCTATACCGATGGCGGTTCTCGCGGCAATCCAGGTCAGGCAGCAGTCGGCGCCGTTCTCATCGACCCTCTCAAAAATGAAATCCTACGAGAGTATGCAGAAGCTATTGGAATCGTTACGAATAACATTGCCGAGTATCAAGCATTGATCGTGGGCCTCAAGATGGCCAAGGACTTCTGTCCGAATCATCTCATCTGTCACATGGACTCCGAGCTTGTCGTGAAGCAACTCAATGGTGAGTACCGAGTGAAGATGCCGACCTTCCAACCGTTGATTGAGGAAATCAACGAACTTCGCACCTTCTTTCCACACCTCACCTTCGCCCACATCCCGCGCGACAAAAATAAACGAGCCGATGCCTTGGTGAACCGAGCATTGGACGAATTGGGAAAGCGATAAATGATTTTCATGCACGCACAGCGCAGGATGCTTCCTGCGAACCGCGGCAGAGCCGCGGTAGGTAAATTAAGGAAATGCCCCGAAATTCACGACAGCCATCCTTCTTCATTGTAGAATCCCTTCATGCGCTTCGTTCGCCCATGGATCCTTTTCTGTGCAGCCCTTGGAACATTCTTCAGTGTGCAAAGCGTCGTTGCAGCCCCTGCAAGCGTCACCTATACCTACCGACATCACATCATCTCCATCAATGTTTTAAACCATCCTGAGTGGCGCGGGACCAAACGAACATGGCTCTATGAAGGGGTCCCTGCGGAACCACCAAGTCGTCTGAAGAGCTGCGGACCTGGTGATGCACTCGAGCCTGGATGGAGTTTTCAAGACACTATCGACTGGGACGAAGCTGCCATTTCTCGTACTGTGGAAAAAGATATTGCCGCAAAAATCGATCGCACGGCCGGCAATGTGATCATCCGACGTAATGCCTCGGGCTCTGTTGTGTTCGATGGTGTTGGCCTCACAGGTCAGAAAACTCTTCTCGCTGAAGCGGCTGCCCTGACAGCACAGGCACTCGATACAAACCTGACAACAATTGTTCTGCCGGTAGAAGTGACGCAGCCAACTATTGATGTACAAGACACATCACTACGTGAGATGGGCATTAAGGAAGTAGTGATGGTTGGCGAATCTGTTTTTAGTGGATCACCGGTCAATCGTCGACATAACATTGCAGTTGGACTCGCCAAATTCAACGGCCACATTATTCCAAAAGATAGCATCTTCTCCTTCGTGGAAATTCTTGGGCCTGTGAATGCGACCACAGGCTATCGCAGGGAACTCGTGATTCAGGGCGACACAACGCTCCCCGACTACGGAGGTGGCCTCTGCCAAGTAAGCTCCACTGCCTACCGTGGCCCATGGGAGTATGGCCTTCCCATCGTACAGCGAAAAAACCACAGCTACGCTGTGAACTACTACAGTCCACAAGGAACGGACGCCACCATCTATCCGCCCAATGTGGACATGAAATTCAAGAACGACACACCAGGCGCACTCCTCATTCAAACGCTCTCCGACGATAAAGATCGCGCGTACTTCATTTACTACGGCACACACGACGATAGGGAGTCTGAGGTCTTTGGCCCATATATTTTCGATCGTCGCTATGCACCACGCGAGGAAAAGACTGTCTACACTCTTGAGATTCCGCCAGGGGAAAAGCGCAAAGCTGGCGAGCGCCATGATGGTATGAAAGTTCTCTGGTACAGAAGTGTCGCGTACGAAGGGCAAGAGCCGACAATGGAAAGCTTTTTCTCGGCCTACGAGGCCAGGCCATTCACCTGGCAGATCGGTATAACTCAGGAAGAGATGGCAAGCCGCACTGCTGGCGACTTGAGCACGACACCAAGTTCGCCACCGAGCAATCCCTGAAAAAACTTGACCATCTCACTCTGGAGCTCTGCGCTGAGTGCAGGGAGAGCGGTGAGATCGACATCGTCGAGTCTTTCGATGAATGCAGTGAATGTCGTCGAAGGCTTTCTGCCTGGCAGTGCTCCGTTGGTTGGGAGGTACCCCAAGATCTTGAGAAGTTTGAGCGTGTAGATGTAGAGCACCGATGGTGGGTGCGGTTGATTGCATGCGCGAAGAAATGCCGCTGTGAGGTCGTACACTTCGGTAATCGCCATACCATCTTCCGTGAACTTGAGCAGCACTTCGATCCCCTGCGCCGCGCATGAGAATGTATCTGGATCGCTCCATGCTGATGTATTCGGATCGATGCACTGAACTGCAGTGACACTGCCACCGAATGAACGCTGTTCCCACGTCACAGTGACGCGATGGAGTGGAAGGAGACTTCGACCACGATTACTCAAAAGCCGGCGAGCACCATTGGCGCGCGCGGTGATGCGGCCGTGCTCTTTAGTGAGGAGCATGCAGAAACGATCGGTCTCACCAACATTGAAGGTGCGCAGGACAATGGCTTCATCGGTGAGAGATCGTGGCATGACGTACGTGTAGGACGGCTTACGTGAGAGAGAGTACCGACTGCGAGCGCAGTGCGAGTACCGTACCCAGAGCCGAGAGTACGACCATCAGGAGAATCTGCGCAATCAAAATCCATGGGAACCATCCAGCGAGCAAACTCGCTGACATGGCAGACCACTGAGCAAACATGCCCCCGGCAGCCAGTGCCGGAAGGAAGACTGGCAGGAGAATAACGACAATTGCCATGCAGAGAACGGACAAGAGTAGAGCGGAGAGAAGCAGGAAGGCCATTTCAATCATGAACGGAAGAAGAATATCCATGCGCCCTGCACCCACTAGCTGTTCGACAAAAAGTTCTTCGCGTTTCACGAGTGCTCGTCTACGGATGAGCTCAACAACAACGAAGAGGAGGACGGCCACTACAAGACCAAGAGTAAACAGGAGCACTGTTCGCGATGCAGAGACTACATTCGCAATCTCTGTGACCTGTTGCTGTTGATCAGTCGTGTCGGAAAGGAACGCGGGGTCGACAACAGCCGTAAACACTGGCTGCTTCAAGAATTGAACGAATGCATCGTAGTCACTCAAATGCTTGAGTCGAACACCCATCGTATCTGGAAATGGATTTTCGATGCCGAACTTACTCAGGAATTCGATGAGAGTAGGATCGCGAAGTTTCTGGCGCTCGAACGCCTGCTCCTTGGTGATGTAGACAACGTCATCGACATAGGAAAGTTCACGCACGTTCTGGAACAAATCTTGAATCTGCGCGTCGGTGGCACTCTCGCGAATTTGAAGACGAAGATCCGTACGCTCCTTGAGAAGCTCCAATCCACCGTGCACACCAACTGCCAAAAGACAAAGAAGCTGACCGATGAGAAGAACGCCAAAGAGTGAGCCTAACGCCATCCCCCATCCTTCTTCTCGGAAGATACTCACAACACCGCGCTTCGCTGCGCGTATGAAGGTGACCGATGCCATGCGGAAGTCCAGCATGGAAATCAGTGTACCAAAAGGCAAAAACCCGAAACGGCTATGAGACGTTTCCGTCGAGAATTTGGCTAGCCGACTTAGGCGATGTTGCCACCAATAGTATCCACGTTGCGCTGGATCCTATTCGCCATTTCTAGGCATTCCTGCACGCGCGTATTCGAGGGATCGATTTCCAATGCGCGCTCCAGCAGGGCTTTTGCCTTTGGGAAATCTTTCATACGAAGCGAGACAACGCCAAGGTCGCAGAGAATCAGTGGATTGTCGTCTTCTAAATTCAGTGCTCGCTCAAGTGTAACTACCCCTTCCAGCATGTCACCGTGATTGAAGAGTGACCAACCAAGGCAGCGCAAAATTTCTGGATTGTTGGGCTCGAGCTTATTGGCAAGCTTGAGAAGTTCCACCGACTTCGCCCACTCTTCCTTGGCAGACGCAACAAACCCAAGAATGTAGTACGCATCAAAACTCTGATCATCGATGGCAAGAGCTTGGTTTGCAGCACGCTCGGCACGGTCGTAGCGCTCAAGGCTGAGCTCATTATCTGCGACTTCTTCCAATGCCTCCACATTATTTGGATCACGCGCCAAAATCTGCTCGAGAATAATGAGAGCTTCTTCGTGTTGTGCATCAAGCTTGAGTTGCTCTGCCTGATCCAACAGACGGCCAACAATGTCATCGAACGATGGAGGCATATTATGAGGCTACAAAAGAGACGACGGTTGAGAGGATCAACCATGACGCAAGAATGAATGCGAGTCCAATGATAGACGCCTTCATAATTTTCTTCCCTGCAGTGAGACGAGAATCCTCTCCGCCGGACGCCACCATAAGCGTGGCCCCAAGGAGGAAGAGTCCTGTTGCAACAAGTCCACTCCACTGCAAAAGCACGTTAATAATGCCAGAAATGAGCTGGGGAATAGTAGTGTGCACGCCTGTATCAATAACAACTGGCTGAGCAGCGCCTGCAAGAGGTGCGAGAAAAAGCGTAAGGCCTATGAGAATTTTTTGGGTTCGATGCATCGCCGGATTATAGCATATTTTGGGTTCATAGCGAAAACAAATGAAAAGAGAAAAATGGCTAGTACTTCATCAATATCCAGGATTTGTATCCTGGAAAGCACTATGCTCACTTTCCGCATCTTCCTTAATGCTGCACCATTGAGATCTTGAGCAGATCGGCTTACACTGCCAACTCCATGAGTGACTTCGGTTTCACGCAGCGCATCATTGGTCAGGAAGAGAGGCCGCAGATGCGCCCGGCTCAGAAAACGCCACTTACGGTGCGCGTGCAACGTCTCGTGCAGCGAGGTTGGCTCACGGTGCGTGGGCGCTGGAAGAAACCCAAGGACAAAAAGGAGTGGAAAATGCTGATTGTGAAGATTGTTGGTGGACTCTTCGGCCTTGGAGTGGTCACTGTTGCCATTCTATGGTTCACCCTCCCAAATATCGACGACCCTGCAACGATGTTTCCATCGCAGAGTACTGTGATTTTAGATCGTAATGGGGTAGAGCTCTATCGCCTGTACTCGGAGCAAGATCGCACGTATATCCATGGCGACCAAATCAGCCCATTTGTGAAGCAAGCGACGATCGCCATTGAGGATGAACGCTTCTTCAATCGTAGTGCATGTTTCGATGTCATTGGTTATATGCGTGCTGTCATGAGTCAGATCGCGCCAAGTTTCTTTGTTCGTTCTGGAGGCTCGACACTCACACAGCAATTCGCCGGCAACGCGCTCGTCGGCCGCCGCCGCTCTCTCATTCGCAAGGCACAGGAGCTTCTATTGGCCTGTCAGCTGGAAACGAAATATAACAAGGAAGAACTTCTGGAGCTCTACCTGAACTGGATTCCATACGGTCAAAATGCTTACGGCATTGAGCAAGCGTCCAAAAATTACTTCGGTAAGAGCGCGAAAGATCTCACGCTCGCGGAGTCTGCTGTTCTTGCATCTCTTCCCCAAAGACCATCGTACTTCAATCCATACGGTTCACACGTGCACACGACCGTCTCAGACCAAACGAAGGAAGCAATTATTTCCGGAACAATCACGACTGTGAATCAAATTCCAGACAACGCTGTGCGCATCGGGCTGATTGGCCAGCGTGTTGGTTCGGGTTCTACCACGGTGTACATCGGCGGTCGCACCGATCAAGTGCTCAAGAACATGTTCGACCAAAAACACATCACGCAGGAGCAGTACAATCAGGCGCTGGATGAACTCGCCAAACTGAAATTCGCACCGGAGCGTCAGAATATTCGCGCTCCACATTTCGTGCTATCTATTCAAGATCAAGTGGAAGAACTCCTGGGTATCGATGAATCTTTCCTCCAGCAAGGAGGGCTGAAGATTACAACCACTCTCGATTGGGAGTTGCAGCAGGCAGCGGAGAAAGTGGTTGCCGATCACAAGGATGATATTCGAAAGCGTTTCGGTGCCTACAACATGGCGCTGGTATCGGTAGCACCGGAAACACGTGAGATTCTCGCGTACGTTGGAAATGCCGACTTCTCGGACGACGAGCATGAAGGAAAGATCGATATGGCGGTGAGCCCTCGTCAGCCAGGTTCGAGTTTTAAGGCATTCACCTACCTGGCAGCATTTGAAGCCGGGTACGGTCCGGGTACGGTCATCTATGACGTAGCGACAAAGTTTGGTGGCGATGAACCGCAGAACTTCGATGGAAGTTTCTGGGGGCTGATGAGCATGCGCACCGCACTCGGTGCATCGCGAAACATTCCAGCCATCAAAGCATTCTTCTTGGGTGGCGGCGAAGAATCGCTGCTCTCTCTTGCGGCTCGCTTAGGCGTCACAGCACCTCGCGATGCGAAAGCGAAGATCAAGGAATCGCAGCCAGAGTATGACTACGGTTGGCCGCTCTCCATTGGCGCAGCAGAAGTACCGCTCGTACAGATGGTGCAGGGCTACGCCACCATCGCCGATGGTGGCGTGCTCAGGCCAATGAAGTCGATTGTGAAGATCACAGATAAGGATGGAAACCTCCGCTACGCTCCGAAGGAAGATATTCCGAGCCAAGTGGTAGACGAACGCATTGCTGCGCAGGTGACATCGGTACTCAGCGACTTGTCTGCTCGTCCCAATGAATTTTGGAAGACAATCCTCTCTGTTCCTGGTTACCAGGCTGCGGCAAAAACAGGCACAAGTAACAAGTGTCTGGAACGCGACGGCAAGGGTGGCTGCACACTGCGTCGGCCAGAGAGCACCTGGACGATGGGCTACACACCGAATTTGATTACAGGTGTCTGGGTTGGGAATGCCACAAGCCAGTCTCTCTTCGAGAAAGCTGACGGACTCACAACGGCAGCGCCTGTGTGGCACGACTATATGGCAGCTGCTCACCGCAAAATGAAGAACGCAAAAGCTGCATTCACCGAACCAAGCGGCCTCTCGCATCCTCTCATTTCTAAGCTCTCAGGAAAACTTGCATCGGCATGTACTCCGGTGAACCTCCAGACGACAGACGTATTTCTAGACGAACGCGTGCCAACAGAAGAAGATCCTGCATGTGCCAAGTTGAAGGTCGACAAAGTGACGATGCTTCTGTCATCGCCAGAGTGTCCGGCAGAAGCTGCGTTCGAGGAATCGTTCTTCATCCCAAAGAGCGAGCTCCCCGACCGATGGCCGCTGTGGGAAACGGCTGTGACAGAATGGTCGGCGGAGCAGATGAAGCGCTGGAATGCGAACGAGACGCACTCTGGCTCGCAGCTACCACTGCCCATCGCACCTACCAAGGTGTGTGACCCATCGCTCACGCCTGGACGTTTCACCAAGCCAACCATCAGCATCTCCTTCCCTCTCTCTGGGGAGAGCGTTGCGTACCCTGCGTTTGTGCCTGCATTCACTGTGAAATCGGAAGCGAAGATTCGAGAAGTGAAAATCGAAATCGATGACAAGCCAATTCGCTCCTTCACAGAGTCCCCCTTCGAAGGCTCTGTCCGCGTCCCACGGACAGTCGAACAAGCTGGCCCACACACGCTCAGCATCACTGTGATCGACGAGTACTTCAATAGTGCGAACGACACGGCGCAGTTTAGATTCTCTCATTAGGCAACCTACGCACCCGAGGAAATATCGCGCTCTCGTACCCAGAGTGGATGTAAGATACCCCCCTCGGACAGGAGGTCTTTCGGTGTACCGTGAGCGACCACGCGTCCATCCCGGAAAACGTAGACTTCGTCGAACATCGGGAGGAGGTAGAGCTTATGGAGCGATGAGATAATGCAACGGTCAGCAAAGCGCTGGAACAAGTTCTCGTAAATCATGCGTTCGTTGCTTGGGTCTACAGAGCTCGTTGGCTCATCCAAAAGAATAATGTCACTCGTCTTGGCTGCAAAGAATCCACGAGCGAGCGCCAGGCGCTGCTTTTCTCCGCCGCTCAAGTTCACGCCCTTCTCGGCCGTATTCGTTTCGAGTCCACGTGGCAGCTTTTCAATGACGGAATCGAAACGAGCAAGCTGTGCATCTTCCTCAACCTCCGCCTTCGTGTGCCGTGTCCCAAGTGTGATGTTGTACTCGATGGTGTTCTCGAAGATCTCCGGCTCCTGCGGAATAAGTGTGGCGGTACAGCCAACGTCTTTGAGTCCGTGTGGCAGCTTCTTTCCATCGCAGAGCACTGTGCCCGCGTCCGCAGTCTGGAGACCACGAATGAGCACCATCAGAGTTGACTTGCCACTTCCGCTTTCGCCGACGAACGCTATCTTCCTGCCCTTATGGAGCGTGAGAGAGACCTTCTCTAGATGATGTGTGCGGCGCTCTTCGTCCTTGTAGGTGAAGTCCAGGTTCTTGATCTCTACTCTCTTCCACGCGTCCGGCATGCTGCAGTCGTGGAGCTCTGGACGATCGGCCTTGAGGATTGGTTGGACAGTGCGGAGGTCTGCGTACTGCTCGATCATTTGACCGTACTTCCACGCGAATGTGTAGAACGCAGCGCCGATCTTCTGGAGATAGTCATAGATCATGAAGAACGTTCCAGCCATAAGTGCGCCACCGGCACCAATGACAGTCACGGCGTACCATCCCATGACGAGAGCGGTTGTAATGGAAATCGCCATCGTTGCGAGGAACCACTTCGTTTCATTCAGACGCACTTCGCGACGATAGATAGGAATGTAGTGTGTCATGCGACGCAACAGCTCCGACTGTGTCAGCTTCTCAAGTCGCAGAGTGATAACGGTCGTGATATTCGTGATGTAGTCATGGAGAACAGATGCAACATGGTGATCTTTCTCATTCACCTGCTCATAAAGAGGGATGAGGATACGATCGAAGAAAAAGACCAAGAACGACGCAACGACCATGGCACTCACAGTAAGGATCGTCGCCATTGGTAAAATGAGTGTGAGAGCAACGAGCGCACCCAGTGGGCGGATCACCATTTCGATGAGTTGAAAACCATTTTGCGTGAATTCAAACAACGCATTGCTGGCCTTGGCGATGCGGTTGATCGTCTTGCCAGAGTGATTTGTTTTCTGCCACTGGAGCGGCAGGCTTGTGATAGTTGTGAAGAGATGCTCCTTGAAGGATACGCGAACGTGGAATGCAGTGATGCGTTCTAAGTATCGAGCAGGCCCATGGAAAAACCATGATCCTGCTGAAACGAGGACGATCAATCCGAGATACTGGAAGATAGGCCACAGGGCAACATCACGAGCGGTGATAGCAACGCTCTGAAGTTCGTTGAGTAAGCGCCCAAGAAGATATGGCTCGATGAGCCAGATGCAGTTGGAGATAACGAACATCAGTGTGTAGAGCACGACGATAGGTCGCCGCTTCCCTGCGTATCGCCAGAGAGCCGATGCTAATGCGATAAATCCGCGCATAGTGAGCAAATAGTCTAGAGATTAACTAAATGCGTTGTCTACCAAAAAGATGGCAATCTGCTGCGGATATGTCGTTGACCACGTGCCAGCAATCCGTACGATAGCGCTGTGACAGACATGCACACACCTGCCGGCACATGGAAGACGCGACTTTTAGGATGGCTTGGAAACTTGATCCTTCTTGGTGTGACATTGATCGTGCTTGGAATCGCTGGCGAGATCTTCATTCGTCTCTCCGGACTCCAGCCATGGGAGACAGTTCCTGCGATTCATCAAGAAAGCTCCATCCCCGATCTCGTGTTTGAACTGAAGAAGAATTTAAAAGATGTTCCTGGATTCGGTCACGAGACAGTGAGTACAAATTCACAAGGATTTCGCATGGGCGAGATGAGTCCAGCGAAGCCAACGATCGTTGTGCTCGGCGACTCCATGACATTTGGCTTCGGCGTTGCCGATGATGAGACGAACCCCGCGCAGCTTGGGAAACTTCTTCCCAATTACAACGTGATGAATACTGGCGTTGCGTCGTACAACATCGAACAGGAGGCACTGACCTATCGTCATAAATTCAAGCCTGCCGTCGCCTCACTTGTGATCCTCGAGTTCGTAACCAATGATGCTGAGCCGCAATCGGAATTCACTGTGAATGGCACCACCCCTCGCGGTGCCGACAAAGAGAAGGATACAAAAAAATTAGAGGAAGCAGTGACGAAGAAAGGGCTGATCAATTTCCCAGGAAAATTTTTCTTGGAGCAGAACAGCTCCCTCTTCCGCTTCGTCGAGAGGCGCACAAAGAATCTTCCGGGGCGTAGTAAATCAAGCATCTTCGGACGCGAATGGACAGATGCCGATATCGCGTACTACACGAAGTGGTTCAACCAACTCACAGATGACATCGGTACCGACACACCGAAGCTCTTCGTGATGTGGCCAGATGGATTTATCTACCCAAAGATGAAAATCGAAATCCAAACACTGGCCAAAAGTCGTGGCTGGTTCGTGCTCGATCTGTCCGATGTTTTTGGAAACGGATACAGCACACTTGGATGGGATCATCACCCAGAAGCGGGTGTTCACAAACGCGCAGCTGAAATCATGAAGGAAACGATCGAGAAGTATGATCTTCTCTAGATCTAGAAGAGGAAAAGACGATGTCTACTATCTTTGACTTTTCCTGAAAAACTTCTATCCTTGCCGCCCCATGAAGGCATCCACACATTTCGATGAACAGCGGCATAGACTCGTGCAAGAGTCAGAAGGATTGGGGCTTGAAGTAGAGCAAGCATTGGACGTGTTAGATGCAACGACAAGACAGACGCGCACTGTCTTTGAGATGCGCGAGATGACAGCACGCGAGTTGCTTGAGCTTCTGCATCACCGTCGCTCTGAGCCCAAGTATGGACACACTCTGCATGCGCTCGTACACCATGAATTCCCCTTCCAGTGGCACATGCAATACAACGTACGGCAGACAGTGAGTAACGCCGGCGGCGATACTGTTGCATTGGTACAAGAGGCAGTGCACGCGTATCGATCGGCCATGCATACCTACGGCAAAGACTCGGATGTTGCACCACCGATCCACATTGGCTTCTCTGTCCCCACATATCGCGCACGCGCAAGCACGACAAAGACGTACCTATGGTCGGAGTTCAATAAGGCAGGGAGTATCACTGGTGTTTTATCAGCGGAACAGTTCGCCATCCTTGCAGAACGCCAACACGCAAATTTTTCTAGTCCCATGCGCGTGCATGGCGCTGCATTTGGCTGCTGTCCCGATCACTTTGCCGACCAATTTCTCCTCGCACGTGACTATGGCGTCCTTGTTGATGGCAGGGCTTTGGACGAAAAGCATATGAAAGCGATGCATGAGGTGGGGTGGGGTCTGGGTGCTACACATGCTTTCACGCGACATGGCGTAGTGCGAGGCACGCAGTTCGATTGTCAGGGAATGTACGAAGAACTAGGCGCAAGACCTCATAGACACACGCAGATCAAAAGCATGTATCGCCGTAACGATGTTGAGTCTGTTGTCCTTCCTCAGATGACTGCAGAAAAACTGAAGTACGCATACGAGCGAGCGATCCAATCATGACACGATCGCATTCGTGTGCACCTCGGAGACATCGTCATCGCCCTCCAACGCTTCGGTGAGTGATTCGATTTTGAGCATTGTTGTGGCATCGACAGGTGCCGTTTGCTTTGGCACGTACTGGAGTCCTGCGGATTCGATAGTGAATCCACTTTCCTTCAAAAAATCTCTGATTGCCGACCACTTACTCATGTCACTCACCACCTGAATCAAATCCTCAGACGCAGTGAAATCTTCTGCGCCAACATCAATCAACTTCAATTCAATCTCTTCCAATAATTTTCCATTATCCATTTTCAATTTTTCATTTCGCGCAGCGACCACCCCGCGACGTTCGAACATCCAGAGCACTGACCCTGTCTCTGCAAAACGCCCACCATTCTTACTCAGAATTAATTTTACGCTGCCCAGCGTTCGATTCTTATTATCGGTCAGTGTCTCAATGATGAACGCGACACCGCCTGGGCCATATCCTTCGTACGTCACTTCCTGCATCGCCTCGCCTTTGAGTTCGCCGGTGCCCTTTTTGATCGCGCGTTCGATGTTGGCATTCGGCACACTCTCAGCCTTCGCTGCTTCGATGAGCGTGCGGAGCTTGGTATTCTTCACCGGATCTCCTCCTCCTCCTTCACGCGCTGCAATTTCGATGAGACGAGCGTACTTGGTATACGCCTTTCCCTTGCGGGCATCGGTCGCCATTTTTTTGACCCTGATGTTATGCCATTTGGAATGACCAGACATGAATTGATTATAACAAAAAAGCGCAGGTTTCCCTGCGCCTTCATTTTTATAAATAGGGAGCGGCATGCTTGCCGCGGAGACAGCTTATTTTCTGTATGCCAGCATACCCATGAAGCGTGCGCGCTCGACGGCGTTCTTGAGCATCTTCTGGTGCTTCAAGCACAGGCCGGAGTAGTAACGCTTTCGGATATTTCCGAAGTAGTCAGTGTATGGCTTGAGAGTTGGGTAGTCCTTGTAATCCATGTAGGAAACTCCGACGCGGTCGAAAGGACAAACCTTCTTCTCCACGCGCTTGTTCTTCTGCTGATTGTTGAATGGCTTTGGTGACATGGTAGTTGGTGGGAAGGGAGGATTAGAGCTTCAAGTCTGAATCGGAAATCAACTTGTCCAATTCGGCGTCGAGCTTTTTCATTTCGAGTGGCTTGGCTTCTGCCTTTGGCTTTTCCATACGCTTAGTCGCGCGCTTGGCTTGCGCTGTGACTGTCTGCTTCAAGCGCTCTTCCTTCTTGTGCTGGCGCTGCTCAGCAACAGTGACGCGGTTTTTGAGCCAGTCTAAGTACTTCTCTTCGTAACTCACTGCCTCGTATCCCTTCGGTGGGATGACGATCATGTGGCGAAGAACGCCCTTTGTGAGACGGAGCTGCTGATCGAGCTCGCGGATCTTGGATGGATCCATCTCGAAGTAGTAGATGACGAACTTCGCATCACTGAAACCACCGATCTTGTAGGCAAGACCGCGCTTGCTCCATGGATCTTTGAAGAGGAGCTTACCGCCGGCTTCGGCGAAGTGTTCATCGAGCTCTTTCAGAAGAGCTGTCTCGGCCTTCTGGTCGAGATCTGGCTGGTACATCACCGCGAATTCGTAGACGCGGACATCCTCCGAGGAGGCATTTAAAGTAGGCATAGAACTTTTGGGTAAACCCGTCCGCGAAGTGCAGAGGGGAAGTAAAAGCTGGGAGACTGTACAGAGGAGGCCAAAGAGGTGTCAACCAAACGAGACAGGAAATGACACTGTGACGTCTCACTTATTGACTTTTTTTAATATAATTTTATATTATATTTACATGCGTACGCCCCTGCCACACTCGATAGAGCTAGAAGAGGTGTCCTTTCTAGTGCACCCGGGCTCTATGTTGAGCCAAATAGACGAGATGAGTCCTGCAAGACAAAGACGCTACCGAAATCTACTCGGTGAATATTCGACGTTTGCAAGAACGATGGACGTCACGAAGCACGCACTCGTCGTGTTGTGCGATCTTTCCGAGAACTACATGAGGAGACAAAAAGAACGAGCTCCGTCGGAATATGCAGTTGCCGATGTACTCGACTCTCTCCGTTCTATTTTGCACGAGCATCTCACTGTCCTTTTTTCTGTACTACCAGGAAAACTTGATCCTGCTTCTGTAGAGAAACACCTGATTACTGCTGAAGAAATTATCGAAGCACGATGCCAACACATTGGCGACGACACACATATTCAAGTCTTTGGGGAATCGATCGGAGTCTGCGTGCCCGAAGTTGCAACGGGACTTCAGCCACTGGTCAATCAGGTGCCCAACGTTATCGCAGCACTGACAAATGCTCGCATGGCTCATCAACCACGCATCTATAAAGAAGGAGGAGAGAAAATTGTTTCACTCCAGAAAAGATTTCCAACTGCGGATTTCATCCCGCTGCCTGAGCAGTTTAAAAGAGGATCGTAATTCTAGTGCGTAGACGATAGGCACACTTGCCCACCTTCTTAAGAGGGGAAACAAGGAGAGTGATAGCTCTAAAAAATACCCAAAATGACACCCCTTTTCCTGGACTGTACAAATTATATGAAAAATCCCCCATTTCCCTCTTGACGATCAAAATTGACACTCCTAAGATAGCGCGGCTGTGAGTAAGCCTACGTGTTCGTAATGGCTTTCGTTTTGACTCCTGAAAAGGAGCTCAAGCGCTCACACGCGAAAGAGCTCCTTCACAGCATCGTGTAGTAGAGAATAAACGGTCCAATATATTTCTTTGTACATAAACAGGGTATAGCCGCCCTGTCTAAATATTTTCGGTTATAGCCATGTGTCCGACCTAAACAATCGGTCACACAAATTTCTTTTTCGAAGAGTTTGATCCTGGCTCAGAGTGAACGCTAGCGGCGCGCCTAACACATGCAAGTCGCGTGGGTTTAGACCCACGGCAAACGGCTGAGTAACACGTTGGAACCTGCCCCGAACTCAGGGATATCCCGCCGAAAGGCGGAGTAATACCGGATGGTCCCGCAAGGGTAAAGATTTATCGGTTCGGGAGGGGCCTGCGGCCTATCAGCTAGTTGGTGAGGTAACGGCTCACCAAGGCAATGACGGGTAGCTGGTCTGAGAGGACGACCAGCCAGAATGGAACTGCGACACGGTCCATACTCCTACGGGAGGCAGCAGTGAGGAATCTTCCGCAATGGACGAAAGTCTGACGGAGCGACGCCGCGTGGTGGATGAAGGCCCTTACGGGTCGTAAACACCTGTTCTGAGGGACGAAATTTTTGACGGTACCTCAGGAGAAAGTATCGGCAAACCCTGTGCCAGCAGCCGCGGTAATACAGGGGATACAAGCGTTACTCGGAATTACTGGGCGTAAAGCGTCTGTAGGTGCCTAAGAAAGTCTGGGGTAAAAACTCAGGGCTTAACCCTGAGAGCGTCTCGGAAACTTCTTAGGTTGAGCAGTGGAGAGGTATCTGGAATGTCGCATGTAGGAGTAAAATCCGTAGATATGCGATGGAACGCCAAAAGTGAAGACAGGATACTAGCCACTTGCTGACACTGAGAGACGAAAGCGTGGGGAGCGAAGGGGATTAGATACCCCCGTAGTCCACGCCCTAAACGATGCGAGCTCGATGTGGGAGGTTCTCAATTGCCTTCCGTGTCCAAGCTAACGCGGTAAGCTCGCCGCCTGGGAAGTACGGTCGCAAGACTAAAACTCAAAGGAATAGACGGGGACCCACACAAGCGGTGGAGCATGGGGTTT